>NZ_DASVSY010000115.1:0-144842 GCF_036387835.1 Hymenobacter sp. | reverse complement strand
AACATCAAACTCACCATCTCACCATCTCACTATTTCACCTTCTGCTACCTTCGCCTCATGCGTAAATATTTCAACTACTTTCTTAACGGCTTTCTTATTGTTGCGCCTATTGGCCTGACGGGGTACATCCTGTACGCCGTGTTTCACTGGCTCGACAACCTGTTTCCGAACTACGGGGTGCCAGGGCTCGGGCTGTTGGGGGCCGTGGTGGTAGTAACCCTGGTTGGCTTCGTGGCGAAGTCGTTTATGGTGCGGCCGTTTCTGGTTATTGCCGAGCGGGTTTTGCACCGCACGCCCCTGGTCAGCATCATTTATTCCAGCCTCAAAGACCTGTTCGACGCCTTCGTGGGCGACAACCAAAAGTTCAACTGCCCCGTGCTGGCCCGCATGAACGCGCAAGACGAAGTCTACAAGATGGGGTTCGTGACGCAGGACGCCATGCTGGCCATCAACCGGGAGGAGCTGCTGGCCGTGTATTTCCCGCACTCCTACAACTTTTCCGGCGAACTGGTGCTGATGCCCGCCGCCAACATCACCTACTTGGATTTGCCAAGCAGTGAAGTCATGAAATTTATTGTCTCGGGCGGTGTCTCTAGGCTCATTTAACATTTATCATTTAACAACCAGCACTTAACAAGTAACAAGCAGGAGCGTAGCATCCAAAAGCGAGAAGAACCGTTTGCCCTTACTGATAAACGGTAACTGGTAAATGAAAACCTCGCTGTACTACCGAACCTACGGCTCCGGGCCGCGCGTGATTCTGGCGTTTCATGGCTACGGGCAAGGCGAGGGACACTGGCGCACGCTCATCGGGGAGCTAGGCCCGGAGGTGACGGTATATGCTTTCGACCTATTCTACCACGGCCGCAGCCGGTTAGCTAAAGCCGACGCTCCGCTCACTAAAAAGCGTTTAAGCGAGTTGCTGAACGAGTTCCTGACAAGCAACCACATTGCAGATTTCAGCTTGCTGGCCTTTAGCATGGGGGCCAAGTTTGCCCTCACGGCCGTCGAGAGCTTCCCGGATCGGGTGCAGCACGTGTGGTTGATTGCGCCCGATGGGTTGCAGCGGCAGTTCTGGTACTCGCTGGCTACGTATCCGCCGTGGATGCGGGGTGTGCTGGGCCGGGCGGTGCTGCGGCCGCAACGGTTGTTGCAGTTTCTGAGCACCCTGGAACAGCGCCGCCTGGTGCCGGCTAACTTGGTGCGCTTTGCCGAATGGCAATTGGAAAGCCGGGAAAAGCGGCTGCGCGTGTATCGGAGCTGGGTGGGCTTCCGGCTGCTGACATTCAGTTTGCAGAAGCTGGCGGAGTTGTTGAATCGACGGCCTACGCCCGTTACCTTTTTCCTCGGCCGCCACGACCAAGTGATTCCGCACGCCGGGTTGCAGCGGTTCATCGCCTTACTGCAAGGCGCCGAAACCATTCTGCTGGAAGCAGGCCACGCCGGGCTTATCTACAACGTAGCCGCCTATCTGCGGCGGCACCCGGCGGTGAGGCTGTAGCGCCTGGGCGCTTACAACGGGTCCGGCTGGCTGCGGAACACCTTGTTGTCGATGGAATGTCGGCCTGGGCCCTTGATCATGAAGAACAAGAGCAGGCCGAGCACGAGCAAGGACAGCCAAAGCTCCTTGTTGTCGATGTTGAAGCCGCGCTGCGGATTGACAACTAGCGCGGCGCCTAGTACAATGGGTATTTGGCACAGAAGCGCGAGCCGAGTTAGGGCTCCAAAGGCAATCATTGCCCCACCAAGCATGTGCACGACACTAAAGAAAACAGACGCTTTACTGAGTTGCCCTAAGCTTTGCTGCTGGCTGAGCAGGTAATACACGTCGCTGGATTTGCTTAAAAACGCGACGCCCTTAACGAACAGAAACAAGCCTAGCAGAATGCGCAGCGCATCCATCCAAACCGGATTGCTGGAACTGTTTTTACTTCTGTGGCTGGTGGGGGCTGGGTGGGTAGTTGAAAGTGCCATAACACTTTTCCTTTTGGGGGATGGAAGGATGTCGTTGACTACTTAGGGCATGGTTTTATCTACGTGTAATGTATTGATTTTTACCTGTAAACACACTTTTATATCTGCTCTAATTCTTGCTCATACAACTGGAAGCTAGCCTCGTCAAACGTCACGAAAACCACTTCCTCTGGCAACTCGTGCAACTCCAGAAACGCTCGGACTTCGCGTACGGCAATCATAGTAGCTTCTGCTTTCGGATAGCCATACACGCCGGTGCTGATGCTGGAGAAGGCAAGGCTGCGAAGCTGATTTTCAGTTGCTAGCTGCAGACTGTTGCGGTAGCAGTTGGCTAGTAGCTCGGGCTCTTGCTGGTGCCCACCGTTCCAGACCGGCCCTACCGTATGAATAACGTGCTGGGCGGGCAGCCGGCCCGCAGTGGTGATAACCGCCTGGCCCGTTGGCAAGCCCTTGCCGTAGTGGCCGGCTCGCAAGCGGCGGCAAGCTTCCAGAATTTCGGGGCCGCCTGCCCGGTGAATGGCTCCATCGACACCACCGCCCCCGAGCAGGCTGGAATTGGCGGCATTCACTATAGCGTCGGTGTCGACGCGGGTGATGTCGCCGCGGTAGAGCAGGATACGGCCGAACGATTTCGCTTCGGCGCGCCAGTTGGCGGCGGTAGGGGAGGAGGTAGGCATAGGAGACGGGGTAGGTGATTGGCATACGCGCGCGGCAGCATACGGGCTGCGGTTGAGTAGCCATTTTCTAAGCTTCAGCCCTGTATTATACCGCTTGAGTAAGGTATTTTGGTTTCGGTCGGGCCGATGTTATACGTTTGATCATCAATCAACTATAACACTCCCTGCCATGGAAACTTCTAATCGTGACCCGCAACTCTGGCGTATGGCAAAGGACCGCGCTAAATTCAAGTCGCACCTGTCTACCTACGTTCTGGTGAATGCCGTGCTCTGGGTTATCTGGGGCCTCACGGGGCAGGAGGCGCGCCCCATGCCGTGGCCCATATGGGCAGGTGCTTTCTGGGGAATAGGGTTGGTACTGCAAGGCATCAGAGTGTACGCCGGCTTTGGAGAACAACAACAATCAGAGCGCGAATACGAAAAGCTAGTTAAGAGAACAAGGAATTAAAAACAAGGAGTAAGCAATGTGCCCGTCGTGCTTCATCTAGCGTCTGCGCAGCCTTAGGCGAAGCATCTTGTGTGATGGCACGGCTTGTTTCTCACTCCTTATTCCTAATTATTCGTTGTTCATTGAAAATACACCGCATTATTCGTTGTTCATTGAAGATACACCGCAACTTTGCGGGCTTATCAGTAGTTTGTGGCTGTATGAAGACACACCGACTGCTTCCCCTTCTGTTTCTGGCACCGCTGGCCCTTGTTTCCTCCACGCCCGACCGGCCCACGGCGGCCCCGGATGCCAATCTGAGCAAAATCAAATTGCCCGCTGGCTTTACCATCACGTACTTCGCGCAAAACGTGAAAAGTGCCCGTGAACTGGCCGTCGGGCCCGATGGCACGGTGTACGTAGGCAGCCGCGACGGCGGCAAAGTGTACGGCCTGCCCGACCGTAACAAAGACGGCAAAGCCGACGAAGTAATTACTATCGCCAACGGCCTGAACGGTCCCAATGGGGTGGCTATCCGCAATGGCTCGTTGTATGTAGGAGAGATTCACCGAATCATTCGCTACGACAACATTGCTCAAAAGCTTAAGCAGCCGCCCAAGCCGGTTGTGGTGTTCGACCAGCTGCTCAACAATGAGTGGCACGGCTACCGCTACATTTCTTTTGGCCCCGATGGCAAGCTCTACGTACCGGTAGGCGCTCCTTGCAACACCTGCATTCCTTCCGAGCCCGTTATTGGTACCATCACCCGGATGAATCCGGATGGTACTGGCCTGGAAATCTACGCGCAAGGCGTGCGTAATACAGTTGGTTTCGACTGGAGCCCCGTAGACAAAGCCTTATGGTTCACCGACAACGGCCGCGACATGCTCGGCGACAACTTGCCCTCCGACGAGTTGAACCGGGCGCCTAACGCCGGCTTGCACTTCGGCTTTCCGTACTTCTTTGCCGGCGACGTGCCCGACCCCGAGTTCAGCAAAGGCCGCTCAGCCGATACGTACACCAAGCCCGCTCGCAAGCTTGGCCCGCACGTAGCGGCGCTTGGCATGAAGTTTTATACCGGCAAGAAATTCCCGGCCACCTACCGCAACCAGATTTTCATTCCCGAGCACGGCTCCTGGAACCGCAGCAGCAAGCTCGGCTACCGCATCTCCCTGGTGCGCCTCGACGCATCCGGTAAGCAAGCCAAGAGCTACGAAACCTTCGCCGAAGGCTGGCTGCAGGGCCAGAAGTCGTGGGGACGGCCGGTTTGCCTGCTCGTGCTGCCCGACGGCTCGATGTTGGTTTCCGACGACCAGAACGACGCCGTGTACCGGATCAGCTACAAGGGCTAAACGGCCAGTAGCGTGAAGTTCCACTTCGCGGGGCAAGCACCGCAGTACTTGCTGTTCAAGTAATTTTCTGCCGTTGTTGATGCCTGCGGAGTGGAACTTCCCGTTTACATTGAGGTCATGAAAAAACAGCGGGTTCCGAAGCGTATCTTGGGGCGGCTGGAACTGGTGGATTTTCCTAAGTTTCAGCTTTGGGGCGTGGAAGCCAAGGTAGATACCGGGGCCTACACCAGTTCGATTCATTGCTCGGATATCCAGGTGGTAACCGGGCCCGACAGGCAGCCGCGCCTGCGCGTGCTGCTTCTAGATCCTTCTCATCCTAACTTCGATGGCACGGTGATGGAATTTCCGGAGTTTTCGCTCCGCAACATCAAGAGTTCCAACGGAGAAATGCAGGAACGCTATGTCATTCAGGCGGCGCTGCGGATATTTGGGGAGGATTTCGACACCGAATTTTCTTTATCAGACCGATCCGATATGAAGTACCCCGTGCTGCTAGGCCGGCGCCTGCTGCGGCACGGGCACTTCGTGGTTGATGTGGCGCGGCGCAATATGTCGTATCGCGCCCAGGTTGCGGCCAAAGCGTCGCGCTCCTAAACGGCCGTGCTTATTTCGTTACTTGCGGGTTCGTAGGCCCTTCGTGCGCCTTCGCTTTAAACTACTCTATCTTTTTTCCGATGAAACTGGCGATTCTGTCGCGTGAGCCCAAGCTATATTCCACTACCCGCCTTGTGGAAGCCGCTGCGCAGCGCGGCCACGAAGCCGTGGTGGTTGATCATTTACACTGCAACCTGGTGCTTGAAAAAGGCAAGCCCGACATCATTTACCAGGGCCACCGCCTGACGGGTATTGATGCCATTATCCCGCGGATTGGCGCTTCCGTCACGTTTTACGGCTGCGCCGTAGTGCGGCAGTTCGAGATGATGAAGGTGCGTACCGCCGTTGAGAGCCAGGCCATCGTGCGCAGCCGCGACAAGCTCCGCTCTATGCAGATTCTGGCTCGCGCCGGTGTAGGTATGCCCAAAACGGCCTTCACCAACTATTCCGATGAGGTGGCCGAGATGATCGAGCAGGTAGGCGGGGCACCCGTCATCATCAAGCTCCTCGAAGGCACCCAGGGCCTGGGCGTAGTGCTGGCCGAAAGCGCCAAGGCTGCCCAATCCGTTATCGAAGCCTTCCACAACCTCAAGGCCCGCATTATTGTGCAGGAATTCATTGCCGAAAGCAAAGGCGCCGACCTCCGGGCCTTCGTGGTGAACGGGGAAGTGGTGGGCGCCATGAAGCGGCAAGGCAAGGAAGGCGAGTTCCGCTCGAACCTGCACCGCGGCGGCACCGGCGTGCTGGTGAAGCTAACCCGCGCCGAAAAAGCTGCCGCCCTGCTGGCCGCCAAATCTCTGGGCCTCGGCATTGCGGGCGTGGATATGCTGCAAAGCAAGCGGGGCCCTTTGGTGCTGGAAGTGAATTCGTCGCCTGGGCTGGAAGGCATCGAAAAAGCCACCGGCCTCGATATAGCTGGCAAGATCATCGAGTACACGGCCGAAATAGTCCAGAAAAAGAAATCGAAGGCCAAGTCCAAAACCGCCCTGGCCGCCCTACCCGACAACCAGCCCGACATGCCCCGGTAATCAGTGTAAGCCGCAAGCTGCAAGCCACAAGCTATAAGCCCTCTGTTGAACAGCAGCTTATGCTTGTGGCTTGCAGCTTGCGGCTCGTAGCCAAAAAACTTTGACTCCAGTTGCCCGCTCCGAAGATATGCTGCTCAACGGCCTGGTTATCAGGCCCGGCGAGGACGTGCAGACGCGGCTGGTTATTTCGCGGCTTCCTTCGGGTACCGTTATCGATATTCCGGTGCATGTGTTTCGCTCGCACAAGCCTGGCCCGACGGTGCTGCTGCTGGCCGGCATGCACGGCGACGAGGTAAACGGCATCGAAACCATCCGCCGCCTAGTTCGGCGCGACTTGCTGCGGCCGCTGCGGGGCAGCATTATTGCCATTCCCATCCTCAATATCTACGGCTTTCTGAATTTCAGCCGTGAGGTGCCCGATGGCAAAGACGTGAACCGGAGCTTCCCCGGCAACCCCCGCGGCTCTCTGGCGAGCCGGGTTGCCCACCGCTTCATGCGCGAAATCATGCCGCTGATTGATTACGGCATCGATTTTCATACCGGCGGCGCGGCACGCTCCAACATGTCCCAGATCCGATGCCTGCTGCACGAAGACCCAGAGACGGATGCCCTGGCCGCCGCTTTTGGTGCGCCCTTCACGCTGAATGCTCCGCTGCGGCCCGGCTCTTTGCGCGAAGCCGCTATGCAGCAAGGCCGGCGCATCATCGTGTATGAAACCGGGGAGTCGTTGCGGCTTGATGAGCTTGGTATTGAGCTGGCTATTGCGGGTGCCTTCCGGCTTTTGCACCACCTGGGAATGGTGGCTGAGGCGACACCGCCCGAGCGCCCAAGCGTAGTGTGTATGCGCTCTAGCTGGCTCCGGGCCAAGTATGCCGGGCTCTTTCGCAGCTTTGTTCACAACGGCGACTACATCGAGAAAGGGCAGGTATACGGTTCCGTGGCCGACCCCTACGGCGAAAAGGCCGTGCGGCTGGAGTCGCCGGTGGCAGGCTACATTATTGGCGTCAACTACATGCCCGTTGTCAATCAGGGCGATGCGCTGGTACATGTGGGCCGCTTAGATGCTTCCCCTAGCCGTAGCGACTTGGCCCCGCCTTTCGAGGAAAAACCAGGTAAGCCCCTGGAAGTTGATACCGACGATCCGGAAGCAGACGAGGAGGAAGCGCAGTAGCAGGTGAGCAGGCTGGTTGTCTTGCCCAAGCCGACCCTTGTCCTGCTCCAGCGTAAGGCGCAGCCGCGGGTTTTTCCTTTTCTTTGAGCAATTGTTTGCTGGCATTGGTTTCTTGAACACCAGCTGTTTTTTGTTTCTCTCTTGATTTGCGCATGAAAAATTCTTTCCAACTGGCCCTGAACGCAGTGCTGGTTATTGCCGTGGCGGTGCTGTTTTATCTGCACTTCGCCAACAAACCTGCCGCTGCTCCCACCCGCAAAACTCCCGTTGTAGCCGCTCAATCCACCGACTCCGGTAGCTCCGTGGCCACCACCAACACCGACGACCTAGCCGCCGTGGCCGATACCGACAAGGTAGCCTACGTGGAATCAAGTAAGCTCCTCGACGGCTACAAAGGCATGCAGGACGCTCGCAAAGCCTTCGAAGTGAAAGCCAAGCGCTGGGAAGCCCAGAACCAAACGATGGTACGCGGTTTTCAGACGGCTGTGCAGCAATATCAGAAACAAGCCGAGAGCCTGACCGCCGAGCAGCGGGCTGCCACCGAGCAGAAACTCCAGGCCCAACAGCAGCAAGTAGGGGCGGGGCAGCAGAAGCTCCAGCAGCAGGCCCAGGAAGAAGAGGCGAAAATGACCCAAAGCGTGTTGGAGCGCCTCAACAAGCAAATCGAGAAGTATGGCAAAGCCAACGGCTACCGCCTGATTCTGATTGCTGCCCCGAGTGGTACCATTGCCTACGGTCGCAAAGACCTCGATATCACGCCGCAGGTGCTTAAATATTTGAATAGCGAATACTCCGTAAAAAAATAAGTTGTTCCTCCTTCATTTATTGGCCGCCCTCTTTCTCTTATTGGGAAAGAGGGCGGCTTGCTTTTGTACCTAGTCAAGCCACTAAAAGTAGCTACAACGCAAATCGCAGCGAAGGTTGTAGCGTAAAAATCACATTCTTTATTGTTCAGCTAAGAATTTCTTTGTGCATCTTCCCATTTAGGTAAAAGGCCTACAGATACAACTTTGTCTATTAAACGTAGGATAAGAATCCGGTACCTTTACTGTTACGTTTTCATGGTAGAATACCTTGAACATCAACGCACGAATGACTTATCACGAACAGCGCATTCAGGAATTAGAGCAGGAGTTGCAGGCAGCGCGGGCAGCCACAACTACGGCCGAGCAACACTTGGCCACTCTGGCTGATTTCCTGCCGGAAGGCGTGCTACTATACAACGATCAGGGCATCATCAGCCTCATCAACGAGCAAACGTGCGCGCTGCTGGGTCTGGCAAGTCCGGCCAGCCACTGGCTTGGCAAAACCTCGGCCGATATAGTGCCTGCCGTACAGGCCTTGATGCAAGACCCACTGGTATTCACTACCTGGGTTCACGAAGCGTGGGCATCCGTAAGCAGCGCTATTTGCACCGAAATGCTGTTGCGCGACGGTCGTACTATTCAGATTGATTATATTCCGATCGGGAGCGGCCAAGCTACGCTCAGTAGCCGTCTGATCTGCTTTCGCGACGTAACCGAGCGCAAGAAAAACGCGCGCCGCCTCAACGAGCAGCGGGATTTCTACGAAACTATCCTCGACTTTCTACCTGGGGAAGCGGCCGTGTACAGTCCTGATCATCGCTACCGCTACGTGAATGCCAAGTCAATAGTCGACCCTAGGATACGCGCCTGGCTGATTGGCAAGACTGATGCCGAGTATGTAGCGTATCGCAACCGCAACCCAGAAATAGCGGTTCGTCGCCAGCAGTTGCTCGACCAAGCCGAAACGGAAGGCAAAGCAGCATGGGAAGAGTCGTTTCAACTCCCCAACGGCGACATGCGCTACACGCTGCGCCACCTGCACGCCATTCGGGGCCAAGAGGGCCAGACCCGAATGCTGATTGGCTACGGTACCGACATTACGCAGCGCTACAAAGCCGAAGAACGCCTGCGGGCCCTGTTTGCGGCCCTGCCCGACACCATTCTGGTGGTGGATGCCAATGGGCTGGTGCGGGATGTCAAGCAGGGCGATACACCTTTGCTGTTGCCGGAGGAAAAATCAACCGGGACTTCGTTGGAGCATTTGCTGCCCGAGTCGGCCCGGCAGTACCTGGCACCATGCCTCGAGCAGGTGCGCACCACGGGCCACCCTGAGGCCTGTGCGTTCGAGCTGACGACCAGCAGTGGGGTATCCTTTCACGCGGCGCGGCTAGTGGCGCTACCAGGTGCGCAGGCCGTGCTGGTTATTCTGCAGAACGTAACCGACCAAGAGCTTACCCGGCGCCAACTAACCGAACAGCAGGAATTCACTCGGCAGGTAATTGACACCAGCCCCACCCTCATTTACGTGCGGGACGAAGCCAATGCCCTCGTATTTAGCAACAAGACCTTCGACAACTTTGCCAAGCGCATTCGCCACATTGATGTGATTAATGGCCTTGTGGAGGAAGCGGAAGATTCTGTTATCAGGCAGAAAATAAAGCGCGTCGACGAGAGCCACGCTTATGTGCTAAATACCCGCCAGGATTTCAACTACGTTACGGCATTCACGATGGCGGATGGCGAGGGGCGTTGGCTGCAGGCTATGAAGCGGCCTTTTGTGCGCAGCGACGGGTCGTTGAACGTCCTCACCGTTGCTACCGACATCACGGACATCAAATTGGCGCGTCAGCAGCTGGAAATCAGCGAGAAAAAGTACCGGGACTTGGTGCATTACTCCCAGGCCTTGATTTGTACGCACGACTTGGAAGGTAATATGCTGTCGGTGAACCCGGCTATTGAGCGCTTGATGGGCCTGCCAGCCCACCGGCTGGTAGGTGGAAGCCTGCGCGAAGTGGTGCCCGCCGAATACCACCGGGAGCTGCAGGAGTACTTAGCCGGGTTTGCCCTGCAGCCAGGGCAGCGCAGCATCATGGCGCTGGTGACCCTGAGAGGCGAAAAGCGCTACCTGCAGTACAACAACTACCAAGTGAAAGAGGAAGGCCGGCTGGCCTACGTAGTGGCCTCGGCCTACGACATCACGGAAAGCGTGCTGAACGAGCGGGCGTTGCGCCAGGCCAAGCGCGAAGTAGAGGAAAGCGCCCGCGCCAAAGACAATTTCCTGGCCAGCATGAGCCACGAAATCCGAACGCCGCTCAACGGGGTGCTCGGCATGGCGGCCTTGCTCACCAAAACCGGGCTTAATCCGCAGCAGCGCGAGCTGCTCGACACCATCAACCAGTCGGGGCAGCACCTATTGGCCGTGGTGAACGACGTGCTGGACATGGCCAAGATTACGGCGGGGCAGCTCGAGCTCGAACACGCGGCCTTCGACCTGTGGGCGTCGGTGCAGGGGGCAGTGCAGGCCATGACCTACCTGGCCGAGGAAAAAGGCCTGTACTTGTCGGTGGCGCCGCTGCCGATTGCGCCGCCCTTCGTGCTCGGCGATTCGCACCGGCTCAACCAAGTGCTGCTCAACCTGCTCAGCAACGCCATCAAGTTCACGGAGTACGGCAGTGTTACGCTCGGCGGCGACGTGCTCCATGATACGCCCGAAAATTTAACCATCCGGTTTTGGGTGCGCGATACCGGCATTGGCATTCCAGCCGATAAGCAGCAGCAGATTTTCGAGATTTTCACCCAGGCCAGCACCGATACCACTCGCCGGTTTGGCGGGTCGGGGCTGGGCTTGTCGATCAGCCAGCATTTGGTGCAGCTGATGGGCGGCACGCTCCTCGTCGAAAGCGCCCCTGGCCAAGGCAGTACGTTCTCGTTTACTGCTACCTTGGCCCGTACCCCGGCCACCCCGGCCCGCGAGCTAAAAACCGCCGAACAGCCCGCACTAGCTCAACTACGCGTGCTGCTGGCCGAAGACAACCGCATCAACCAGCGCATTTCCACCCTGATGCTGCAGCCCCGAGGTGTGGAAATAGATTGTGCCAGCAACGGCCCCGAAGCCCTGGAGCTGTTTAATGAGCAGCTGTACGACGTGGTACTCATGGACATTCAGATGCCTGGTATGAGCGGCGTGGAAGTAACAAAGATCATACGGCGGCACCCCGACCCGCGCCGGGCTACTATTCCCATCATTGCCCTGACCGCTAATGCGCTGCGCCAAGACCAGGAGCGGTACCTGGCGGTCGGTATGAATGCCTGCTTGATCAAGCCGTTCGAGGAGCAGCACCTCTACCAGACCATAGTAAGCGTGCTAAACGGAACCCAGCTGCCGCCCGCCCCTCTGGCTGCGCCACCAGCGGCCGATACTGCCGAGCTCTACGACCTGAGTTTTCTGGAAGAGTCGGCTAATGGCAACCCGCGCTTTGTGGAGCGGATGCTGGAGGTGTTTGTGCGGGAAACGCCGGCCGCTATACAAGCGCTGCAGCAAGCCTTGGCCGCCAACGACCGGCGTACTGTTGGCCAACTGGCCCACAGTGTGAAGCCATCGGTGCTGTTGCTGCGCATAGCAGGTGGTGGGGCGGCTATTCAAAAGCTGGAAAGTTCAGCTACCAAGCCGGAGGCTGCGCAACAAGCAGCACGGTTCCTCTGCCATCAACTCCAACGAACTTGCCAAGCCCTGGAGAAACTGCATCTTAAATAGGCTGCAAGCCGCGGCCCCATCTTGCACATTGCGTAAGTCGGCTTGTAAGCGGTAAGGCAAACTTGGTGCTACTCCCTGCAATAGCGGGCTATTAGCGTACTGCATACAGGCGCTGTACGCGGCGGTTGCCTCCAAGCTCGGCAGCCAGCAGAGTGGCCTCAGTGGTGGTCGACGGGTTGCGCAACACCCGTTGCAGCGCCGTATTGAGTTGCCGGGTGGTCCGGCGGCAACGACCATTGCCTTTGCCAAGATCGAGGCACAGATTGTCGAGCTGCTCTTCGTAGACCAGCTGATCCTGGTGGTTGTAGAAGCGCACGATGGTGTAGTTGCGGGTGGTCAGGTTGGTTTCCAGATTCCAGTAGCCGGGCAAAGTAGGTGCGGCCGGTGGCGTCTGGGCCCAGGTGGGCGAGGAAATCAAGAGGAAAAGCGAGAAAGTGAGCAGACGAAAAAGGAGGGAAGATTTCATGGCTTGACAATAAAGAAGTGAGAAGTTGGGGTAGGTCAGAGTAATAAATTTACTGCTTGCGGGCACCGGCACCAACACATATACATGTGATAGACAGTGGATTTGAGCGCCATCTGAATTTTAAGCTGAAAATCCGTCCGGGCTGCGGTGGTTGCAGAAGGGCTTCTGGAAGCGAAAACTGACGGGCGAAAACCGGTGGTTTCCCTAGGTTGCGGCATCGGTTTTCCCTGTTGCTCGTTTTGCAGCGCGGACCGAGCTGCCGGGGCCGCCGTTACTGGCCCACGAAGCGGGTTTGCACCAGGGTGCCCTGGCCGGAAATGGCCTGCCACTGCCCATCGATTTTCTGAAAAACAGCGAGGCGGCGCACGTAGATAAACGACTCGCCGGCCGGGGTGCGAATTTTGATGCGCTTGGTGCCGGTGAGCGAGGCCATGTTGCCGGAGTACGCGAAAATGTCGAACTGAGGGGCTATGTGCTCCACTGTAACCCAGGGTCCGTGCAGCAGCGTCTGGATTTCGGCGGCTTTGTTGTTGAGCTCGCCGTAGGGCGTGCAGTTGTAGTAGGAAGGAGCGTAGTGCCGGGCGAAAAACGCAGAGTCCCGGCTTACCATGGCGCGCATTTGCTGCGCGTCCAGGTCGTCGAAATAAGCCCGGGCATCGGCTGGAGTGGCAAATTCGGGCGTGGCTTGCGGGGCGGCTTCCTCTTTCTTGTCACAGGCGCAGAGCGGGAGTAGACACACGAGCAGAGAGGCAACATTTTTCATGCAGAGTTAGGGTAAGCGGTGAGGAATGCGCGGGCTTCTGTTCGGCCGGCTTGGAGCCCTGCTTGCCGTTGCTATGCCCAAATATGGTTGCCGCTCTCAGCCCTTGCTTGCCTATTCGCCCGGTGGCCGCTGCGGGCCGCAATACGGCCGACTGGCGGCGACTAACTGCCGGCGAAGTCGTTGGTCGACGTTGGCTGGTAGTTGGTCTACAAAGCAGATTGTGAGCGTCTTATCCTTGTGCGGATTGGTATATTCACGGACGCTTATTCGGCTATACCAGCATGGCACAAACAGGAAAACGGGTATGGGCGCCGGTCTTACGGGCGCTAGACCAGCACTGGTGGCTGCGGCACGGGCTGTTCTGGCTCGTAGATACAGCCTGGGTCACTTGGTTTCTTGGTTTCCAACTGCAGTTGAATATAGGCTGGCAAGGCATCCTGCTCAATGTGCTATTGCTGCTGCCCTTGCGGCTGGTCATTACGTATTCGCTGCTCTATGGGGTGCTGCCCCGGCTTTGGCTCGATCAGCAGCGGGTACGCTTTCTAAGTTTGTTGGCCTTGTGGTTCTGGCTGGCCCTGGTCCTCAACTTCACGTACCGGGCCTGGGTTCTGCTGCCTTCGCACTCGGGCTTTCCTTCTACGTTTGCCGAGTACAACGTGGTGTTTGCTACCGGCTCACATCTGCCGCTATTGCTCACGGCCGGGGCGGCGGCCTGTCTGCAGCTGTACCGGCAGTGGCGGCTGAAAGGCCTCGACAATGCCCGGCTGATGCAGGAAAATACGTCGGCCGAGCTGCAACTGCTGCGGGCGCAGGTACACCCGCATTTCCTCTTCAACACGCTCAACAACCTTTACGCCCTCACGCTCCGCCACTCAGACGAGGCGCCAGTGGTGGTGGAGCGCCTAATGGGCCTGCTGCAGTTTGTGGTGGCGCAGGGCAACACTTCGCTGGTGGCCCTGCCCGACGAGGTGGCCCTGCTCCGCAACTATATGGCTCTCGAGCAGCTACGCTACGGGAGCCGGCTTACGCTGGAGTTCGAGGCCGAGGGTATTCCGGCCATGGTGGGTATTGCGCCGCTGCTGCTGCTGCCATTGGTAGAAAATGCCTTCAAGCATGGTCCGGCCGAGTTGCTGGGCCAGGCCCGGATTCGGGTGGCGCTGGCCGTGCAGGGCAGCACCTGCACCTGCGTCATCGAGAACAGCAAAAGCGACGATGCGCCGACCCCGACGCCGCACACTGGTATTGGCCTGCGCAATGTGCGCCAACGGCTGCGCCTGCTGTATCCGCAGCGGCATCACCTTGCCATCGAAGCCACCGACGAAACGTTCACCGTGCAGCTCAAGCTGGAGCTGGCCCCGGTTGCGGCCCCACCACTCACCCAATGGCCAGCTTCGGCAGGACCACTCCCGCAAAAAAGTCAAATCCATACGTGGCACTCAGCGCGACCCGTAGCCGGGCCGCTCCGCGCATGAGCGCCTGGCCCCGCCCCCGGCTGATGCGGCACGGGTTATTTTGGGCGGCCACGCTGGGCACCAACTTTCTGATGCAGCTACCGGCTCATTTCGCCATCGGAACCGACCTGTACGTGGGCGGATTGTTTTTCAATCAGCTGCCCGCCTCGTTGCTCGCCATCTACCCACTGCTGTACGGGGTGCTGCCCCGGTTGATGCGCCAGAAACAGTTGCCCTTGTTTCTGGTGCTGCTGGCCGGCTGGCTACTAGCCACCGTGGTGCTCACCAATCTAACCCGTTCGTTCTACGATTTAGTGATAGTCCCCAACGTGTTTGGGGTTATGCCAAGCTGGGTTTACGATTGGACCGATTTAACGTATTTGAGTTACACGTGGTGGGTGCTCATTATAACGGCGGGCGCGGCCAGTGCCATCAAGGTAATGAACGGCTGGTACGAGCAGCGCCAACACCAACAGGAACTGCTTCAGCGCAAGCTGCAAACCGAGCTGGAACTGCTCAAGGCCCAACTACAGCCCACGTTCCTGTTCGATACGCTCCGCACGCTGCACAAACTCACCACGCAAAAGTCGGCGGAGTCGCCGGGGGCGGTGCTGCACCTGGCGGAGCTGCTGCGCTACATGCTCTACGAAAGCGCCTGCGACGTGGTGCCGCTCGCCGATGAGGTGGCCATGATACGGCATTATGTAGCCCTGGAACAGTTGCGCCTGAAGGGCCGCGTCGAGGTATCGCTCAGTTTCAGTGGCAACTTCGAGCACCATGCCATTGCGCCGCTACTGCTGCTGCCCTTCGTGGAAAATGCATTTCGGTATGGCACGGAGCCGCAGCTGGAATGCGCCTGGATAAGCATAGACTTGGTAGCTAAGGCGAATTCGCTTACCTTCAAAGTAATTAATAGCCAGCTCGATACTTGCGCTGACTGGCACGAAGGAACCGGCCTGCGTAGCATTCGGCAGCGCCTGGCCCGCCTCTACGACAGCCGGCACGAGCTAAAAATCGTGTCGGAGCCTGATAGCTTTCTTGTTGCTCTGCACCTGCGGCCCTCGCCGCCCCCGCTTACCACCGTCCCAACGACCATTGCCGAGCCCTTGCGGGCCCGGTTTTCCACCACGGACACGTGATATGCCATGAAACTGCAGTGCTTATTAGTTGACGACGAACCCCCGGCGCTGGAAGTGCTGGAATCTTACGTGCGTGAAGTGGCGCATCTGGAATTGGTGGGCACCTGCGAAAACGCTTTGCAGGCGTTCGGGGTCCTGCAGCAGCAGCCCGTTGACCTGCTGTTTCTGGATATCAAGATGCCCAAAATGCTGGGTACCGATTTTCTGCGCAGCTTGCGCCACCCGCCGCAAGTTATCTTCACTACGGCCTACCGCGAGTATGCCTACGAAGGGTTTGAGCTCGACGCCATCGATTATCTGCTCAAGCCTGTGTCGTTGGAGCGGTTTCTGAAAGCAGTGGCCAAGGTCAGCAAAGTGGAGGCTGCCGCGCCGTCAGAGGCTCCCCACGTCGTAAACCCCGATGCATTTCTATATTTCCGCATCGACCGGAAAATGGTGAAGGTGGTGCTACGCGACATTCTGTACGTGGAGGGCCTGAAAGACTACGTGAAAATTCATACTGCGGCCGGGCCACCACTGGTAGTCAAGCAAACTATCAACGGCATGGAGGAAAAGCTATCGGAAAGCAACTTCCTGCGCATTCACCGCTCCTTCATTGTGGCCCTCGATAAAATCAGAACCTACAGTGCTCGGCACGTGGAAGTAGCCAATCAGGAGCTTCCCATTGGGCGCCTGTTTCGTCCGCGGGTCGAGGAGGTGTTGTAGTTGAATGATTAGGGAATTGGATGAGAAAAGAACCGCCATGCTCAGCATGTGGCGCCTCAAGCCAGGATGCGCAGCCGGAGCCGAAGCATCTCGCTAGGGTGACCGTTCCTTCACCCAATCATTCAAAATCAAGCTTAGTGTTGACGTTCTGGGCAACTTTTTTGCCTTGCGCCAAGCCTTTCTCGCAAGAATTCCGGTAGTGAATGCCGCCATACAAGCGAGATAGGGCTGCTTCGGCGCCTGCTTGCTCGAACGAGGTGTAGGAGCGGGCACTCAGGCCGAAGGGAACGTAGCTCGCGTCGGTAAAGGCGTAATTGGCGCCGAACAGCTGAGTCAGGGCTTCGGCGGCGGCACTGGATACGGTGGCGTGGCCCGCGCTGTATTCGGGGTGGGGCGGGGTTGGTATCAGGGGGTTCCAGGTGGGGTTGCCGAGCGGGCCGCGGATGTAGGTGATGGGGCGTAGCAAGCAGTGGGTGTACTTGGTAGTAAAGCAGCTGATGGTGGCTTCGTTCATGCTGATACCCACTTTGGCGTAGGCCAGCAGGGCTTTATCCAGGGTTGTATTCTCGTTTGCCAGGGTCTGGGTTAGAATAGACATCCAGTGGCCGTGCGGCGTGAAAGTGCGGCCGTTGGGCTGGTCATTCCAAAATAAAGCAATGGCACGTTGGTCAGGCGTGAGCGTTTGCGAGATGTCGGCTACTTCGCGGGCCATCAGGTAGAAGGGTGAGCCAGCCGCTTCCGAGTAGGCAGGCGGCGGGCCGGGGTCGGCGTTGTCGCCGCTGCCGGTCACCAGAAGGCGGTTGCTGCCCCAGAACGGAAAGAAAGAAGGCGCGAAGGCCGGGGCTGTGGGTACCCACTTGCCGGGGCCAGTGGGCGGGGTATACACGGTGGCGTTGTTGTGGCCGTCGGTTTGCATCCAGGTCAGCACCGCCGCGGCTACCTGCTGGCCAAACTCCGCCGACCGGGTGCCAACCCCGGGAGGCAGGTCCACCTGATAGATTGCCCTGGTGGCCGCCTCCAGCGAGTCGATGGCGCTTAAATTGGCGGCGGAGGTAGTGGCGAACAGGCTACGGTTGAAGGCGGCCAGGGCCGCGTTGGCGCTCAGCGGCCAGCTATAGAGGGCACTCCGGCCAGCAAGGGGCAAGCCACTCAACCCGTTCAGCTGCCCGGCCAACGACTTGTAGCCCGGCATGCCCGGCACTACTGCCTCGTACCCCACAATGCCGGCATAGCCAAACGGCCGCCCAAGCGTATTGGTCGCCACCACGGGCGTGGTGCGCACCAGCCGCAGCTGCAGGTTCAGCCACGCCACAGCCACATCGGCGCGATAAGATGAAGTGGGGGGAGACGGATCGACGGTAGCCGAATCGTCGTCGGTGCAGGAGGAAACCGGGGTGGCCAGGCCAGTGAAAAGCAGTAGCTTGAAGACCAGGGATCTTGCCCCTGCGAGGCCTTTGGTGTGGGTAGTTTTGGTGCTCATAACGCATAGGTTGGAAAGAGAGGAATTGTTGGGGTGCCAGGCCCACCGGGCATGACGCTCCGAAAGTACCGGCTCTCGCCAACTGCCGCCTGCTTATTCTCCCAGCTGCAAAGCGCCATCGACAAACAGCACATTATCAGCGATAAACAGCACGAAACTCTGTTTCCGAGTTCTCGCCCATGGGAAGGGGTACGCCAGCAAAAGCAGCGGCCTGTTAGCTGCTGGCTGATGGTGCACGTCTGATCCTGCAACTTAAAAGGAAGAGGAAGGAGTGCAGTTCACACAAGATTAACTTGGCCGAGCCAACCTTTTGCTTCTACGGAAACTGCTATATACCAAGGCGCTAATTGCCTGCGTTGGTTGCGTGTTGTTAGCTGATTAGCTTAGTGCCATCCTGTACCAAAAAATTTATATGATTTCAATTTTTCGCGTTGGTATAGTATCCTGTATAGTGTTGAATGTAGCGGCGGCCCATGCGCAGCAGCCCGCCTCCAAAATCACCATCAGCGGCTACGTCCGCGACGGGGCGACGGGGGAAAACCTGATTGGGGTGGCTGTGGTAAATCCGGGCATGGGGCAGGGCACTGCTACCAACACGTATGGCTTCTACTCGCTCACGCTGCCCGCCACCGATTCGGTGCGACTGGTGGCCAGCTACCTTGGCTACGAGCGCGCCCGCTGGGTTACAGCCACGAGCCGCAACGTGACGCACGATTTCCGGTTGCGGGCCAGCAGCAACGCGCTGGCCGATGTGGAGGTAGTAGGCAACCGGCAGGAGCGCATCGAGCAGAGCACCCGCATGGGTACCATCAACGTGCCCATCACTCAAATCAAGAACCTGCCCAAGCTGTTCGGCGAAACCGACGTGCTGAAGGTGCTGCAGCTGCTGCCCGGCGTGCAAAGCGGCGGCGAGGGCCAGAGCGGCCTGTACGTGCGCGGCGGTTCCCCCGACCAGAACCTGATTCTGCTCGACGGTACGCCCGTTTACAACGCGGCCCACTTGTTCGGCTTCTTCTCGGTATTCAATGCCGATGCGCTGAATAACGTGGAGCTGATTAAAGGTGGATTTCCGGCGCGGTACGGTGGGCGTTTGTCGTCGGTGCTCGATATTTCGATGAAGGAAGGCAACATGCAGGAGTTCCACGGCGAAGGCGCCATTGGCATTGTAGCCTCGAAAATCACGCTGGAAGGCCCCATCAAGAAGGATACCGCCTCGTTCATCATCTCGGCCCGCCGTACTTACCTCGATGTGCTGGCCCAGCCGTTCATTAAGTCGCAGCTTGCGGCGGAAGATACCAAAGGGTCGGTGGGGTACTTCTTCCACGACCTCAATGCCAAGCTGAACTGGAAGGTAGGCAGCCGCGACCGGCTCTACCTGAGCGCCTACACCGGCTACGACAAGTTCTACGCCCGCATCCGCGACAGAGACGAAGGCGCCGAAGACTACAGCCGCACCGATGGCGACTTAGGCTGGGGCAACCTCACGTCGGGGTTGCGCTGGAACCACATCGTGAACGACCAGCTGTTCATGAACACCCACCTCACCTACAGCAAATATCAGTTTAATGTAGGAGCGGGGGAGGAACGGCGCTACAAAGACCAAGGCGAACCGCGCACCGATAAGTTTTCGTTGCGCTACTTGTCCAACATCCGCGACTTCAGCCTAAAAACCGACTTCGACTATACGCCCACCCCCGACCACTACATCCGGTTTGGCGGGCAGTACATTCTGCACTCGTTCCGGCCCGGCGCCTTCACTTCCAAAGGCATCGCCGACGACCTGGGCAGCCAGCTAAACTCGGGCACGCGCACTATGGCCAGCGAAATAGGGCTGTACGCCGAAGACGATTACCGCCTCACCGACCGCCTGAAAGTGAACGGTGGCCTGCGCCTGAACGGCTTTGCCGTGGAAGGCAAGTTCTACCCGAGCATAGAGCCGCGCCTGGCTGCCCGTTTCCTGCTCACCGAAGAATGGGCGCTGAAAGCTTCCTATGCCCGCACTGCGCAGTTCATTCACCTGCTCACCAACAGCGGCATCGGGCTGCCCACTGATTTGTGGGTGCCCGCTACGAAGATTATTAAGCCGCAACGCGCGCAGCAAGTCAGTGTGGGCGCGGCCCGCACGCTGCGCTTCAAAGACGAAGACTACGAACTAAGCTTCGAGAGCTACTACAAGCCCATGCGCAACCTGGTGGAGTACCGCGAGGGCGCCAGCTTCCTGGGCACCGTGGACAGCGACTGGGAAAGCAAAGTAACCAGCGGCAAAGGCTGGGCCTACGGCGGCGAGTTCTTCATCCAGAAGAAAACCGGCCGCACCACCGGCTGGATTGGCTACACCCTGGCCTGGAGCAAGCGCCGCTTCCCCGACCTCAACCAAGGCCGCATTTTCCCCTACAAGTACGACCGGCGCCACGATATTTCGGTGGTGGCCATTCACAAGTTCAGCCCCACTTTCACGCTGTCGGGCACCTGGGTCTACGGTACTGGCAACGCCACTACCTTGTCGCAGGGACGGTTTTTGCTGGGAGATGGTCAGGAGTTTGAAGACTACGGCGAGCGGAACTCCTTCCGGATGGCGGCCTACCACCGCTTCGACCTCGACCTAAGCAAAACCAAGAAAAAGAAGTGGGGCGAGGTGGTGAACAGCTTCTCGATTTACAACGTCTATAGCCGTCGCAACCCCTATTATCTCTACTTCGACCCTGGCTATACCGACTACCAAGGTAACGTGCAAAAGCCCGTGTACCGCCAGGTTTCGCTGTTTCCCATTATCCCTTCGTTCAGCAAAGCCTTCAAATTTTAATCACTGATTTACGCTGATTAGGCCTGTTCCGCTGCTTGTGATTGGGCCTGTTCTTCTTTCTATTTGACTATGAAAAAGGCAGTTATTTTTCTCTCGTTTGCTACTTTGGTGTTTAGCGGCTGCGAAACCATTGTAGCCGTGGATACGCCGCCGCACACGCCCCGGCTGGCCCTTACCTACACGCTCAGCAACCAAGCACCATCAAGTGAATATCAGAACTTCTTCGAGGGGCGTGAACTGTTTGTGAGCGTGAGCCAAGGTGCGCTGGAAGTGAAACAGCCTACGGGCCGCGGCGACGCTAGCGTGGAACTAGTTAACGAAGCCGGGCAAACGGTGGAGCAGTTCCGATCTAAGGCTCGGCAAGGCTACAACTACACTACGGGCCGGCCCGACAGCATATATGGCTATTATGTCCCCGCACGTGGGTTTGTAGGTGAGCCGGGCCAGACCTACACATTGCGTGCGTCAGTGCCAGGAGTCGAAGCAGTAGAAGCAAAGCTAACGTTGCCAGCGCGCGCCGTTATAGAAACAGGTGGTTACGCCATTCGTCAGTCCAATCAGCTGCCTTCCGATGCATATCCTGGCCGCCTTACGTGCAGTATCCTCGACAACGCGGCTACTACCGACTACTACCTGGCGTATGCTCGCGTGCTCGACCGCAACGGCCAATATTGGGGTTACGTGCAACTGGATTACAACAGCAACAATAATCCCGAGATAAATCTAACCCGGCCTCAGTTTTCTGTAAGCCAGAGCAACTACAGCCAGTACCCTTTCAGCGACGCTGGCGGTAATGGCCAGCGCCTCAACCTTAGCACCGATGTGTACTTGCGGTACGGAGGTAGATACGACCCTGCTAGCACCTACTCGAAGCCTGGTTTTATTGAAATTATAGTCAGCAGCATCACCCCCGAAGCCTACCGTTTCTACCAGTCGTTGCAGCGCTACTACGACACCGATGGCAACCCGTTTGCTGAGCCCGCGCCGCTCTTTTCCAACGTACGTCCCGGCTATGGTCTGTTCGGTGGTAGCACCGATGTCACGTATCGGATTGCGCTCTAAGAGCCGTCTGGCGCTGACTCTGCTTGAAGTGCTGCTCAGGCTAGTGCTTTATGGTGCTTAAGCTTGATTAGTAGGGAGATATATAGGCGAGAAGATAGGAAGCAAATTAAACTTTGGGCTGGTTTTTGCGTCTAAATACCAGTTGCCAGTCCCTAATGTGACTAGCTGCTAGTACCTATGAAAAAGCTCCTGAAATTTCCCTTTATACTTGCCCTGCTAGTGGCAGGTACTTTGCTGACTGGTTGTGCTGGTTCCACCCAAGCTGTAGTTTCCACCGGCCCGGCCGGCTACTACGGCGACTATTACGGTCCTCGCTACCGGCCCTATTATGGCCCGCGCTACTATCGTCCATCTCGCGTGATTGTACAGCCCGCTCCCGTCATCGTGCGGCCCCGTGTAGTACACCCCAATCCAGGCTATTACAACCGTTCGAATAACGGCGGCTACCACCGGGATGGTGGCTACCGCAACGGCGGCGGTGGTTACCGTGGCGGCCGCGGTGGGCGCTACTAGAAGCACGATCTGCTAACGCAAAAAAGACCAACCAGCTTGCTGGTTGGTCTTTTTTGTAAATACGAGGCAGGCCTCTAAATCAGCTTATCCGGCGTGATGGGCAGCTCGCGGATGCGCTTGCCGGTGGCGTTGAACACAGCGTTGGCAATGGCCGGCGCGGCCCCAATAATGGCTATTTCGCCGATCCCCTTGGTACCCATGGCATCTACTATCAGGTCGGGTTTGTCCACGAAGGCTACCTCGATGGCCGGGGCATCGGCATGTACGGGCACATGGTAGTCGGCGAGGTCTTTGGTGATGTAGCGGCCGAAACGGTCATCTATCATGGCGCCTTCGGTGAGGGCCATGCCAATGCCACCAACGGCGCCACCCAGCATCTGGTTGCCGGCTGTTTTGTGGTTGACGATAGTACCCGCATCGGCGCAGGAAACCATTTTCTTTACCCGTACCTCGCCGGTCAGCTGGTGCACATGCACCTCGGCAAAATGCACCGAAAACGAGTACATCGAGTACTTCTGCCGCTCGTTGCCCGGCTTGGATTCAATGACCACGGCCACTTCCTGGCCGTTGTTCTGCCTTACCAGGTCGGCATACGAAACCTTGGCGGCGGCATTATTGGCCAAGGAAAGTTGGGTGCCCTGCATAACGATATCGGCGGGCTTGGCGGCGCTAAAGGCCGGACCAGCTAGTTGGTGCAGCTTCTCTTTGAGCGCCGCACATGCCTCCACCACAGCCGAGCCCACGGTGTTGACCGTAGCCGAGCCACCCTGCGACGGCGCATCCGGAAAAGTGGAGTTGCCCAACTCGAAACGAACTTTTTCGGGCGGCAATCCTAGCGCATCGGCGGCCAGCTGCACCATTACGGTAGCCGTGCCGGGGCCGATGTCGGTGGTAGCGCTTTGCAGCACCACCGTGCCGTTGCCAAGCAGCTTGGCACCGGCCTTGGAGCTGCCGCGGTTGGCGCCGAACGTGCCCACGCCCATGCCGTAGCCCACCAGCCAGTCGCCTTGCTTGTTGGTGCCGGGTTGCATCCGGCGGTTTTTCCAGCCAATTCGGTCAGCGCCCATCTGGTAGCATTCCTTCAAGTACTTAGTTGACCAGGGCTTGCCGTTGTCGGGGTCGACGTTGGTGTAGTTGCGCAGGCGGAATTCCATCGGGTCCAGGTTCAGTGCGTGCGCCAGCTCGTCCATCGCCGATTCCAGCGCGAAGGCACCAGTAGCTTCGCCGGGACCGCGCATCCAGATGGGCGTGCTGATATCAAGGGGCAGAATCCGGTAGCGCGTGCTGATGTTGGGGCTCTGGTACATCATGCGCGTCTGCTGCACCGTCGACTCGGTGAAGTCCTCATAGGTAGAGGTCTGGCCCGTTGCTTCGTGGGTGATGCCCACCAGCTTGCCATCGGGTGTGGCGCCGATACCAATGCGCTGCCAGGTGTAGGGTCGGTAGCCCACCATGGTAAACATCTGCTCGCGCGTGAGCACCAGCTTCACCGGGCGGTTCACCATTTTGGCGGCAATGATGGCAGCTGTTTCGTGCGGCCAGTTGTGCAGGCCGTTGCCAAAGGCGCCGCCCACAAACGTAGCAATGACTTTCACGTTCTGCTCGGGAAGGCCCCAATCCTTGGCAAAGGCCTTTTGCGTACCCTTCACGGCCTGTACTTTGTCGTACACGGTGAGTCTGTCGGGGGCTTCCCAATGAGCAATAATGGATTGCAGCTCCATCGGGTTGTGCATCTCCGAGGGAATTATGTACTCCATTTCCAGCTTCACCGGCGCGGTTTTGTAACCATCCACCTGGCCCCGGTCGTGGTCGGCCTGCGGCGACTTCGGGTTCTTTTTCGCTTGCGCGGGCACTTTGGCCCGGTCGGTATGGGCGTTGAAATTGGTGGCGTGTTGGTCGGCTTCGTACTGCGTCTTCACCAGGCCCGCTGCGTAGCGGGCCCGCTCCAGCGTATCGGCCACCACCAAGGCAATGGGCTGGTCGTTGAAAACGATTTTTTCGTCGTGGAACACGCGCAGCGGCTGTCCGGCTGTTGGTGGCTCGTCGGGCTGGCTGCGGTTGGCGTTGCCGGGCACCTTAATGGCGTTCAAGTGCGTGATAACGGCCAATACGCCAGGGGCCCGCTCAGCGGCTTTGGTGTCGATGCTTTTGATGCGGCCTTTGGCAATGGTGCTGCCTACCAGCACGCCGTGCACGAGGCCCGGCAGCTGATATTCGGCCGAGTATTGGGCGGCGCCGGTTACTTTCAGGCGGCCATCTACGCGGTTCATTCGGTTGCCTACCACGCCGCCGTCTTTGAAGAGAGGTTGCTCGTTCATAAAATAGGGGCTTTAGGCCACGTTGGTAGCGTTTTTGAGAGCCTGCACGATGGCATTAGGCCCTAGCTTTAGTTTGAAGGCGTTGTGCTTGAACGCTTTGGCTCCTTGCATAGCAATAGCGGCCGCCGCCTGAAAAGAAGCTTCCGTGGCGGGCTTGCCTATCAAGGACTTTTCGGCCTCAGTCAGCCGCCAGGGCTTGTGCGCCACGCCGCCCATGGCCAAGCGGGCATCTTTGATGATGTTGTTTTCCAATTGCAGCGCCGCCGCTACCGACAGCAACGCAAAGGCGTAGGAAGCCCTTTCGCGCACTTTCAGGTAGTGCACATTCTTGGTGAAAGGACCTTCGGGCACTTCCACGGCCGTTATCAGTTCGCCGGGCTCCAGCGTAGTGTCGCGTTGCGGCAGGTCGCCGGGCAAGCGGTGCAGCTCCCCGAACGGGATGCGCCGGTCGCCTTTGGGGCCACTAACCAGCACGGTAGCATCCAGCGCTACGAGGGCCACGCTCATGTCGGAGGGGTGTACGGCGATGCACTTATCGGAGAAGCCGAAAATGGCGTGCATACGGTTGTAGCCTTCGAGGGCACCGCAGCCAGAGCCAGGCTCGCGCTTGTTGCAGGGCAGGGCCGTGTCGTAGAAGTAGGGGCAGCGGGTGCGCTGCAGCATGTTGCCACCGATAGTGGCCATGTTGCGCAACTGCGCCGAGGCGCCGGCATTCAGGGCCTGCGCCAGCAGCGGCAGCCTCTCCAGCACCTGCTTGTCGTCGGCGACGGTAGCGTTCAGAGCCATGGACCCGATGCGGAACGTGTTGTTCTGGCGCTCCAGCTTGTCGAGGGGCAGGCGGCTGATGTCGATGAGGCGCTCCGGATTCATCACCCCGCGCTTCATCAAGTCGAGCAGGTTGGTACCACCGGCAATGAACTGCGAGTTCTGGTCTTTGGCGCGGGCATCGATAGCTGCCTTCGGCTTGCTCGGACGGACGTATTGAAACTGGATCATACCTTTTGTCCTCCGTTTTTAACTTCCTGAATGGCACTTACAATGTTGGGGTACGCCCCGCAGCGGCAGATATTGCCGCTCATAAACTCCCGGATTTCCCCCTCGGAGTCCGCCTTCCCTTCCCGAATACACGCCACCGCCGACATGATCTGGCCCGGCGTGCAGTAGCCGCACTGGAAGCCGTCGTGCTTGATGAAGGCTTCCTGCATGGGGTGCAGGTCGTCGCCTTTGGCCAGGCCCTCGATGGTCGTGATTTCGCGGCCGTCCTGCATCACGGCCAAAGCCAGGCAGGAATTGACGCGCTTGCCATCGATGTGCACGGTGCAGGCGCCGCATTGGCCGTAGTCGCAGCCTTTTTTGGTGCCGGTCAGGTGCAGCTGCTCACGTAGCAAGTCCAGCACCGTTACGCGCGGCTCCACTGACAGCTTGTAGTTTTTGCCATTCACGGCCAGCTTCAAGCCAACTTTTTCAAAAGGAGCGGCAATTTTTTCGTCCCATTCGGCAGCGGCGGCTTGCACGACCGGACCCGGCGTGAAGGCCAGTGCCGTGAGCACCGAGGATTGCTTGAGGAACTGCCGGCGCGCCGCATCGTGGCCGCATTGTGGGTTTTCCGGCTTGGAATCAGGAGTTGAGTCAGCCATCATGAGTGAGTATAGAGGCTTGGCTTGGCGCGCAAGCCGGTGGTTAAATCGAGGTATTTAGGGTGGCTACTTTCGGGGCCAGGTCATTCATGGACACCCATGGTAGCACGTAGGTGGCTTCAACAGGCAAACAAATTGGGCTAAGACAGGCAATTCAATCTAGGAAAAATAGTATACTGCCCGACTAATCTAACTACTTTCTGCAAGTTTTCCGCCGCCCGTAACACCTTATAGGTTTACGGCAGAAACAGGGGAGTGTTCAGAGTTGAAACCCTGTTTTTTGCATTTCTGAAGCTATTGATGAGGTTCGGAAGGGCTGGCGCAGCTGGTTGCTTTTTTGGGGGAGCTCTTACGCAGCCGGACTTTGGAGTTCGTCTTCCCTTGCTTGAAAAGCAATTTTCTGGAATTGAAGCGTGTTTTGCGCCTGACGACTTTCTAATACTAAAAGCTAGTTCCCCTCTCCGCTTGGAGAAGGGCTAGGGGTGAGGTTTCCCGCGTAAGAGCAAACTATTTGCCTTGAAATAAAAAAGCCAGCGACTAGAAGTCGCTGGCTTTTGCCTGGTTGGTTTTGCTTCCTCTCGAAGAGAGCCACCGTAACAAAACCTGGAACCAGGTTATTCGCGCACCAAGCGTTTCACAACGATGCCCTGCTTGGTGAAAAGGCGAACTGAATACACGCCCGTAGGCAAATGAGTAAGGTCGAGCTGCTCGTGCACGATGCCGGCGCGGGGCTGCACCGTGCGCTTAAGCACCACCTGCCCGAGCGTGTTGAGCAGTTGTAGCTGAATCTCGCCCGTACCCGTTAGTCCTGCCATTTCTAACGTGGCCGTACTGCTGGCCGGATTGGGATAGAGGTGTGTAGCCGCTTGTAGCGCGCTGGCCGCCGTGGCGGCCGGCCGGCCAGCTTGTATCCAGAGGTAGAAGCGCTGCCCGCTGTAGCTAGCCACCATGCTGAAGGCATAAGAAGGCGTGGTTGCCAAATTCTGCCGCACGCCAAGTTCCCGGTCTTCCAGCCACACCTCGGTGCCTGCAGGCATATTCAGGAGTTCGGTGGCTTGCAACGTATGCGCGCCGTTCTGGCTAACACGCACCGCGAGCGGGATACTAGGCACGTCAGTTAAAGTGGCCAGCGCATTGATAGCCAAACCGTGGTTGCCAGCAATGGTCCAGAGAGAAGGTAGGCCGTTGCCGTTGAGCTGCACCTTGTAGGCATCGTAGGCAGTATCGAAAGCAGTTGTGGCAGCAGGGTCGAAGTACACCACAGTTTCGTCGGCTTGGCCGCTGGCGTTGCGGGCACTCAGCCGAAGCAGGGGGCGGGTAGAACTTCGGCTAGCCGTGCCTCGCTCGAAGGTAGGGTTGAGGTAGGTGGTGGCGCGGGCTGTGCTAGGCAAGCTCAAGGTAGCCGTGGCGGTGGTGGCCCGCACGAAGAACCCCTGCATGGCCGCCAGATCCTTGCTGCCGCCGTTTTGACCCACCCCGTTTACATAAGAGCGGTAGCTGCCCGAATAGGGCCCGGAAGGCACGTACACGTACAACGCTTTATCCACGCCGGGCGCGGCGGGCACTAAATCCCAATCCAGCGGAGAGGGGAAAGGGTTGCCCAACAACTGCCAGCCCGACTCCGCGTAGGGGCCGCGTGTAAGCGGGTAGCTCACGTTGGCACTGGCCAGCGTACCGGAAATATCTACCGTGGAAGCCGGGGCCGTTTGAACCGAGTACCCCCGGCCCGCCGTCAGGTTACCAGTAGCCTCGGGTACCATCCAGCCAGCATCAAATGTGTTGCTAGTGGCATTCAAGCGGGTTTCATCGTACTGGAATAAGGTCGGGAAAGGCGACGCGGCATTGCCTAGGGTGTTGTATGCGGGGTTTACGTTGAAGCCCGCCACATCATCGGCAAACTCTTGTACAGTAGCTGTACCCGACAGCATTGGCGACGAGAAGTGCCGATAGCCTTGCACCGAACCCGTAACAAACCGCTCCATTATGGCCCGCCCCGTCACGGTGCCGCCACCCACTGGGTTCACCACCATCGCTGTGCCCGTAGCGTCAGAAAGCAGCGTGAGGTTGCCACCCGAGGCCAGGTTACCGCTGGTGAGCGTCAGCAAGTGCCGCACGCCCGCCGCGCTTTGCAGCGTCACGCCCGTCGGGTTGTTGACCGTCAGGTCGTAGAAGCGCAGAACTCCGGTGCCGCCCAAGGTTTGGGTGGTAGTGCCCCTGCACAGCAGCGTACTGGTGCCCGCGTTCAGGGTGCCGTTGTTTACTAGGTTGCCGAGCAGCTCGAAGGCGTCGCCCAACGACAGCGAAGCGCCGTTGGCTACCGTCAGGTTAAGGGCCGTAGCAGCGGTGTTGCTGGTGCTAAGCACCGGATACGTGCTCAGTCCGCTCGGAATCAGGACGTTGCTGGAACTAGTGGGCACCGTACCGCAGCTCCAGTTGGCAGGGTCAAACCAGCTGCTATTCACGGCCCCGGTCCAGGTGAAGGCTCCAGCAGCAGTTATCATGATATCCACCCCGTTATCAGCCCCAATAGTGGCGGGTTGGCTGCCCACCACCCGAATCCGGTAGCCAGCGCCTGGCGCGGTGCCGGCCGGAATGGTGGCCGCAATGGTCCCGCTCGTGCTGCCAGTCAGCGTCCCAATGGTTACCGGGCTACCGCCAAATACGCCCGTGGCCGTTGAAAGCTGCGCTGTAAATACGTTGCCCGCCGTGAAGCCACTGGCCGTAAAGGGCACGCTCAGCGCCGTGCCTGCGCAGTAGCTTCTGGCCAAAGTACCCGTCTGAATGCTGGCCCCTTGCGTGGGGGGCGTTACAACCACTGTGGTGCTGGCCGTGGCGGTGCAGCCGTTCAGGGAAATCGTCACCTGATACACCCCCGCATTAGCCGCCGTAGCCCCGCTAATGGTTTGGTTCGGACCCATCGCCGAGTAGTTGTTGGGCCCGGTCCACTGGTAAGTGGCGCCACTGATGCCGGTGGCCGTCAGGGAGATGCCGGAGCCTGCCGCTACCGGCGAGTTAGAGCCCGCCGACGCCGTAGCTAGGTTGATGATGCTTAAAGGCGGGCTGCTGCTGTTGCTGACTATTATTGGGCTGCTGCTTTCCAGGCGAATCCGGTACCCGGAACCGGCCGGGGTAGCGGGGGGTATCGTCACGCTCAGCGTGCCCGCGGCGGCCGTGGTTACGGTAGCTGAGCCCACAACCGGACTGCTGCTGGAGAACACGCCGCTGGCATCGGAAAGCACCGCCGAAATGGTATTACCCGCGTTGAAATCTGGGCCGGCGGCAGTGTAGTTCACGTTGAAAGACGCCCCCACGCACACTGGCCCCGTAGCCGACACAGAATTCAGTACCAACGTAGTTCCTGGCGCCACCGGCGTTACCAGCACCCGCACCGAAGCCGTATCGGTGCAGCCTGCCGCGTTGGTCAGAAATAGCCGGTAGCGGCCCGACTGCGAAGGCTGAGCGTTGGTGATTTGGGGGTTTTGCTGGAAGCTAACGGTGCTGCCCCCGCCCGTTGCATTCGTGAAGACCCACTGGTAGGTATTGCCGGTAGCTGCCGGGCCGCCTTGCAGCTGGAGCGTGTTGCCCGCCACCACCGGCGAGTTGCTGCCCACCGTTACTAGTGGCAGGGCATTTACCGTCAGGTCGGAGCCGTTGTCGTTGCTGACGATGGTAGCCGGATCGGAGCCCACCAGCCGGATCCGGTAGCCGCTGCCCGTGGCCGTGGCACGGGGCAGCGTAACGGTAAGTGAACTGGTGCCAAGCCCGCTGAAATTTCGGGTGCCGATGCTGACAGGGCTGGCAAACGAGCCGCTGGCATCGGAAAGCTGCGCGGTCAGCACATTGCCGGTTGGGAAGGCGTTGCCCGTCACGTTGAAGGTGAGGCTGCGCGGCGTAGCCGGGCACAGCGGCCCCGTAAACGGTGTCAAGGTCAGAATCGGGTTGGTGGAAGCCTGTACCGTCACGTCCACGAAGCTAGAGTAGCTACAACTGCCGAGCGTTACGGTCACCGTGAACCGGTTCACGCCGGGGTTGGTTGCACTGGCAATGGTGGGGTTTTGGAGAGTGGAAACATAATTATTTGGCCCCGTCCAGCGGTACGTGGCCCCCGGATAAGTGGGCGACACCGTTAGGTTGATGGGGCTGCCGTTGGTTACCGTTGCCGGACCAGTTGCTTGGCTTACCGGCGCGGTATTTACAGTCAGGTTCACCACGTTTTCCGTCCCGATAACAGCCGGATTAGAAGCCACCAACCGCACCCGATACCCAATACCGGCTGGCGTAGTCAGCGGAACAAGTCCGCTGAGCGTGCCGCCATTAGTGTTGGCGTTAACCAGCGTACCAAATAGGGGCGCGTTGGCTGCAAACACCCCACTGGCGTCGGACAGTTGAAGCTTGAACTCGTTGCCCGTCCCAAAAGCCCCTGTGTTGGTGCTAAACGGTACCGAAATCGTCTGCCCGGCGCAAAACGTGCCCGGCGACACCGTGCCCGTGGCAATGGCCGGCGGGTAGTTGTAGCTTTGCGCCGAGCAAGCCACACCGGCCGGCGTCGTCACGCAAATCTGGCCCGACGAGCCGCCTACCGGGGCCGCCACCGTCAGGCTGGTGGCGGTATTGTTGGTGATGGCACCCGCCGCCACGCCATTGAAGCGCACAACCGTAGCCCCGGTCAGGTTGGTGCCCATAATGGTAACCGGCGTGCCGGCCGGGCCGCCCGTGGGCGTGAAGCTGGTAATGGTAGGCCCCACGCAGTTGAAGTAGAACACGCCCGCGTTGGTTAGCTGAATGCCCTGCGAAATGGTGGGCAGCAACAGCCGCAGCCGCACGCCCCGCACGTCGTTCTGCACCGTAGCCAGCGTCCGGCTCACCAGCACCGGCGCGGTTTGGTTGGCTGGCAGCGTTGCCTGAAAATTATCGACTGTAGTCCAGTTGTTCAGGTTGCTCGACACCTCCACCTGCAAGGTGTAGCTCACCGCCGTACCGTTCACGTTTTGCAAGCTCAGCTGCACATCCGACACCGTTTGCAGCGCCGTACCCAAATCCACCTGCGCGTAGTAGCTGTTCTGGAACGTAGACGAACTGCCCGTCACGGCGTTGCCGTTGTACATCTGCTCCACGGCCGTAGCTGTAATGCCGCTGCCCGTGTAGCTGGCGGCGGGTCGGTTGGCGGCCAGGTTGGGTGAGCTGGAGCAGCCGCTCTTCGTAAAGCTGCGGTTCAGCACCTGGCTCCATTTGCCGGCCGCGTCGCGCACCCGCACAAACAGCCGGTGCGGCCCGTCGGCCAAGGCCGTGGCGTCGGCCAGCAGGTTGAGGCTGGTGAGCGTGGCCGCCGGCGTGGCAACGGGCACGTTGGTCGCTAGGCCGTAGCCGGGGTCGGTGTCGAAATAGTACTCGGCTTTATCGAGGTTGGGCACCATAGCCACCGTGGGGTCATCCACGTAGAAGATGCGGTTCTGGGTCTGGCTCCACCGGCCGACTACGTCGCGGGTGCGGTAGAACAGCGTGTGGAAGCCCACTGACAACGAGCCAAGCCCTACCGAGAAGCTGACGCCCGTGGCGTTGGTGCCGCCCGTAATAGCGACGCTGCTGCCCCGTCCGTAGCCAGGGTCGGTATCCACGAAGTACTCCAGGGCCTCCAGGGCAGGCGTAGTGGTGTTGATGGTCGGCTCGGTGTAGAAAATCTGCCGCTGGGTCTGGCTCCAGGCGCCGCTGGCGTCGCGCGAGCGGAAAAACAGACTGTGAAAACCCGGCCCCATCGCGCCGAGTGGCACAGCAAAAGTCTGGTTGGTGAGCGTGTTGCCGGGCGTGCCGGGCAGCGCTACGGCTGTAGCCGCCCCGAAGCCCGGATCAGCATCCACAAAGTATTCCAGCCGGTTGAGGGCCGGGGCCGGATCGGTGGCACTGGTGCCCACGTAAAGCAGCTGCTTGTTGGTTTCACTCCAAAGGGTGCCACCCGCTCGGGAGCGGATAAATAAGGTGTGAAAGCCCGTCGGGAGGCCACTCAGATTCACGGGAAAGCTCAGGCCGGTAAGCGTGGCCGCCGACATGGTGGGTAGCGTAACGGCCGTACCAAGGCCGAAGCCGGGGTCGGTGTCGAGAAAGTACTCCACCCTATCAAGGTTAGGGGGAGTCTGGGCGTGGAGCGGCGCAAAAAAAGCCGACATTACCGCCATCAGTACAGCCAGCAGCAGCCGGCCGCCCCGCATCATGCGCAGGAAGTCCATAAGAAATACGAAGGAAGCTGTGGGGCTGCCCTAGTTGTTGGACCGGGTGCTGATGGTGGCGTTGAGCGTGTTGCCCGTCACCGATTGGTTGTACTGGTAGATGGTGGGCACGTTCGGGATACCCGACAAGCGGTACGGATTCACCCCACCAAACGCTCCCACGTTCGTGCCACTTTCACCGGTGCCAATGGCCGGATTCGGGGCCGCCCGCAACACGAACGCGCCATCGGTAGAACCAGTACCGCCCACAAACATAGCCGTAGGCGCCACGTTCTGCTGGTTGCCGTTGGCCGTGCCAAAAGCCGTGTTGCCGCTGATGTTGTTGCTATACGCGTTATTGCGCGGCGTGAAGTTATTGCCGGTGCCGGTATAGGTCAGGATGTTATTCTTAATGACGGCGTTATCCACGTCAATTCTGTAGGAGCTGCTGCCTGTCAAATTGCCAATCACATTGTTGGTAATCAGAATATTACTGAGGCGGGTAAACTGCCCTGTGGGAGTTGTTATATTCCCGGTGATAATGTTGTTGATGATATTAACATTGCTAACGGCTGTAGCCGCTGTCGAACCTGGATATAAGTAGACATCATAGCCATTGTCAATAAAGTTCTGCCGGACGATGATGTTGCTCACGCCCACGGAACCTACAGATGGATTGTAGCCGATATAGCAATAACTGGTGTTAAAATAATTGCGCTCCACGGTGATATTGCTGGCTCCAATACTAGCACTTCCGTTCAATCGACACCCGGTAATACGCGAGCCGGCGCTGCCATTGGCAAACGTAACGGCATCGGTAATCGACTCTCGGGTATCCAACTGCAATCCGGGATTCTGCGTCAGGAAATAGCCGTTCCCAATAATGGTGAGCGGGCGGACGCAAACCAGGGGGCCGTATGAAATACTGCTGGGTTCCAGGTAAATAATGTCGTTGGCGGCTGAGGCGTCGTGGGCGGCTTGCAAGGTGGCGTAGATGTTGGTGCCAGTGACGCCAACGTTGTTGCAGCGGCGGATGACCTGGGCCTGGGCGGCGAGGGTGTACAGCAGTAGCAGGCTGGTAAACAGGGTGGTAAAGGTGGTTTTCATAGCGTAAGGGTAGAGGTTGAAAAGAGGGTTGTTAAAGGAAAAACAGGCAAAAGCATAGCCACTCCTAGCGTTTCAGCCAGGAGGCATCCAGTCGATGACACACTAAAGGGGCGGCCCTATATCGGTGGGCTACGGCCTACCGGCGCAGCTTGCGCAAGCGTCGGAGGCCATAAGCGGCCCCAGCCGCCAGCAGCAGCGAGGCGCCGCCATCAATGGGCACGGCGGTGGGCGTAGGCCCGCCCGAGCCGGGTCCTTGCGCCCGGAGGCTGCCCGCAATCAGCAGTAGCACGAGTAGTAATAAGACCGGCTTCAACCAGGTGTAAAGCCGGTGACTGATGAAAGTAGAATGTGGTAACATACATTTGAAGCTAAGGTGACAAAGACGAGTCAGGTAGGTGTCTGGCAAAGCAGGGCAGTTGCCAAACGCAGGCGCAGAAAGTGGTAGCGCAACTATTTGTACTATATGAATTTATATTTGTAAATATTGGCCTAATATAGGCTAAGCGCAATACCTAATTTTAGGTATTTTGTAGGTGCGAAGCCTGCTGGACGCCAGAAGCTTACGAGTTGCTTTGCAAAGCCATGCGCGCAGCATATCACCCCGCTAGAAGGTCAGCGAGGTGCTTCTCTCAGGAGCTTGATTAAGGAGACAAAGCTATTGGCGTACCAGCCGTTTGGTAATAGCCCCTTCGGCGGTGCGAATACATACAGAGTACACTCCTGCTGGCAAGCCAGCTAAGTTCAGCTTCTGATGTACCGCGCCCGCTCGCGGCTTTAGTTGGATGCTTAGCACCACTTGGCCTAGCATATTAACTACCTCAGCGCTGGCCGCTGATGATGTATGGAGGCCAGCAAGCGTAAGCGTGGCGCTGGAACTGCTCGGGTTAGGGTAGAGCGAAACCTGCCCCCGGAATATGGCCGGCTTAGTGGCTAACGCAATAGATTGGAAGTTAAAGTAATAAGCTCTTAACATACTCACATAGGCATTAGCTGTCGGATCAAATTGCTGTTCGAGCCGGCGAATAAGGTCATTGGTAGCGTTGTAGCCGTTGATGTTGCGGCCGCCTTGCGTTGTTACCCAGCCATTGTTACTCCAGTTTTCGAGGCTATAGCTCGTGAATTGATTTTGAGCATCAAACGAGTAGGTAACGCGCATACTGTTCACCCAGGTGCTCCCTTGCAGCCGCTCGGTTAGCTGTACATAGCCTGGGTTTGTGGCTGCATAGGTATAGTTGTAGCGTGTACTCAACTGCCAGGCGGCCCCGTCCCAGGTCTGGCCTTCACTGTAAGTGATTCGTTGTTGCGCGTCGCGATTAAAGTTTAACTCCCTAAGACTGTTCGTCCAGGCACCGTTTTGCCAGTACTGAATAGTCAGTGTGCTAGTCAGGACAGCGACGCCATTGTATGTATAGAGGTAGCGGGCCTGGGGCACAAAAACGCCGGTATTTAAATCCCAATTCGCGGAAATAACTTCGGTTAAGCGGCTACTCGTGTCGAAGCTATAGGTGGAAGAGCTGCCCCAATTTGTTACCCACGCTCCATTGGTCCATATCTGGCTCAAGTACTGCGTTTGATAGCCTTGGGCATTGTAGGTAATCTGGGTGCGGTACGCATTAACCCAGGCGCCATTCGTCCAGGCCTGATCGAGATACTGCGTTACACGGCCTTGGGCATCATAGCTTATGAATGTCTGATTGGAATTTTGCCAGCTTGTACCATTCCAGGTTTCCCCCAGATACAGGGTAGAATGACCGGTAGCGTCGTAGGTATAGGAGGTGCGGCTGATAGGGCGTTGTGAAGTGGAATCCAGAGAAGTAGCTTGCGTTATAAGCGCCTGATTGTTGTAGGTGCTAAGCTGGATGGTCGGTGCCGTCCACTGATTGGTTGCCCGATTCCAGAGGTAAGAAGAACTTCGCGTTGGTACCCGCACCGTGGCAGTAGGTCGGGCGGGAGCAGGAAGCTGCCGGTGAAACTGACCCTCAAGCCGCTCTAGCTCAGTTAGAGGCCGCGGAGCCCGGTCGGTAGATTTTGGTAGCTGAGCCAAGGCTGGCGCCAAACCCGATGTCCAGCTAAGTACAAGGAAGAGTAGGGAGTGCTTCATAGCGAAAGGGAGTAGATGAACGGCAACAAAAACGACAGCAGGATGAGCAAGAAAAGACCTTTATAGATCTGATTGCTAGTGGGTTACTTGTTATATGAATATAACATTCCATGGAGTAGGCGTCAATACCTACTTCTAGGTATTTTTTGATTGGAGTTGTTAGCGCTACTCAGTTTAGTGTAGCAGCGCGGGGTAACGCTTTCCGAGCTAGGTAGTAGCTAGTAGGAAGCTGCTTTTACAAGCTGAATATGTATTTCGTAAACACAAAAACACCCCATCAGAATGCCTGATGGGGTGCTGAGAATGAATCGAACAAGCGCCTGATACAGGCTGATTAGCAAAACCGGACAAAGAACTGATCAGGTTCTAAACGAAGTGATACGGCCCCTGTAAAACCCGTACCACTACCGTACTATGCTAAAACGCTAAAACGCTAAAACGCTAGAACGTGAAGCGCAAGCTCACGGCCGCGTCGTTGTAGAAGCCGGTGTAGCCATTAAATACCTCGAAGAACGGCTTGTAGTCGACACCCACCACGAACGGCAGATCCTCTATCTTGTACTCTAACCCCAGAACCAGGTCGGCCCCAAAGGCTACGTAAGTAGCGTCATCGGTGTAGTAGACGTAGAGGTCCTTCTTGTGGTACCGATAGAAGCGGGCATCCGCGAAGTAGTAGCGGCCCCGGTAGGCGCCGGCGTGGAAGCCAGCACCGTAGTAGAATTGTAAGCCTTTCACATCAGAAATGCCTTTGTGCTTCTCGCCCAGTAAGGTAAGCCGGACCCCGCGCGCTTTGTACTCCGTCGTCAGCAGCCCTTCGATAGCAACCCCGTTTTTACCACTTAGAAAATGTTTGATGGTAAGCCCCGAAGAATAGCCACCACCCCGCAACCCAATTCCAGTGCTGTAGCTACTACTGCTACCGCCGCCGCTACTCTTTTTTTTGCTTTGGGCCGACACTACCTGCGTGCTACAAGCCAGCGCAATACCCAACGCAAAAAGGGTAAAATTCTTCATAGTAAAATGATAAAAATGAAAACTAATTCCAGTAAATATACTGACACAGGCGGATATAGGGCGGAATTATTACATAACGGTAGTGCGGGCTATTTCGTCGGACAGATGCACCTTGATGCCACCACCGTCGTCTTCGGCAGCGCGTAGCATGGCGCGCGCTACGGCGGCGGCGGGCACGGCCCGGTACTTGCGCAGGGGCCCCAGCAGCAGGGGGGTGAGGGCCCGGAGCAGCACTGCGCCGATTTGTTCGCCCGTCCGCTTTTCACTTCGCTCACCGAGCAGCAACGAAGGCCGGAAGATGTGAATCGCTCGAAAAGGTGTTTGGCGCACTGCGGCTTCCATTTCGCCTTTTACCCGGTTGTAATAAAAGCGCGATTCAGCATCGGCCCCCATGGCCGACACCAGCAGCAGCTGCGAAGCAAAGTTGCGGGCCGTCAGGGCGGCCAGCGCTACCACGTACAGATAATCGACGCGGTAAAAAGCGTCTTTAGAGCCTGCTTGGCGCATAGTCGTGCCGAGGCAGCAGTACACGTCGTCGGCAATTAAACTCATACTGTGTTCTTCGAGGCGGTCGAAATCGAGGATGCGCTGTTCCAGCTTGGCGTGCACCTGGGGCAAGGGTCGCCTTGCTACCACAATAACTTTGGCATAACGGTCGGAGGCCAGCAGTAGGGGCAGGAGCTGCGAACCAATCAGGCCAGTGGCCCCGGCAATGAGAGCGGTTTTGTGCATAATATAAAGAAGTAGCAACGGGTAGCCGAAAGCCTGATACCCGAACAGCTAGCCTTCGCGCTTAGCCGTTGGGGCCTGCCGTGGTACGTAAAACCCGCTCGCAGGGTAAGGCAGTGGCGGAAAGATGCTACTCGCACCGCAAGCGTTGCTTACTGTCTGCAAAGGGCTGATTAGGGCAGTTGAAAAGCGAATGCGGCCCTTCGCTCTATACCAGTTAAGGTAAGTAACAGAGCAGCCATATAGCGACTCTAAGAAGCTGTTTGAGTTAGCCAAAGAGCGATTAGAACGAGGTAGAGACGCCTCTTTGCGTCTCGGCGCCCGCACCAACCCGCCGATGTTGTTCAACGCCGAGACGCAAAGAGGCGTCTCTACATTGTTCGTTAGTAATGCGGCACTGAGGCCGCAGACTATTGCAAGGAAGTCGAGAGCTTCTCTCGAATTTCCGCTAACCGAGCCTGCTTGGGGGCTTCGCGCCAGGCAGTAGCCGTGGTGGTCCAATAGTGGTGCTGGGCCAGAAATTGTTCTTGCGAGCGGTTCCAGGCTTCTTCGTCGGCCGTAACAAGCTGCCGCGCCTGAAACTCCAGAAATAAGGTGTGCGCTATCGGCTCGAAATCGGGGCGGCCTAGGTAATCGAGGTCGGCATCGCAGAGGATTTCGGCCAGGTGCGAGTGCGGGTCCTGGGGCAGCCGGGTGGCCATAATCATGGCGCAGATAGTTTCAATCTGGGTGGGCTGATAATCGAAGGTGGGCAACACCTCCCGCACGAGGGCGCAGCCCTCGGCTTCGTGCCCGGTGTAGGTGCGCAGAAAGCCGGTGTCGTGGTAGAGAGCGGCCGTGCGTAGTAGTTGGCGCTCGGTTTCGTCGGTGATGCCTTCGGCCGTGGCCAGCTGCATGGCGGCCTGCGTTACGTCGAGCGTGTGGTGCACGCCGTGGTAGTAGAGAATGGCGGGCAGTTGCGTGCGCAGCTGCAACAAAACATATTCTTCGGCAAGCGCAACGTTCATGGGTTCCAGCTAACGGTCGGAAAACACAGCAAGATATTCATACAAACAGATAGGACAGCCCAGCGCGCTTAATTCGAGAATAGGAAAGCCTGAATTTTATGCCCTTTCTTTACCTTCAGCAGCCCATCGGCAAAGCCTGGAAGAGTAGGCTCCGTGTTTACTCGCCCTCGATCAACGAATGCAAAGCTGGAAACGGTTTCGCATGGCTGCTAGCCCGCAGCCAGCACTTACCGAAATTCATTTACTGGACACCGGACTTTATGGATATCAATACCGAGATTTTATTCACAGCCGGATTAACTACCGGAATCGGGCGGGTGCTAAGCAAGTTCCTGAATTTGCCTATTCGCTCTGCCCGTTGGGATGCCGTGCTGAAGAAGATTTGGGTGCCGGGCGTGGTGCTGTTTGTGTTGGCCGCTATTTTCAGGGTGAAGAGTGAGCTGCTCAACGATGCGTATTGGCTGTTTGCGTTTGGCGTAATAGCGGCTATGCTGCTCCGGGTGCGCGACTACCGCCCGGCGCGCACATTGCTCTTGGCCATGGCGCCATTCGCTTTGTACTTCTTGTTTGAGTTTGTGGCCGCGCTGTTAAGCAAGCAACTTCTCAAAGCCTACGATGATGCTTTCCAAACCACACAGGGCTTTGCTATTATCTGGATGATCACCTTCGGGTTTATTGCCCGCAGCCAGAAAAAGCAGCTGGAAGCCGAGCGCCTGGTACGCGAGGAAGAAGAACGAAACAAGAAGCGGATAGAAGCCCAAAATGCCGAGCTGGAACGGTTGGTATCGGAGCGCACCGCCGCCCTCACGCAGCGGGCCGAAGAGCTGCGCGACACGCTCACCGAACTGAAAACCACCCAGGCCCAGCTCATTCAGGCCGAGAAGATGGCCAGCCTGGGCGAGCTGACGGCCGGCATCGCCCACGAGATTCAGAACCCGCTCAACTTCGTCAACAATTTCTCGGAAGTGAGCACCGAGCTGTTGCAGGAGCTGGAAGAAGAGCAGTTGAAGCCCACGCGCGACCCGGAATTGGAAAGCGAGCTGCTGGCCGACTTAAAGCAGAACCTCCAGAAAATCACCCATCACGGGCAGCGGGCCAGCAGCATTGTGCGGGGCATGTTGGAGCACAGCCGGGCCAGCAACGGCGAGCGGCACCCCACCGACCTCAACGCCCTGGCCGACGAATACCTGCGCCTGGCTTACCACGGCCTGCGCGCCAAAGACAAAACCTTCAACGCCACCCTCACCACCGACTTCGATACTAGCCTGGAGCCCGTCGAAGTTGTTTCGCAGGACATTGGCCGGGTGTTGCTCAACCTGCTCACCAACGCCTTCTACGCCGTGCAGCAGCGCCAGAAACAAGGCCAGCCCGGCTACCAACCCACCGTCAGCGTCAGTAGCAAGAACTGCCAGGACCACCTCGAACTCCGCGTGCGCGACAACGGCTCCGGCATTCCGGCGGAGGTGCAGGCCAAAATCTTCCAGCCCTTCTTCACCACCAAGCCCACCGGCGAAGGCACGGGCCTAGGCCTCTCGCTGAGCTACGACATCATCACCAAAGGCCACGGTGGTACGCTCAGCGTGATTTCCGTGCCGGGCGAATCAACCGAATTTCTTATTTGCTTACCTGCTTGATTATGCCCGCCTTATCTCCTCTGACTCCGCTTCGGCCGTGCTTGCACTGGCTGCTGCCGCTGTGCCTGCTTACCCTGCTCGGCCACCCGCTGGCGGCCCAGACCACGCCGGCCCGCCGCTACTGGGAAGCCGACGGCGACTCCCTGCGCCGGGTGCTCGACACCCAGCGCGCCGACACCGCCCGTCTGCGCACCCTGCTGCACCTGTTCGAGGTGGGGGGGGAGCCCAGGTCGGAGGCCGACTACGATTCCTTGTTCCGGGAGCGGTTACGCCTGCTGCGCCGCCTGCGCCGGCCCGAGGCCCGTGCCCACCAGCTATTCTACGCCGACTACCAGCTGTATAAGGCCAAAGCCAACCCCGCGACTCGTCTCAAGGGCCTGCGGGCTGTTGTGGAGGCGTTCGACAGCGTGGGTCGACCGGCGCGGATATCGTTGGGGGAAATCGGTACCCTATTCCGACAGCTCAAGCAGCCGGAAGCGCAAATAGCCTATTTCCAAGCCAAGGTAACCCAATATGAGGCTCGTGGGGCGCTGGTGAACCTGGCCGCTTGCCACCATTTGCTAGGGGCGCCTTTCGCAAGACGAGGAGATTACAACCAGGGCATCAGTCACTTCCTGCGCTCCGCCGACCTCTACCGGGCGTTTGACCGGTATCGGCAGGAGAATGAGCTGAATGCGGTCGGCAATTTGTACGCCGAGTGGGGCAACCCGGCCAAGGCCCTTTACTTTCTGCGCCAGGGGCTGGCCGTGGGCGCCATCCTGCCCCGGCGCGACGACTTCGACCAGAACGCCTTCGCGTATCGGGGTATGGCCCAGGCCTACCGCCAGCTGCGCGACTATCCCGCCGCTTTGCGCGCCGCCAACCGGGCCCTGGCCGACGTCTCCACCGATACCACCCGCCGCTACGCCGCCCTGGTACCGCTTAATCAGGCCTACGGTTTGGTAGTTGAAAGCGCGGTGCTGCTCGATATGCGCCGGGTAGCCGAGGCCGGGCCCCTACAGGCGCGGGCCCAGCAGCTGGCCGACTCGCTGAAGCTGGGCATCCGCAGCCCTGGCGGCGTTATCGAGCTGGACGCGACCTGGGCCCGCTACTACACCGCCCGCGGCGAACCGGCTCGCGCCGAACAGGCCTGGCTGACGGCCTACAGCAAAGCCCGCGAAGCGAAGCTGGTGATGCAACGCCTGGCTTACCTGCGCGCGCTGACCGACTTCTACGCCCAGCAGGGGCAGGCCGCGCCCGCCGGCCGCTACGCCCGCCTCGGCCTGGCACTTGCCGATTCGTTGCGCACCACGCAGGGCACGTTCCAGGTGGCCAGCTACGAGGGCGAGCGCGCCAAACAGGCCCAGCAGGCTCGCATTGCGGCCCTGCGCCTGGCCCAGGTGCAGGACGCGGCCCGCGCCCGGCGCCAGCGCCTGCTGCTGTTTTCCGCGCTGGCCGTGCTGGCTCTGCTGGCTGGCCTGGGCTTCGTGCTCGGGCGCGCCAACCGCCGCCAGCAACGGGCCAACGCCCTGCTCAGCCAGCAGAAGATGGAAATGCAAACCCAGCGCGACCAGCTCGATGCCTCCCTCACCAAGCTGCGCACCACCCAGGCCCAACTCATTCAGGTTGAAAAGATGGCCAGTTTGGGCGAGCTAACGGCCGGTATCGCTCACGAAATTCAGAACCCGCTCAACTTCGTCAACAATTTCGCAGAGGTATCAGGGGAACTGGTCGAGGAGCTAGCGGAAGAGCAGCAGCGGCCAACCCGCGACGTGGCCCTGGAAGTTGAGCTGTTAGGCGACTTGAAACAAAACCTGGGCAAAATTTACCAGCACGGGCAGCGGGCCAGCAGCATCGTGCGCGGCATGCTCGAACACAGCCGGGCCAGCACCGGCGAGCGGGCCCCGACGGATATCAATGCGCTGTGCGACGAGTATCTGCGCCTAGCTTACCAGGGCTTGCGGGCCAAAGACAAAAGCTTCAACGCCAACCTCACCACCCACTTCGACCCCGGCCTTAAGCCGGTCGAGATTATCACGCAGGATGTGGGGCGGGTGTTGCTCAACCTACTCACCAACGCCTTCTACGCCGTGCAGCAGCGCCAGAAACAAGACGAGCCCGGCTATCAGCCCACCGTCACGGTCAGCACCAAGCAGGCTGCTGGCGCTATCGAAGTCCGGGTGAGCGACAACGGTATGGGTATTCCCGAGGATGTCAAGCAAAAGATTTTTCAACCCTTCTTCACCACCAAACCCACCGGCGAAGGCACGGGCCTAGGCCTCTCACTCAGCCATGACATCATCACCAAAGGCCACGGTGGTACGCTCAGCGTGGCAAGTAAAGAAGGGAAGGGCACCGAGTTTCTGGTTGCCTTGCCAATTTAAGACAAATCAATCTGGCAACTATACTAACTTTGACAAGATGAAAATACTGGTTGTTGACGACGAAGCAGACGTGCGCATCTTGTTCGAGCAGCGCTTCCGGCGCGAGATTCGCAGCGGCGCATTCACGTTTTCTTTTGCTTATTCGGGCGAAGAGGCGCTTGATTACTTGCACGGCCACGCGTCGGAAGTGGTGCTGATTTTATCGGACATCAACATGCCGGGCATGAGCGGGCTGGAGCTGCTGCGGCGCGTGAAGCAGGAATACGCCGCCCCGCCCCCGGCCCCGCCCCTGGTCATGATGATAACCGCTTACGGCGACACCGACAGCTACAACCAGGCCATGCAGCTCGGGGCCAACGACTTCCTGACCAAGCCCGTAGATTTTGCCGCGCTCAAAGAAAAACTGTTCTCGCTGGAGGATAAGCTATGAAAACAAGAATCCTGGTAGTAGACGATGAGGCCGACCTGGAGCTGCTAATCAAGCAGAAATTTCGGCGGCAGATTCGGGAAGGCGTGTACGAGTTCAAGTTTGCCGGCAACGGGCAGGAGGCCCTGGACTGCATTCGAGAAAATCCGGACCTGGATATTATTCTCTCCGACATCAACATGCCCGTCATGGACGGGCTGACGCTGCTTTCCAAGCTCCACGAGCTGAATTCGGTGTTGAAAACGGTGATGGTGTCGGCCTACGGCGACATGGAAAATATCCGGACGGCCATGAACCGCGGTGCCTTCGACTTCGTGTGCAAGCCCGTGGACTTCGCCGACCTGGAAGTGACCATGCAAAAAACCGCCAGCCACGTCCAGCAGCTGCGCGAAACGCTGCGGGCCATCCAGGAAAACAACATCCTGAAGATGTACGTCGACGAAACGGTAATCAATTTCATGGCCCGCCCCGGTTTCGAAGACCGGCTTATGGCCAGCGAAACCGTGGAAGCCACCGTTGTCTTTATCGACATTTGCGGCTTCACGGCCCTGTCGGAGGTGCTGCCGGCGCCCACGGTGGTTACGCTGCTCAACACCTACTTCGACCAGATGGTGAAGGAGATTATTGCGCAGGGCGGCTACATCGACAAGTTTATGGGCGACGCGGTAATGGCCGTGTTCCGGGGCGAATACCACCTCGACAAAGCCATTGATGCGTCCTTGACGGTGCGTACGCTCATCCAGAACCAGCTAAGCACCCTGCCCGACGGCACCAGCTACCAGCCGCAGGTATCTATCGGCATCAACACCGGCGAAATGGTGTGCGGCAACATCGGCTCGGCCTCCCTGCGCCGCCTCGACTACACCGTTATCGGCGACACCGTCAACGTGAGTCAGCGTTTGCAAGGGGCCGCCCAGCCCAACCAAATCATCATCACCGACGCTATTTACTTGAAGGTAAAAGAGTCTTTCCAATGTCAGCCCGTGGGCGAGTTGAAGCTAAAGAACAAGGCCAAACCGGTGATGACCTACGAGGTGATGGCGTAGGCAGAAATAATAGCAGAACGCCATACTGCGGTTAAGCCGCATGGCGTTCTGCTTTCACGCTAACTCGTTTGTACTGAAGGCGGCAACGGTGTGCTCGTTTGTTCCATCTATTCCACCGTCACGCTTCCCCAGTTCACTCGGTAGCCCGGCAACGCATTGGGTGAAGGCTCGCCTTGGTATGCTATAAATTCTCTTAATCAATTCTATTGATGAGGTGTGCTTTTTCGCTGATTATCTGCTTTCTGCTAACTAGCTCGGCCTTAGTGGCGCAACAGCAAGGCAAGACCAAAGAGGAATTTGGGGCCTATAGTGCCAACCTTAACAAGGAGGTGCGGCCTTTGGTGGAGGCCAGGCAGTATCGGCAGGCGCTTACTTTGCTGGCGGGGTGGCACAAAACCTACGATGCGCTCGACGAGCCGGTTAAAAGGGAGCTGAAGCCGAACTTGGCCAGCATGTACTACAACGAAGCCTGCTATTACGCACTGGCCAAGGACCGGCCCAATGCGTTGGCGAGCTTCAAGCTGGCTGTCAGCAATGGCTGGCAGAACTACATGCACGCCAAATCCGACACCGACCTGGATTTCATCCGGAGCGATAAAGGGTTCCAACAGCAGATGGCGTCCATCCGGGAGAAGGGCGACTACCTGTATGTGCTGCAGCAGTCGAAAGGCTACGTGGCGAAGGAGAGTCAGACCTTGCCGGCGTTTCGTTACCAGTCGGCCGATGAGCCGCACCTGGTGGCCTTGCGCAAAACCTACCAGCTGGATTCTATTGCCGGGGCGGGCAACGAGGTTTCGCGCATGATTAACCTGCTGCATTGGGTGCACGAACTGGTGCCCCACGATGGCAACAACGGCAATCCGCCTTCCCGGAATGCGCAGGATTTCATCCAGGTTTGCCAGAAGGAAAAGCGCGGCTTGAACTGCCGGGGCTTGGCTACCATTCTCAACGAAGCCTACCTGGCTATGGGCTACAAAGCCCGCTTTGTAGGCTGCCTGCCCAAAGACAGCACCGACGTGGATAGCCACGTCATCAACGCGGTGTACTCCGCCAGTGAAAACAAATGGCTCTGGATGGACCCTACCAACGATGCCTACGTGATGAACGAGCAGGGAAATCTGCTAAGCATAGAGGAAGTCCGGGAGCGACTCGTCAACGGCAAGCCACTGCTGGTTAACCCTACTGCCAACTGGAACCACAAGGTGTCCAAGATGAAGGAGGATTACCTCTACCAGTACATGGCCAAGAACCTGTACCAGCTGGCCTCGCCCGTGAGCAGTGAGTACGATCTGGAAACCCGGCGCGACGGAAAAACCATAGAGTATATTCGGCTTTTGCCCGTGCCTATTGCCAGAAAAGCCGTGAAGACTACCAAGGCGGGCGCTACCACCATTACGGAGTACGCAACGAACAGCCCGGTTACTTTTTGGCAAAAGCCTTAAAAGCTCGTCACTCCGATTAGAAACTGTCATTCCGACGCAGGAGGAATCTGAGTAAAGTCTTCATCGAAATAACTCGGATTCCTCCTGCGTCGGAATGACAGGCTCTAGTCTGATAGGCTCCAAAAGCTTGTAGGAAACCTTATGCCTACTTCCCGTCAAGCGGATATTAGGCTGGCTAGATGAAGAAGCTGTTTAGGAAGTCTGAAAATTCAAGCATGATGGTCTGATGACTTCCTAAACAGCTTTGAAGCCTAACGTTACTATAGCTTCCGGGCACACCTTGAAAGCTATTTTCCGCTTTCTTCTGAAGAGGAAGCCAGGGGACGAGGTTCGGCTAACTGCATTTTCTCGTTTTGGCGGCGCAGGCGTTGGCAAAGCACCCGCAGTACGTTGCGCAGCACTTCGCCGCGTTCCTCCATCACGTCATAGAAATCTTCCTGGTCGAGGCGGAAGGCTACTACGGGGCCGTGCGCTACGGCGGTGGCAGAACGGGGCTCGGCGTCGAGCAAGGCCAACTCGCCGAAAAAGTCGCCTTTCTTGAATGTGGCGAGCTGTTGAGGGCCGTTGAAGATGCCTACTTCGCCTTCGTACACGATGTAGAGTGAGGTGCCCAAGTCGCCTTTGGCGAATATCTCTTGGCCCTCGTGGAAGGAAACTTCCTTCATGATCGGGACGATGCTGCTAAGCACGTTTTCAGGAGTTTCGGCAAACAACGCGGTGTGGTGTAGCACCTGCACCCGCTCCTGAGCGGAAATATGGCCGGCGGCAGCGTGATGGTCCATAAGTTGGAAAGCTACAATAGGATACTTGTTTACAAGCTGCTGATGCAAGAACGGTTGTTGCTGCGCTAGTTGCTCGAGCACGGCAAACGCACTTTCGCGCACGAGCAGGCTCTTGCTATCGAGGTGGGAAACCAGTTGTGCTACGGTGCTTGATTCAGGACGCCAGTGCCGTAGCGCTACGCTTACGGTCCAGTCGGAAAAGCCGGTTTCGCCTTCCCAAACCACTAGCGGTACCACCAGTACTGGCACCGCGGGAGCCCCTAGCAACCGGTCGAAAGTGCGGATTTTGTCGGGCACGGGCAGCACGTCGAGCAGGGCTTGCAGGCCCTGGTAGAGCGAGCGGGGAATGATGTTGTCGAGGATTTCGAGGGCGTTGGCTTGTCGCTCGCGGGCGGCATGTGCCACGCCGCGTTGAGCATCGGCAATGAACTGCGGGGGATAGAGTTGGAGCAGCAAGCCAAAAATTCGCTGCTGCACCCGGGTTAGCTCGTAGTTGAGAGCACGAGAAAGTTCGACGGGCGCGGCGGCCAGACCATAGAGCAACTGCTGAGCCAGCTGCAACTCTTCGCGCATCAAAACCTGGAAGGTGGGCGCATCATTAGGGTTTTGGTCGAAGTTACGAAGGGCACGAAGGGCAACTTCGCGCCCGAACAGGCGAGGCTGCTGCACCAGCGCCACCAGGACTCGGCGACTGGCATCCGTACGGATGTGGCCGCACACCTGCGCGAGTCGCTGCACCTGCACTTCTTCGGTGGCTACGTGCAGGGCCTCGGCTAGCAGCGGCAAAGCCGTTTCGCCGAGCTGTACCAGGCGTGCGGCCGCCCCGCGGCGCCGCGTCCGATCTGTTAAGGCCGCAACCAGTCCCCGGATGTATTCGGTGTTCGGTACCTCAGAAGCATGGCCAGGGTCGGCCGCAGAGGGCTGGCGCCAGCCCGAAATAGACGTCAGCACCTCGGTATCGTCGGTGAAGCGGCGGCTGACGGCGTGTTGCAGCTCGGCGAGGTAGTGGCCGTAGGTGCGGTGCAGAAATAGCAGCGCCCCGGCCGCAAACAAGCCCATCCACACGAACGGCAGCCACTCGTTCAGCTCCGGCAAGTGGTGCAGCGCAAACAGCAGGAATCCGGCCAGCGCCATCCCTAAAGGCTCGAAAAAGCCCTTGGCCCTGGTGTGGGCCTGCAACCGCTCTTCGGCCGAAAGTGCCTGAAACAGCACCAGAAACACCGGGTCGAAAACCGCCCGCCGCAGCACCTCCAGCCCCAGAAACAAGCCGCAGAAGTACAGCAGCATGAGGGAGTCGACGGCCGCAATGTAGCGCAGCCCCCCAAATAGCAGAACCCCTACTAGCACCAAAATCGGCAAGGCCAGCAACATGCGGCGTATGCCCATGCGCTCGAGCGTGAACTGCGAAAGCAGTACTTTGAACACCATGGCCAGCAGGTAGGTCAGCGTCAGAACCGTACCTAAATAGCGCATCAGCGTGGCCTGGTCGTGGAATTTGTGCTTGACGTTGACGAAGAACGAATACTCGACGCCGGTCGTAACAGCCGCCACAGCCATCAAACTCAAACACATCGATAGCACCAAGTCACTGTTGCCGAACCAGCGTTGCAGCAACGAGGTTGTACCTTGTTGTCGTTGCCGCCGGGCCACCGATTTAGCTTCTACCACGTGCGAGGCCAACGTGGTGCGCAGCGTCAGCAACGCGCCTCCGTAAGCCGCAAAAGCCAGCAGCAGTAAGTACAGCAAGTCGGTGTGGCCGTGAACCAGCACCGCCAGTACCGCGCCCAGGGCTTTGGCCGGCATATCACCGGAACTGATGAGGCTGAAGAGCCGCTTGCTTTGCCGCACGTCAAACACCACCGCCGACACGCCCCAGAACTCGAGGTTGGTGAGCAGGTAGATGATGCGGTAGCCCGCCATAATAGCCACCGCAGCCGCCACCGAATGCCCCAGCGCCACCAGCACGCCCAGCACGCCCGTCAGGACTACCACTGCCAGCAGCACCCGCACCGCTAGGCGCTGCAGTTGCAGTTGGTGCTCGAAATGCGTATAGGCCCGGCCCACGGCCATGAGCGCCAGCGCGGCCACGCCGTAGGCCAGCGGCAGGTTGCGCTCGGGGTTGTTCTCAAGCAGAATAACGTTGGCCGCCACGTACACCAGGATGGTGCCGATGCCGAGCAGGAAGTTGTGCAGAAAGAACAGCCACACCGTCTTGCCCTCCTCAGGGCGGATACCAAGAAAGCGGTGCCAGGTGGTAAGAAACATCAGGTAGCCTACGGTTGGAATTCGTAGCGGCAAGTTAACGGCTTCCCGAAGGAATAGCTATCTGCTGCCTATTAAGGCTTACTCACTTGAAAAGAAAAGCTGGACTGGCTTCAGGTAACTGTATCTCAAAACTCCAGGCCGCCATGCCGAGCTTGCCGAAGCATGACGGCCTTATTGCGAAAACCAAACAAGGCTCCCAAAGCACCGCCTGATTAGCTCTTGCTCACCAGCTGCGTGTGTTCCGGGAAAAGCTGCACCTCGCCGCGTTTATACAGCGTGCCCAAGGCCTTTTTGAATACCTTCTTGCTCATGCCCAAGCGGCGGTATATATCGTCGGGCTCACTTTTGTCGCCGAGTGGGAGCTTGCCACCGGGAGCTTGGCGTAGGGCATCCAGCAGGGTATCGGCGGCGGCCAGGGCTTCGTCGTAGCCGACGCGCTGCAGGCTGATATCCAGCTTGCCATCTTCCCGAATCTGGCGCACGTAGCCGGTAGGCGTGTCACCGAGACGTAGCGGCCGGAACACCTCGTTGTGGTAGAGCAAGCCCTGATGGGTGCCGTTGACGATAACCTTGTAGCCCATATCTGTTTCATCGGCCACAAACAAGCGCACTTCGTCGCCCACTTTGCCGGGGAACAGCACGTCACTAGGCAACTGCCGCTCCCATTTGGCGGTGGCTACGATGCGGTCTGAGGTGTCGTCGAGGTACACGTACACGGTTTCGCGCTGGCCCACGCGCAGGCTGCGACGCTGGTTGCGGTAGGGGAGAAACAAATCTTTTTCGAGGCCCCAGTCCAGGAAGGCACCTAGCGGGGTCACGTCGCGTACCGTCAAGGCAGCAAAGTCGCCGACTTTGGCCAGCGGGTCTAAGGTAGTGGCAATAAGGCGGTCTTCCGAGTCGCGGTACACGAACACGCGCAGCACGTCGCCGATGCGGGTGCCCTCGGGAATGTATTTGCGCGGAATCAGCATGTCGCCGTCATCGGACCGCAGGTACATGCCAAAATCGACCTCGCGGTCCACTTCCAGTTCGTTGTAGTCGCCGAGTAGCATAGGAGATGTTGGGGTAAGGAGAGGAACAGCAAAGATACAGGCCTCTTTGTACGGGAAGCGTAGCGCAAAGCTCCGGATACAAACCGAGTAATTATTCTCGTCTGCACCGTCAGCATACGCCAACTATTCGCCTTGTTCACTCGCCAAGCAGGAGCTTAGCGTTACTTCTTTTTGGTTAGATAATCGGCGGCCAGCGTGGCCAGCGTCGTGACGCCGAGGGTGAATCCGCTTTCTTCGATGTGGAACCCGGCCGTGTGGTGGGGGGCGGCAGTGGCCGGGTTGCCACCTACGGGCATACCCCCCAGCCACACAAACAAGCCGGGCACTTTTTCCTGGTAGCAGGCAAAGTCTTCGGCTATCATCGAGGCTTTAGTTTCCCGCACCTTGCTGGCCCCGGCCGCCGTGCGCAGCGAAGGCAGCATCAGCTCGGTCAGGCGCGGGTTGTTGATGGTAACCGGCGCGTAGTTCACAATGTCCACTTCGGCCGTGGCGCCCGCGCTTTCCGCTACGTTGGTGGCCGTACGCCGGATGGCAGCCCACACCTTCTGCTGCATTTCCGGGCTGAGGGTGCGGATAGTACCCGCCATTTCGGCCTGCTCCGGAATGATGTTGTTGCGTACCCCGGCCTGCATGATGCCCACCGTCAGCACCGCGGCATCCTCGGTCAGCTCGGTTTGCCGGCTGATAATGGTTTGCAAGCCCAACACAATCTGCGCCGAAACCACCACCGGGTCCACGCCCAACCACGGGGTAGCGCCGTGTGCCGATTTGCCTTTCACCTTGATGGTGAAGACATCCGAGCTGGCCATTTCCGGCCCCGAGCGGTACTCGATAGTGCCCACTTCGCGCTGCGCACTCACGTGCAGGCCGAAAATGGCGTCCACTTTCGGGTTGTCGAGCACGCCTTCCTGCACCATGAGGCGGGCGCCGCCCACCATGCCGGGCAAGGACCCTTCTTCGGCCGGCTGGAAGATGAACTTCACCGTGCCCGGCAGGTCTTTGCGTATCTCACTCAGCACCGTGGCGGCGCCCATCAGCATGGCCGTGTGCGAGTCGTGGCCGCAGGCGTGCATCACGCCCACCTGCTGGCCGTTGTACTGCGCTTTCACCGTGGAGGCAAAGGCCAGCCCGGCCGGCTCGGTTACGGGTAGGGCATCCATATCAGCCCGCAGCGCCACTACGGGCCCCGGTTTGCCGCCGCGCAGAATGCCTACGACCCCAGTGCGCGCCACTCCGGTTTGCACCTCCATCCCGAGCTTGCGCAGATAGTCAGCTACCAGCGCCGAAGTGCGTTTTTCTTCGTTGCTGAGCTCGGGGTTCTGGTGGATGTCGCGCCGCCAGGCCACCACATTCTTTTCCTGCTGGCGGGCCAGCTTGGCTATGCGGGCATCGAGGGCCGCGTCTTGCGCCCAGGCCGGTGCTGCTGTCAGCAGCGGCAAAGCCAACGGCAAAAGGTATAGTTTCAACTTCATAAAGCAAAGAAAGTAAGCGAAGCGGCGGCAACAAGCACTTAAACCAAGCAGTGCGCCATTGGGTTGGGGTCAAGTTACACCAGTTCCTGCGGCAAGGGTAGTTGCGCGAGGCTTGGCATGGCGAGCTTACTGGCCTCCGAAAAGCTGTTCAACTCAGGCCAAGTAGCCCCGCACAAGTCCGCGTCGCAACCCGGTACACTTCTGTTTCCGGTTAGCTCAACCAGCTATTAAGCAGGCCAAAGCCGATTGGCTGGCTTGTAACAGATTGTTTCTCTTGAGGAGAATAAGTTATATAGCAGAATGGTATATTTATACTTAGAAACAGTTGCGCATTTCTATTCCTTGTTGTCGTCCGACGTGCGTCTGCTGCTAGCCAAGGTTAACAGTTAAGTTCCGCGGCGTGGGTTTTTGAACGGCTTGTGAAGGGGACTGGTAGTGTATTTGTGGGCGCTTATGAAAGCTTTGTTTCTATTGTTTTGGGCGTTTCTGCTAGCAAGTAACGTAGCATCGGCGCCAAATGCAGCCGGCCCGGTGGCAACTTATCAGCAGATGTCTGCCGAGGGCCTGGTGCTCAACCAAGGGTGGCGGTTTCATCCTGGCGACAACCCGCGCTGGGCGTTGCCGGGCCTCAGCGAGTTACAGTGGCAGCCCATTGACCCTACGCTGAGCCTGCACAGCCTGCCCCAGGTGGAAAAGGCCGGCTCGGGGTGGTTGCGGCTGCGCTTCCGGGTGAGCCCTGCCTTGCGGAAACAAGCCTTGGTCTTGCGTATCAGCCAATATGCGGCCTCGGAAATCTACTTCAACGGCCGCTTGCTGCGCCAGTACGGCACCCTCAGCTCCGACCCCAAGCAGGTACGGCCTTACTGGCCCGACGATGAGCCGATTGAGTTGCAGCTGAGCGAGGCAGAAGAGCAGGTGCTGGCCGTGCGGTTTGCGGTTTGGCCCCGCTTCAGTGTGTTCAGCGACTTTTTTGTGCCTTCGTTTTTTCGGGCCCGACTAGAAGGACTGCAGCAGGTGGTGCAAAGCAATCAGCTGGAAGCCACTTACAAAACGTCGGACATGCTGCTCTTTGGCGCTTTTCTGCTGCTGAGCGTTCTGCACCTGGCTTTCTACCTCTACAATCCGGCGCAGCGCGCCAACTATTTTTTCACCCTCTACACCCTGGCCGGTGCCATCAGCTTTGCGTGCACGGGGTTTTTAGATGAAGTGCACCGGCTTGATGTTCGGATTGGGGTTGATATTCTTTCTTATGTGTGCTTGCAAACTGGAGGGATACTGGTGGTGCGGGCATTGTACAGCCTGTTTGGCGTACCCATTGGTAGTATCTACCGGGGCTTGTGGGCGGCCAATTTCCTGAGTTTGGGGTTGCTCACCTTCGCCAACCACTACAGTTGGTACCCCACCGTGGGGTTTATGCTGCTGGTTACGGTCGAGCAGTTGCGGCTGACGCTGGGCGCGTTGCGGCAAACCAAGCAAGCCGCGGGTATTATTGCCACCGGGTTTGCTGTTTCCTTGGTTTTGTTGCTTGCGTACGGTTTTATTTCGCGCTACAACCAGGCGCTGCTACAAGTAAACGTGCTGTCGTTGCCCTTGCGTACCATCCTCACTTTCCCGGTGTTCTTGAGTCCGGTGCTGGCCATTTCGCTGTACCTGACGCGGCAGTTTGCCTGGGCCAGCCGGCTGCTGGAAATCAAGCTGAATCAGGTGCGTAACCTCTCGCAGCAGATGCTGGCGCAGGAGCAGGAAAAACAGCAACTACTAGCGCAGCAAAACGAGACGCTGGAGCGCAAGGTGCAGCAACGCACCGCGGCCCTGCAAAAAACCCTGCACAACCTGCAAGCCACCCAAAACCAGCTGATTCAGCGCGAAAAAATGGCTAGCCTCGGGGAGCTGACGGCCGGCATTGCCCACGAAATTCAGAACCCGCTCAACTTTGTTAAGAACTTCTCGGAAGTGGCCAATGAGCTGCTGCTAGAGCTGAAAGACGAAATGTTGCCGGTGCTTGCCGCTCCGCAAAAAACCTACACCTGCGACTTATTGGGCGAGCTAACGGAGGTGCTGGAGAAAATTCATCATCATGGCCACCGGGCCGGCTCGATAGTGCAAGGCATGCTGGAACACGCCCGCATCGGAACCGGCGAGCGGGCCCTGACCGACCTCAATGCCTTGGCCGACGAGTTCATGCGCCTAAGCTATCAAGGGTTGCGGGCCAAGAACCCGGATTTCAGTGCCAAACTTACCACCGACTTCGACCCGGATTTGGGTTTGCTTGAAGTCGTGCCGCAGGACATGGGGCGCGTGCTGCTCAACCTGTTCAACAACGCCTTTTATGCCGTTTGTAAGCGGCAAGCGCAGGAAGGCAAAGACTACAAACCCGAAGTGCTGGTGCGCACCCTCCGGTGCAGCAACGCGGTGCAACTAGTGGTGCGCGACAACGGCACGGGCATTCCCTCCTCTATCCTGTCAAAAATCTATCAGCCCTTCTTCACCACTAAGCCTACGGGCCAGGGTACGGGTCTTGGGCTTTCATTGAGTTACGACATTGTTACCAAAATGCACAAAGGCAACCTGCTGGTTGATACGCAGGAAGGCCAGTACACCGAGTTTACCGTGAGCTTACCCGCCGAAGAAATAACCTGCGACCTGCCTTCCTACCAGATCTAGAACCGCTAGCGCAAACGAGCTGTTTATGCAGTAATGAGAACCAGATTTTCTGTGGCTTCGTGTGGCTTTCGCGCTATGGTTTATTGTGGTGCCGCAGCTAAAGGGGTGGCCCTCTAGATTCCGTGTAGCGGTTTGTAAGACCACCCCATTCGGCTGCGGAAGTTCAACTAATCCTGTCTGCACGAATGTGGATTATATGGGGGTAGTTTTCGACTTTCTTTCTTTTGTACGCTAGCAGCCCCTAACTTGGCGCTGTAGCCGGAACGTGAACGGTGACGTTAGCTCCGGTCCGGCCAAGCAAACTTGCGGCTGTAGATTCCCCATTTCCTGTTCATATTTCTTTCAAATCAATGGCTGAACAAACCCTTACTGGCCTGCGGGCTGGCGTCCTGCACGGCGACGAAGTACAAGCCCTGTTTCAAGTGGCCAAGGCCAATGCCTTCGCACTTCCCGCCGTCAACGTGACGGGCACCAATACAGTAAACGCCGTGCTGGAAACGGCGGCTGGCGTCAACTCGCCGGTTATCATCCAGTTTTCCAACGGTGGCGCGCAATTCTTCGCTGGTAAGTCTATTCCCAACGGCGACCAGCGGGCTAGCATTGCCGGCGCTATTTCGGGGGCGCAGCACGTGCACCTCATGGCCGAGCTCTACAATGTGCCCGTGATTCTGCACACCGACCACGCCGCCAAAAAGCTGCTGCCCTGGATCGACGGCCTGCTCGCCGCCGGCGAAAAGCACTACGCTCAGTACGGTCAGCCCCTCTACAGCTCGCACATGCTGGACTTGTCGGAGGAGCCGATTGAAGAGAACATCGAAATCTGTAAGCGCTACCTGGAGCGCATGAGCAAGATCGGCATGACGCTGGAAATCGAGCTTGGCGTGACGGGCGGCGAGGAAGACGGCGTTGATAATTCCGACGTGGACAGCTCCAAGCTCTACACGCAGCCCTCGGAAGTAGCCTACGCCTACAAGGAGTTGAGCGAGGTAAGCCCCCGCTTCACGGTGGCCGCTGCTTTCGGCAACGTGCACGGCGTGTACAAGCCCGGCAACGTGAAGCTGCAGCCTGTTATCCTGAAAAACTCGCAAGAGTACGTGCAGGAGCATTTCAACACCGGCCCGCAGCCCGTTGATTTCGTGTTCCACGGCGGCTCTGGCTCCAGCCAGGAGGAAATCCGCGAGGCCATCAGCTACGGCGCCATCAAGATGAACCTCGACACCGACCTGCAGTGGGCGTTGTGGGAAGGCATCAAGGATTACTACGTGAAAAACGAAGGCTTCCTGCAAAGCCAGATCGGTAACCCCAGCGGTGCCGATTCGCCCAACAAGAAGTACTACGACCCGCGCGTATGGCTCCGCAAAGGCGAAGAAACCTTCATTGCTCGCCTCAAGCAAGCTTTCGAAGACCTGAACGCCATCAATCGGCGGTAGGAGGGAGGAGTTAGGAGTGAGAAGCTAGGAGCTAGGAGACTAGGCTAGAGGGCACGAGCAAAAAAGCTCTTGGCTCCTAGCTCCTCCCTCCTAGCTCCTATCACTCATACCGCGCGATGCTTGGCTGGCCGAAGCTGAAGTCGCTGAAGTCGTAGTAGGGGCGGGAGCTTTCGTAGATGCGGTAGCCGCTGTCGGTGGTGAGGCCGCGGGGGTAGTAGCCGAACAGAATCTGGAAAGCACGAATGGGGGTATACTCGTTGCGGAAACGGACGCCCACCCCAAAACCAGTGTAAGGCTTCTCGTAGATGGGTAGAATCCGTTTCGAGCGCGTATTGAGCCAAGCCACGTCGGCAAAAAGCACGCCCGCCAAGCGGAAGCCCAGAAACGAGACGGGCGTATACACCGTGGTTTCATAGTTGAGAACCACCCGGCTGGTGCCCCGTAGGTCGCTGACCGACTTGAAGCCGCGCAGGCCCCTTTCGCCTTCGATGGAAAGCGGCAGGTCGCTGGAGAGGCGGTTGAACCCGATAGCCGACCGGTTCCACAGAAAATGGCGCCACTGATAGTTGCCAGTGTGATAGAGGCGGGTGAAGTACAGTACTTCCGTACTAACCAGGCCTTGTTGCCAGGCGCCGGTGGTGGGCCGCATGTACGAGCCAAACTCCCCGCTCAGATACAGATACCCTTTGCGCGGACTGTAATTAGCAGTTGAAATTCGGGCGCCGTAGTAGTTGCGGTGGTCTTGATCGTTGAGCTCGTAGCCCACCGTGGCGCTCAGCAGGGTCCCCGTTGGAATGTCCTCGGTGCGCCCAAACCCAAACAGGTACTTGTCTTTATAATAACGCCGCACACTGTACCCCACAGTGCCCAGGAGGGCACTGGCGTTGAGGAAATCAGTATTAGGGCGGACCGTGTGATACGTGCGCAAGAGCCGGGCCGATAGAATCATCCGGCCGGGGTTTTCGTAGCCCAGGTCATAGCTGCGCAGGGGGAGGGAGCGGCCCACCCATAGGTCTTGCGTGCTGTAGCTGATGGGAGAGTACACCGGCTCTTGCCCATTGGGTGGCGGCACAAGTACCAGACGGTAGCTGTAATTATTTATAGCCAGTGCCCCGGCATACTTGGTATTGATGGAGTAGAAATCCCGGCTGAGCGTGATGCCGCTCGAATGATTTTGGTACTCGTTGCGGTAGCGGGCCTCACCGTACAGAAAATTGCGAAACGGAATGCGGTAGCTGCCTATGTAACTCCACGATTGGGGCTGGTTACGCCCAAACTCGTACCGGTTGCGAAACCGGTGCCCCTGGCCCAGAAAGTTCTGGTCGTTTAGCCCAATCACCGCTGCGTCAACGTCGCGTATTTCAAACGAGCCGCTCAGACTGAATACATCCTTCGTTACGACCTCCACGTCCACGCTGTCGGCGGTGCTGGTGCGCTCGTTCACGAATACCCGCGCATCCACCAGCTCGTCGGTTTGGCGCAACAAACGTTCCGATTCGGCCAGCGCCTGCGGTTCCAGTTCCCTACCTACCTTGAAAAGCAAAACTTGCCGCACCCGGGCCCGGGAGGTTTTCATGTGGAGGGCGTTGCCGGTTTTCTCTAGAATGTTGCGCGGTGTGCGGGTGGTATCGGAAATGCTGTAGCCGAACGCCGTCAGGGTTTTGATGTTGATGCTCCGGACGATTTTGTAGCTGTGCCGGTCGTACTGGCGGTCAAGCAAGGCGGCATCGAGGCCGGCCTGGTCTTCGTGGCGGGGCGTGAAGTTGAAAAGCACCGCCGCGGCTTTACCGGCAATAGTTTTGCGCCGGGTGTACGCCTTGAGGCCGTTCAGCAAACGCTCCTGGTCGAAGCGCCGCCGCAGCGAGTCGGTGCGAACAGCGGGGCGACTAACGGTATCTGTGGGCTCGACAATACGAGTGGTGTCGGGACGCACGCCGTTCTGAGCCAGGGCCGATAAGGCCCCAAGCCACCAAAACGCCCATACCAAAACCATATACCTCATAAGGCGGAATCCAACTCTTGCAAGTTACAGTGTTATAAGGAGGTTTGCCACACGAAAATCGTTGCAAAACGCCTCTGAAACGAGGTAAAAAGGCCAACTGTCATTCCGACGCAGGAGGATCTGAGGGAAGCCGTTCAGCGACCTTACTCAGATTCCTCCTGCGTCGGAACAACAAAGTGGTTGTCTGATAAAGCAAGACAAATACTCCGCAGTTGAGGAACATTTCTAATGAAATTAGTCTTGGAGTATAGTGCATATCTCAGCACAAGCCTCTATTTTTAAGCCCAGATACAGCCCAATGAACGACCAGCGCATTCAGGAAAAGCTAAGCATTTTGGCAGACGCCGCGAAGTACGATGTATCGTGCTCGAGCAGCGGTGGCAAGCGCAAAAACGAATCCAAGGGCCTCGGCAATGCGGAAGGCATGGGCATCTGCCACAGCTACACCGAAGACGGCCGTTGCGTAAGTCTGCTCAAGATCCTGCTCACCAACCACTGCATCTTCGACTGCGCCTATTGCGTGTCGCGCAAAAGCAACGACGTGAAGCGCGCCGCCTTCACCGTGGACGAAGTGGTGGACCTGACCATGAACTTCTACCGTCGTAATTACATCGAGGGCTTGTTCTTAAGTTCCGGCATTTTCTCGTCGCCCGACTATACCATGGAGCGCCTCGTGCGCATCATCAAGAAGTTGCGCACCGAGCACAATTTCAACGGCTACATTCACGTGAAAGCCATTCCGGGCGCCTCGGAAGAGTTGATTCAGGAGGCAGGCTTGTACGCCGACCGGCTGAGCGTGAACATCGAGTTGCCCTCGGATATGAGCTTGCAGAACCTGGCGCCGGAAAAGAACTACGAAGAGATTCTGACCCCGATGGCCCAGATCCGGGACGGCATCACCAAAAACAAAGAAGAGAAAGCGCTTTTCAAGAAGGTGCCGCAGTTTGCCACCGCCGGCCAAAGCACGCAGCTCATTGTGGGCGCTTCGGCCGAAAACGACCTCGAAATCATCAATCTGACCGACTCGCTCTACAAAGGCTACGGTTTGAAGCGCGTGTACTACTCGGGCTACATCCCCGTCACCGACGATGCCCGCCTGCCCCAGCTGACGCAGCCGCCCCTCATCCGGGAGCACCGCCTCTACCAAACCGACTGGCTGATGCGCTTTTACGGTTTCCAGGCCGACGAAATCCTGGACCCCGCGCACCCCTTCCTCGACCTGGAAGTGGACCCAAAGCTGGCGTGGGCCCTGCGCAACCGCCACGTGTTTCCGGTGGACGTGAATAGCGCCGACTACGAAATGATCTTGCGCATCCCCGGCGTAGGGGCGCGCTCCGCCAAACGGATCGTGGCCGCCCGGCGGTTTGCCCCCATCACCCTCGACCATCTGCACAAGTTTGGGGTGGTACTCAAGCGGGCCAAGTTTTTCCTGACCTGCCGCGGGCAGGCGCTGGAGAAGCGTGATTACGACGAGCAAACCATTCGCCGCCAGATTCTATTTGGCGCGGGTTCGGTACGCTCGGCGCTTGTTACCCAACAGCTCGACCTTTTTGCCCAAGCCAGTTAATCTGTTTTTCGTTGTTGGTTTTTTGTTTTTCGCGCGGTGCCAAACCCTTGGAAAACAAAGTGTAGCAGCTAAAAACGAACAGCCAAAAACCAATAACGAAAAACGAACCATGACCATTTCTCATCGCGCCGCCGACGCGTCGGCGGCCTCCCTCGAAGCTGCAAAACCTGCCAAAGTGGCCCGTATTGCCTGTTGCTGTAAGCTTTCCGACCTGTTGCCGATTGTGCAGCAGCTCCACCGTGAAGCGGCGCAAGCCAACGCCGCGCAAGCTAGACCACAGTCGGAAGCGGCCTGAGCAACTAGCTGAGCCATAACCTTGTGCCTTACTATGAGGTACGTCGTAGCATGGCTTTCGAAATAGAGCATTATTACGTCCGTACCAACGGCATTACGCTGCATGTGGTACAGTGCGGCCCCCTCGAGGGGCCGCTGGTTATTTTGCTGCATGGCTTTCCGGAGTTCTGGTACAGCTGGCGCAAGCAGATTCCGGCGCTGGCGGAAGCTGGCTACCGCGTATGGGTTCCCGACCAACGCGGGTACAACCTGAGCGAGAAGCCAACCGGTGTGTCCAACTACCGCATCGACAAACTAGGAGCTGATATTATCGGTTTGCTCGATGCGGCTGGCCAAGCCAAGGCAGTTGTCATCGGCCACGATTGGGGCGCGGCCGTGGCGTGGTGGCTGGCCGGGCGCTACCCGGCGCGGGTGGCGCAGGCGGCTATTCTGAATGTGCCGCATCCGGCGGTGCTTAGCCGCGCGTTGCGGAAGGCCCCGCGGCAGCTGCTGAAAAGTTGGTACATCTACTTTTTCCAGTTGCCGTGGTTGCCCGAGAAGCTGTTTCGGCGCAAGGAATACCTGTTCGGGCGGGCTTCGTTGCGAGGTACTAGTCGGCCCGATACGTTTTCTTCCTATGACTTGCAGCAGTACGTAAAAGCGTGGGCGCAACCTGGCGCGCTTACCGGCATGATCAACTGGTACCGGGCGGCCTTCCGCAAAACGGGTCGGACAGGTAAAGTGGGGCGCATCACGGTGCCCGTGCGGCTGTTGTGGGGGCAGCGAGATGCTTTTCTTGAGCCTGTGTTAGGCTGCCTCAGCCTGACTATGTGCGAGAAAGGAGAGCTAACCTATTTCAAGGATGCCACCCACTGGCTCCACCAGGAAGAGCCCCGCGCCGTAAACAAGCTGCTGCTTGAGTTTCTGCAGACGCAGGGGCAGCCATATACTCAAAGAAATTTAAGGTAGCATTCCTGTAGGCTTGAGGCGTAATATGTACCGGATGTTCTGGAAAACTACTGGTGTCTAACGCTGTTCCTTGAAAGCCCGCCGCCAGTAGCTACTAGCTTTTACCTAGCACTTAATGAGCCGTTCCCTTACGCCCTACAACCGCCGGAAAGCAACTCTTGCCGCCGCTTCAGCTACGCCCCGCCCTACGGCACCCGCGCTGACCAATGCGCCGTTGGATTATGCGTATGACGGTTCGTTTGAAGGCTTATTGACGGTGCTATTCGCCATCTACGACCGGAAGGCCGCTCCCAATAGCATTCAGCCGCTAGGAGAAGTGCAAGGCGGCTTGTTCGCCCAACCCGTGCAAATCGATACCGACGAGGCTACCGCCACCCGCGTGTGGGACGGCCTGTTGCGCCACCTAGACAAAGAGGCCCGCACCCGGCTCTACCACGTATTTCTGAGCGAGCAACCGGATCGGGAGCTACTAATCTTTCGCTACGCCGACTTAGCCATGCGCTCTGTTCGCGACATTGCCGAGAATTACGCCGATGACAACGTGCGCCGCGTAGCGCACATCGCGCAGCAGATGTATCGGGAGAAGCACCGCATGGAGGCCTTCGTGCGCTTCGAGAAAACCAGCGACAACCTCTTTCACGCCACCATCGACCCGGATTTCGACGTGTTGCCGCTGATTGCGCCGCACTTCACCAAGCGCTACGCCGACCAGCGCTGGCTAATCTTCGATAAGCGCCGTCGCTACGGCCTCTACTATGACCTCCAGCGCACCGACGTGGTGCAGTTCGAAACCACCGCCCCGCAGCGCAGCACCGACATATCGGCCACGGTGCTCGACGAGCGGGAGCCGCTGTTTAAGCTGCTCTGGCAGTCGTATTTCGACCATGTTAACATTCCGGAGCGCAAAAACATGAAGCTGCACCGCCGCCATATTCCGCTGCGCTACTGGCGCTACCTCAGCGAAAAGCAGCCGCGGGAGCAACGTTTCCAGCCCATCAAGAACAAGAGGCCGCCAGGTCAATCGTGAGCCGCTCTGCCAACAGAGCGGCTTTCTTGTTTCTTGTAAACGAGTTAGCTGAAAGCCAGCTTTTATAGTGCCGGGCCCGTATGCTTCCAACAGAAAGGTGCAACACTACCAAGATTGCCTTGTCATTGCGTGGGCTCAAGAAATAAAGTAGGTGTTGCTCGAAGCAACGCAGAACTTTTTTGGCCCATTAATCTGGTTCACTCTTATAGAAGCTAGAGGCGATGCACTGGTGCTGAATCATTTTTTAAGATAGGTGGAAGCCATAGCTTGCTGAAATAGCTTTCTGCTGGTCTGAATCGAAGAGTTTCAATAAGCTAACAAACAGGTTGTTTCCGCATGTGGATAGTTCGGTTGGCGCTAGCGCGTCCTTACACGTTCGTGGTTATGGCGCTGCTGATATTGCTGAGTGGCATCATGACCATTCGCACGATGGCAGTGGACATTTTTCCGGAGGTGAATATTCCGGTGGTAGGGGTGGTCTGGACCTACTCGGGGATGAGCGCCGAGGAAATGAACAAGCGTATTTTGGTGGTAAACCAACGCGCCTACACCACCACCGTCAGCAACATCGAGCACATGGAGTCGCAGGCCCTGAAGGGCGTGGGCATCATCAAAGTGTTTTTCCAGCCCGGCTCCGACCCGGCGGCGGGGGTTGCCCAGCTCACGGCCATTTCCCAGACCATCCTGCGGACTATGCCGCCCGGCATCACGCCGCCCAACATCATCCGGTACTCGGCCTCTAACGTGCCCATTGCCCAGGCCAGCTTGTCGTCGGAAACGCTCGGGGAGTCGGACTTATACGACGCCAATAATGCCTATATCCGGCCGGGCTTGGCTATCGTGAAAGGGGCTTCGTTGCTGCTGCCCAACGGCGGCAAACCCAAACAAATCATGGTGGACCTGAACCCCAGCGCGCTGGCCGGAAAAGGTTTGTCGGCCAATGATGTAGTAACGGCCATAAGCAGCCAAAACATCATTCTGCCCGCTGGCTCCGCTAAAATTGGCAACCGCGAGTACGATGTGCGCCTCAACAGCAGCCCTGAAGCAGTTGCCACTCTCAACGATTTGCCCATCAAGGAAGTGAACGGGGCCACGGTGTACGTGCGCGACGTAGCGTTTGTGCACGAAGGGGCGGCGGTGCAGCAAAACATTGTGCGGCAAAACGGGCGGCGCACGGCCTTCGTGCCCATCCTCAAAAGCGGCGGAGCCAGCACGCTCGATGTTATCGAAGGCATCAAGCAGGCGTTGCCCAATGTGCTGGCCAACGCCCCCGAGGGCCTGGATTTGAAGCTCCTGTTCGACCAGTCGTTTTTCGTGCGGGCCAGCATCAAGGGCGTCATCATCGAGGCTTGCATTGCGGCGGCCCTCACCGGCCTGATGATTTTGTTGTTCCTCGGGTCGTGGCGCTCCACGCTCATCATTGCCCTTAGTATTCCGCTGTCAATTCTGGTCAGCATTGTGGTGATGAAGCTGCTCGGCCAAACGCTCAACATCATGACGCTGAGCGGGCTGTCGTTGGCGGTGGGCATCCTGGTGGATGATGCGACGGTGGAAATCGAGAACATCCACCGCAACATGGCCATGAAGAAAGGGCTGAAACGCTCGATTCTGGACGGGGCGCAGCAGATTGCGACGCCGGCGCTGGTGGCTACGTTGGCTATCTGCATAGTCTTCGTGCCGGTGTTCTTTTTGTCGGGGGTGGCGTCGTACATTTTCACGCCGCTGGCCATGGCCGTTATTTTTGCCATGCTGGCTTCGTACTTGCTTTCCCGGACGCTGGTGCCCACCATGGTGCAGTTTCTGCTGCGCAAGGAGCTGCCCATCTACCACGCCGAAGGCGGCGCCCACCTGCCCACCGAGCAAGTGCGCGACGGCCAGACCGTAAGTGAAGCCGAAGTTCGACTCAGCCAGCTCCGCCGCGAGCAGCTAGAGCGGGAGCACCCCACGGTGAGTGCCGAGGAAGAAGAGCACCCCATCACCGACGCCGAGCGGGAAGCCGCCAAAGGCATCGAGAAGAGTTGGGTGTGGCGCATCCACAAAGCCTTCGACCACCGGTTCGAGAAGTTCCGCGAAGGCTACCGCGACGCCCTCGATTGGGTGCTTGATCATCGCCGCCTGGTGGTGGTGTGCTTTGCCGTGCTGTTTATTAGTTCGGGCTGCCTCTACCCGTTTATCGGGCAAAACTTCTTTCCTAGGGTAGATGCCGGCCAGCTCCGCTTGCACGTGCGCGCCCCTACGGGTACCCGCCTCGAGGAAACCGAGCGCCGCTTTGCGGAAGTGGAAAAGATTATTCGCGCCGTTATTCCGGCCGAAGAACTGGATCTGGTGCTCGACAATATTGGCTTGCCCGTAGTGCCGCTGAACCTGCTCATGGGCGATAACCCCGTGATTGGGGCCGGCGACGGAGAAATTCTGGTGTCGATGAAGGAAGAGCACGGGTCGACGGCCGAGTACATCACCGAAATTCGCCGTCGCATCAATCAGCAATATCCTGATTTGCAGGTGTTTTTTCAGCCGGCCGATATCGTCAACCAAACGTTGAACTTCGGCTTGCCGGCGCCCATCGATATCCAGGTGACGGGCAAGAATGTGGAGGCCAACTACAAGATTGCCACCAAAATCAGGGAGCAAATGGCGAAAACCTCGGGGGTGGTCGATGCCTTCGTGTACCAGGCTTTCGACCTGCCCCAAATGCGCCTCGATGTGGACCGGGTGCGGGCCCAGCAAGCGGGCCTTTCCCAGCGCGACATTGCCAACAACGTGCTGGTTAATCTGTCGTCGAGCACCCAGACTACGCCTAATCAGTGGCTCAACCCCAAAACGGGCGTCAACTACATTGTGGCCGTGCAAACGCCGCCCAGCGCCCTGTCCAGTCTCGATGAGTTGAGAACCATTGGCATCACGGGCCCTTCGCAATTGGCGCCCCAGCTGCTCAGTAGCTTTGCCACCACCCGCCGCGCCACCACCGCTGCCCTCGCCAGCGACTACAACATTCAGCGCGTGATAGATGTGTACGCCAGCGTAGAAGGCCGCGACCTTGGCAGCGTGGCCACCGACATGAATAAGATTCTGGAGGAAGCCCGCAAAGACTTGCCCAAAGGCACCACCATCACCGTGCGCGGCCAGGTCGACAGCATGCATACCTCGTTTATTGGGCTTGGCATTGGCTTGCTAGGAGCTATTGCGCTGGTGTACCTGCTGATGGTCGTGAACTTTCAGTCCTGGCTCGACCCGTTCATCATCATCATGGCCTTGCCGGGCGCCATGTCGGGTATTCTGTGGATGCTGTTCGTCACGCAAACCACCTTTTCGGTGCCCTCCCTGATGGGCGCCATCATGTGCATCGGCGTGGCCACCGCCAACAGTATTCTGCTGGTCACCTTTGCCAATGAACGACGCGAAGAAGAGCCCGACCTCTCGCCGCGCGATGCCGCCCTCGACGCCGGTTTCACCCGCCTGCGCCCCGTGCTCATGACGGCCCTGGCCATGACTATTGGTTTGTTGCCCATGGCACTCGGCTTAGGCGAAGGTGGCGAGCAAAACGCCCCGCTTGGCCGGGCCGTAATTGGCGGCCTGCTGCTGGCCACCGTTACCACCTTGTTCTTCGTCCCGATTATGTTCAGCTACCTGAAGCAGCGCCAACTCGACGGCGCCCGTAAAGAGGAAGAGCAACAACAGCGAGTTGCCGCCTAATAAAGTATACTCCCATCGCCAGATCCTGCAAAAAGCCAGCAAGAAGTAGCGCGGAACAGATTTCCTGTGGCTTCCGCGCTACTTTGTGCTGGCTCCTTACTGCTTAAGAACGCAAGATGAGCAGCACCGGATTTAAGATTAATCTTCCTCAATGGCTTTACACCCGGACGATAGCATAACTTCTCGGCAACCCACCTACCAGCCTGCCCCGCCTGCCCCGCCGGAACCCACGGCGGCCGACGATTCGGCTGCCCCAAAACCAAGCGGAAAGCGGCGATTTTGGCTGGTAATCGTACTGATTGCCCTAGTGTTTGGCGGGCTATTCCTGTTTGGCTTGCTGCCCAGGCTGAAGGCCAACAAGGCCCGCGATAAAGAAGTTAGAGCTTCGGCCAACGCCACACCGGTCGTCAACGTGCAGGCCGCGCAAGCCGCCCCCGATACGGTGCGGGTGGAACTGCCTGCTAACACCGTTTCCAACCGCGAAACCTTTCTGTTTGCCCGCACCAACGGCTTCGTGCAGGCCTGGTATGTGGACATAGGCACCCGGGTAAAGCGCGGGCAGCTCTTAGCCCGCATCGCCACGCCCGAGCTAGACCAGCAAGTAGTGGAGGCCCGAACCAGCCTCGCCCTTAGCCGCACCAGCTACGACCGTTTGCGCAGTGTAGACATGCCCGGCGCTATTTCCAAGCAAGAACTCGACGAAGCTCAGGCCCGCTACAGCGGCCAACAAGCCGCCGTGCAGCAACTGCTGGCTTTGCGCAACTTCCGGGAGGTGCGTGCGCCGTTCAGCGGCATCGTAACGCAGCGCAATGTGGAGGTCGGCACCCTGGTATCGACCAGCAACACGGAAGGCACTCAGCTGTTTAAAGTAGAGCAAACCGATACGCTACGGGCCTTCGTGAATGTGCCGCAGAACTATGCTACCGGCATAAAAGCGGGCCTGATTGCCGAGCTAATTGTGCCCGAATTCACCGACCGAACCTTTCAGGGTCGAGTATCGAGGGAGGCGGGCGCGCTCAGTTCCGATACCCGGACTTTGCTGACGGTAGTTAAGATTCCTAACCGCCAGCAACTGTTGCGGCCGGGGGTGTTCGGCCAAATCCGGTTCGAGCTGCCACGCACTTCGCCGAGCGTTATTGTGCCTGCCAATGCCTTGGTGCCGGGCGGCACCGATACCCGCGTGGTGGTAGTGCACGACCGGAAGGTGCATTACCAGCCCATCTTGGCCGGCCGCGACTTTGGGGCGCAAATCGAGGTGTTGCAAGGCTTGAAAGGCGGCGAAATGCTGGTTATCAACCCCATCGAATCGTTGCGAGAAGGCGAAACTGTGACGGCCCGCAAAGCGCCCGCCGCCAAGAAACCCGATACGCCCGCCGGCCCGAAAGCCCCCGAACGCCTCTACGACCCCGACCGGCCGCGCATCTCGTCGCCAGTAGGGGAGGGAACGGGAAAATAAGGGAGCTGCTCTGTATTTTTTGCTGCTGATTGATTGCGCATGAGGTTTTTCATTGCTTTGTTTTCCTGTAGCCGCTGGTGTTGGGTGTTGATGCCAATCCTGGCAGGAGTAGTTGGTTGCGCGCGCGGCCCACAGTACCAGCCGCCCACCGTGGCAGCGCCCGCCGCCTGGCAAAACAACCGCGACTCCGCAGGAACACCAATTCCGTCGCCCGCCGCCACCACCACCGCTGCCCCGCCGCAAGCAGCTCCGGCCGTTTCCTCCTGGTGGGCGCTCTTCAACGACCCCGTGCTGGAGGCGCTGGAACAGCAGGCGCTAGCGGGCAGCTTCAACGTGCGCGCCGCCGCCTCGCGCGTGGAAGAAGCCCGCGCCACGGTGCGCATAGCTGGCTCCTACCTGAAGCCCGATGTAACCGTGAATCCGCAGGTATACCGCAGCCGGTTGTCGGCGTTGCGGCCGGTGCAGTTCGCCAACGCGCAAGTGGCGGGCGTAAGCCAACAGCAGTTCTATATTCCTATCAATGTCAGCTACGAAGTGGATGTGTGGGGGCGCTTGCGGCGCGACATCCAGGCCGCCCAAGCTGATCAGCAGGCCGCGGAAGCAGATTTGCGGACCGTGCAGCTTACCCTCACCACCGATGCCGCCAGCTACTACTACAGTGTCCGGGGCCTCGACGCCGACCTTGGCGTGCTCGACAGTACCCGTCAAGCTCGCGTCGAGAACCTACAGTTGGTGCAAGCCCGCTACAAAGCCGGTGTCGACAATGAAATTGGTGTGCGCCGCGCCGAAACCGAATTAGCCAACGTAGACGCGAGCCGCGTGGAAGTGCAGCGCCAGCGGGCCCGCTACGTGGCGGCTTTGGCTACGGTGTGTGGTCAGCCAGCCAGCAGTTTTGTTGTGGCTCCGCGGCCCACCGACCTGCTCGTGCCCACCATACCCGCCGGTGTACCCGCCGCCCTACTCGCCCGCCGCCCCGACTTGCAACAAGCGGAGCGCCTGCTAGCCGCCGCCGATTCCCGCACCGAATCGGCCCGCCTGGCCCGGCTGCCCACGGTGCAGCTCAATGGCTATATCGGTCCGCAGAGTGCGCAGTTAGGCGAACTAGCGCGCTTGAGTGACAGCTATACCTACTACGTGGGTGCCGGCGTAGCCATTCCAATTTTCAACGGGGGCCGATTGCGCTCAAACGAGGAATTAGCCAAAGCCCGCACTACCACCGCCACGGCCCAATACCAGCAAACTGCCTTGGTAGCTTTTCAGGAAGTTGAAACGGCCCTGGCCGATGTGCAGCAAAGTGCCGCGCAACTAGCTGCGCAACAGCGGGCCCTGCGCGCCGCCCGCCAGGCCGGATTACTAACCAGGGCCCGATACAACCGCGGCCTGACCAACTATTTTGAAGTGGTAGACGCCGACCGTCAAACGCTGGACGCCGCCCGGCAAGCCGTGCAAACCCAGAGTTTCCAGTTTCAGTCGGCAATCCAGCTAATCAAGGCCTTGGGCGGCGGTTGGGAATAAACCAACGGGATAGTGCGGTATCACCGCTCGTTGATGTGCCTGCAAAGCTCTTTTCGTTGTTCTTGTGCTTCACACGCGCCTCATCCCAACTCCACCCGTGCGGGCAAACTCGAAAACGCTAAATTGCGCGGCAAACGCACTGTAGTTAGCTATAAAACGACATGCAGGACGTCAGAAGCGTACTTGCCTGTCTTTATCCCTTCTTTTCAGAATGAGTAAAATAATCGTTTTCGGGGCGTCTGGTCAATTAGGACAATGCCTGCAGCATGTAGCCAAAGAGCGAAGCATCACAGACATCGTATTCCTGCCAGAAGAGCAAGCTGATATTCTCGATACCGATAAGCTGCGCGCCGTATTCACGCAGTACAAGCCTACTTACTGCATCAATTGCGCCGCTTATACGGCCGTAGATAAAGCAGAAGACGAAGTTGCTATAGCTCGCAAGGTTAACAAGGATGGCGCCGCTAATCTGGCGCAGCTCTGTGGCGAGCAAGGCACTACGCTTGTTCATATTTCCACTGACTTTGTTTTTGCCGGAACCGGTAATACGCCGCTCCTGGAGACCGACGAAGCCGCGCCTGTCAGCGTCTATGGCCTCACCAAGTTGGAGGGAGAACAGGCTATACCCGCCCATACCAGTCAGTACTTCATCTTGCGCACCAGCTGGCTGTACTCGGAATACGCCAACAACTTTGTGAAGACCATGCTGAAGTTTGGTCGGGAGCGGGAAGAACTGCGGGTTATTTGGGACCAGGCCGGCACCCCCACCTACGCCATCGACCTAGCCGGCTGCATCCTCACTTTTATCGAAACGGAAAGCCAAGCGTATGGCATCTATCACTACAGCAACGAAGGCTTGACTTCCTGGTACGATTTCGCCAGAGCTATTTTCGAGTTAAGCAATACCTCCGTGCGCACCGTCCCCATTCGCACGGCCGAATACCCCACCAAAGCCACCCGGCCAACGTATTCGGTGATGGACAAAACGAAAGTGAAAACCACATTCAACCTAGCCATTCCGCACTGGCGCGACAGTCTGAAAGAATGCTTGAGTCGACTGTAAACGCACTTGGAAGCTATCGGCGTGGGTAGTTATGCAGAGCCGCAGCCGAGGTATCTTGCGTGTTGATGTTTGACGTGCTGAGGTCTGATTAGTACTCCAGTGTCAGCACGCGAGATGCTTCGGCTGCGCCTCTGCATGACGTTCTTTTTTGCCTATTTGGATAGGGCCTTACTAATACGCATAATCGAAAAAGCCTTTGCTTTAACTAAAGCAAAGGCTTTTTCGATTATGCGTGAAAATAACTTAACGAGCAGGTGCTGGCACTTCAGCACCCCGCCCGTAAAACCGGTTGAGCAGATACGCTATTCCTCCGAAAGCCAGCCCCACACCGCATACGCCGGGCCAATGGAAGTGGCTCCATGCCCAAGCTCCCACCAACGAACCCATGGAGGCACCTAAAAAGGCGGCCGTCATGTACACCGTGTTTAAGCGGCTGCGAGCTTCGGGAAGTAAGTTGAAAATGCGGGCTTGATTGGAGATGTGCGTCATTTGCTGGCCCACATCTAAAATCACCACAGCCACCACCAGGCCTACTAAATAATAGCCGCCGGAAGCCAGCAGCCCGTAGGCTCCCACAAACAGCAGAATCCCGAGGTTGATGCCAAAATCAGGACCCTTGCGGTCCGCTGATTTACCTGCAAACGAGGCCGCAAAGGCCCCACTAGCCCCGATAAGCCCGAACAAGCCGGCTGCTTCGCTGCCGTAGTGGTAGGTGTCGCTTTCCAGGAAGAATACCAGCGTAGTCCAAAAAGCGCTGAAGCCGGCAAACATGCAGCCTGCCACCAGTGCCGAGCGGCGTAGCACCGGTAGGTCGCGGGTGAGGGTGCCCAAGGATTTCAGCAAACCGCCGTAGCTACCCTGGAAGTTGGGCTGATTGCGCGGCAGCATCCGAGCCAGAATGCCAGTTAGTAGCACCATCACAGCAGCGCCAATCCAAAACATGGTGCGCCAGCCGAAATGAGCCCCCACGTAGCCGCTGATGGTGCGCGAAAGCAGAACGCCAATCAGTAAGCCGCTCATTACTTTGCCCACCACGCGGCCCCGCTCTTCGTCGGAGGCCAGCGAGGCGGCCATGGGCATGAGCAGCTGCGGCACCGCCGAGAAAATGCCGATGCAGAGGCTGGCCGCGGCCAGCAGCGCGAATGTGGGCGCAAAAGCCGCAGCGGCCATGCACACAGCCGCCGCCAATATTAGCGCCAGAATCAAGCCTTTCCGTTCGCGCTTGTCGCCGAGGGGCACCACGAACAGCAGCCCGAGCGTGTAGCCCACTTGCGTAATAGTAGCCACCAAGCTCACTTCGCTTTCGGAAAGCCGGAATGTGCGGCCAATTTCAGCTAGCAAAGGTTGGTTGTAGTAGATATTGGCCACCACCAAACCGCAGGTAATGGCCATCAGCCACACCAAGGCAGGCGCTAAGGGGGCTTGGTTTATTTGCGTAGCAGAAGTGCCTTCTACCACGGGCTGACGTTCAGCCACTGCTTGTTCTTCCATGAGATAAGGTGCCACCACTGCCTTATGGCAGGAGTGTGTATACGGCCTCAGCTAACAGGAATTTCAGGTGTAAGGTTGCAGTCGACCTAGAAGTAGAACCTGCCAAATCCTGACGCGGAATGGCACTGACTTCACAAGCCAATCAACCGGTCGAGACCAACGATGGGCTCTGTGCCGTTGATATTTTTAAGTGTAGCGACAGCGCTTGGCGTTATTTCGGGCATGTTGCGCAAAACCTTGTACAACCTTGCGCGCCTCTGACGCTCTTGCTGCATGTAGTGGTCGGCCTTAATGATCTGGTCTAAATCCCGCCGGTTCGGGTTTAGGTTCAAGTACATCTGCACGAACGTATCTACGCAGTCCGTCACGGCGGTAAGGTGGTTCTGGAAGTAGTGCTCCTGCTGCTTCGAAACGAAAAGAAGGGCTTCCGTAAGGGCGCTGCTGGCATCAAGAGCGTAAGAAGCCAGGGCCGTGGCAAAGTCGTCGAGGTCGGGGGAGAGGTGTTGCGCAGTGGCCAGGAACTGCGTGGCAGCCGCCGTAGAATTATCCAGCCCGAAACTGTAGAGGGCCTCAATTCCTTCCTGATAAAGGGCAGGATCACCCCACTCTTCTACTTCACAGAAAGCTTCGTAGAGCACCTGCATCTTCTCACAAGTAAGCGCCGCCATGATGGATTTATGGCGAGCCGATAACTGGGAAGGGTGCGGAATGTCTAGCAAGCCTGCAAGTACACTATTAAATAGTGAAGAAAAGATTAATGCCGAAAAGTGGACCTACACCGCGTGCTGCTTTTTATATAAGCCGGGCGTCATCCCCTCGTACTGCTTGAATAGCTTCTGGAAATACGCTGTGTTATTAAAGCCTGCTCTAAAGCAGACATCAGCCACCGACGAGAGCGGGTTGCGCAGCAGGCGCTTGGCTTCGGCCAGGCGCTCCTGAATGATGTACTCGATGGGCGTAAGGCCTAATTCGCGCTTAAACACCCGGAAAAACGTGGCCTTGCTCATACAAGCCAGGGCGCTGAGCTTGTCCACCGTAATCTGCTCGGTGAGGTGCTGCTTGATATACTGCACCACGTGGGCGAAGCGGTGGGAGGTAAGGTGCTGCGTGTAGTTGTTGAAGATGAGCTGCCGGGCCTGCGTCTGCATCAGGCGTACCAGCATTTCCTGAATGGTAAACGTGGCCAATACATCCTTCACCCGGCCGGTGTCGCGGGAGAGCTGCACGAGGCGCTCCAGAGCCGAGGTAAGCTCGGGCGTGTTCTGAAAGTGTGCAAAATCAACGGTATCGAGCTGCCAGGGCAGGTGCTCTTCGGCGCGGGGCTGGTGCTCGTTGAGCAAATCCACGGTTTGGCGGATGGTATCGGCGGGAATGGCCACGGCCAGGCACTGCGTGGGGTTGTCTTCGGCGGCTTCGGGGAAGTCGATGAGCATGGTCTCGTTTTCATCCACGATAACCGACTCGCCGGGTAGGTACTCGAACGCCGGGCGGCCCGCCAAGTGCATCACCTTTTTGCCCCGAAGCATAGTTGTTAGCACCAGGCTGCCCATGCTCAGCGGCACCTGATGGGCCGTGCGGTGCGTTTCAAACACGTTCAGCTCGAAAGCATCCAGGGCGTATACCGTCCGGTTTTCAACGAGCGTGGAAAGCTGGTCGGCCTGGCGGAGAGCAATAGGGGCGGGCAGATGCGGCATGGACGACAAAACAATTGGAAGCTTTGGGAAAGCAAAGGAAATCCAAGTTGTAAGTAACAACTAAAAAGAGGAACGGTTACCGCGCCAGTTAAATGACGCGCAGGTTTGTTGCAGGAAAGCTACGCACGACACCAGTAGAAATGGGCTTGGTGAGTAAGTACTCACATTATGAGATGATAGGTTGCTTTTGTGAGAGTATACTACAACTATTTCAGCTGAGGGAAACGCTAGCTTGGGGTATCTAAATTTAACCTCAATCTAGCGCTAATGGAAACCCTAGAAAAAACCACCACCCTCGTTGCCCGTCCCCAATTCAAATCGCACTACGACAACTTCATTGGCGGCAAATGGGTAGCCCCGGTGAAAGGCCAATACTTCGAAAACCCGTCGCCCATTGATGGCAAGGCTTTTTGCAAAGTAGCCCGCAGCACCAAAGAGGACATCGAACTGGCTCTGGAAGCGGCGCATACGGCCTTCAAAACCTGGGGCAAAACCTCGGCCACCGAGCGGAGCAATCTACTGAATAAGGTAGCCAATATTATCGAGGAAAACCTGCCACACCTGGCGGCGGTGGAGTGCGTGGAAAATGGTAAGCCCATCCGCGAAACCACCCTTGCCGACCTGCCGCTGGTAGTCGACCACTTCCGCTACTTCGCCAGCGTAATCCGGGCCGAGGAAGGCAACGTGACGGAACTGAACTCGACCACCGTGTCGATGAATATCAACGAGCCGCTAGGCGTGGTGGGGCAGATTATTCCCTGGAACTTCCCGCTGCTGATGGCCACCTGGAAGCTGGCCCCCGCCCTGGCCGCCGGCTGCTGCGTGGTGATGAAGCCGGCCGAGCAAACCCCGGCCTCCATTATGGTGCTCATGGAATTGCTGCAAGACGTACTGCCCCCGGGCGTGGTGAACGTGGTAAACGGCTTCGGGCTGGAAGCCGGTAAGCCGCTGGCCTCGTCGCCGCGCATTCAGAAGGTATCCTTCACGGGCGAAACCACCACGGGCCGCTTGATCATGCAGTACGCCTCCGAAAACATCATTCCCGTAACGATGGAGCTGGGTGGCAAGTCGCCGAACATCTTCTTCAAGAGCGTGCTGGATGCCGACGACGACTTCCTCGACAAAGCCATTGAGGGCGCCGTGATGTTCGCCCTCAACCAAGGCGAAATCTGCACCTGCCCTTCGCGGATGCTGATTCAGGAAGACATCTACGACGAGTTTATTGCCCGCGTGATTGAGCGGGTGAAGGCCATCAAGCTCGGCAATCCGCTCGACATGGAAACCATGATGGGTGCCCAAGCCAGCAACGACCAGTTCGAGAAAATTCTGAGCTACCTGGAAATTGGTAAGGCCGAAGGCGCCGAAGTGCTAACTGGCGGCGACGCCTACCAGCAGGAGGATGGTGCGCTATCCGAGGGTTACTACATCCAGCCCACGATGTTCCGCGGCCACAACAAGATGCGCATCTTCCAGGAAGAAATCTTCGGCCCGGTGGTGTCCGTTACCACCTTCAAAACGGTAGCAGAAGCCCTCGAAATAGCCAACGATACGCTCTACGGCCTCGGCGCCGGCGTCTGGACCCGCGACGCGCACGAACTGTACGAGGTGCCCCGCGCCATTCAAGCGGGCCGCGTGTGGGTGAACTGCTACCACGATTATCCGGCTGGCGCACCGTTCGGGGGCTACAAGTCGTCGGGCTTTGGGCGCGAGAATCACAAGATGATGCTTGGCCACTACCGCCAAAACAAGAACATGCTCATTTCCTACAGCCAGCAAAAGCTCGGCTTCTTTTAGTCTCTGTTGACAGTAGCGCGGAAGCCACAGGAAATCTGTTCCGCGACGAGCAGAGCGAGTATCTCGCGTTTGTACCTTTTGGCTCTCCCGCGCAGGAACTCGCTTTGCTCGTCGCGGAACAGATTTCCTGTGGCTTCCGCGCTACAAAACGGCAAGCCTATCCACACCGCCTAATAAGTGAACCCTAAAAGGAGTCGTGGCACCACTACCTTAACCACTTTGCTATACTGGCGCCTCTATTCTGTGGCTTCGGCAGCAGGCGTGGATGTTTTGGGTAGGCTAACCGGATTCAAACCGGCGTCGAAATACGCAATGCCGTTGTCGTTCTTCTCGCTGGTTTCGTAGGCCAGGGCCAGCGGCGGCAGGAGCAGCCATTCGGCATCTTCTATCGCCTGCCGGGCTTGCTCGATAACGTGAGCATCATCAGTGCCCCAAGCTAAAGGGCGTGGTTCGAAATTGGTGTAAAATACTCCCTCGTCGTTGGTTTCGCCAAACAAAGACACGCATGGGACTTGTTCGCCTAGTCGTTCGGGCTGTACGGAGAGTTGGTGAATAACCACCTGCCTGACGCCCCACACGATGCCGCCACGAGCGTTTTGCGCTACGTCTTCAGGTTCCTGGTAGTCGTCTTCGTCATCGGTACGGACGTCGGTCAGGCAAGTCAGCGTGAGGGGGGTCAGATTGGTAATGATGCCCGGTATCAGCAAGCCGTTGCGGTAGGCGTCGCCTTTGAGCGTTTGGGGAAACCGGGAGGCGGTGTAGAGCACGGGTAGCGCCAACGCAATCAGAAAGCCGCCCCACACCTGATGCTGCAAAAGCCACAACACAATGCCGCCCGCTAGCAGCGCCAGCCCCGCCAAACCCCACCCGATCAGCAGGCTACGGTAGCTTTTGTGGTAGGTATCAAGTCGGGCGACCTTGCGCATGTCGGGTTTGATGTTCACGGCCCGCGTGGCCATGGAGGCATTTAGGAATTTGCCGGAGTCACCAATCTGTCGTTCCATGTGGGGCGTTAGGTTGAGCTTCTTAGGAGCAACGGCTCCGGGCATTTCAGGTTGTCATCGACGGCACCGCCATAAAGCGTTGGTAAGATACACCGGCCTATTTGTTTCCGCTAAACGCAACGATACACCTCGAAACGGCGTCGTTATCAACGGAATAAAGCTAAGTTCTTGACTTATGAAAACTTCATTGATCCACTGCGTATGTACAGCTGCTCTTTTAGCTTGGACTACCCTAGCGGCGCAAGCGCAAAAGCTGCCCGTGCCCGGCGAGAAGAACCCGGGTTGGCTGTTGCAAAAAACAGAGGAGGTACGCTTGTTAGGCGAAGCCGAGAATCAACCTACTCCGGCTCCAATGCCGACCGCACCAAGATCTGGTTATTATGGCGGTACAAAAAACCAGGATGGTGAGTGGGAGATTCTCTACGATACCAAGCGAGGAGTCCGCAACAACTTGAAGGCTTACAAGCAAGGGCTTGTGCGGGTACAGAATCTAACAACAGGCACTGTGTACACCTACCGTCGCATAGCATCTAGTTCCGCTCACTAGTTAAGTTGCCGCTTCAATTAGCCTACAGGCCCAATGGGTTTTGGGCCGCAGAAGACGCAGAAGCAGATACGCTCGTCTATAAATCGAAGCTTGTCCGTTCAACTAGCCCACCGTCATCACTTTCTTTGTGCCTTTTATGCCCCCCACCGAACCAACTCCCCGCGTCCTCGTTACGCCCGCCGCCGAAGCTACCATCGACCTGCTACGCGACGAGCACGGCCCGCTGATGTTTCACCAGAGCGGTGGCTGCTGCGACGGCTCCTCGCCCATGTGCTTTGCTGCCGGCGAGTTTCGGGTAGGCACCAACGATACTTGGCTCGGCCAAATTCACGGCTGCGACTTTTTCATGAGCGCCAGCCAATTCGAGTACTGGAAACACACCCAACTCACAGTGGATGTAGTGAAAGGACGCGGCGCCAGCTTCTCCCTGGAAATACCGCTCGGCGTCCGGTTCCTGATTCGCTCCCGGCTGTTTACGCAGCAAGAAGAGCAAAACATGACCCCGGTGTACGATGGCGAAGAGTACCTTACCCGACCTACTGAAGCTGCCTAGGCGTCTGCCCCACCCTCTTCAGGAGGTGGTGAATTAGTGAAGCGTGAAGTTGTGAGCAATTAATACGACACGTTTCACCTTTCACAACGTCACCCTTTCGCGAAGGGGCGGGGCCCAAATCAAAAGCAAAAAGCCCCCGGCAACTGGTTGCCGGGGGCTTTTCAACGTATAGGGCAGATGCCCCGGAAACTATTAATGCAAGTGGAAAAAAGCGTTAGCCTGACCGGCTTAGGTGTCTTGCTGCTGCCGCAGCAGGTGGGGCCTCTGCTGCAAGACTTCGACCTGTATACGCAGTGGCTGGTGCACCTGGTCTTCCCCAATGGCAGTGAAGCCAAAGCCACTGCCAGCATCGAAGAAATATCCCGCCCTTCCGATTCGCCCGGTGCTGTGGCGGTTGAAAAGCGGGCCTTGTTGCTGACGCAAGAAGGAATCGAATCCGTACCGGCCGGAACCCTGGTGTACTTGCGGGAACAGCAGGATCCGTTTGCTATTTAACCTGTACTGGTAGGCCTTCGAGCTGCACGTAGCTGAGCTTCCAGGCATTCTTGGCGTTTTTCTTCCACAGCAAAATGAAGTTGCCTTCCCCCTCGCCGCGGGGCGAGTTGGGGCCTTCGGGCACTACTTCGGTGGAAAACGTACCGGCTTCGTACGCCATTTGGGTATCAGCGCCGGAGCTGGTGGCGTAGGTTTTCAGGTCGGTGATGGTGCCGAGCGTGGCGCGCACCCACTTGTCGGATACTTCCGACTTGCCCTTGAAATGCGTTTCACCCTGCGAATACTGGATGTCGTCAGCCAATAGGGTGTCGAGTTGCGCGGTGTTGCGGCTGTTCCAGGCCCCGATGAACTGCTGGTTAAGGGTTTGCACGTTCACGGTTTCTGCCGATTTTTTGTCAGAGGAGCAAGAGGCTAGCGACGCTGCCGCCAGCAGCCAGCCGAAATAGATTTTCATGGGATAAGGTTTTGGTAAGTAGTAAGTAGCGAGGATTGAAAAACCCGGACGCGAAGGCCCGGGTTTTTCGGTTAAGTGTGGTTTGTGTGGAACTACCAGCTCTTCCGGCGAACTTCCGAGCTAGGATAAGCAGATGCCCGGTCGCCGTACGACTCGTTGGGCAGATAAGAACTGTTTGAAGCGGTAGGAGCGTAAGCCGCCTGACTGGTGTTGGAGTTCAGCGTGTACATCACGCCGGCACCGGTACCAGCTGTCAGGGCAGCAGCGCCAGCGGGAGCGGCCGAGTTTCTGGCGGCTAAGGCAGAGCCTTGCTCTAAACCAGATTTATAAGCCGCGGTGCGTTGGGCTTCAGCGCGACGGGCAGCGGCTACACGGTTGGCTTCGGCGCGGTTGGCGGCAGCTACGCGGGCGGCTTCGGCCTTGCGCTTGTTGTCGGCATTCTTACCGATGGCGTATCCAAGGCCGGCGCCGGCAGCACCACCTACTACGCCACCTACCACGCGGTTGCGCTTGTTGATGAGAGCACCAGCGGCGGCGCCACCCAAGCCACCAATAACAGCACCTTTAGCATGTGAGCTTACTTTGTTTTGAGCTTGTGTGTTGAAGCTGAAAACAGAAGCGAAAATCAGAACCAGAGCGAGAATTAAACTAATCTTTTTCATGATGAATATTTTTACGGGTAAAGGAACTTTCATTCACTTGTGAAGGAAGTTTGCAAGCACCGTGCCAGTAAGACGAATGGACTTGTGCAGAAGATAAAAACTATACGATTTCGATATATAATAACAATAGCAAGAACAGACTGCGTAGTTTCCAAATAACCGAGCCCCTGAGAGTTTGTCTCAGGGGCTCGGGCCGTAAGGAAAAAATACTTGGGAAACTACTTCACCAGCCAGCCGTTGGCATCGAACCAGTTTTGCATACGGTCCACCCAACTGTCCTTAGTGGTTTGGTTGTTCATGCCGAAGCCGTGGCCGCCTTTGGGGTAGAGGTGCATTTCGGCAGGCACGCCGCGGCGCACGCAGGCTTCATAGAACCGCAGGCTGTTCTGCACTTTCACCGTTTTGTCGTCGGCGGCGTGTACCAGGAAGGTGGGCGGCGTTTGGGCGCTTACCTGCTGGTCGTTGGAGTAGAGCCGGATTTGGTCAGCCGTGGGCGTGTTGCCAAGCAGGTTGGTGCGCGAGCCAGCGTGCATCAAACTATCGGTAAGGCTAATAACAGGGTAGAGCAGCACCAGAAAGTCGGGCCGCACGGAGGTGTTGGTAGGGTCCTGGCCGACGGGCTTGGCAAAGTGCGTGCCCGCTGTAGAAGCCAAATGCCCACCCGCCGAAAAGCCCATGATGCCCACGCGGGCGGGATTCACGCCAAACTCGGTGGCCCGCTGCCGCACCAGCCGAATGGCTTGCTGCGCGTCGAGTAAGGGCGCAATCGATTTGTCGGGCTGGCTTTGGTCGTTGGGCAGGCGGTACTTGAGCACAAAAGCCGTAACGCCCATTTCCGTCAGCCGCTTGGCCACGTCAAGGCCCTCGTGGTCGAAGGCCAGGCGCGCATAGCCACCTCCCGGACACACTATTACGGCCGTGCCGTTGGCCTTCTCTTTAGCAGGCTTGTATACCGTCAGTGTCGGCTGAATGACGTTGGAGATACGAATACCACCGTTTGCTTCCGTCACCGTGCTTTCCTTGACGTCGCTCGGCTTGGAATCAGGAATGGTAACGGCGTATACCGAAATAACTTGTTGTGCGAGTAGCAGGTGCGAACAAGCGCCAAGGGTCACGGTGAGCAGAAGCTTTTTCATCAGGTTAACTACAGGTTCCAAGGAATAGTGGGCGATGCCGCCGCTATCAAAGCCAAACAGCACGATACGCCTACGTAAGGTGGCAATATTAGGAAGGAGTGAAGTAAAGCAGAATTTCGTTTGTTGCTACACCAAACTGCCTACTGCTTTTTGAGGGTGGCCGACTGGCTCCACTCGCGCAGCCGGTTTAGGACGCTGATTTATACTGCTTGCCGCGAACGTCTTTGCAAATCAGAGTAGGCTTCAATCAGCTTGCGCGTTTGATTCTTGGCAACGGCGGAAGAAGGCAATGTTTGGCAGCTCTGATAAGTATGGCAAAGTCCCACTTCGCGACTCGTGTTAAAGAATATTGACCTGACCGGCTACAACATTATCAACACAGGTCGCGAAGTGGGACTTTGTCTTAATTGTCCTCTAAGTCAACTTTACGCCGGCTGTGGGGCTGGCCGGTCGCCTTCACCGGGGCCTTCTTCTTTGGGGCCGCCGTGTTCTTCGTCGGGCTTGTAGTTGGCTTCCAACTCGGCTAGCTTTTCTTTGCCGTAGGCGAAACGCGTGATGATGACATACAGCACCGGCACGATGAAAATAGCCAGCAAAGTGGCCGAGAGCATCCCGCCAAACACCGTCCAGCCAATGGTCTGGCGGCTTTGGGCACCGGCACCGGAGGCGAAAACCAGCGGCAGCACCCCCAGGATAAAGGCCAATGAGGTCATGACAATAGGGCGCAGGCGGAGCCGCACGGCTTCCAGCGTGGCATCTACCAGCGGCATTCCCTTGTCTACCCGTTCCTTGGCAAACTCGATAATCAGAATGGCGTTTTTGGCCGACAAACCAATCAGCGTAATCAAGCCAATTTGGGCGTACACGTTGTTGGTCAGCTTGGGCAAAAAGGTAAGCGCCAGAATAGCCCCAAACGCCCCTACCGGCACGGCCAGCAGCACCGAAAACGGCACCGACCAACTCTCGTAGAGCGCGGCCAGAAACAAGAATACGAAGGCAATCGACAGGGCGAAGATGTATACCGTCTGCCCGCCGGCTAGCAATTCCTCGCGGCTCAAGCCCGAGAATTCAAACCCGTAGCCCTGGGGCAACGACTGCGCCGCCGTTTCCTGTAAGGCCTTGATGGCGTCGCCGGAGCTGTAGCCGGGGGCTGGGTTGCCGTTGATTTCGGCTGAGCGGAAAAGGTTGTAGTGCGAGATAAGCGGCGCGCTTTCGGCGCGCTTGTAGCTGGTAAGCGTGCTGAGTGGCACCATGCCGCCGCTGCTGTTGCGCACGTAGTACTGGCCGAGGTTGCTGATGTCGCCGCGGTACATGGAGTCGGCTTGGGTTACGACGCGGAAGTTGCGGCCGTACACAGTGAAGTCGTTGACGTAGGCGCTGCCGAGGTAGGTGCGTAGCGCGGTGCCCACGTCGGCAATCGAGACGCCGAGCTTCTTGGTTTTCTCCCGGTCGATGGTGAGCAGGTAGCCAGGCGTATTGGCGGTAAAGAACGAGAACGGGGCCGCAATTTCGGGCCGCTTACGCAAGGCGCCGAGGAAGTTTTGCAGCGTTGCATCGAAGTTCTTGATGTCGCCGCCGGCTTCGCGCTCCTGCAACACAAACGAGAAACCGCCGGTGTTGCCAAGGCCCGGAATGGCGGGCGGCGAAATCACCACAATGTTGGCTTCCTTGAGACGGCTCAGGCGCTTTTGCACGGTGGCAATCAGGCCTTGCAGCTGTAATTCTTTGTCTTCGCGTTCTTCCCAAGGCTGTAGCTGGCAGAACACCGTACCGCTGTTCGATTTCGAGGAAAAGTTAACGGCGTTCAGACCACCCAAAGCAGCGTAGTGCCGGATGCCTTTAATCTGGCCTAGCTCCTTCATAATCTCGTTTAGGGTACTCACCGTGCGGGCCGTGGAGGAAGCTTCCGGCAGGTTGAACGTCACGATAATCCGGCCTTCGTCTTCGGTGGGAATAAAGCCGCCGGGCTTCTTCATAAACAACAGCACCGTACCGGCCACAATGCACACCAGAATGACAACCACGAAGCGCGAGTGCTTGATGCCGCGCTGCACTCCGTTGCCGTACTTCGACGTCACCTTGTCGAACCAGGTGTTGAACTTGAAGAACAGCTTATCGATGCCGCCCGACTTCTCGTCGCGCTTGTGGGGCTTGAGCAGCAGCACGCACAAGGCCGGCGTGAGCGACAAGGCCACAAACGCCGAAATCAGCACCGAAATAGCAATGGTAATGGCAAACTGCTGATACAAGCGGCCCGTGATGCCGGGAATAAAGCCTACGGGTACGAACACCGCCGCCAGAATTAAGGCAATGGCAATAACCGGCGCCGAAATTTCGCGCATGGCTTCCAGCGTGGCATCCAAAACGTTCATGTTCCGCTCGTTCATGTTGTGCTCCACAGCTTCCACCACCACAATGGCGTCGTCGACCACAATACCGATAGCCAGCACAAAGCCGAACATGGTCAGCGTGTTGATAGTGAAGCCCAACGGAATAAAGAAGATGAACGTGCCCACAATGGACACCGGAATAGCCAGCACCGGAATTAGGGTGGAGCGCCAGCTTTGCAGGAACAGGAACACCACTACCACTACCAGCAGCAGGGCCTCCACCAGCGTGTGCAGTACCTCCTCAATCGAAACCTGCACCACGGTAGCCGACTCAAATGGCACTACGTAGGAGAGGTCGGCGGGAAACTGCTTTTTAAGCTCTTCCATCGTCGCGTTTACATTTTCAAACGTTTCGAGGGCGTTGGCGCCGGGCGCCTGGTACACCAGCAGATAAGCGGCGCGCTTGCCGTCCACAAACGAGTTGTTGCCGTAGTTGAACTTGCCAAGCTCCAGGCGGGCCACGTCTTTCAGGTACACCAGTGAACCGTCGGCGGGCTGGGTTTTGACAATGATGTCGCCGAACTCTTCGGTGGTGGTTAGGCGGCCCTTCACGAACACGATATACTCGAAGGTCTGGCCGGTTTGCTGGGGAGGGGCGCCAATCGAGCCGGCCGCAATTTGGGCGTTTTGCTCCTGAATGGCGGCCGTTACTTCCTGGGCCGTTACGCCTAACTGCGAGAGTTTGTCGGGTTGAAGCCACACGCGCATCGAGAAGTCGTCGGCACGTGATACAATATCGCCCACGCCTTTGGTGCGAAGCAGGGCGTCCTTGATGAAGACGTTGGCGTAGTTGTCGAGGAAGGTGGTATTGTGCGTGCCTTTGGGCGCGTACATAGCCACCAGCATCAGAATACTCGGGTTTCGCTTGCGCACCACCAGGCCGAGGCGCTGTACTTCCTGCGGCAGCGTCGGTTGAGCAATACCCACGCGGTTCTGCACGTCGAGGGCAGCAATATTGATGTCGGTACCCACCTCGAAGTTGACCGTCATGCTCATCTGCCCGTTGCTGGTGCTGTTGCTTTGCAGGTAGGTCATGCCGGGCGTACCGTTTACCTGCACTTCCACGGGCGTGGCCACCGTTTGTTCCACCGTTTGGGCATCGGCGCCGGTATAAGTACCGCTTACGGATACGGTAGGGGGCGTAATTTCTGGATATTGCCCAATAGGCAAATTCAGAATGGCCAGCGCCCCTACCAGCACAATCACCAGCGAGGTGACAATGGCCGTAACGGGGCGCCTAATAAAGGTTTCTGCAATCATTTGATTTGGCTGTTAGCTGTCAGCTGATGGCTGTTAGCGGAAATTCAAGAACGTCATGCGGAGCTTGTCGAAGCATCTCGCGTGCTGACGTTGTAATGGTAAATGGGATTAGCACCCTAGCGAAACGCTTCGACAAGCGGACGCCAGATCAAGCAGAACATTCTTTGTTATTTGGCGGATCCGGTCGCCGGGGCACCACCGCCTTGGGCACCTGCCTGGGCGGGCGTACCCACCTGAATCTTACCGCCATCGCGCAGGCGCTGCAAGCCCTCGGTTATCACTTTATCGCCTTGCTTGAGGCCTTCCATCACCACAATTTGGTCGCGCAGGCGCGGGCCGATTTGCACCTTGCGCTGATAGGCCTTGCTGCTGTCGCCAGCCACAAACACGAAGTTTTCGCCCATTTGCTCGACAATAGCCTTGTAGGGAATTACAATGCGGCGGCCCGACTGGCGGTTGAGTACGCGCAGCACGGAGCTCATTCCATCCTTGAGCTGGCGCTTGGGGTTGTTGAACTGCACCCGAATCTGCACGGTTCCGGTGCCTTGTTCCACACCTCGGTCGATGGCCAGAATTTTACCTGGCTGATTGTAAGGCGTGCCATCGGGTAGTACCATCCGAAAGGTCGAGTCGTTGCGGCCCGGAGCTTGACGCTGCAAGTCGGCGAAGCGGGTTAGGTCGGATTCCGTAATTACAAAGTCTACGCCCATAGGGTCTTCCGCGCTCATCGTATTGAGCAGGGTGGTGCCAGGGCTGATTTGTGAGCCAAGACGCACCTGCGAAATACCGATGCGGCCCGTGAAAGGAGCTTTCACCAACGAGTAGTCGAGGTCGGTGCGGGCCAGGGCCACGCCGGCCTGCGCTTCAGCTACCTGGCTTTGGGCGGTGGCGTAGGCCGTAGAGGCATTGTCCACTATTTGGCGAGCAATAGCATCTTGCTGGGCCAGCCGCTCATAGCGGTCCAGGTTGACCTTGGCATTCTGAACAGTGGCCTGGGTGCTGCGCAGGGCCGCCTGCGCCTGCTGATACGCCGCCTGGTACCGCCGCCGGTCGATTTCGTAAAGCGTTTTGCCCTTGGTCACCACGTCGCCTTCCTTAAAGAAAATGCCCGTGATGAAGCCCGCCACTTGGCTGCGCAGCTCCACGTTATTAATGGCTACCACCGTGGCCGGGTACTCGTCGTAGTACACGGCGTCGGTGGTGCGGGCGTCTACTAGCGTAACGGGGGTTGCCGGCGGCGGACCCGCTGGCTTTTCAGCTTCTTTGTTGCCGCAGCTCGTCCAGGCAAACAGGCCTGCCGCGTAGCTCAGGACAAGAACTATCTTCTTCATAAGGGGAATTAAATACAGCTTGGAAAGGAGAGCCCGGAGTTTACAGCTGCTTGGCTGTGCAGTTCAGCTCCAGGATAATCCTGTTCGTAAAGCAATAGCCAGCAGAACAAAGGCTAAAGCTTCCATTGATTAATAAGAAGTGGTTAGGTTGCCTTGGGCGCGTAGCAAGTCTACTTTGCTGCTCAGCACTTGGAATAAGGCGCTGTAGTAGTTGAGTTGAGACGTCCGCAGGGTGGTTTGCGCCACAATTACATCGAGGTAGGTTTTGATGCCTTCGCGGTATTGCAGGTTCACCACCGTGTACACCTCCCGCGACAACGCCAGGTTGCGCTGCCCCACCAGGTAGTCGGCGTAGTTGCTCTTGTAGTTGGACATCGCCTGCTCGAACTCGGTATTGATCCGGTTGCGAGTGGCAATAATATCCTGGTCGAGGCGCTGATCCACGAGCCGCTCCCGTCGTAGGTTTTGTAAGCGGCGAGTGCCTTGGAAGATCGGCAAAGACAGCTGCACGCCCGCATAGGAGTTGGGGAAGCGGCGGCTGTACAAGTCGCCGAAGTTGTTGTTTTGAAACACGGCGTTGTAGTTGCCGAATGCCGAAACTGCCGGTAGGAAACCTAAGCGGTAGTAGCTGATTTGAGCTTCCTGCAAGGCTTTCTGGGTTTGCAGCCGCTGAATTTCGATGCGGTTGGCCGGCTCCAGCGTCACGGTGGTGTCCACGGTGGCATCCTGCATCAGCCGCAGCGTGTCGTACTGTAGCACCAGCGGTTGCGCACCATTCTGGCCCATCAGCTCCTTCAAGTACGCCGACTTGGCGTTGATGGCCTCCACGGCGCGCTTGCGGTCAACAATAGAATTGTTGAGCAGAATCTCGGCCTGTTTGTAGTCGGTCTTGTCCACAATGCCAGCATCGTAGCGGGCTTTGGCATCCTGCAGGCTGCGCTGCAACCGAACGATGTCTTCCTTGAGCACGTCGAGCTGCCGTTGGGAGAGCAGCACATCGTAGAAGGCTTTGCTCACATCGGTTACCACATCAATACGAGTCCCAACGGTATTTTGCTGGTACAGTTGCCGCGACGGTCGGGCACTACGCAAAGCCAGGCGCACATCGTTGTTGTAAAGCGCCTGCGTGGCCGAAACACCCACGGTGGAAGTGTTTTGCAAGCCAATCTGGCGTGGCACGTTCACTCCGTCGGCATTCGGAAACACGGTGTACGGCAGCTGAAAGTAGTGCTGGCCGGTGGCGTTGAGCCCCACCTGCGGCAACCAACCCGCCAACCCAATGCGAATGGTGGCTTCATTGGTTTCTTCGTCGATGCGAGCCTGACGCAGCACTGGCTGATTTTGCAGTGCGTACTGCAGGCATTGCTCGAGCGTAAGTTGACCGGTAGTAGGGGCAGGTGTAGGGGCTTGAGCCTGCAGCCACACCGGGGCAAGCAAGAGGATACCAAGCAGAAGCCGGTGCATCCGTGTTATGTGTATCATATACTAGTGAAAGCAGCTACTACCTTACGTAACTGAACGGTAAGCGGCCGGATCGACCGCAGGGCAAACGAAAAAACCGGTGTAAGGGATGCTGCGTAGGTAGGTGAAGCTGCATGGTCGGTAGAACTTGCGTACGATGACGCCTGCTCAGCAAGGAATAAGTTAAGATTAGCAGCACAGCGCAAAAGCAGCATCCGAAAGGGGAGCAAGGCCAATAAACAGGGATACCAGCAAAAGGTTGTATGCTTAAACAAAAGCAGCGGTCAATATGTAAGTTCTTTGAATACTATTGATGGATAAAATAATATAATAATTCAAAGTTGTACTTAGTTGCGCAAATAGTTCTATTTAGCTACTTAGCTGATCTTATCAAAGAATAATTTGTACTTTTACATATATTTACACTCACCTTCTGCCTCATCGATTACCCTTGTTTGACACTCAAGCACCAACACAAATTGAACTTATCCCTCTGCACTTACGATATACACCAGAATTTTGATACTAGTCCAGCTTCAGGCAGCCGATAAAAATACTACCAGCAAATAGAAAAGCGTTTTACGGTAAGTTAGTTTCTTGAGGTTATGCATTTAAGTATATTTGCAGCTTAAAGGCACCGATAATATTAGCTAATTGTATAATTAATTTTCACTCGAATTAAATAAGTTACGTGTTCAATAAGCTGGAAATTACTGTTTCTAAAATTATTTTTCTTTTCAAACAGTAAATTTACATGTCGGCATCTTGTCTGGTCTCCATAATAATTCCAATATACAATGCGGTTAAGTATGTTCAGCAAGCAATAGATAGCTGCTTGGCTCAAACGCACGATCAAGTTGAAATTATTATCCAGGATGATTGCTCAAATGACGGAACTTGGGAATTGCTTAATAAATTATATGCTGATGAATCGAAAGTAGTGCTTTTCAGAAATCCTCGTAACTTAGGTATCGGCGAGAACTGGAATGTAGCTTATGCTAAAGCTACTGGCGATTACTTCGTAATATTTAATGGGGATGACATCATGCACCCAAACATGGTTGCAGGATTTTTATCACGACTAGATTCTGATTCCACACTAGATATTATAACTGGAAAGTTTGAAGTACTAGTGACCGGAACAAGTAGAACATTCGTCTATCCTGATCATGTTGGTTTAGTAGGCGGATTGGTTAGTAATTTATATTCTCAACTATATTTTCGGTCTGCATTTCACTGGAATTTCAGCTTAGTTAGAAAAGAGTTGCTGAAAAAAGTGGAGTTCGATGATGGTAACTTGTTTTTGAATACGCAGGTTTGTGATTACGAATTATGGTATAGGTGTTATTTAGAAGGAGCTAAAGTGTATTTCGACGACACGCAAATATGGGGCTACTATAGAAGGCACGAGTCGAATTCTTCTTCTAAACCAAACGGGGAGACGAGGAGTTTTTTAAAAGATTTTCTTGATTACCATCAAGATAGTTTCAAAAATAAAAGCGGATTTAATTATACCACAATGCTTGCTAGAAGATTTTTGTCGTTTTGTAATAATACCAAGCATTTCGAGAAAGACGTATTCTATTTATATGTGAAACGACTTGCTCAAAGCGTATTGTAGCCATGAGATTGAGAGGATTTTGGTTTGAGTTCAAAATATACCTTTGTAATTTTTTTATCTCTTACGTGCCAAGCCATTCTATAAGGCTTTTCTATTATAAACAAGTAATGGGTTTTACTATCGGCAAAGGCAGTACTGTTCATCTAGGATGCAAGTTCAATACGCCCGATACTTTTCTGATGGGAGAGAACAGCACCATTAATCAATTCTGCCGACTTGATAACAGAGGCGGTATCGTGATAGGTAATAACGTATCTATATCGCCTTATGTGAAACTAATGACTGCGGATCATGATATGAATCATCCGCAGTGCGAAGGCAGGCAAAGCGAAATAGTGCTTGAAGACTACGTCTTTATTGGAGCCGATGCTATGTTGTTGGGTGGAGTCCGCATGAGAAAAGGTTCTGTATTGGGCGCCAAGTCACTCTTAACAAAATCAACAGAAGCGTATGAAATTTATGTTGGAATGCCTGCCGTATATAAAAGCGCCCGCATTCAAAACTTAGATTACAATGCTTCTTATGATCGGCTTTTCAACTGAAGAATAGCTACCCATCTAATTCGCCATGTTTATTTAAGAGATAACATGGCGAATTAGATGGGTAGCTATTTTTATGCTGATTGGCAGAACTGTAGTGGTAGTAGTTCCTGCGAGCCTCAACAGCAATTAAACCAAGCACTGTCATTTGCAGCAGCTAGTAAGTAGCTGGCCTGGGCAGTGACGCGTTCAAACAACTTTACAGCGGGCTTAAAGCCCTACATAGTCCCTTCGAGTTTAAGTCAGGAGACCAAACTCAGGGGCTATTATCATTGGAAGGCTATTCTGGGCCTTTCAATTCTTCAAAAACATAGCTAGTTAATGTTCTTAACTTGCAGGCTCAAAAGAGAAGCACCTTTCAAAATGTCCTGCTAATATGTATTTTGCTTATAAAATATTGTAATGATACAAGCAGTATAGCGTAAACTGCTAAAACCTACTTCCCTGAGTGAAAAGCCGGCAACACAAGCTAAAAGTGCAAGATTTTCAAGTGCTTAAATAAGCTCGCAAACCTGACCTTAGCTGAGATTTCAACTGCCGAGTATAAGAACTATATATTATTTCTATTAAATGTGAGCCTTACCTAGGTATAGCTTTTCTAGTGAAGCAAATTTCATGAGACCAACCGTTCAACGAGTATTACAGCATCCAGTTTACGCACGAGCATTAGAGTGGGGAAGGCTAATTACCATCACAGGATCAGCGCAGATTGTCGTGCAAGCCATCGGATTTGCTTGCGGCATCTTAGTTATCCGCATTCTGCCCACCCAAGAGTATGCCTTGTATACGCTGGCCAACACCATGCTGGGTACCATGGTGTTGTTGGCTGACGGCGGAATTTCAACCGGCGTAATGGCGCAGGGAGGGAAGGTTTGGCAAAGCAGAGAGGGGCTCGGAAGAGTGATTGTCACCGGCCTCGATTTGCGTAGAAAATTTGCCATTGGTAGCCTATTAGTAGCTACGCCGGTGCTGTTTGTGCTGCTACGGCATCACGGCGCCAGCTGGGTGATGTCAATTCTACTTGTGCTGGCAACCATTCCTACTTTCTTAACGTCGCTTTCCAACACCCTCTTAGAAATTGCTCCCAAACTGCAGCAAGACATTACGCCCCTGCAAAAAAACCAGGTAGGAGTTAATATAGCCCGTCTGGCTTTGCTGCTCCTGACCATGTTCGTTTTTCCTTGGGCCTTTGTAGCGGTGCTGGCGGGTGGCTTGCCTCAGATTTGGGGTAATCTTCGGCTTCACAAAATTTCGGCTGGTTACGCAGATCTCAAGCAGCAGCCCGATCCAACAATTAGGACGGAAATATTGAAGGTGGTGAAGCGGGTGCTGCCCGGTGCCGTCTATTACAGTGCTTCCGGACAAATTACGGTGTGGCTGATTTCTATCTTCGGTACTACGGCTTCCATTGCCCAGGCCGGAGCGCTATCCAGGTTGTCGGTGATGCTCGGCTTGTTTACCATGCTGCTGTCGACGTTGGTATTGCCCCGCTTTGCCCGTTTAGAGGCCGGCTGGAAGATGCTGCTCACACGTTATGCTCAAATTCAAATAGGACTGGTGCTAATAAGCTTGTGCATTATTGGCACAGTTTGGTTGTTTCCAACCCAAGTTCTGTGGGTATTAGGGAAAAAGTATTCGGATCTGAATACAGAGCTGCTACTAAGTGTAGCGGCTAGTTGCCTAAGCCTAATTACAGGTATATCCTTTTCTTTGGTGTCAAGCAGAGGTTGGGCTACCAACCCTATCATAACAATTACCATTGAGGTTGCAGCAGTGATTATTGGAATTTTAATGCTTGATGTTTCTACGCTGAAAGGAGTGCTTATATTCAATATATTTATTGCTACCGTTCAAGCTTTGCTGTATATAATATATGGAACATTGAAAATAGTACGATCAAAATGATAGAGCTTTATGGTTGAGCTTATAAAATATATAGGAGCAGCGTAATAATTAACCTTGCTTAACCATCGTATTTACTGCTTGGTCGAATTCAATTCTCCTAAACCTGATTTTTTCTGAAAAATGAAGTTTCTTTCCGTACAGCCTTTTCCCTTGTTTGTAAATGGCGGTGGAAGCCGTGTTCTTCGGCGTTTGTACGAAGGCCATGAATCCCAAACTGTTTCGCTGGTTGTGCAAGAGTCAGCTAATTCTGAGATTAAAACTGGCAACATCAAGGAAGTATTTGTTGATGCTTTTCCTATTCAGCGGGATTGGATGAGGTGGCGTATGCGTACTTGGAGTTCATGGCTTCGGAGAAATACATTTCGTAATTCGACTATCAATAAAATTCGTAAAGTAGCAGCCGAACTTACGTACGATGCGGTGCACGTTATAAGTCATGGTCCTTTTACGGCAGCACTTTGCGATGAAAAATACCGGAAAGGGAAAGCACTGTGGGTTTCCTTCCACGATCATTACACAACTACTACCACCACACTAGAAGAAACAAGAGACCTTTGGAATAAAGCCGATAGAAGGTTAATGATTTCGAAAGAGCTTGGGGAAGAATACTTGCGCTTATTCGGAGATAAGGATTTCGAAACCATCACGGATGGAGTAAGTGAAGAAGAGCTTTCGGCGCCTAATACCGTTGTGCCACCAACCGTCACTATATACTTTGCCGGGCTTTTACACCTCCAGTATTTGCCGTTGTTCGAAGTGTTAGCCGATGCTTTACATCTGTTGTCACAACAAGGGTTTTCTTTCACGCTGGTGTTACGAGGCACGCAACACGTAAGCTTTTTAGAGAACAAAGCATTTAAGACGGAATACCGTCGTGACTTTATTAGCGATAAAGAGATAAAGGAGGAGCTTGATTCAGCCACAATTTTATACCTGCCAATACAATTTATGGTGTCAGACTTTTATCTGTATAGTCTCTCAACCAAAATGATAAGTTATTTAGGCGGCGCCGGTTCTATTCTCTACCACGGTCCGAGCGAGAGTGCTGCCTGTAATCTTTTAAAGAAAACAAATTCAGGTATTTGCTGTACATCGCTAGACGTTAATGAGTTAGCGGAAAGTATAAAGCAAGTGCTGAACGATAAAGGCAATGTATCAGCTAATGCCAAGGTATTGGCTCAGAAAGAATTTAGTCTCAGAAAAATCCAGCAACGTTTTTGGCAGGAGTCTCCTGCCTAATTTCGATTTAGTATAAGAGTGCTATTGCATAAAATACTCGTTTCTGATTAAACGGTACAATGCAGGCACTCATAACGCACTTATGAAAATAGTTTTTATTTGCGGTTCGCTGGAGCCAGGCCGCGACGGCGTAGGTGATTACACCCGGCGACTGGCAGCCGAGCTTATTCGCCAGGGCCACCAGGTAGCCGCCTTGGCTCTGAACGATTCTATAAAAACTGAGTTTTCAGGTGTTCAGGCAGCGGAGAATGAACAGCTGCCTGTTTTACGCATCCCTGCTTTCTACAAAGATGCTACCCGTTATGAGTTAGCCCAAAAGTGGGTTGACTCGATAGATCCGGAATGGTTAAGCTTGCAGTATGTCGCTTTCGCTTTCCAGCCCAAAGGCTTGCCTTGGAGTTTAAGTGGATCGTTGGCGCGTTTGGGCCGGGGCAGGCAGTGGCATATTATGTTTCACGAGTTGTGGGTTGGAGTGTTTATCGATGCTCCAATGAAACACCTCGTATGGGGATGGGTCCAGAGGCAGCTTATTCGCTCCATGGTTAAAACGCTTCAGCCCGCCATCATCCATACCCAAACCAGACTTTATCAACTGCTGCTTGATCGGCTCGGCTTTAAAGCCGACTATCTTCCTTTGTTCGCCAACATACCAGTTACAAGCAAGCACAAAAAGCCAGTACCAGCAGCTGAAACGGATAGCTCGAAGAAAACCATATCCGTCATTGTGTTCGGCACTATTCATCCGGATACGGCCATTGCAAAGTTTGCTAAAGAAGCTTCCGACCTAACCAAAAGCACCGCGACCCAGTTTTCACTAACTGCTGTTGGCCGTTGCGGGGCCAACCTAGAGCCCTTTGTCAAAGTTTGGCAGGACGAGGGGCTGCCCGTCAACATAGTAGGGGAGCAGTCCGCCGAGCAAGTTTCAGAAGTGTTGCGCAATGGTACTATTGGGCTGTCTACCACGTCTTTGGTGGTAACGGAAAAGAGTGGCACGGTAGCCGCTATGATAGAGCACGGCTTGCCCGTACTTTGTATTGCGAGGGCCTGGCAGCCGCGCGGAATTCCGGCTGTGGAGCTACCTCCGGGGGTAGTGGAGTATCAGCAAGGTATCTTAGCACGCTATCTTGCAACGGTTGAGTCGCCGCCATTCACCAGCACTGTTCCTGAAATAGCGCATGTAATGGCGCTGGCTCTCTCAACTGCTGCGAAGTAGCAGCGAAGGCACGGCTACCGCTCCCCGAGAGTTCGGCCCCTTTTCCTGACCCAGTGTCCTAGGTTTCGGAAATAGCTAATAGCTTCGCTGAAACGTCGGCTTGGCCGTATGTAACCTCGTGGGGAGCGTACGTAGACCATTCTATTCAGGTTCTTATTCTTTAAGCGTACTTGGCGGCAAAAGCCAATCATAGCGGCATCAACTACTGTTTTTCATGAAACTGATCTACTCTCACCCCACCGGGAATGCTAACGTGCGTGCTGCGGCAAGTGGACTAGCGGAGGCAGATCTGCTGGCGGAGTTTCACACCACTATAGCGTCTTTTCCGGGTACAGTGCTGGACGGGTTGGGAGGCATTGGGCCACTGGCCGAAATCAGGCGCCGCCGCTACGATCCGCTGCTCAGGCCCTTCGCGCACATGTGGCCCTGGCGGCAAGCGGGTCGGATTTTGGCTGGCAAAGCCGGACTAGCTAACCTGAACCGCCACGAAACCGGGTATTTCAGCGTCGATGCCATCTACCAAAGCCTCGACCGACGCATTGCGAACCGGTTGGCAGCAGGTATGAAGCGCGGCGTACGCGGCGTGTACGCCTACGAAGATGGGGCGGTAGAATCGTTTCGCGCGGCCAAAAAGCTAGGGTTGCAGTGCTTATATGATCTGCCCATTGGCTACTGGCGCGCTTCATTGCGGCTGTTGGAGCCCGAGCGGGAAAAATGGCCAGCGTGGGCACCAACCCTAACCGGCTTCGAGGATTCGGCGGCCAAGCTGGCTCGCAAAGACGAAGAGTTGCGCCTGGCTGATCGTATTTTTGTGGCTAGTCAGTTCACCGCCAAAACCTTGCAGGATTACCCCGGCACGTTGGCGCCCATTGAGGTGATTCCGTACGGCTATCCGCCCGTGGGCGCCCCCCGCGACTATACGGGCCTCGGCAGCGGCCGGCCCTTAAAGCTGCTTTTCGTGGGTGGCCTTTCGCAGCGCAAAGGCATCGCCAACCTTTTTGCGGCCGTCGATAAGCTAGGCCCGCGGGTCGAGTTGACGGTGGTGGGAAGAAAAGCCAGCGAAAACTGCCCGCCCTTAGATGAGGCGCTGGCCAAGCACCGCTGGATTCCAACCTTGCCCCACGACGAAGTACTGGCCATTATGCGGGAGCATGATGTGTTTGTCTTCCCTTCGCTGTTCGAAGGTTTCGGCTTGGTTATCACCGAAGCTATGTCGCAGGGCGTGCCCGTTATCACCACCGACCGTACCGCGGGGCCCGATCTTATCGAGCACGGCCGCAACGGCTGGCTGGTAGAAGCCGGCTCGACGGGAGCCCTGGTTTCTACCATCGAAGAGATGCTTCGCCGCCCGGCCACGGTTGCCGAAGCCGGCCGTGCCGCCCTCGAATCGGCCAGGGCTCGTCCTTGGGAAGTGTATGGCCGGGAACTGACGGCTGCTATTATGAAGCATCAAGCTTCAATAGCTTAAACGGCGGCGCATTACATTTCACTTACCGTTACCACTACATCAGTATTGCGACCGTGGTCGTCGGCGCAGGAGATTTTGAGAGGACCGGTCGGGGGCTTAAAGAAAACTCGCTCGGTGGCGGCAGCAGCCCGCAGAAACTTGTCGTTAACGTACCAGTACACCTGGCGCACCTCGTTGTCGGTGGTGCAGCTCAGCAGCAGCTGTTGCTGCTCGTGGCGGTTAAGCACGTATTCGGTGTTGGCGGCAGGAGAGGTGATAGTTGGGGCCAATTCGGTGCCGCCGCGCACTAGCTGGCAGGCGGGGTTGTGCGGGGGCAAGCGTTGGTAAGGAATGCCCTGCGCTTCTTTGTAAGCCGCCACTTCGGGCAGCAGATTGGGGTATAAAGCCCGCCGAAAACCCGACGCCGGTGCGCAGGCCCGGCAATACACAAAGCCACCATCGGCCGACAGCAGCACCTCGCGCTGATGCTGGCAGCGCCGCGCCTCCGATACGCCGGGCAGAAAGTAGTCGATTACCTGGTTGGGGCAGGTTTCATTCGGAACCAAGCCGGTTTCAACACATACCAGCCGGAAGTCCAGCGCGGCTGGCGGTACAAACCAGTCGTTGGGCGAGTTGTAAGCCAGATCGTTGAAGACATCGAATAGCAGGGGCGTAGCAACGTCGGCGCCCGTCAGGGAGGGGCTGCCGTGGCCGCTGAAGTTACCTGCCCACACGCCCACGGTATACTGTTTGTTGTAGCCGATGCTCCAAGCATCGCGGCGGCCGTAGCTGGTGCCGGTTTTCCAGGCAATTTTCGGCAGGCGCAAGCTACTGGCGGCCCCTAGTGGTAAATCGGGGCGCGTGAGCTGTGCCAAGATGTCGGTGGTGAGGAAGGCAGCAGCGGGGGAGACCAGCGGGACCCCACCCCCCGGCCCCACACCAGCTTGATGTGCTACTTTCTCCGGGGGCGGGGGAGAGTTCTTACGTGAATCATTCGACACCCTCTCTCCCGGAAGGGAGCGGACCGGGGAGTGGGGTGCTGTCAACTGTAACTTCGCATACCGGCCTTCGTTGGCTAGCGTCACATACAGGTTGGTTAACTCTTCCAAACTGGCGCCGCAACCGCCTAAGATGCTGCTCAGGCCGAGGTTTGCCTGGTTGCGCGTTACGCTTTGGAAGCCGGCTTGGCGGAGCTTGGCGGTGAAATTGGCCACGCCTAGCTCGTTGAGGACGCGCACGGCCGGGATATTGAGCGAGTACGCTAAAGCGCGTTCCAGCGTCACTTCGCCGTTGCAGTGCTTGTCGAAGTTCTCGGGGCGGTAGCCTTGGAAGTTGGTGGGCACGTCGGGCAGTACCAGCTTGGGCGTGACGAGGCCCCGGTCTATAGCTAAGGCGTAGAGAAACGGCTTGAGTGTGCTGCCCGGCGAGCGGACGGCCACTATACCATCGTTCTGGCCTTGGTTGCTGAAGTCCTGGAAGTCAGCGGAGCCCACGTAGGCTTCCACTTGACGAGTGTGGTTGTTGACGACCAGCACAGCTGCCTGCGTAATGCCTAGCTCATAGAGACGGCGCACGTAGTTGCGGGTAAGGTCTTCGGCCTTGCTTTGCTTGTTGCGGCTGAGGCTGCTGCGAATGATGGCCTGCCCCGGAAACTGCCGTACCAACCGGCGCGCCAAGTGTGGCGCCAGCGTGGGGGCGGCGTGACGATGCACGTCCAAGGGTTCGAGCAGGGCATCTTCCACGTCTTGCTTGGCAAACAGGCCCGCGGCCCCGAAACGGCGGAGCCAGCGGTTGCGCTCCTGCAGCACCGCGGCGTTGTTTTTACCGAGCACAAGCCCGCGTGGCCGGTTCGGAATGATGGCCAAGGTTACAGTTTGGGCTAGCGACAGGTAATCGGGGGGCTGCTGGAAGTAGAGTAGCGCCGCCGATTTCACGCCTTCTATGTTGCCGCCGTAGGGCACTAGGTTTAGGTAGAGCTGCAGGATTTCTGCCTTGCTATAATGTGCCTCTAGTTGCGTGGCGCGCAGCATTTCCAGCAGCTTATTGCCGAAGGTGCGCTCCTTGGGTTCCAGCAGCCGCGCCACCTGCATGCTGATGGTGCTGGCCCCGGTGGTGCGCCCCGTGCCGAACAGATTGCGCCCGGTGGCTTGCACCAGCGCCACCGGATTCACCCCAAAATGCCAGTAAAACCACCGGTCTTCTTTCTCGATGATGGTTTTGCGCAGCGCGGGCGTGATTTCGCGCAACTCGGTTTTCATGCGCCACTTCTGCGTGGGGTTGAGGTAGGCGTGCAACACTGTACCGTCGGCGGCCAGCACAATAGGCGAATATAGTGGGGCCCGCGGCAGCGGAAAGGCTAGGTCAAGCGCGAAAAGCACCAGCAGACTTGCCAGTACGCCTCCTAATAGCCGCAGTCCAGTCCGCCGATTCATAATCAAATATACCGGTGGCTCAACTCTGATTCGCTATGCCACTTACTGCCTGACCGAGTCAATCTAAAGCTCCTGTTCTTTTCTGCAAGTATGCAGGCAAGTCGAAGAATATGTAGGGCTAGCAACAGACTAGCGGCCTCGCGGCGACAGGTTGGTAGCCAAAGGCGGCACAACGATTCCAGCCACCTCCTGGCGACAAAACGCCCGGTTTTTTCTGCTGCCACGATGCAGTTTGATAGCATGGAAAAAGTCAGGTTGCCTTGACATTCCCCGTCGGCAAATTATTTGTCGTTGCCTGCCTTTTGTGCGGGGCTATTGAATTGCGAACAATACAATCGTAAAACACTAATTGCAATAAATGCGCCTGTCTGATAAAATAATTTTAATTTCTTTGCTGAAAATGCTCGTGATTTTTAATATTTCAGAGATTTTTTTAAAATTTATGGCAGGAGCTAAAACCGATTTTCAGGTCTTGCTCGTAAATATTTCGTGACTGGCAGAGCTGGAGCTCACTTACTGTTCTTGCTATAGCTCGCACTTTTTTTGGATGCTACTAGGAGTATCCAACTTCAACACTTCACCATCAACCAACTTCTTATTTCCAAACCACTACATGAAAGGCAAACTTTTCGCAACCCTCCTGCTGGTCGGCTTCAAGGCTAGCTTCTCCTTGGCACAGGCAACCGTTGATCCCGCCTTACGCGCTGCCTTACAAACCAATCCTACCGCCCAAGTAATTGTAACCTTCAAGGGTACAGGGGCCCCGCAGCTGACGCAGCTTAGCCTGCTGCAGCGCCTTGGTATCACAAAGGGTATCACCATGAAGGCCCTGCCGGTAGCGGGCATCGTGGCCACGACCGCGCAAGTGAATGCTCTGGCGCAAAACCCCGAGGTCCGCTCGCTCTACATCAACAAGCGCCTCGACTATTACAACTACGACGATACCAACCTGACGGGCGTAAAGCGCCTGCGCACCGACCAGCAGATCACTACCCGCAACGGCGGCCTGCCAGTTTCCGGCAAAGGGGTGGGCGTGCTCATCAACGACAGTGGTGTTGATGGTACCCATGACGACCTTAAGTTCGGGACGCATCTGGTGCAGAACACTTTGGGCTCTACCAACCTCAACTCGTTGAGTGCCATGCTGCCCGTCACCTACATTGAAGGAGTGCCGAATACCGACAATAACTCGGGCCACGGTACGCACTGCGCTGGCACAGTAGGCGGCACCGGCGCTAAGTCGGGCGGTAAGTACGAAGGCGTGGCGCCGGGTGCTTCGTTGCTCGGCTACGGCTCGGGGGCGGCGCTGCTGGTACTCGATGCCATCGGCGGCTTCGACTATGCCCTCACGCACCAGTTTCAATACAACATCCGCGTTATCAGCAACTCATTTGGCAGCAGCGGCGACTTCGACCCCAACGATCCGCTGAACGTGGCCACCAAGCGGTGCTACGACCGAGGCATGGTGGTAGTTTTTGCCGCGGGCAACGAAGGCCCTGGTGCTGACACCCACAACCCCTACGCCATTGCGCCCTGGACCATTTCGGTAGGTGCCGGCGACCGGAACGGCCTGCTGGCCGACTTCTCTTCCCGCGGTGTACGTGGCGAGCAGGGTACGTTCGTGGCCGATGGCGAAACCTGGACCTTCAAGAACGAGCCCGTAATTGTTGCGCCTGGCGTGGATGTAGTGTCTACCCGCGCCATTGGACCGGTATCGTCGTTGGGGGCACAGCAGGATGCTGAAGTTCTCTCGCCCGGCGAGGTTCCGTTTTACACCCACAGCAGCGGTACTTCTATGGCTACGCCGCACGTGGCGGGCATTGTAGCCCTGCTGCTGGAAGCCAAGCCGTCGTTGACGCCAGCGCAGGTGAAGGACCTTTTGATGAAAACGGCCACCAATATGCCTGGCCGCCAGTCGTGGGAAGTGGGTGCGGGCTACGTAAATGCTTACGCCGCCGTCGACCAGGCATTCCGCTCGTCGTTGTTCGGCTCGTCGGTGAATGCCGCCCGCGTGTTCAAAAGCAGCGTGAATGCTACTTCCAGCTCGACGCCGTTTACCATCAACTTCAACCCCGCCACCACGGCCACCAACCAGATTACGTTCCCGGTAGGTACCGGCGTGAACAGCATCGAAGTGAAGATTTCCTCGTTGGGTTTGCTAGGCCAGACTGGCAACCCTACTAACCTGATCATGTTCGACCCCAACGGCGTCGAGTACCGCTCGGGCATTCCGGTTACCTTCACTCTCTCCACTGACCGCAGCCTGGCCGTAGCGGCTCCCGCTCCCGGCACCTGGACCCTGAAAGTAGAAGGTTTGCAGGGGGTAGCGGCTCCCGAAACCATCAACGGCAACATTACGCAACTCACGCCAAGCGGTACCACCAACCTCAACGATATTGCTGGTCACCCCGCCGAAGCGGCTATCAAGCTGGCCGTTACTAACCGTCTCGTTGATGGCACAACCACCGGCTTCCAGCCCAACGCCCTCCTGACTCGCATTCAGCTGGCCGAATATCTGCTCATGGGCCAAGGCATCAAGCAATTCCTGCCGACCACCGGTGCCCGCTCTTTCTCGGACGTAAGCAGCGCTGCCGACATTCTGCTGACTGAGTCGGTAACGGCCCGCGGTGCCGCCCTGCGCGACCGGTTCAACCTGTACAACGGCGTAATGACGCCCGCCGGCACTGGCACTTTCGCGCCAAGCAGTACCGTGAGCCGCGCCTCACTAGCGTATTCACTGGTGCAGAGCCTAGGCTTCCAGCAGCAGGCGTTGGCTCGCAATGGTCAGCCTGTAACGGTAACAGCCAATGGCAGCAGCATTGCCATCGATGACGCCGCCAGCATTCCGGCCGGCTTGGAAGGCTACGTAAGTGTGGCACTGGAACTGAACCTGATCAACGCTTTCTACACTGTTACGCAAGGCCCGTACGACTTGCAGCCCACGGTGCACGCCACTTTTAAACCCGCACAGAGCGTAACCCGCGGCGAGTACGCAGTTATCGTGACCCGCACGTTTACACAGTACAACGCCCTCACGCAGCCTGCCGCCCGCTCCGGTGCTACCACTACCGCAGCCGCCGCTAGTCCCTCCGCAGCCGCCATGCTGACCAAAGAGGCCGTTGCGTATCCAAACCCCTTCACCGGCTCAACTACCATCAGCTACTACCTCACGCAGGATGGTCCGGTAAGCGTGGAAGTTTACAACACCATGGGCCGCAAGGTGCAGACTCTGGTGTCGGGAGCAGAAGCCGCTGGTATCCACCAAGTGAAGTTCGACGCTGGCAACCTGGCCCGCGGCACCTACCTCTACAAGGTGAAAACTGGCCAGGCCATTTCTACCAAGCGCTTGGTTGTTCAGTAAGCAACTACTTGAATTGACTACAAAAAAGGGTCTGCTCCACGGAGCAGACCCTTTTTTGTGTTTGAAAATTAGGGCTATAAGCTGTAGTGCAAAGCCTGAGCTTCGCGCTGGCTACATTCAAGAAACGCGCTACCAGTTTGTAATGCGGTGCCCTACCCCCTTTCCCAAACAGAAGAAGAACTAGCTTTAAAGCTAATCTTAGAATGTGTGGGGGTGATTTAGAAAAATTAAAAGCTAGTTCCCCCTCTCGACAGGAGAGGGGGTTAGGGGGTGAGGCTGCTCGCACAAACGATATTCATGCACGGTTACTACCTGCCACTAGAAAGCCTGCTTTTAGGCGACGGGAGAAGCAGCAACCTCAATTTCTTCGCTCAGTGCCCAATGGATAGCCTCTCGTTTCTGATCGAGTGGGAAATGCCGGACCTCTGCCGGGCTTACCAGGGTGGCCAAGGCAGCGGCGGCTTTCAGCAAGTTGCTGTCGTCGCTGGTGATGGCGATGCGGTTGAAGTTTCCCCAATGCTTGATGTCAAGCTTGATGTCTTCCCACAATGCGGTAGCCGTTATGTAGTTGAAGCTGCGCACATCAAGGAACATGTTGATTTTGCCCCAACGGTCAATCTTTTCTTCCAGCAACGGAATGATAGCATCATAATGCTCCTTGGTGAGGGCGCCCGATATGGTGAGGGCGAACAGGTTTTGCTCGGGGTAATTGGTGGTATCGAACATGGAGGCAAAAGGAAAGAAAAAGGCTTTTGTTGACTTTGCTACTCGAAGCAAGAGGCGGTTCGGCTGCTTGTTGGAAGCCTTTAAACTGCTTTTACAGTCGAGTTGATATACAACATGGCAAGTTGATTCTGTAAAAACTATGAATTCATGGTATTTATCCTCAATAACATAGTGACCAGCACTGCAACAACCTCCTTCATCACAAGGAAGAAGGCGTTTCAAGATACTTCGAGCGGCGTTATTTAGGCGGCTCCGGGACTTCCACCTGCACCTCGAAGTCCCGTTTAGGAGGAGCTTCGTTATTGATGGCATTACGATACAAAAATCGCAACGTTGTTTTGCCTGGTTTCAGGGCCTGAAACTGGAAGGCAACGTCTTCGGGGGTACCTGCTTTTGCTTTTTTAGGTTTCTTCCGTGGTTGTTCGACGGGCGGAGCTACAGCCTGCACAATGTCGTCGGACAGGGGCATCAACTCCCACTGGTACTGCGAACCTACCGTCGTATCGAGCTGGATAAGCAACTGGTCGCCTTGGTTTACTTTTACACTGCTGTGGTTGCCGTATTCGGTGATGTTCACATTTTTGGCCACACCCGGCTTGTCGATGGTGATGTAGGCGTGGAAATAGCCACCTAAGGTTGAGTAGCCGCTACCCGGTACCGCCGAAACCAAAGCTAAATCGATGCCACCAGTCCCCACGGCTTGAAAGTGAATTTCGAAAGTAGCCGGTGCGCCCGGCACACCGCTGCTCAGGCCCGGCAGGCTATTGGCAGTCGTCACGGTCAGCTGGCCCGGATAAGTCTGAGCCAGGCGCCAGCCAAAGCGGGGCGATACCGTAGGCAGCCGCACAATCAGCTGGTCGCCGACGTTGAGCTGAATCTGCTTGCCATTATCGTTGGCCGTGAGCGTAACGATGTCGGCATACACCGGAGAAGCCAGTAAGAAAGCCGTGCATAGCAGAAAAAAGACCTTTGTGAATCCTTTAAAAGAATGCAGTAAATGAGCTGAGGTGATTCGCAGCAGGTTCAACATGCTCACAGGTATTAGGTCCAACCAACAACAATACAGCCGGCCACTTACGAAGCGCCGGCTGCACTAGAACAGTACGAAAGTGTACGATTAAACAGTAAAAAGAGCTGTTGTTGAGCTTGTTGGAAGCACCCCGAGTATCTCACGGCATTGACCTCACCCCTAACTTTCCTCTCCCCAAGGCTTCGCGCACGAAGCGAACCGGGGGCTAGGGACGGCTCCCACTACCGCACCCGCACTACGCCGGCGCCGTTGTAGCTGTGGTACTCGGCGTTGTACATGGCGTCGGCACTCACCGGGCCGAGCTTGAACGTGCCTTTGCTGACGGCGCGGGCCAGGTAGTAGAACGACTTGGGTGTGGTATCCACGGTGGTGAAGAGATTGATTCGGTCGTCGCGGACGTCGAGGTAGTCGGGTTGGGCGGCGTTGGTGGCCCAAGCCAGGTCCCGGACGGCCCCGATGCGCGGATTCTCGATTTCCAGGCCGGCCGGCAATAGGTCGGTAATAGCCACATTCTTCACTTCCCCGGCACTTTGCGCGGATTGGATAGTGATGCGCACCACCACCAAATCGTTCTGCCTGAAAGACGTGGTGCCTACTGGCGTGCCAGTGCGGTCCAGGAACTGGCGGCGGACTTGCAGGTAGGCGTCCTCCTCGATAACCTGGCCGGTGGGGCTAATGCCTTCGGTTTCCCAGAAATAATAGAGGCTGCCGCGACCCTGGGTGCGCAGAGCCAGCTTGCGGTTGGCAACATTATTTACCGTAAGGTCTTTGCCCGTGAAGTTGCCCATGGCCTTGCCATCGGCCAGCACGCTGGCCGTGACGGTGCTGGCGGCGTTTTTGTTGGCCAGCTTGCCGAGGGCCAGCAGCGAGAAGGCGCGTTCCTGCGTGTTCAGCCAGCTAGCCGCTTTCACCTGGCGGCTAAGCTGCCGGGCCAGCACGTTTATCTGCGGGTTTGTGGGGTCGGCGGCTAGCAGGGCGTTGAGGACCAGCGCTTCGTCGCGGATAGGGGACGAGAACGAGCCGTCCAGCTCGCGGCCGGCCGTGGTTTGGGTACCGAACTTGGTAGGCAGGGCTTCGCGGTAGCTGCGTTGGTTGCCGCCCACGGCAAAGGCGCAGGCCAGCACCCAGCGCGAATCTTCGGCTAGCAGCTTGCGGTTGGCTTTGTAGTAATTGAGGGCCACTGGGTCGGGGCGGCCGGCGAGGGCTAGCACGTAGAGCGAGTACGGAATTTCCTTTTTCGCTAGTGTAAGCTGCTGAATCACGCCGCCGGTCTGGATGATGTTGTAGGTGTTGGTTTCGCGCTTTTTGGTGCGGGCTTGCAGGTAGCCGAGCACTCGGTCGAGCACGCTCTTGTTGACGGTGAAGCCGGCTTGCTGGGCTTCGAGCAGGAAATGCGCGGCGTAGGCAGTGGCCCACCAATTGTCGTAGTCGCCGCCGGGCCAGTAGCTGAGGCTACCGTTGTACATCTGCTGCGACTCCACCTTACGGATGGCTTCCTGCACGTGGTAGTTGGGGTTGAACAGCCCCGCCTTGCCGGGCTTGCCGGTTTTCTGGCCCAAAGACGCCGCCAAATCCCCATAATACAGCTGCGGGAAAGCGGCCGACACAGTTTGCTCCAGGCAGCCGTAGGGGTATTGCAACAAGTAGCGCAAATCCTTGGCAAACTCGGTCATCGGCGAGCGGCTCACCACCAGCTGGCTCCGCATCGACGACGGCAGGAAGTCACTCCTCAGGTTCAGCTGCTGCGTCGCGCCGCCTGCCACCACGCCCGCCCCCGTGCGCTTCTGAAGCGGCGAAGCAGGACGGATGGGTAGTTCGATGGTTTCGGTGAAGGTTTCTTTAGTATCAGTCAAATACACTTTGATTTTAACTGTTCCAACCCCAATGATAGGCAAAGCTTTAATGTGAAAAGTTTGCCGCGTTTCAGTGCCAGGCTTCAGTTGAACAACACTTCTTGCATCCCAACTTTCGCCAGAAACAGCACCAATGTTATCAACGACATGAATAGGCCATGTGACATGAAGTGGACTATAGACATACATGGAAACCGCCGCGTTAGAAATTGTCCGACTAGTAGTATTCGTAAGCGTAACCGGCACGTCTATTGTGTCGCCGGGGCTGAGGAAGCGGGGGAGGGCCGTTGAAATGACTACCGGGTCGGCGACGCGCATGGTTTGTTCAGCCGAGCCGAAAGCGTCGTTCTTGTAGGCCACGGCCATGATGCGCAGAGCCCCGCTGAACTGCGGCACGCGCAGCTTGTAGCGCACGAGGCCGCTGGCGTCGGCGGTGAGCACGCCGCTCCATTTGGCCACCAGCTGCACCCGGCGCGAGGGTACGGGCGTGGTGCGGCGCGAGAGGTCGGAGGCGTCGCCGCCGGAGGAACTGGTGCCGAGTTCGGGCAGCAGGAAGGGGTACACGTCGTAGGCACTCACTTCGAGGGCGCGCTTCTGGTAGAAATAGCCGTAGGGGTCGGGCGTGCGATAATCCTTCATTTGCAGGATGCCTTCATCCACCATAGCCAGCGTTACGTTGGCGTTGGGCGCAGTGCGTACTTCCACCGTCTGCCACACTTGCGAGCGGCTCAGCTCGGGCGCTTTAATGGCCACGGCCAGCTTGGTTTCCGGCTTTTCCACCACCAGCGGCACGAAGCCGCGGGCCACCGTCAGGGGCAGCCGGTTGTCGGTAATGGCGCGGATGGCAGTGGCCGTAACGTAGATGTTCGGCACGTGGCCGCCTTGAATCGGAATGCTGATTTGGGCTGACTTCTCGTCGGTGTTCACGTAGAAATGGTCGAGCACTCGGTCCCGCTCCACGGTCACGAGAATGCGGCCGGGGAAGGGCGTTTTCAGCAGCAGATTCGCGGTTTCGCCGGGCTGATATTTCTCTTTGTCGGCGGCAATGGTCACTTCGCCCTCGTTGTTCACCTCGAAGGCGTTGCTTTGCGTGTCGCCGTAGCCGTAGGCGTATACCTGCTGCGCCACGTAGGTATCGGCGCCGGGCCGCGAAACGCGCACCTCGTACTCGCCGGAGTAGCTGGCCGGGAAGCCCAAGTTGCCGGCGTTGCCTTCCTTGCCCACCGATACGCGCTGGTCCATCACGGTTTCCTCGCGCCGCTGCGAGTTGTACACATAGCGGCCGCCTTGGCGCTCAATCACCGTTTCCCACAGCATCCGCACCACCTGCACGCGGGCCTCGGCGCTGGTGGGTTGCCCGGCCGGCGTAAGTGCCACCAACTTAATCGGAATGACTTCGCGGGTTTCAAACATCTCGGGCAGCGTTTTCAGCCCGAACATCACGGCTTGTGTCTGCACCTCGAAGGTGGCGAGGCGGTTGACGGGCCGGCCGGTTTCGTCGAATACCGTGGTGAAGGCCGAGCCTTGCAGTGTGCCGAGGTCGGTATAGTTAGGTAGGTCGTAGGTGGCGATGCCGCGGCCGGCGGCATCGGTGGTGCCTTCGCGGGTGGTGTTCTCGAAGCGGCTCGCCAACGACGACGTGGCCGACTGGTTGCCGTAGCGCGTGCGGCGCTGCTGGCCGGTGCTCAAACTGAAGGTGTAGTCCTCGAATTTCTTGGGGTTGAAGGCCTTTTCACTGAGCGAGAAACTCACCTCGAACTTGCGGTCGGCGGCGGGCGGACCGAACAGGTTTTGGGCCATAATCTGCGTGGAAACCGTCTGGCCGGGCTTTACCACGGCGGGCGTGGCCTTCACCGTCACCTTCATGCGGTCCGGAATAAACTCTTCCACGCTCACCTGCCGCGAGGTCAGTAGCACGTCGTTGCCGGTCAGCACTTCCATGGTGTAGGTGCCGGTCATGATGCTTGGGGGTAGAATAAAGTCGGCCTCGAAGCTGCCGGCCGCGGTCAGTTCCTTGCGTAAGCTGGCGTATTCCTTGCCGGTGGGCAGCAGCAGCCGGATCTTGACGGGCAGCTTGGCCACCGGGTTTTTCCAGTCGTCGGTCCGGATGATGGTGTTGCTGCGGATGGTGTCGCCGGGGCGGTACAGGTCCCGGTCGCCGTAGAGGAAGGCCTGGTAGCGGGCGGCATTGGATAACAGTCCGCCCACCTCGAACCGCGACGTTTCCACGCCGCTGCGGCTTAAGTCCAGAAACGTGAAATCCGACTCGCGCTGCGCCACTAGCATACTGAGCTTGAAGCGCGAATTGGTGGTAGTCGTATCGAATTTGGCCACGCCTTCCCGGTTGGTGACGCTGGTGCTAATCACCTGGTTGTTGGAGCTCACAAAGCGCACCTCCACCCCGGAAAGCGGCTTGGCCGTGCGGATGGAGTTGGCAAATACCAGCGTGCTGCCGTTTTTGCCCTGCTTCACAATCATCCCAATATCCGACACCGATACCAGCTTGCTGACTTGCAGCCACTGCCGCTCGGTGTCCTGCACTTTCACCACATACAGGCCCTTTAGTCCGCCCGAAAACTCCAGGTCTTTTAGGTTCAGGTTCAGCAGCCGCAGCCCCTGCGCCCTGGGCAGCCCGGCCACGGTGTAAGTGCGCTCATTGAGGACGTTGCCGAGGTTTTCGACGTCGTAGTAGCGGTAGGAGCGGTCCACGTACTCGCCCTCTTCATTTTCGCTTTCCCCCTCACTTTCCCCGTCCTCATTGTATTCGGGGTAGCCGTACTGCTGCTCGCCGCGCAACAGTTGCTGAATGTTGTTGGCGTAGACTTTGGCAATGGTGACCTGCACCTTGTCCACCTCGTTGATGCGGACGCCGAGGTTGCGGGAGCCCAGCGCGTCGAGGTACATGGCCTTGTCCTGGCTAGCGAAGCTGATGGTAGGCTGCTCGGTCACGAAGCTTACCGTTTCGGTCACGCTGCTGGTCAGCTGCCCGCCTAGCGCGCCCCGTACACCTTGCACCAAGTTTATCTGATAGGTTTTGCCGGCCTCGAAACCACCTTTCAGCACGAAGCCGCTTTCCAGCTGCTCCACCGAATACGCCACCGCTGGTACCACCGTGAGGCCGTTTTGCAGGTCGGCTTCGTTCACGGGCTGGTTGGTGAGAATGGTCACGATGGGGTCGGCGTTTTGCAGACTACCCGTGATGGAGCGCACCTCCAGCTCCTGCTGGTCGGGCACGGCTACCTGGGTGGTATACTCGCTGGTGGAAGCCCGGTCGCTGCCCACGGCCCGCAAGCCCTGCGCTAGCGCCACCGTAAGCGGACTGCCGGGCCGCACGTCCTGCGTCAGGCCCACGCTCACTGTCTGGCCCGGCTCGGCGCTGCGTACCTCGAAAGCCACCGGCTGCCCGTCCTGCGTCACGCGCAGCAGCGGCTTCACGTCGGAGGGTCGCACGCTGTAGTTGAACGGCAGTTCCAAGCGCATTTCGGCGGTGCCCGCCGCCCGATTCGAGCGGCGCCAAAAGGCCTGCGGGGCATTCAGCGCCAGAAACGGCGTATGAAACTTGCGGCGGTTCTCGGGCAGCGCCAGCTTTTGCTTGCCGCTTGGCAAAGTAGCCGGTTGCAGCTCCGCCTCAAACGTAGTGCTCGGCCGAAACGGCGTGAGGGGCGAAAACACCAGTTCCCGGTCGGAAGTCCACTTGAACTTGCCGCGCATGGCCGGCTGGAATTTCACGTACTGCACCGTGTCCCACCGGTTCAACTGCGCCTGGTCCGCCACAGCCTCATCGAAGAGGAAAACCAGGTTCTGCTGCGGGTCAATTTCCTCACCGTCGGGGCTGACGGCTTGGTCGGTGCCCGGTTTCGAGCAGGCGCATAGCAATGCCAGCAGCACCAGCAGCGGCAGGCGAGAAAGGGTACGAAATAACATGGTAGGGAGGAGCTTGAAAGGTCTCCGGAAGGTATAGAAAAACCTCGGTTCTGCTATGTTCTGTATAGATTTGCTACATAATATTCACTGCTCTTCTATGATTCTGGCGCGTTACTATAAGGTTCTCTTTCTTGTGGGTATATCCCTTAATATTAGTTGCATCAAGTCTAAGAGCGAAGAAAAAAATGCTATACTAACAGGAAATGGAAAAGGAAAATATTGGGATATTATCGGTTCAAAGAATGGATTAGATAGATATAATCCGGCAATAAAGAAGTCATTTAGCTATAGAGATGCTGGAGCCGGTCTTCCTAAAGACTGTGACTTTTTTGGTAGGAACAATAAGTTGTTACACTATCATAATATAGATTCAATTAAAATAATTGATCCTCATGTATTTGCCGATGACGTATTTTACAATCCGGATGACTTCTTTATAGAAGAAGACAGTATTAAGATGTCTGGCTTTAAATACAAAATAATTCATTTGGATGAAGAATTGCTAGTTGTGAAACGAATGTACAAAGGCAAGTCAATTTTAATATTCTATGTACCAAGTAAGTGGCAAGGTAAAACAGAGTGCAAGACGTTAGACTGCAAATAGAAATATCCTCTAATACACCCCCTCAAATACCTCTGACCACTCAATACCAACCTCCGGCAATGTGTGGACCGGTATGGGGCCGGGCTCGTAGAACTCTCCTTGTAGCTGGTAGCGTTTTCCAACCAGCACGTACTTCACCACATTTTTCAGGCCGGGTGTTATTAGCCAGTATTCCTGCACCCCGCTTTCCTCATAGAGGTTGAATTTTGTGCGGATGGCGTGGTCCATTGTTTCGGGCGAAATAATTTCGATAATCCAGTCGGGCGCCTCAGTGCCGCCCCGTTCATCGAGCTTCCGGGCGTCGCGGAAGACGCTGATATCTGGTTGCACCACGTTTATAATTTGCGCGTCGTCGGTGCTAGCCGTGTGGGGCAAGCGTACATCACGGCGTAAGTGTACGTTTCAGTAAGGTCCAGCTGAGAAATAGCAGTGACGGGTGGCATAGTACGCAAACGTTGGTCGGTGAAATGTAGGCGCGAGGTCTTAAACTCCTTCAAACACCCGTTCCCACTGCAGCTGTAGCGCCGGCAGCGTGTGGGCCGGCAGCAAACCGGGCTCGAAATACGACCCGTGCGACTGGTAGCGGCCGTTTTCCAGCACGTACGTCGCCACGGTTTTCTCGCCCGGAAACACTATCCAGTACTCGGTTACGCCGCTTTCCTGGTATAGCTCGAACTTCTCGCGCGTATCGTAGGCGGCCGTGCGCGGCGAAATAATTTCAATAATCCAGTCGGGGGCGCCGAGGCAGCCGGCGTCGTCGAGCTTGGCGGGGTCGCATACCACGCAAATGTCGGGCTGCACCACGGTGGTCAGCTGCTCGTTGCCGTCGGGGCCGGTGGTGGCAAGGCGCACGTCGAAGGGGGCATGGTACACTTTACAAGGCTGAGCAAGCAGGTGCGCGTAAACAGACCCAAAAAAGTAGCCTGAAATTTCCTGGTGTACGCGGCGGGGCGCCGGACTCATGCGGCAGATTTTACCGCGCACAAGTTCTACGAACTCATTGAGCTGCCACGTCAAGTAGTCGGCGTACGTGTAAGTCTTGTTGAGGTCGAGTTGAGAAAGGCTGGTGATAGGTGCCATAGATTTCAGAAGCAGGGTGTAAGTAAAGATAAACGACTTTGCTACGAGTCTGGCCGGCGTTACGACGCCCGCACCTGCCCGTTGCCGCGCACCAGCCACTTGTAGCTGGTGAGTTCCTCCAGGCCCATGGGGCCGCGGGCGTGCAGCTTTTGGGTGCTGATGCCGATTTCGGCGCCGAGGCCGAACTGGCCGCCGTCGGTGAAGGCGGTGGAGGCGTTGGCGTACACGGCGGCGGCATCTACGCTGTTGAGGAACAACTCGATGTGCCCCGCATCTTCGGAAACTATGGCTTCGCTGTGCTTGGAACTGTGGGCGGCAATATGGGTTAAAGCTTCATCAAGGTCCGCCACTGTTTTGATGGCCATTCGCAACGACAGAAACTCGGTGCCAAAGTGCTCGGGCGCGGCGGGTTGCAAGAGTTGGCTGGGGTAGAGCCCGCGCAGGGCGGCGTAGGCGGGCTCGTCGGCGTAGAGGGTCACGCCGGCTTCAGCCAGTGGAGCGGCCAGCGCGGGCAAATCAATCAGGCGGGCCTCGTGGAGCAGCAGACAATCGAGGGAGTTGCAGACGCTCACGCGGCGGGTTTTGGCGTTGGCGATGATGGCGCGGCCTTTGGCCAGGTCGGCGGTTTCGTCGAAGTAGGTGTGCACGATGCCCGCGCCGGTTTCAATAACGGGGACTCTGGCGTTTTGACGCACGTACTCGATAAGGCTCTGGCTACCGCGCGGAATCAGCACGTCCACGTAGCCGACGGCCTGTAGTAAAGCCTCGGTGGCTTGGCGGTCGGGGGGGAGGAGGGTGGCGCAGTAGGGGAGCAGGTTGTGCCGGCAAAGGACCTCGTGAACAACGGAAATGATGGCTTGGTTGGAGAAACTGGCGTCGGAGCCGCCTTTGAGCAGGCAGGCATTGCCGGTTTTGAGGCACAGGGCTACCACGTCGAACGTGACGTTGGGACGGGCCTCGTAGATGATGCCCACTACGCCGAGCGGTACCCGGACTTTCGAAATTTGGAGGCCGTTGGGCATGTCTTTCTCCAGCAAAACACTTCCCAAGGGCGAAGGCAAGGCTGCTACGCTTTCAATGTCGCGGGCTATGCTTTTGAGGCGGGCGATGGTGAGTAGCAGCCGGTCGTAGCGCGGATCGTCGGGCGACATGCGCGCCAGGTCTTTCGCGTTTTCACTGAGTAGAAACGGCGTTTTCGCAACGGCTGTGGCCGCCAGGTCGAGCAGCAGGGCATCAACCTTCTCGGGAGCCAGCAGGGCAAGGGTCCGGCTGGCGGTTTGGGTGGCTTGGAAGCTGGCTTGTAAATCCATGGGAAAGAGTGTAGCGTGGTGTACCGCGGAAATCCGTTCCGCGACGAGCACAGCGAGTATCCGATACTGCACCGAGCGGCTCACGCGCGTAGGAACTCGCGTTGCTCGTCGCGGAACGGATTTCCGCGGTACGGCTTAGCTGATTTCGGTGTTCAGAAACAGGTAGTCGTAGTGGACCAGGGGTTTTTGGTGTTGCAGGCCGAGGCGTTCCAGGGCTTTGTCGGCGCCGTATTCGGCTATGCCGAGGCCGATGGGTTTGCCGGCTTCGTCGAGCAAGCGGATGATGTCGCCTTTGGCGAACGTGCCGATGATGCCGAGTAGGCCCACGGGCAGCAGGCTGGTGGCTTTGCCGGGGGTGGTGAGGGCGGCTTTGGCGCCGGCGTTGAGCTGCACGGCCCCTTTGGCGGCGGTTTCGGCGTGGGCCAGCCACTTCTTTTTGCGCGAAGCGGTTCGGTTAGCAACGAATCGGGTGTTTGCTACTTCCTCGGCGAGGAGGCGGGGCAGTACGTTTTCTGTTTTTCCGTTGGCAATATGCACGGCTATGCCCAACTGCGCCACTTTGCGGGCCATGTGGCATTTGGTAATCATACCGCCGCGCCCGAACTGTGAGCGTTGCGTCGTGACGAAGCTGGAAAAACTGGTGGTCGTGGGTTCGATGACGGGAATGAGTTGGGCGCCGGGGGCTTTGGGGTCACCGTCGAAGATGCCGTCTACGTTACTTAGAATCAGCAGGGCATCGGCATCCAGCATCGAGGCCACGAGGCCGGCCAGCTCGTCGTTGTCGGTGAACATCAGTTCGGTGACGGAAATAACGTCGTTTTCGTTAACCACCGGGATGATGCTGTTTTGCAGCAGCGCCCGGAAGCAGTTTTGCATGTGCAGGTAGTGCTGCCGGTCCCGGAAGTCCTCTTTGGTCACAAGCACCTGCGCGCACACCAGCTCGTGTTCCCGAAACAGCTCGGCATACGTGGCCAGCAGCTTCACCTGCCCCACCGCCGCCAGCAGCTGGCGGCTGCTTACGGCGTCGGCCTTGGGCGAAACCGTCACCAGGCTGCGCCCTGCCGCCACCGCCCCCGACGACACCACAATTACCTCCTTGCCGGTTTTTTTGAGGGCGGCAATCTGGTCGACCAGGTGCTGAATACGAGCCGTATCGGGTAGGCCATCTTCTTGCGTGAGGACGTTGGAGCCAATTTTTACAATAATTCTCTGGTAAGGAAGCGCCATGGTACAGGGGGTTTCTGTGCCGTTAAGGTAGGCAGAGAATGACATGACCACATTCCCCTTTTCCTCGTTTACTGCTCATGCATCATCTCCAGAGCTACGCGTACGGACTGTTGTTTGCCCTGCTCGGCGCGGCGGGCTGTGAGCATGCTGGCTCGCAACGTGGCTCGTCTTCCTCTCCTTCTGCTATGTCTTCTCAAGCCCCCCAAGCTACGCGTGCCGACCAAAACCGACTGCATGCCGATGTGAAGTTTCTGACCTCGCTGCAACCCGCTCGTAATTACCGCAACCTCCAATCGCTCAACCAGGCCGCCGACTATATAAAAGCGGATTTTATGAAACTGGAAAACGGCCACGTGGAAGAGCAAACCTTTAAGGCCGACGGTCGGCAGTACCGCAACATCATCTTATGGTTCGGCCCAAAAGATGCGCCACGCCTGGTAATAGGGGCTCACTACGACGTGTGCGGCAACCAGCCCGGCGCCGACGACAATGCCAGCGCCGTAGCGGGCCTACTGGAAACAGCCCGGCTGCTGCAAGCCCTCGGCGCCAACCCCAAATACCGCGTCGAGTTAGTAGCGTATCCCAATGAGGAGCCGCCCTATTTCGCCACTGAATACATGGGCAGCGCCGTACACGCCAAGGCCCTGCACGACGCCAAGGTGCCCGTGCGGGCCATGCTTTGCTACGAGATGATCGGCTACTTCCGCGACGAGCCCGGCTCGCAGCGCTTCCCCAATGAGCAGCTGGCCGCGCTCTACCCCAACACCGGCAATTTTATCACGGTAGTGGGCCGCGTGGGGCAGGAAAGCTTCACTCAGCAAGTGCAGGAGCTGATGAAAACCAAGGCCGGCATCGACGTGCAGCGCATCAACCTGCCCGCCGAAATGGGCCTGGCCGGCCTCTCCGACCACCGCAACTACTGGAAATACGGCTACGAGGCACTCATGATCAACGACACCTCCTTCCTGCGCAACCCCAACTACCACCTGCCTTCCGATACCATCGACACGCTGGATTTCCAGCGCATGGCCGAAGTGGTGAACGGCGTGTACGCGGCCATAATGGGGCTGTAGGGCCTCACCCCCGGCCCCTCTCCCGTGGAGAGGTGGAGCCCGACGACACAGCGCCGCCCGTTCAGCTGGCGCCTCACGAACGGCTACCTCTTAGTAATAAATTGAAAAGTCTCGAGGCAGACTGCCTCGAGACTTTTTCATGAGTTTTTCTATTCCTAAAAACCAACTCTCACTCCTGAAACCCAACGTACACTGCGGTAGCCGTTCGTGAGGCGCCAGCCGAACGGGCGGCGTTGTGTCGTCGGGCTCCACCTCTCCACGGGAGAGGGGGCGGGGGGTGAGGCCCTATTCTTCTGTCTCCGGGGCGGGTGCGAAACGGTCTTTGAAGCGGGCGTACAGCGCATTCATAGCCAGCAGCAGCAAGCCCATGAGAATGAAGACGATGGCGCGGGTGATGGTGCCGCTCTGGCTTAGGTCGTGGAAAACCAGGCGTACCAGGCAGATGGCAATGCCTACCAGGGAGGCATTGCGCAGGTCCTGGCGGCGGAGCAGCAGGCTGCTGATGAAGGCGGCCATGACTTCCACCATCAGCAGCACCGTTAGCACCGAGTTGTCGAAGGACTGAACCAGGAACAGCATGAGCGCTACGAAGGACGGATACAGCAGCACCGGCACCAGCACCGGCAGTGGCAACCGGCCAAGAGCAGCCAGCGGCGCCAGCCCCGAGGGCCAATAGGCGTCATCGGTGGGCAGCGGCGGCTGGTTGAACGATACGGCGGCGTAAACGAAAAGCAGTACTACAGTGGTGGCAGCGGCCAGCCAGCGGGCCGTTAGGAGTTGGCCGGGGGCGAGGTGTGCCAAGGCCACGTAGCTGCTCCAGAGCACGGCGGCGCCAAAGAAAAACACGCCGTACACCCGTACCCGCCGGAGCCGGTAGGGCAACTGGCGGGCACCCAAAGTCAGCGCAAAGGCTAGCAGTATCCATAGCAGCGCTTGCCATTCCACCTTGATTTCCCACCACAGCGTGAAGGCAGCGAAGAGCACCGTCAGCTCGGGAAGCAGCGGCTGCACGTACTGCGTGGAACGATACACCGGCTTGGTAGTAGGCAGGCGCTGCCACGCAAAGCCACCTAGTGCCAGCAGCAGGGCCGCAGCGGTGAAGCGGCGCGCAGGGAAGCCTAGGAGCAGGTCGGGGGAAGAGGCTGCCAGCAAGTCGAGGTGCCCAAACAAGGAGAGCGTGAGCAAACCGTAGGTGAGGTGCAGTAGGAACCGGTCGGGGTGGCCGTGCCGGGCCAGGACTTCCGCGGTAACCAGGCGCTGGCGCACTACGTGGGCCGTTTCGGCCGCGGTGGCGGCCAGCAGCACCCACAGCAATACCGGCAAGGCTTCGGTGCGCGGCGCGAAGGCTACCCAAATGCTCAGCGTGGCGTGCAAGCCGAGCAGATACAGCCAGGGCCAGCGCACGTACTGTTGCCGGCCTTCCCACCACGAGCAGGCCAGTCCGATGCCCGACAGTGCCAGCAGCGGCAGCAGATAGCCTAGCAGCGGGAAAGGTTGAAAAGTCGATTGTACCGGCAGTACCTCGCTCCACTGCAACCCGTGGTAGCCAACAGTCAGCAATAGCAAACCCAACCATAAACCTGGTACCGTTGCGTAGCGCCGCAATACCAGAAGCGTGCCTGCCAGGCCAGCAACAACCCAACCCGCCCAAGTGTATTCGTACACCAAACCGCCCGCGGCTAGCAGCAACAGTCCGGCCAGGGTGCCAAGCAGGCGCAGCCGGTAAAGCGGATTATAGGAAAGAGCCATTGCATCGAGCACCGGCGCTGCCATCCGATGTAGCCAGGCTTGCGCGCCGACCGTAGCCAGCGCCGCGCCCGTCAGCAGCAAGGCCCGCAGGGTGTCTGAGACGAGCCCATGACTGGTGCCATACACCAGCGGAGCCAGGGCCGCCGCCAGCAGCACCGACGTATAAAGTAGAACCCGGTACACCGGCCACTCGGCCCGCCAGGCCAGTAGCAACGTGAGCGTCAGGGTTTCGAGGTAGAGCAGCGTGAGCGTAGCCGGCCAGGAGAGGCCCGCTTCGTGCAAGCCCAAGATGGCTACGGCCAGCAGCAATTGACCCAGCAGCAAGTGCAGCGGCCGAAACCAGCCCGAGCTGCCGCGCATCCACCACGCCAACCCAAACACGCCGCCTGCCGCCGCGGCCAAACCACTCGTCAGTGCGGCTACTGGTGGCGTAGCAAAGCCAAACAACGCCTGCGTCAGCAGCAAACTGCCACTTAAGTAAAACAGGCCCGCCAGCACCCGCAGGCCACTGTGCAAGCTCCGGTCGTTGGGCTCAAACAACAGTGCGGCCAGTTGTGGCAAGCGCCCCGTCAGGTGCAGAGCAATCGAGCTGCTGAAAGCGGCCAGTAACAAGAGTAGCGCATTGCGGTGCAACTCAGGTCCCGAAAGATGCAGCAGCAAAGTAGTAGCGGCCAAGAGCAGCCAGCCACCACTGAGCACGGTGCCCACCAGCAGCGCCCGATAAGCGGCCGGTTCGTTGCGGCGGCCCAAGATCCCCGCTACCAACATACTTTCCAGGTACAGCACCACGGCTACGGCCGGCCACACCAAACCCGCCTTGTGCAGCCCTAAAATAGCGATTATCACCAGGGCCTGCCCGCACAGCAAATGCATAGTCCGGAACCAGCCGCGAGTTGAACGCAGCCACCAGGCCACCCCGAAAAGTGCCCCGGCAGCCGCAGTAGCGCCGCTCAGCAGCCCCATTACCGGCGGATTCGGAACGCCAAACAGGGCTTGCACCAGCAAGGCCGCCCCACCTAGATATAACGCGCCCACCATGCCCCCAAAGCCGCGGTATAGCTCCTGGCCGCTCGGCTCGTCGGCGTTATCCAGTAAAGCTTGGCGTTGCACCAAATGGAAATAGCCCGCTCCGAATAGCCCGGCCAGCAGCAGCAAGCCCGCATTGCGGTGCAGCTCTGTGGGGGTGTACGAGGTAATCTGCGCGATATTGAGCACCAGCAGGCCCACGCCCACCAGCAAAGCGCCGGCCGATGCCACCTGAAACACCACCACTTCCCGTTCCCGGGCCATAATGAAGGCAATCAGCAAGGTTTCGAGCAGCATAAACAGCAGCACGAGCGTGCCGGTAGCATGCCAGCCCTGCAACGAAAAGGCCGTAAACAAAGCCAGAATCAAGGAAATGATGCTGTCGGTGCGGAACAGCCACCGGATGCCGAGCTGCCGAGCCTGCCGGGCCACCCAAAACGTGAGCAGGGCGCCCAAGCCGAGCGGTACGGTTTTCCAGGGCGAGCCGGTGCTGTATTGGTAGAGGTTGATGCCCAAGCAAGTCCAGTTCAGCACGTGGGCCGAAAACAGCAGCGCGTCAAACCGCACGCTGGCGTACACCTTCCGATACTGCACTACCGCTGCCGCTACGCCCACCAGCAACACCAGCCCCATAGCGCTTAGCCGGAGCAGATTGGAAGGCGGGGCCACCGCCACGAGCGAATAGTGCCAGTATTGGTGAAACAAGAAAAAGCTGATGATGCTAAGCAGCAGCTGATAGCGCCAGCGCTGCCGGTACGTAATAGCAATGCTAAACGCCGTGACCCCCGCCGCCGCGGCCAGTGCCAGTAAGTCGTGCGGCAGCACTGCCAGCGCCACCAAACTCAGCACCCCGTGCAGCGTCGCCACCGATTCCCGACTCGCGTCCCACGCCAGCCACAGGTTGGCGGCTACGCCCGCCAAAAGCAGCAGGTAGCTAAACGGGGCCTCCACCCACTGCAAACCCGGCACGCTCACGGCGCCCACGCAGGCAAACAGAAACACGGCCGCCGCACTGCTTTGCAGCCATACGTGCAGCTGCGCCGCAAACGGCTTGGGCCGCAAATAATAATGCAACCCGAGCAGCGCCACCGCAAAGGCGTTAATCATGCCGAAGCGGGCCGGCGCACTAACGCGCAAGGCGGTATAAACGCCCAAAAACCCGATACCAGTCACGAGGATTATGGCCCCCAAAATGCCGGTCCAATTGTCGAGTAGCAGTTGTTCTACCCGGTCCCACCAACTCGGACCTGCTGGTGCGGCGGCCACTGGTGCCGGAATCAACCGCGGAGCCGGACGAGGGGCAGGTGCTGACACGGGCCGCGCTGTTGGCGCCGGAGCTGGTGTTGGTGCCGGAGTAGGGAGAGGAGGCCTCGGCACTGGAGTGGCTGCGTCAGCGGCGGGAGGTGCTACGGGCGGGGCAGGAGCCGCAGGAGCAGTTGCAGCAGGAGCCTCAATGGGCGCTGGTGTTGGCTCGGCTGCTTGTTGAAGGGGTGGTGCAACCGGCGCGGGTGGCACCGTAGCGGGAGGTGTGGCCGCTGCCGGTGGGGTAGGTTCGGCCGCCGTAGCGGGTGTTAGCGCCGCCGATTTATACCAGTCTAAAGCAGTAGGTGGTTCGGCGACTTTTGGTGCTGCTATGGCGGGTGGCGCTGCCACTATGGGCGGTGGTACCGGTGCCACCGGCGGAGGTGCTTGGCGCGGTTGAAGTCGTTGCAGTTCTTGGCGCAGCCGCTCCACAGTTCCTGAGAGAGCCAAGTGTTCTTCTTCGCGCTTTTGCAGTCGTTGACTCAACTCCCGCACGCGTTTACTGAAATTCTGATACAGCAAGGCGCCTACTACGGCCACCAGCATCAGCAAGGATGTCCCCATACAGGTAATGGTTAAGAATAAAACACGAACTGGCCGCCGTCAAGCAACCGATAATAGCGCGGGCTAGGCGCGGCCGGTAACGATAGAAGCCGCTGCCGATAGCCCGCAATAGCATAGGGACCGGAACTTACAAATTCATCTTAGAATAACAATCAAATAAATGACAAAATTTTACACATATTTTCCGAATAGCCCCTCTGACTTGTTTTAGAGTCAGTGGAAAGAGTAGCGCGGAAGTCACAGGAAATCCGTTCCGCGACGAGCACAGCGAGTATTCAGCATTGCGCCAACGCGTTGGAACCCACCTGCGGCTCGTCGCGGAACGAGTTTCTGCGCTAGGCTCCAGACAACCTAGAGCCGTATTTCGCAAGCACGGCTGCTTACCTTGCTGCATCCTCCCGACCCCGTTCTTCCCATGCTTTCCCACCCGCACGAAATTTTCCTGGAAGTAGCCCGGCAGCTCAGCTTCACTAAGGCCGGACAAACGCTCTTTTTAAGCCAGTCGGCGGTGAGCAAGCAGGTGAAAGCGCTGGAAGAGCACTATAAAATTGGCCTGTTTGAGCGGCTCGGCAACAGCATCATGCTGACCCCGGCCGGTGAGCTGCTGTATAGCAAGCTGCTGCTGGCCAAACAGCTGCAGCACGAGTTGCATCAGGAATTCACGGTTCTCAGCAACGACTTCTCGCCGCAGGTGCGCATGGTAATTGGGGCCAGCACCACCATTTCGCTCTACGTCATCCCGCCGGTACTCTCGGCCTACCTCAACAAGTACCCCAACACCCAGCTCACCCTCAAAAACCGCAACAGCGAAAACATCCTGAAGGCGCTGCTAGAGCACGAAATCGACCTCGGCATCATCGAAGGCATCCACAAAGTCAGCAACGTAACCTACACGCCCCTACTCACCGACGAAGTAGTGGCAGTGTGCTCCACCCGCAGCCCCATTCACAAACAGGAGCTAACAGCCCACGACTTGCCCAAAGTACCCGTCGCCCTGCGCGAAACTGGCTCCGGCACGCTGGCCGTGCTAGAGGAAGCCTTGGCGGCACATCACATCAAGCTCACCGATTTGTCGGTGAAAGTGCGGCTCGGGGGTACGGAAGCTCTCAAGAATTTCGTGCGGGTTGATACCTGCCTGGCCTTTCTGCCTCGGCAGGCGGTGCTCAAAGAACTGGAGTCGGGGGAGTTACAGGAGGTGCGCATCTGGGACCTGAATCTGGTCCGTCATTTCGATTTTGTGCAGCGCAAAGGCACTGAAAACAACGTGCCGTACAAGAGCTTCGTGCAATTCACGCGGCGCTACTATTCCAAGGCGGAATAGGCTATTCCAAATAGCCGTTCGTTTCAGGAATACCAACGGAGGAGGTTTGCGTTGATTGTTCGCTATGAAAACTCTTCTTGCCCCCTCCACCCGCCTGCACGAGCTGCACTGCGCCGCCTGCCACACTGCCTACTCCGCCTTCACTCTACAGCGCGTGTCGGAGTGCTGCGGGCAGCCGCTGCTCGCCACTTACAACCTGGCAGAACCGCTGCCCCGCACAGTATGCATTGAGGCCACCGAAAACTCGATGTGGCGCTACCGGGCCTTGCTGCCGCTGTTCGACGAGGCCCACCGGGTAAGCTTAGGTGAAGGCTGGACGCCGCTCTTGGAGTTGCAACGCCTCGGTGCGCGCTACCACCTGCACGATTTACGCCTCAAAGACGAAGGCCAAAATCCTACCGGCTCCTTTAAGGCCCGCGGCCTGAGCATGGCCGTTTCCAAAGCTCTGGAGCTAGGCGCCACCGGCTGCATTATCCCCACCGCCGGCAATGCCGGTGTAGCCATGGCCGCCTACTGCGCCCGCGCTGGCCTGCGGGCTGTAGTCGTGATGCCGCGCCACACCCCCAAAGCCTTTAAAGAAGAGTGCTACTGGTACGGCGCCGAAGTTCACCTCGTCGAGGGCCTCATCAACGACTGCGCCGCCCGCGTCCGGGAACTGAACGCCAACGGTGAACTGCTCGATGTTTCGACCCTGAAAGAGCCCTACCGCCTCGAAGGCAAGAAAACCATGGGCTACGAGCTGGCCGAACAACTCAAATGGCAGTTGCCCGGCGTACTGCTCTATCCCGCCGGGGGCGGCACCGGCCTGATTGGTATCTGGAAGGCGTTTCGGGAGATGAAAGCCCTCGGTTGGCTGCCCCAAGATGCCAAGCTGCCGCGCATGGTAGCCGTGCAGGCCGCCAACTGCTGCCCCCTGGTAGCAACCCGCGGCGGCCAGCAGCCCAACTGCCACGCCTACGTTGGCCGGCCCACCATTGCCAACGGCCTGGCCGTACCGCGCCCCCTCGGCGAGCAACTGATGCTGCAAGTCCTCGACGAGTCGCAGGGCACCGCCATTAGCATCACCGACGAGCAGATGCTGGAAGGCATGCGCGAGCTAGCGCAGCTGGAAGGCTTGTTTGTAGCGCCCGAAGGTGGCGCCGTTTGGATGGCAGCTCGTCACCTGCTCGAAAGCGGCTGGCTGAAACCCGAGGAGCAAATACTCCTCCTCAACACCGGTTCCGCCCAAAAGTACCTAGACAACGTCGAAGGCCGACACGAGAAATAACCTCTCCGCCGCGCTAACCAAAAGCAGCCGGAACCCCAATCCCAACCGTCCCAAACGGGCCCTAACCGTCGATATTTCGACGGTTGGGGCCCGTTTGAGCTTTTTAGCGCGGAAGCCACAGGAAATCCGTTCCGCAACGAGCAACGCGAGTTCCTACGCGTTGGCGCCGTACCGGATACTCGCTGTGCTCGTCGCGGAACGGATTTCCTGTGGCTTCCGCGCTACACTCCTTTTCGTCTTTATTAAGTTAACCCTTAGCTTTTCTAATAGGCTGCTTTTGAGGAGCGGGTTCTTGAAGAAGGGTGCTACTGCTGGAAAAGCATAACTAAATAAAAGAATGCCACTAAAAATTAGGGCATGTTGTCAGTTTTTACACCGTGTTTGTATACTTTAGCCTTCGAGACGTGAGTGTAATCTAACTACGAGCTATGATTCCTGTATCGAAGCGGCCTACCAGCCTGAGTTTGTTTGCCCTGGTGACGCTTGTGGCCTTGGCCTTGCTAGCTGCTTTTGTAGAGGTACCGCATCCTGCGGCGGCCCCCGGAGCCATCAACGGCGCTGATGTTGCCTGGATGCTAATTGCAACGGCCTTTGTGCTGATTATGACGCCGGGGTTGTCGTTCTTCTACGGCGGCATGGTACGGCCTAAGAACGTTATTAGCACCATGCTGCAAAGCTTCGTGGCGCTAGGCGTCATTTCCATTGTGTTTTACTTTGTAGGCTTCTCGCTTAGCTACGGCGACTCCTGGCATGGTTTGATTGGCAATCCGCTCACGTTTGCCATGTTGCGCAATGTGGGCACGGCGCCGCATCCGTTGTTATCGCCTACTATTCCGTTTGTTCTCTTTTTCGCCTTCCAGCTTAAGTTTGCCATTATCACGCCGGCACTTATCACGGGGTCGTTTGCCGAGCGGGTGCGCTTCAAAGGCTATTTGGTCTTCATGGTGCTGTTTTGCTTGTTCATCTACTGCCCGCTAGCCCACTGGACTTGGCATCCCGAGGGTTTCCTGCGCAAATGGGGGGTGCTTGATTTTGCCGGCGGCACAGTTGTGCATATTTCAGCTGGTATCGCCGCCTTAGCGGGGGCCACCGTGCTCGGCCGCCGCGCCACTCACTTGACTAACACGGTGTTTTCAACCCCCAACGTGCCCTACGTACTGCTCGGTACGGGCTTGCTGTGGTTTGGCTGGTTTGGCTTCAATGCCGGCTCGGCCCTCGGCGCCAACGAATTGGCCGTAACGGCTTTCGTGAACACCAACCTGGCTTCGGCCGCTGCCCTTGTGGCTTGGATGCTAGCCGATGTGGTGCGGGGCAGCAAGCCGTCGGCTATGGGCGCGTGCATTGGAGCCGTGGTTGGTCTGGTGGCTATTACACCCGCCGCGGGCTACGTGACCTACGGCCAAAGCTTGCTTATTGGGGTGGTAGGCGCCCTGGTCAGCAACGTGGCGGTGCATTGGCAAAACAGCCGGACCACTATCGATGATACGCTCGACGTATTTCCCTGCCACGGGCTCGGGGGCATAGTGGGCATGTTGCTCACCGGTGTTTTCGCCGACAAAGTTGGTTTGATCCACGGTACTGCCACCGTATTCGGCTACCACGTGCTCGGCCTTGTAATTGTGATTGCCTATTCTTTCGTAGGCTCTTGGGTGCTGCTCAAGCTAACCGACCGGTTCTTCGGCCTGCGCGTGAAGCTGCAGGAAGAAGCCCTCGGCCTCGACCTAAGCCAGCACGAGGAATCAACCTACCATGTAGACGAAGACTTTGAGCGCACCTACCGCAAGGAACTGGCGAAGGAAAGCGTATAGTACTCTTGATACCGACGTGCTACCAAGCACAGAATAACCCGGCATTAAGTGAGTAGGGAGAGGGAGAAAAAGCCGTCAGAGGGGGGATCTGACGGCTTTTTTACGTCTAGGCTAGTGTGCAAATAGTAAAGTCCGGCCTTGTACCCTTCGCAATAACCTGCTCTATCCGCCGTCCGCCTAAAATATTTCGCGTGCATAGTTGAACGGGGGTAGAGACGCGAAGTATCGCGTCTCTACCCCCGTTCAACTATGCACGCGAGAGGCTTCAACATAGGCCTTCAGCCTTTCCTAGCTCAATGCGGTGCCCCAGATAAACAGCAGCCAGATAATGAACATGAGGCCCATTGCACCTTTAGAAAGGTCGCCTTCGATGTTTAGCACCTGTAGCCCCACTCCGGCTACCCCTAACACCAGCAAGGCCGCCGTTGCCGCTATGGCCCACTGGCGCGGGCGTTCCGCCACGTTGGGCCGGAGCGCTACCATCAGGGGGAAAAGGGCCATCAATAAGCTGCTTCCTAGCACACTGGCCCACGCAAAGTCAGTTAGCGCAGCAGCAACCAGCAGGGCGGCCCCCACCCCAACGGTGCCCATAAATACCAGGGCCTGTCGGCGTTGGGCTTCGGAAAGAGCGTGGCGGCCGTAGGTGTTGAGTTGCAGTAAGCCGTTGAAAATAGGATCGGCAAACCAGCTCATAAACACCAGCGGCAAGTACAGCGGCAACAGCAGCGGCACGAAACGCACCAATATGTAAATGCCAAAAAACATCAGGCGGCGCGTGCCGTCGCCTAAGCCCTGCGTCCAGACGCTGAAGCGCAGGAACGACCGGTAGATCCAATAGCGCGCCTTTAGCGCCTCCACGAGTCCCTCACGGGCATAGTCGGAAGTGGGGTTCAGGCGGAGGGCGTTGCGGAAATGGTCGAGGGCGGCGTGGTGCTGACCGGCTTCGAGGGCCACCCAACCGGCATCGGCATGGGTGCCGGCATCGTCGGGGTCGTGGCGGAGGGCTTGCTGGAGCGAGTCGGCGGCATCGGTGGGGCGGCCGAGGCGGGCCAGGCAGCGGGCCCGCAAGCCAAGGCAGTCGACGTGTTGGGCATCGTAGTAAAGACCCGCTTCGGCGGCCCGCAACGCGCCTTCCCACTGGCCCCGCTGAAACCGAATCTGCCCGAGCAAGTGGTGGTAGTTAGGGTCGGTGGGGTCGAGGGCCAGGGCTTGCTCGATGGCCTGCTGCGCCGCCGGTAGCCGCTGCTGGCGCTGATGCGCGAGGCTGAGCAAGTAATAGGCAAAGTCGTATTCCGGCGCCAATCCAATGGCCGTTTCAACTTCCTGCTGCCCCTGCGTTAGCTGTTGCTGGTCGAGCAGAGCCATGCCCAGCCAGGCGTGCGCCAGCGGATTGTTGGGATCCTGCTGCAGCGCCCGACGCAGTTCCTGCTCGGCCTGCGGGGCGCGCCCCTGGCGCAGTAGCAACAGAATCCGGTCGGGCCAGTTGGGTTGTTCCATGGGATAAGCGGTACTTAATTAATGGATAATTGTCTTCTGAAAGAATATCTACGACACGGGGTATCGGCGCACAGGTCGGAAAACCTGATAGAGCAAAAGAAAAAGTCCGAAAAAAGCCAGAAAGCCACGGCAGTCTTCGGCTGCGTTTGTCGCGCCTAGCAGGCTGTAGGCTTTCAATAGCGCATTGCCGCCCGGTGAGAGCAGCAGGCAAACTCCCAGCGGGAAATGCTTTTGCCCTTTTCGGAAGCGCAGCCAGTAATTGCGCAAGGGAAAAACTAAACCACCAACTACCAGTAGCCAGATCAGCGGCGGCCAGGGCGGTAGCAGGGCAGCAGCCAATGCCGCAAAGCCCCATCCGATACCCCCGAAAAACCAAGCGTCGGTAGGCGTTGGCGTGGCCAGTTGCTGCTTATATCGCCAATCCAGCACTAAGCTAAGCAGATAAACTACAAGCAGAACAGGTAACAGTAAACAATAAAGTAAGGCCCTGCCAATGCCTAGTAGCTTGCCGGGTAAGCCGGAATTGCGCCATTGGCTCTGCACATCAGACGTCCAACCAGACGCCCACCGCAGTGGCGCGTGCCACCACATGGTGGCACGCAAGGCCTGTAGCAGAAGCTGTTGTGCTACTGCAAGCGTTGAATTCAGTTGTACCGCTTCCTGAAAACAAGCAACGGCAGAGGGGTAAGCGCGGTACAGAAGGGCCTGTTCGCCACGATCTAGTAGTAGGCGTAACAGTTTTTCCTGTGCCACACTGTCGCTAGGATCCAGCCGCAGGGCTTCTCGAAAGTGGGTTTCCGCCACCAACGGGTGCATGTCGCGCTGCGCACTTTCCCCTAAAAGCCGTTGCGATAGGGCATGGTTTGGATGCTGCTGCGCTAGCTGCATGATAGTAGCTGTGGCTTCCGGGAACCGCTGTAGTTTTCTAAGAGCCAGAATGCGCTGATACAAGCATTCCAGATTGCGCGGGTTGATGGCCAAACCCGCATTAGCGGCCCACAATGCGTCAGCTTCTTGTCGCCGGGTGTTCAGAATAACTGCCTTGTAGCCGTGGTAGTTCGCATTTTGGCTATCAAGGCGCAGTGCTTCGCCAATAGCTTGCAAAGCCGCGTACGTCTGCGAACTACGCAATAGTGCTACGCTGTGGAAGTAGTGAGCATCACTGCTTTCGGCATCAAGCGCAATGGCCTGCACAATGGTTTCTAAGGCCTCGGTAGCACGTCCTGATTGGTTTAGAAGCGTGACTGTTAGCAACTCATACGCCACTGCCTCCTGCGGATCGGCTGCCAGATGCCGCCGAACTACCTGCTCGGCCTGCTCGGGTCGGCGCACGGCCAGCAAGTGCTGTACTGCTTCCTGCCACCTGTCGGCGCGCATAGTTTCCATCGCAGTGGCTGGCTACGCCGACGGCTTCTTGATGCCCAGGTACACCAGAATGTCGTCGTAGACGCCGCCTTCGTTGGAGTACAGGGCGTAATTTTTAGCAGTAGCAAACCACTCGCGGGTGCTGGCGCGCACTTTGCCGGCAGCATCGGCTAGCGTGGCGTGCTCCAGCGGCAGGGGCTTGCCAGCCTTCATCGACTCGCGCAGGCGGTTTTCTACGGCCACATCCACCACGGCTTGCAGGTCGGCGCCAGAGTAGCCGCTGGTGGCGGCGGCTAGCTTGCGTAAATTGACGGAGGGCGCTACGGGTTTGCCCCGCAGCAGCACTTCCAGCACGGCGGCGCGGGCGGCTTCGTCGGGTGGGGTTACCAGCAGTATCCGGTCGAAGCGGCCGGGGCGGCGGAAGGCGGAATCGAGGTGCCAGGGGGCGTTGGTGGCCGCCAGAATAAGTACGCCGTCGTTGGAGGCGGTGGCGCCGTCGAGCTCAGCCAGAAACTGGTTGATAACCGTCCGGCCGGCGCTTTGGCGCAGGTCGTGGCGGTTGGCGGCCAGGGCGTCTACCTCATCGAAAAACAGCACGCACGGGGCCTGCAAGCGGGCCTGCTCGAAGAGCTGGTGCAGATTCCGCTCACTGTTGCCGAGCCACATATCCAGAATGTCGTTGATGCCGACGTGGATGAAGGAGGCCTGCACCTCGCCGGCTGTGGCGCGGGCCAGGTAGGTTTTGCCGCAGCCGGGCGGGCCGTAGAGCAGCAGTCCGCCGCCGGTGGCTTTGCCGTAGGCCTTGTACAGATCCGGAAATTGCAGCGGGTGAATGATTTTCAGCCGGATTTCCTCTTTGAGAGCTTCCATGCCGCCCACATCCGAAAAGTTGATTTCCGGCTTTTCGAGGTTGCCAAACAGGGCCTGTTCATCGGTTACGGGCAAGCCAGGGAAGGGCGCCGCCGTGGGTGGACCGCCGTGCGCGGGTTGGGCCGGAGCCCGTTCGCGCAGCTTGGCAGCCAGCTCGGCATCTTCCAGCGTAGGATTGTGGTGCAAAGCGGTTTCGTAGGCTTCGCGAGCGGCGGGTAGCTGGCCCGTGGTGGCCAAGAGGTGGGCGTGCAGCAAGTGAGCCCGTGCGTGGTCGGGGTGGGCTTCGAGCAGCTCTTCTACCACTACAAAAGCCGCCGAGGTTTTGCTTAGGCCCGCGTAGGTTTTAGCTAACCCGAGCTGCAAATCAGCATCGGTGGGCACTTGGCGCAAGCCCGCGCGGTACAGGTCTTCGGCCTCGGCCAGCCGGCCAGCTTCAACTAGTAAACCGCCTACATGCTTGCGTAGTGGTACATTCTCGGGCGAAAAAGCCAGGGCGTCCAGCAACGGTTGAATAGCAGATGGATCGGGTGATAGAGCCATGAATAAGTTGCTAATTGGTAATCGATACGATGCTTGAGGTAGCGCGGAAGCCACAGGAAATCCGTTCCGCGACGAGCAACGCGAGTTCCTACGCGTTGGCGCCGTACCGGATACTCGCTGTGCTCGTCGCGGAACGGATTTCCTGTGGCTTCCGCGCTACAGCTCGAACAGCCAGTGAAACAGGGAAATCAAATTCCTGGAACACAAAAGTTCAAAGTTGAGGATTTCAGGGCGAACGTACGATAGCCGGGACGCACTATTTTGCGTTGTACAAACGGATTGCCACTTGGCAAGCAGCTTAATCCATCTTACTCAGGAAGAAGGAAACCAGGAACCCTAATACGGTAATCAGGCCCGTGAAATTGTGGGCTTCTGCGAAAGCTTCCGGAATCATGGTGTCGGCAATCATGGCCAGCACGGCGCCGGCCGACACGGCCATGGTGCCAGCTACCACTTCATCGGAAAACCCACTGAACAGCGTGTAGCCCAGCAACGACGATACGCCCGATATAACGGCAATGCCGGCCCACAGCAGCAGCACGTAGCTCGACGACCGGCCGGCTTTTTTCATGCCCGCCGCACTCGACAGGCCTTCGGGCAGGTTGGAGAGGAAAATGGCCACCACGGCCACCATGCTCACGGCGCCGCCCGCCAGCATACTCAGCCCAATCACAATGCTTTCGGGAATGCCGTCGAGCAGCGCCCCAATAGCCAGGGCCATGCCGTTGTCGGCTTCGGCGTTGTCGCCTTTGGGTTGCTTTACGGATGAGCGTTCCTGCTTTTGTTGGTCGCCGGAGCGTTTGCGGTGCTTGGCGCCGTGGTGGGCCAGCAGCCAGTTGGCCAACGTGTACACGGCCGCGCCGCCCACAAAACCAAGGGCCGTGGCATTGAAGCCGCCTTTCTTGTAGGCTTCTTCCATCAGCTCCAGCGAAAGAGTGGAAATCAGCACGCCGCTACCAAAGGCCATAATGGCGGCAATCAGCCGCTGCGGCACCTTGGTGAAGTAGCCAACCGCCGCGCCCAGCAGCAGCGCCGACCCCGATACAAGACCCCAAAAACCAGCCAGTGCCCAGGTAGGAAACGTCATACGCAAGAAAATAAAGCGCCACCCCGGCGTGTCCGCTTATACGCAAAGCTCGCCTATAGTTGTCGAGTAGGGTGATGGATGCCTCCGGACAGGCTGCCTGAAATAATTTCGACAGGGGTGCCGGAGAAATATATTTATGTTTTTATATATTTAAGCGCTTCTTCTGCTCCTTAGCGCCTTCTTTTGGCGCCGTGCCCTTCCACCGTGCTTGCTGTCGATTTTCTGCTTTCCCTGGCAGGCTTGCTGGTGTGTGCGCCAGCGTCCGGCCGGAAAGCCTGTTTTTCACCGCGGCTTAGCCGCCTGTAAGGATTAGGCCATGAAGTTCAGTCACTCCACGCTGTTCGACCTGTACCGCAACGCGGGTCATTTTCGCTTTACGCAGCCACAAGTCGACGGCATCGAGCAGCTGCTGACGTTCGTGGAAGCCGACCCTGGCCTGACCGACGTGCGTTGGGCGGCCTACCTGCTGGCCACCGTGCGCCACGAGTGCGCCGACCGATGGCAGCCCATCGAGGAGTTCGGTAAGCCCGAGTACTTTCAGCGCTACGACCCCGGTACCCGCGTGGGCAAGGTGCTAGGCAACACCAAGCCCGGCGACGGCGCCCGCTACAAGGGCCGGGGCTACGTGCAGCTAACCGGCCGCGCCAACTACCGGCAATTCGGTCACCGCCTGAGCCTGGACCTCGAAGAGAACCCGGAGCTGGCCCTGGACCCGGCCGTGAGCTACCGAATTGCCTCGTTGGGAATGCGGCAGGGGTTGTTCACGGGCAAGGCACTGGGGCATTATCTGCACGGCAGCATCACCGACTACCACAACGCCCGCCGCATCATCAACGGCGTAGACCGCGCCGCCGCCATTGCCACCTACGCCGCCAAAATGCAGCAGGGGCTGCAACACGCGCAAACCAGCTAACCAAGCTGATCAGCCCGCCGCTAGCTGCAACACGATTGCCTGCACGGCAACCTCTTCCAAGCCCATTATTTCCACCTTCTTGAACGGCGTTGTGTGGCCACTCACCAGCAGCACCGCCGTTTTGCTTACCCCGAACACTTGCGCCAGATACGCTAGCAGGCAGGCGTTGGCCTTGCCATCCTGAGCCGGCGCTTTCAGCCGCACGGTCAGGGTGCCATCGGGGCCCCGCAGGAGCTGGTTGGCACGGGCGTTAGGCTTGGCTTTGAGATGTAGAAAAACGGGCACGGTAGGGGCGGCTTGGCTTGATGCTACAAAGATTGAAGCTGTTTGAACTAGTTCTCCATTTACCTATTCCTTCCGATGTCTGATTCCAACCTTATCGAATTCGACCCGCGCTATTACCCTATTGTGTACGTGCGGGGGTACGCCATGACGCCCGGCGAGCGGGAGGAAGTATTCAACGACGGGTACTACGGCTTCTCGGCTACTTCAGTGGAGAAGCGCCCGGCGCCGGCCGTGCCCGGCAACCCGTTGCAGGCCGTCGGGGGCAACCGGCAGGTAGCCGACATTTTCGAGGGGCAGCTAATCCGGTTTATGAAGCTGGGCAACTACCGCTACTTCGACTCGGTGAACGAGGGTCTGCGCGAAGCCGACCACCCCGAGCGCAGCATCTGGGTGTCGCGCTTCTACGACGAAGACTATATCAGCGGGCAGGTGCGCTCCATCGAAGACCACGCCCGCGAGCTGGCCGATTTGGTGCTCAACGTAATACCGGCCCGCCTCCGCGCCGCCACCGGCAACCCCCACGACCCCCTGACGGGCTACAAAGTGATTCTGCTGGCTCACTCCATGGGCGGCCTCGTGAGCCGCTGCATGATGCAAAACATCATGCCCCTCGAACACCAGAAGGCCGCTCAGGATGTGGTGCACCGCTTCGTGACCATGGGTACGCCTCACCGGGGTATCGACCTGGGCCGGCTGCCCGATTTTCTGGAGCAGGCCGTTGTGCAAGCCCTTAATCCCTACGATTCCAACATTTTCCAGGAAAAACGGATGCGGGAATACTTGAATCTCAAGCAGAAAAATCAAGACAAAGACTACTTGTATGACGTGCACAGCCTGGGCGCGAGTGATTTCCCCGTGGAAAGGTGCCTCAACCTCATCGGCTCCGACTACAACTCGTACGGGGCCGTGCGCAACGTAACGGGCGCCTATTCCGACGGCCTCGTGCGCCAAGACCGCGCCTACCTGGTGGCCGGTCCGCGCCCCGCCTACGGTGATTACCCGCACGCGCAGCGGGCCTTTGTGGCCAACGTGCACCGCGCCCATTCCGGCCCCCGCGGCATCGTCAATAGCTACGAGAGCTTCGAGAACATTCAGCGCTTTCTGTTCGGCGACGTGAAAGTGGACATTGCCCTCACCGGGCTCGATATAGGCACCCCGGCGCCCGCCGCCAATATGAAAGTGTTTTATCATTTCGAATTCAAGCTCTCGGTGCGCGGCTCCAATGCCTTTCTGCACCAGCGCAGCCAGATTCCCTGCGAAAACGCCATCCGCCTCGATCGGACAGCCCTTAATCCCGGCACCGAATTGAAGCTGCATACTGCCTTTCTGAATTCCGCGCTGGCCCGCCCCAACGACAAGGCCCTGCATTTTCTGCTGGCCTTCCGGGTGGTGGAGTTCCGGGTGAAAGACGGCTTTTTGTTTGACACCAGCTACCCCGAGCGCACTATTTACAGCGAGTCGTTGGAGATGCGCGTGACGGGCGCCAACCAGCCGAGCGTGCCCACGCTGGTCGCTTACCATTGGCTGTCGGATGCCGACGACGAGTGGGTGAACGTGGCCAACAGCGGTTCCGGCAACGACACCGGCGCCATCTATGAGTTTGGCCTGCGCGCCTCTGGCTCTTTGGCCGGCAACGTGCAGCTGCGCGCCGCCACCTGGTAGGGCCGCGTAACCCCCTCTTCCGTGGAGAGGAGGAACTAGCTCTAATAAAAGTCTACCTCCAAAAATATAGAATCTAGTTCCCCCTCTCCACGGGAGAGGGGGCTAGGGGGTGAGGCCCCGTCAGAACGACCCGACTGCGTAAGGTCAGTTATCAATGAAGAATGAGGAATTGGCCGTTCAACGTCCTCGTCCAAAGCCGTTGAACGGCCAATTCCTCATTCTTCATTCTTCATTGATAATTTCACCCGTTCCTGCCCGAAGGGACATTGGTCGAGTACCACGCACCGGCCGCAGGCGGGCGTGTGGAAGTAACAGCACTTTTGGCCGTGGTACATATAGGCCTCGTGGTGGTCGTAGACCTGTTGCGCGTCCCAACCGGGTGGGAGTAGGGCAGCCAGCAGCGCGTGGGCGGCTCCTTCTCCTACTTTCGGGCCGATAAGCCCGAGACGTTGGGCTACGCGGTGGTGGTGACTGTCGACGGGCATGGCCGGGATGTGCAGCTTGCTGAAGAGCAGCACCGCCGCGCTGGTTTTGGGGCCAACCCCAGAAATAGATTCCAGCCACGCCCGCGCCTCCGCTACTGGCTTGTCGGCCAGAAATGCTAGGTCGCAGGGTCCGCCGCACCGCGCACTAATTTCGCGTAGCACCGCCTGAATGCGTGGCGCCTTCTGCTCGGGCCAAGTGCACGAACTAATAGCCTCTTGCACTTCCTCAGTAGGGGCGTCGCGCACCAGTTCCCAGGTCGGGAAGCGGGCTACTAGCTGCTGGTAGGCTCGGTGCGAGTCCTGGTTGCGAGTGCGATGCGAAAGCAAAGCACTAACCAACTCACTCAACGGATCTTTGGTGCTGAAAAACGGAAACGGCGCCCCATACTCTGCGCACAACCGCTCATGCACCAGCAAAGCTTTCTGCTGACGGCTATCAAAGGTGGTATCGGGCGTTTTAAGGGAAGGCACAACCGTAGCCTACGAAAATATGAGTTACCAGTTGCCAGTTCAGTTGCGAGTTGTCAGTTGCCAGCTCAGTTGCGAGTTGCCAGTTGCTGGCTTCAACGACCTGGCAACTGGCAACTCATAACTCGCAACTCATCACCCTACTCGTCGCGCCAGATGGCTACGACGGGTTCTTCTTCCCCAATCCGATAGGCGCGGCGCATCACGTTGCTGTTAAATTCGAGCGCCACATTACCTTCCTTATCAATACCAATGATGCCTTTATCACCTTGCAGGTCTTCGTCGTGCAGGCTGATGGCTGCGCGGCAAGCCTCCACGATGGGTAAGCCCTTGTATTTCACTAGCGCATACACCTCGTGTGCTAGCGCCCCGCGCAAAATCACCTCCCCGTCGCCGGTGCAGGAGGCGGCGCAGGCGTCGTTGCTGGCGTAGCTGCCGCAGCCCAAGGCCGGACTGTCGCCGACGCGGCCTTTCACCTGACCCTCAATTCCGCCGGTGCTGGTAGCTACGGCTAGGTTGCCGTGCTGGTCGAGAGCTACTGCGCCTACTGTGTCGTGTTGTTGGGGCTCGGCTTGCTCTTGCTGTACCAGTTCCAGCCATTCCTTCCGCGACTTCTCGACTTCAAAGTAATCCGGAGAGGCTAGGTCCAAGCCTTGTCGCAAGGCAAACTCCACAGCTCCTTCGCCCGATAAATACACGTGCTTGCTGTTGTCTAGCACGGCACGCGCTAGTTGAATAGGGTTTTTTACATACGTAACGCTGTTCACGGCTCCGGCTTTCAAGTTGCTGCCGTCCATGATGCTCGCATCCATTTGCACTTCGCCCTGCAGATTCAAGCTGCTGCCGCGTCCGGCATTGAAGTGCTCGTTATCTTCCATGCTGCTGACGGCTGCTTCCACTGCATCCAAAGCTGTTCCGCCTTGGTGCAGAATAGCCCAGCCGGCTTGCATGGCCTGGTGCAGACCTTCGCGCTGGTGTGCTTCTACTTCTGGCGTCAGTTGTCCGGGCTTCATGGTTACGGCACCGCCGTGTATTACAATGGCGTACTTGTTCATGAGGTTGGCTTTTTTGGTGGGAGGGTCAGGTTAGTAGGCGCCGCGTTTTTCGGCTATAAGTGTTGAGGTGGGTAGCCCCCGTATAGAAACAGCCTCAGTTCGAGCAGTACCGGAGTACGCACGAACTGAGGCTGTCCTAATTGGACCAGGTAAACAGTCGTCTGTCTAAACGACTGCTTAGCTTGTTCGGGTCTTTATTTTCGCTTACGTAAACAAAACAGTGCTCTGCGCCACGAAGTTACGGGCAATAGTTTTCACTGTACCTGGATCCAGTGGCTCATCGAAGGCCTCGGAGGCGGCAGCCGGCGTGATGCCGGCCGTGTTCGTAAGAATGTCGACCCCGGCTTGGTTGGTGTTGTTCTCGCCAGGGAAGAAGATGGCCGTAGGAGCGCCCGTAGCCGGGTTGCCGGGTCCGTACACCAAGGCCGTCGAAGGCATAGTGTTTGGCGAAGGACCTCCGTTGTCGGTACCAGAAATCCAGCTTTTGGGCTTCAGGTTCAGGTTACTTAAGTCGCCCGGAACAGTGATGGCGCCTTGGCCACTCTGACCTGAAGCCAGGCCCCGACGTATAGTGCGTACGTGTGAAGAGTGCCGCGCTTCCACCGAGTGAATGTTGAGGGCTGCCTCCAAGATGTCCTTGTTGGTGGCAGTCATTAAAACAGGTGCCCCACCTTTGTAGGCTCGTACCCCTGTATCCACAAATGATTGTGAAACGCCCAGGAACAAGGCGTAATCAGTGAATACATTGCGGAACGGACCAGTGCCTACGCTGGTAGGCAGCGGCACGGGACTTTTGCCGCCGCTGTAGTCGAAGGCGTTACGGGTAGGGTCGGCAATTGGGCTAAAGCCTGGTACCCCACGTAGCACTTTGATGTGACCGGACTCGTCGTTGCGAATAGTAGTGAAGGCGGGAAGATCAGCGGCTGGTATCAGGTTGTTGGCCTTGATAGCAGTATCATAGAAATAGAATTCCAGATACTCCAAACTCAAAGCCAGATTTAGCACGGCTTGAATATCAGCAGAAAGCGTAGTGCCTTGCCCGTAGGCACGCTGGAAAATACCGCTCACCAAGCCTGGCAATACAGCCGCCGTTACAGCTTTACCAGCCAAGCCAAAGTGCTTGAACACGCGCCGACGCGAATCGAGACGATCATAAATCTCAGGATCAACCTGCTCGATTTCGGTAATTAATTTAAATAAATCCATGATTTAAAAAGTCGATTTGAGGTGAGGAAACAGCCGAAGCCAGATTACACAAGGCTGTTAGCGCTGAGCTTAGAGCCTTCTTTCAAGAACTGATTGGCCGTATTCAGCACTTCAGCTGGTCTTTTTGATCTTTCTAAGCCTGTGCCTTCGTTACCCGGCCCTCCTGGCACTGAAGGATCAGTCGGAATGAACAGATTTACCACATCATTATCTACGAACTTGTTATATGATATCAAATCGCGGATAAGAGCGGCGTGACGAGCTTCCACCGACACAATCTTGCCGGCTGCCACCAAGTAAACCGCACTAGTAATGAAGCGTCCGGCTCCATTGTAAGCAGCTACCCCCAGGTCCTCGAAGCTTCGAGCAGCGGTCAGTACACTGGTTTTATCCGCGAAATTAATGGTAGAGAAGTCGGCTTCGAGCTGCTTGATGGCATTGGTGCTAAGTGCAGCCTTCAGGAAATTGGTATGCGCCTGCTCGTGCAGCGATAGATCGTCGAAGATCTGCTTCTCAGCGGCCGATGCGCCTGCGTAGTAAGCACCACCTTTTACGGCGGCATAGAAGGCGGTTTCCAATTGCTCTAAGGCGTAAGCGTAGTTCAGAACGCCATTATCGCCCGAGCCCACATCAATGCGGTTGTCGTTTTCGTTGTCGTCGTCGCAGCCGGCCAGTAAAAGGCCACCAACGGCCATGCTGGCACCGGTGTAGCGCAGAAACGAGCGGCGGGAGGTAGAGTGGGAAGTCGGCTGGGTGGCCGGCTCAGGAGGAGGAAGAAGCTTGCTCATAACGGGTTAGTACATCTAGTGTGAAACATGCAGGGATGTACGTTAGCTAAGGCAATTATTGCTTTGTAATTAGGTGAAAATGAGTATTAGTTGGTATTGTATTAAGTATTTAGCGCATACTGGTGCGCTGCAGTTTGCAAATGAATTATGGTCAAATATTTTGAAATAATCTCTTTTATAAGGCTAATTATTTCAAAATAATAAGCTGGTCTGTAGAAACTATTAGTCACAATAGTCATCGTTTTTGACTTATGCATAGTGTCACAAATGAGAGCTTATAGGTTGATGATTACTTACACATTATAATTATTATACTTGATATATAAAATGTAATTTTTTTAATAGATAAATGTAGTTTATATAACTTATTAGTATTATATTTTTTACTTTTTACAAGAAATTTCTATTAATGAGTATTAAGTTTTTATTATACATCTGCTAGGTTAGTCTGGTTATTAAAACAGCATGATTAGCATTTATAGTTGAAATTATTATATATTATCAAATACTTTATACAGTCACAAAAACCTCTGTATAGTCCTTGATAACATATGGCTGATGTTAGACATTGTCAAAAAAAAATTTGATTAATTCTCAAACATTATAACACTTGCCATGAAAAACAAAAGAATCGTTGGGTTAATGATGAGCTTATCATACCTAACACTGTCCTGCGAGCAGAGGGAGTACATCTCCCCTAGTTCTACAAAAATTGAGATAGAAAATCCCAAAGCTTCATTACAAGCTGCCTTTGCTAAAGCATTAGCAAAGGCAATACAAGAGGATTCAGAATTACGAAGCTTTATTAAAAATAAGGCGACAAAAAAGTTTGACAAAGATTACGATGTTCTTTACCAAATGGTCAAAGATGAGCCAATTCATAATGGCGCTACTTTTCACGAAAGATTAAAAAAGTATATGGATCTTAATTCTCAACTTGAATTGATTGAACAGGAATTGCCTTTATTAACAATTTTTATTCCTACACTTCCTAGTGGTTTTTCTCCAGAATCCTGGCAAGTGGAAACTGAAATTCCTTCTGTTGCAACGTCGATGGATGGTAGCAATGATGTCCCATTCTATGATGCTACCGGAAAAAGGAATGTTATTAAACCCGGTGAAATACCTGGTTTTCCTATTATAGTTATTAAACAAAACGAGCGTGTAGCAGTTGGTGAAATTAATAATGCCTCTAATGAAAGCAGTAACTTACAGTTTTATAATAAAGGCATTTTTACATTTCGGTTTGCTAATAAAGCATACGATGGTATTCATCAAGTAGCAAGTAGAGGCGCATATGATCCCAGAGAATCTTATCCTCCAGGCACAAACGTCCCTATGTTAGATCCAGTTAATGTTGATGCTTGGAGAATATCTAATTCGTCAGGCAATGCAAATAATCCGCCATGGCAGAGAGATTATGTTTACTATGGCATTGAGCCTAGCGTTCCAAATGGAACACTGAGAAGAGTTTTTAGGGAAACTTTACGGTCAATCAAATTCAGTGAAGCAGCATTATATAGAATGGCAGACCAGTCAGGTGCTGGACTAGGTGATCCGACATACAGAGATGGAACTCCCTACTGGACAGAAGGAGAGTTTGAATTTAGAATGACAGTACTATATGGTGCCAAAAATGGTACTGGTGCGGACATACCACGTATTTTCACAGCTAGGCTTGAAGATTTATATGCCATCACATATAGTCGGTACAGAGCTAATAGATTTGACGATTATTACTATTCGATAAATACAGTAACTCCAAAGGAGTTTCATCCAGAAACCGAAATCATTACTTGGGATCTGGAAAATTTCGGTGATACTTGGAGATTTCAGTTTCATGAAGAAGATTCTTCGGTTGAATCAACCGTCACCACTCAAGTGACAAGTACATACTCAGAAAATTTTGAATTTAATGCAATGGCTGGAAATGAAAAATTAAAAATAGGAGCAAAATTTGGCACAAGTAATACCCAGCAATTGACTCAAACGGTATCCTATAAAATTACGCAAGGTTCAGATGATTTAGGCGCATCAACACTTTCTTTTGATCAGCCTGTTATTATTGGTACAGAAATGCAATGGTTTACAGAGCCAGATGGAGGTCAGGTTCTAAGATTTAAGTATTTGACACATGAAATTACGGGAGGGGGAGCAGCAGGATTATACTTTGGCAGTGTAGAGCCAGTTAGATATTTTTAATTATAAACTCTATTGTGTCAAAGTGTCATCTGGGTGTAAGTACTACTAGGTAGTAAGACATGAATATGGATATATGACAGTAGTGCAAAGTGTGGTAGTTGTGCTTTTTCAAAAATAAGTAAATTTAGCTCAAGTATCTCTTGAATTAACAGTTTGAGTAAAGCGAATAATGAGCTTATTACTACACCTTACACTACTGTCATGTATTCAATACTTTTGTTATACACGTTCTTGCATAATTTTAATGTAGTTAGTAAGATTATTAAGTGTGCCCTTCACGCTGGCACGGCCACTCGGTCGGGGGTGGCAGTTGAGCGGCCGATAGGCACTTCTACCCGCTCCACGGTCACAATCACAAACTTGGAAGTCGGCGTGTTGCTCTTGTAAGCCACGCTGCCGATAGGTACTAGCACGTTGCCTTCGGGGAAGTACATGGCGCAGTTGCCCTTCGGAATGTCGTAGGGAATGGCAATGAATTTCTCGGCGTGGCGCTGCTGTCCCTCGAAGTGGCTGGTGATGTTCACCAGGTCTTTCTCCTTGATGCTCCGGTCAGCCATGTCCTCGGGGTTAAGGAAAATAACGCGCCGCTCGTTGTACACGCCGCGGTACCGGTCATTGTAGTCGTAGATGGTGGTGTTGAACTGGTCGTGGCTGCGCATGGTCATCATGACCAGCTGGCCGGATTCGAGCACGTGCTTTTCGCAGGGCGTGGCGCTGAAGTTGGCTTTGCCGTTCGAGGTTGTAAACACCCGCTCGCGCGGGCCATTGGGAAGGTAGAAGCCGCCGGGGTGGCGCAGTTTCTCGTTGAATTTCTCGAAGCCGGGAATGGTCCTTTCCACATAGTCCCGGATCAGGTCGTAGTTCTCGGTGCAGCCCACCCAATCCACGGTGCTGCGGCCGTCGAGGGTGGCAATGGCTATGCCGCACACAATAGCTACTTCGCTCAGCATCTGGCCGCCGGGCAGAGGTTCCAGCACGCCTTTGCTCATGCTCACCACGCCCATGGTGTTCTCGCAGCTCATAATCTGCTGCCCCGATTTCTGCCGGTCGATATCAATGCGCGTGTAGCAAGGCAGCAGCAAGGCCATTTCACCGTTGACGAGGTGGCTGCGGTTGAGCTTGGGCGTGATGTGCACCGAGAGGCGCAACTTGCGCATGCCTTCGGCCACAAACTCGGTGTCGGAACAGGCCGAAAGCATATTGCCGCCGAGCGCCACAAACGCTTTGATTTTGCCGTCGTACAGTGCCTTCACGGCTTCCACGGTATCGTAGCCGAACTCGCGCGGAGCCTTGAAATTGAACTCCTTTTCCAGGGCGTCGAGAAACTCCGGGCTCGGCCGCTCCCAAATACCCATCGTCCGGTCGCCTTGCACGTTGGAGTGGCCGCGCACCGGACACAAGCCCGCCCCTGGAATACCCACCGCCCCCTTCAAGAAGTGCATGTTGGTGATTTCCTCGATGGTGTACACGCCGTTTTTCTGCTGCGTAAGGCCCATGGCCCAGCAGGTGATGATTTTCTTGTGGCGAGCAATCAGGTTGGCAGCTTCCTGAATCTGCGCCTTCGTGACGCCGCTGGTTTCCTCGATGTCGGTCCAGCTGGTGTTGTTCAGGTTTTCCAGCAGCTCGGTGTAGCCCGTCGTGTACTCCCGAATAAACTCGTGGTCGATAACCATATTCGGGTTTAGCGCCTCGGCTTCCAGCAAACACTTCATCAGCCCGCGCAGCACCAACTGGTCGCTGTTGATGCGCACTTGCAGAAACACGTCGGTGATGGGTGTGCCGGTGCCGAGCAGGGTGCCCACTGCCTTCAGCGGGTTCATGAAGTCCTGCGGGTTTTTGAAGTGCTGCAAACCGGCCTCGTGCAGCGGATTAATGCTGATGATCTTGGCGCCGTTCTGCTTGGCTTTCTGCAAGGCCGTGAGCATGCGCGGGTGGTTGGTACCCGGATTCTGCCCAATGATGAGAATGACCTCGGCCTCGTAAAAATCGTTGAGCGTTACCGAAGCCTTACCCAGCCCGATGGTATTGGTAAGGGCCGCCCCGCTGCTCTCGTGGCACATATTCGAGCAGTCAGGCATGTTGTTAGTGCCAAACTGCCGCACAAACAGCTGGTACAAATACGCCGGCTCGTTGGGCACCTTACCCGAAGTATAGAAAATAGCTTCGTCCGGCGACTTCAGCGCATTCAACTCGTCTCCAACCAATTGAAACGCTTCGGGCCAGGAAATAGGCGTGTAGTGGGTAGCACCCGGCCGGAGCACCATGGGGTGCGTGAGGCGGCCGGCGTTGTTTAGGTCGCGGTCCGTCATGTGCGAGAGGTCTACGAGGCTGTGCTGGGCGAAGAACTCGGGGCCTACCGGGTCGGATTGAGAATCGGAGGCGGTGGCTTTGGCGCCATTCTCGCAAAACTCGGCTACCGAGCGGTGGTCGTCGGGGTCGGGCCAGGCGCAGCTTGAGCAGTCGAAACCGTCTTTCTGATTGAGCTTGAGCAGCGCGTGGGTGCCGCGCACCGGACCATCATAGCTGAAGGCAAACGCCCCCGACTTCAGCACCGCCGTCAGGCCAGCCGCTACGGTAGCAGGCTTGCCCAGCTTAAGGCCCGTAAACTCTTCGGGAGGCTGCGCCAGAATGGGGTGCTTGTATTTGGCCCCGAGCGTGTCGGGCGCTTCCATAATGCGCTTGTCGGCATCAGGCTTATCGGAAGTGGCCCAATGGTCGCTAGTAGGCGCTACACCCTGGTCGGGCCGCTCACCGCTTTTGGGTACGTTGTTGCTGGCCGTCTGCTGATCGACTTTGCCAGCTTTGCTAGGATCTTCGGCCGGAGATTTTTCCATGATGCAAGCGTCGGGAGGTAGGGGAGTGGTAAGGCAGAAAACCAACCCGTCAGGCCGTCAGGCCAAGCTAGTAGAACGTCACGCTGATTCGGCGTCGGCGAAGGCGGAGCTGTAGTCGAAGCATCTCGCGCGCTAAGGGTGTAGTAGCAAATAAAATTTACCATACTAGCGAGATGCTTCGACTACGGCTACGCCTCTGCTCGGCATGACGTTCTACTGGCTTGGCCTGACGGCCTGACGGGCTGCTGGTGCCAACGGACCATTTGGTTAGTCGCGGCTACAGGCCCATGGTATCTTTGATGTTGCCCATGATGGTGTCCGTCAACGTCATTTGCTCGGTCTGGGCGTGGCCTTCGGGCACGGGGGGGGCCAACTTGGGCTTCCCACCCATTGGTTCGGCTTTTATCACATGGAATTCGCCTTTGCCATCAATGGATGGACCCTGCGTCCAGCGGCCATTCGGCGTACCAATGTCGTTGACGCTGGTGCTCACAAAAGCGTAGTTGAACTGCTGTACTTCCTGGTTTTGAGGAAAGGAGTTCGGAATAGGATGCACGTTGTGCAAACCGCCGAGTTCTTCGATTACGGCCAGCCACTGGTTCTGGTGCATGGTGTCGCGGGCAATCAGAAAGGAAAGCATGTCCTTCATGCCGGGGTCGTCGGTTACTTCCCACAGGCGCGTGGCCAATACCCGGCCCGTGCTTTCGGCCGCCACGTTGGCATACATATCCGCGGCCGTGTTGCCAGAGCCGACCACCCACGATCCGTTGAAAGGCACTCCGTTGGCGTCGGTAGCCAAGGCCGCCAAGCCCCCCGACAGGAAATGACGGGGGTCCATGCCGCCCATGATGGCGCCCACCATCTTGTCTTTGGCCATTTCGTCTTTCAGGCTGGTTGGTGCGCCTTCCAGGTTGAGGGCCACGGCGGTAGCCAGCATTTCGATGTGCGCTATTTCTTCGGTGCCGGTTTCAAGCAGCATGTCGCGGTACTTCTCGGGGCCGCGGTTGCCCCAGGCCTGAAACAGGTATTGCAGACACACGCGAATCTCGCCTTCGATACCCCCAATGGCTTGCTGAAGCATGCGTGCAAACACTGGGCTAGGCCGGTCGACCCGAACTTTGTACTGCAACTCTTTATCGTGATAAAACATGGGCTGAAAATGGTTGGTGAGAAGGGTTCCGACATTCGCCGGGTTCCCTGCTATACGTCCCATTTTGACCCAATAGCCGCTGAAAAAACACGTAATTTCAACGTATAAACCCGCAAAAGAACTGTGAGCTTCAAGCAATAAGCGGTAAGCTCCTTCACTGAACATCAGCTTGCGGCTTGCAGCTTAGAACTTGCAGCTCATAACGGTGCCACCTTCACGAAGCACCCAATTGCCGGGCTGCCCCAGCCATTGTAAACGGCCGTTGGCGTCATAGCTGTTTGCAAAGTCCAAGGAGCGTACATCCAGGCTTTCGGTGCCCACATGGTTGACGCGCAGGTGCTCTACGTATTGCAGTTCCAGCTTACCGGTATCGAGGCAGCTAGGATGCAGGGCCAGGTTGTGTGCCAGGGAGGGCATGGCGGCCGATGGATACAGCAGACCGTCGTAGGCGTGGCCCAACTCGCAAGCTTCGGCTACCGCAATAGAAAGGCGGTAGTGGTGGTGCTTGTCTTCGGCTACCGGCCGGGTAAAGGCTTTGGTTAGAAAGGCGGCCGTAGGGCGCACCGGGGAAGGAAGCAAATCTAGTACGTGGCGCAGGGCTTCGTCCCGGTTGGAGTGCGGGTCGTCGGTGCATTGGTCGGCGGCGTGGAAGCTCACGAGCCGCAAGGGCTGCCGGCTGATCCAGCGGGTAATCAGAATCTCGTCGTTGGGCTGCACGCCGGCCTCGAAGAAAGGCGGGTGCCAGGTGGCACTGGCGTAAAACATGGGCACCCCGGCCCGGTTGGCCCGCTGGTCGTGCGATACCCGCTCGGGTGGCGGATACGAAACGTCTTTCACTTGCTGGGGCGGTTCCTGGCAGGTCACGCCGCGGTATACGAGCGTACCAGCGGGCAGCTCCAGACAGCGCACGGCGGAGCTAGCCAGCAGTCGGCGCACCCGTCCCAACAATAGGTCGATAGAATAGCGGCGGTAGTTGAGGTGACGGAGGCGTCGGAGCTGGCGGTGAATATAAACTTCGCTGGCCGGAGTTGGCGGCTGCACACTCATGCTTTCGGCAATTTCGATTGGATGGAAGTAGGCAGAGTGTCTTGCAGCAATTCGCGGGGCCCCTGGTAGCTGCCAGCGGGCTGCAGGTGGAGCAGCAAGCTGAGGCCACTAGCGACAAGCTGCTCTATCACAGCGCCCGGCATGCCGCACCATTGCAGGGCCACCCCCGTTGTGCGGGCGCGGCGGTCGGCGTTGAGGATGGCCCGCTGGCCTTGCCACGTCATGGGCTCCAGGCGTTGGCAGTCAATCCAGACGACGGCTAGCCCGTTGGCAATGGCTTCTTCAATAGCGGTTTCCAGCTGCTGGGCCGAACCGGTATCGGTGCATTTGCCGCGCAAGCTCACTCCCATTCGGCCCTGGGCCCGTTTGATGTAAGCAGTGAAGTGTGCCATCATCATGCCTCTCCTTTTGCAACGACACGTGCCGAAGACTTCGAAACAAAGCTATTGGCCCCGCAGGAAATAGTAGTCGGGGGAAATGCTGATTTCGCTTTGCGGCTAACGCTGATTTCCGGCTCCGTACGGCTGCTGGAGGCAGGCCTTGCCAGCGAGGGGTGAACGTGACTTGCCAGGAGTGGCCCCTGCCAGCTGCTGAAAGAGCTGAAAGAAAAAGAGCCACAAACGCCCGTGCATATCCGGCGTCTGTGGCCTCTTCCTCTGGGTGGCTCATGCCGCGGAGCAGTCGGCAGCTTTCCCGCACAGCACCTCGCAACAAGTAACAAGCGGCGAAATTAGGTAGGTAGTGCTGCTTTAGGTTGCCAACAACTGGGTGCTTGGGCTTTGCCTGACTACTTTACCTTTAAATGGTACCTGAAAGGCTATTCGGCCTTTTGGTTGATGTAGTTCTTGGCCAAGTCATTGAGCTTGGTGTCGGTGAGCTGCTCTTCCTCCAGACTCTGGCGCAACAGCCCAGCGGCATCAGCATAGCCCAAACGGTCGGCAAAGTGGGCGGCAGTGCCATATCCCGAAATTTCGTAATGCTCGATGCGCTGCGAAGCCGCAATCAGGGCGGCATCCATTACTTCTTCGGTGGCATTCTCCGACATCGTTTCCTGTCCTTCGGCAATGAGGCCTTCCATGGCCTTGCAGGTGTGTCCGCTCAGGTCCAGTTCTAGGTCTTTGGCAATTTTGTCGAGGCGGGTTACTTGGGCTTCGGTTTCGCGCAGGTGCCGCTCAAAGCCTCGGCGCAAACGACCGTCTTTCGAAGCTTCAGCCATCAGAGGCAGCGCTTTTACTAACTGGTTTTCGGCGCTATACAGGTCTTTCAGTTGCATCTCGAACAAGTCGTCGAGGGTTTCCAATTTGTCAAACATAACCAAGAGAAGTAAGGTGAAGGAATAGCCAGCTGCCACTCGCTGGCAGCTGGCTATTCCTTACGCCCTGCCTATGCTGGCGTTCCTGTTCAGCTTCCTTTTTAAGAGTTGCCTCGTCCGTCAATAAATACGGATGAACCTTATATAAAATATTGTAAATGAAGATCTTGCGCTTGTGCGCCAAGGTGTCTCGACCCGCACTTCCTACGGAAAATACGGAGGCAAAATTACGTGCTTTCCACAGGCACCTTCGAGTAAATGCATGGTTGTGCTACTGGTTGCTACAGCCCCCGGTTGTAGATGCTGATGGCCTGGCGCATGTTGTTCTGACTTTTGCCGCCCAGCACCAGGGGCACGATGAGGAAGGGCAAGCTGCCGTACACCAAAGGCGAAATGGAAGCGCCGTTGCCATCGTTGGAATTCAGAGTTGAAACGAGGCCGGCCACCAGCAAACTACCAGCCGCCACGTAGCTCAGAGTGGTGTACGTTTGGTACTGGCGGGCCTGCAACAGCAGGTTGGTCGAAGTTTGATTGTCGGCGGTAGCCAGCAGCAGGTTGCGCAGGCTCAGGTCTTCGATGGGCCCATTGTCTTTGCTGAAATATTCGGTTTTGGTGGTGCGGTACATGGGTCCCCCGTAACCGTAAGGGCCGCCAAAACCGCCGTAACGACCATAGCCGCCATACCCAAACGGGCTGCCGTTGCCAGCATACTGCGTACTGGTGATGGAGTACAAGCTAAGCCGGCCCACCCGGTCGCGGCGAAGGGTGGTTTCGCGGGACGAGCGGCCGGGTAGCGTGGTGCGCACATAAAAGCCGGTTTCGTCTTCGTAATAGCGCACCTGGTCTAGTTCGAAGCGCTGCTGCCCATCGAGCAGCAAGAAAGAACGACCAAGCAGCGGCTGCTTGATAATAACGTCGTAGGCTTTGTATACCTGCCCGCTTTTCAGGCCCACCGAGTAGCGCGTGGTGTTACCGGGCGGCAGTACTGCCCGCTGTTGCTGCTGTTGCTGCCGCACCGAATCGGGCATGACGGGCGGCGAAGCCAGTTGGCGGGGAGCGGCGGGCGAAGTTGCGCGGCGGGTGGTGTCGGCAGGAGCCCGTGGGGCAGTGGGGGCGGGCAGCGTGTTCAGCTGGCGCGGACTTTCCTGCGCCCGCGCCGCAACTGGCTGCAAAAGGAAGAAGCTGCCCAGCAAAACCAAAACCGAACGGTGCATCATGACAAGAAAAGCGAGGTGAGAGATAACGGGATGAAAGTAACGCTTGACCTGCAAAAACTTGCATGCAGTAAACCATTCGCTGCTGGCGGCTCTATTTCAGGAGTTCTTCCAGTAAGCTTATGCTATCGACCATGTCGGCGGCCGTTTCAAAATCCAAGGGCTTCAAAATGTAGCCACTCACCCCCAGGTTCTGCGCGTTTAGCCGGTCAACATCCAGCACCGAGGTGGTAGTGATGAACACCGGAATGCTTGCCAGCTCGGGGTTCTTGCGAATTTCGGTCAGGAACTCGTGGCCATTCATCTTGGGCATATTCAGGTCCAGCAAAATTACCTCGGGCAGGGGCCGGATGGGCTCCACGCCGTTGGACCCAAGCAGCAAATCCAGCGCTTCCAATCCATTGAAAGCCGTGTAGAGATGATGTTGGATATTAAATTTTTCAAAAGACTTCTTCACAGTCATCGTGTCAAAGAAATCATCCTCAACAAGCAATACAGAACGCATAAGGTGAAGTTGTGAAATTGTGAGGTGGTGGGGTGGTGAAGTGGTGAGGTGGTGAGTTTGATGTTCCAATAGCGCACATGGCGCCAGCCGAACATCAAACTCACCACCTCACCACTTCACAACTTCACCTATTTTGGCCAAGTGAAAACGAACGCAGCGCCCTGCCCAACAGCCGATTCGACGTGGATAGTGCCTTTTTGCTCGTCAATAATCTTTTTTACGATACTTAAGCCAATGCCGGTACTTTCGGCAGTGTGTCGGTCGCGCAGGGTCTGGAAAATCAGAAAGATTTTTTCATGGTACTCCGGCGCTATGCCGGGCCCATCGTCTTGCACCCGGAACTCGTAGTGGCGGCCCACGTCACGGCAGTTGATGGTAATGGTGCCGGATGGCTGATGATGGTATTTGACGGCGTTGCTCATCAGATTGGCGAACACCTGTTGTAAGCCGAGGCGGTCGGTGAGGAAGCTGGGCAGCGGATCGGGCCGCAGCACCCGGAAGTTCTTGGGCACCACCATTTCCGTTACCTCCGTTACCAACTGCTCAACGTTTACTTGCTCCTGGACTTGGCTGTCCCGGCCCGCCCGGGCATACGCCAGTAGCCCATTAATAAGGTCTTCCAGCCGGCTTAGGCGGCCCTTCATCATCGTCAGGTATTGGCGCATTTGCTCGCCTATCTCACTGGCCAGCTCATCTTCTATCCATTTCAGCACCGTCGTAACCCCCCGCAAAGGCGCCTTCAGGTCGTGGGCGGCCACGTAAGCAAACTGATCAAGCTCTTTGTTGCGATTTTCCAGCGTGGTAAAGTTTTCTTCCAGCGTCTGCGTCATTCGGTTGAGCGAGGTAGCCAGGTTGCCGAGGCTGTCTTGCTGTTTTTCGCTGCGGATTTTCACGGTGTAGTCGCCCTGCACCACTCGTTCGGCCAGTTCTTCGATGATGTCGATGCGGCGCGCGGTGTCTTCGTTCACACGGGTTAGCTCGTCCTGTAAACGTTGGTTGGCCTTAAGCTCGCGCGAAATCTTCAGAAACAGCCACAGCACAATCAGCACGGCCAGCACCGATGCTACTACAATCGCCACGGGGGTGGTATTCTGGTAGAAATCCTGATTCCGCATTCGTTCGCGCAACAGCGCTTCCTCAACCGCTCGTAAGCGAATAAGCAGGTCTTTTAGCTGATTGAGGTTGTTTTGGTCGGCTATTACCAGGTCACGGGCAGCAAAGGGTGAGGGCGCTACCCGCGTCCATTGGCGCAGAAACGAATTTTCCTCGCCTACATAGCGCCGAAGCGTGTCCAAACGACTTTGCTGTTCCGGGTTGTCGCGGGTGAGTTCCTGCAATGAGTCCAAGTCCACCCGGGCAGTCTGAAACCCATCGCGAAAAGCTAGAAGATACGCTTGGTCGCCGAGCAGCAAGTAGCCGCGCACCGAAACTTGCGCATCGCGTATGCGCATGCGCAGGTCGGAGGTGTATTGCAGTACTTGGTTGGTGTGCTGCACCTCCTTCGTGTAAAACGATAGTTGCTCGATGCTTTTAAAAGCAACCAAGGAAGTAAGTGACAATACGGAAAGGGCGAGGCTAAAGCCCAGGATAATTTTGGTGTTGAGCTTTAAATGCATCGAATAAAAACCATAAAGCAAAGGTCAGTGCACTTACGAGGCCGCAAGAATAACGGTTGAGCCTGAAAGTTGGTACGCTCCTAAGCCGCTGCCTGGAAGGCTATAAAAAAGCCTGTTTCGCGTCCTACTCACTCGTTCTAAGAAGCTAGAGGTTGTTGCGCAAGCTACTTTCATAGGGTAAAGCTGCTTAGGAAGTTGCCCGACCGGTCTGCTTGATCCGGCTTCAGGATGTGGCGCCCCAAGCCAGGGACCCGAGGGCGTAGTCGAAGCATCTCGCGTGCGGAGGTTGTAGTTTACCCCACGAGTGAGATGCTTCGGCTTCGTTGCACTGCGCTCAGAGGATGGTTGGGCGAGCGGACTTCTTGAACAGCTTCGTTAAGAAGCTGTTTGAGTTAGCCAAAGAGCGATTAGAACGGTGTAGAGACGCC
>NZ_DASVSY010000114.1:0-12082 GCF_036387835.1 Hymenobacter sp. | reverse complement strand
AAGCCAATGAGCAGAATATCAGCCAAGCGGTAGCGGCATTTCGACGCTTGACGAAAATCTTCCACTTGCAGAAAGTACGCACGAATAGGGTGGCTCATGGCCCAAAACTAGGTCCCTAATGCTTCATGCGTTTGCCCTGGTTTAAAGTTAGGATAGCAACAAAGTAATATTATATCTTTAGGAACCGGTGTTGGCTTCGGCAGTTGTTTTGTGTTTTTACGCACATTTCAACCTGCCGGTAACTAAATGCAATTCCCTTATTCATCTCACCTTCTCTCTTCTATGCCCACTAATTCTACCTTACCTGAAACTGACGATCAGAGCACTTATCTCCATGAGGAAGAAAAATCTCTTTCCTCCGGCAATAAGCGGTTGAGCATCATTGTAGGAGCTATCTTTTTGCTGGCCACTGTTGGCTACTTCATGCCTGGAGAAGGAGGCCGTAATGCCATCAGCAGGGTAATGCCTTCGGTAATGCTCGGAGAAGCCAGTGTAACAGGCTCTAATCCTGCGGAGGAAGAGGCGCCGGCAAAGGAAAAAGAAGTTGCCTCGGACGAGAAAGAAGTTACTGAAGCAGCCAAACCAGTTGTCGCTGAAGTAGCCCCGCGCCGTGTAATGCGGCCAGTAGCCGAAACCAGCCTCGACAGCCGGCAAGTGCAGGCCGTAGCGGCAGTAGCCGAGCCAGTGATGGAAGAAACCGCACCTGCCACTATTGTAGCGCCCGCCGCGCCCACCTATTATACCCTGTCGGGACGTATCCTTGACGAAAATGGACGGCCGCTGGCCGGAGCCACGGTGCTGCTGAAAGGCTCGCGCAAAGGCACCGGTACCGATGGCAACGGCAACTATTCTCTGGAAGTACCGGCCGGCGACAACCAACTGGTGTATGGCTACGGTGGCTACCAAGACCAAGAGATTCGCGCCCGCGGTTCGCAGCCCGTCAACGTAACCCTGCTGCCCACCGAGGGAGGTAAGCGTCGGCGTAACTAAACAGCCGTTTCGATATTGAAAAAGGCCGCTCTGGATTTCCAGAGCGGCCTTTTCTTTTGCTGAGGTAGTGTTTGAAGTTCTGCCTTCGCCTATCGAGCAGCAAATGTGCTAACTCACTATCTCACTTACTTAGAAGAGCCAAAGCTTTTGCCGAATAGAAAATACGCGGGTACTCCCAATGCCACGAGCAGCAAGCCCATGCCGGAGTCGCGGGCGGTGGCGGGTGACACGAGTAGCACCACGCAGAAGGCCGAAGCCAGCACTACGTAGAGCAGTGGTATAAGAGGGTAGCCGAGGGCACGGTACGGCCGGGGCGTGGTGGGACGGGTGCGCCGCAAAATGAAGATGCCGATGATGGTGACAACGTAAAATAGAATCACTGAGAACATTACGTAGTTCAGCAATTGTCCGTACGAGCCCGACAAGCACAAGCCGCAGGCCCACAAGCACTGCGCCCACAACGCCACGCCTGGTACGCCCGCCTTGTTGAGCCGTGCCATACCGGGGAAAAACAGCCCGTCTTTGGCCATGGCATAGTAGGCGCGCGCTCCACTCAGAATGATGCTGTTGTTGGCGCCAAACGTACTAATCATGATCAGGCCAGCCATTACGTAGGCACCAGCGCGGCCCAGAATGCTTTCTGCCACGGCAGTAGCTACCCGGTCGTTGGCGGCATACATGATACCGCGGCTCACCACATCGGTAGCTGCCGCGGCAGGGTCGCCGTGTAGCGGCATCACCAGCAGGTACACCAGGTTGATGAGCAGGTACAGCGCCGTTACAATGCCCGTACCAATAGCCATGCTAAGCACGATGGTCCGTTCGGGCTGCACAATCTCGTCGCCGGAAAACCCGATGTTGTTCCAAGAGTCTGAACTAAACAACGAACCCGTCATGGCCAATCCGATAGCGCCCACCAAGCCCCAGGTGGTAAGCGGTACGGCCTGCCCGGTGGAGGTATAGCTCATGGCATTCCACATGTCGTGGAAGTTGAGGTTAACGGCTTGATCGTTGATGCCCAGAGCCAACCCAAACAAAATCAGCAACGCCAAGGCTACTAGCTTGGTGCTGCCGAAGATGTTGGAAATGAGTTTACCGCCTTGTACCCCGCGGGCGTTCACCCAGGTGAGCCCCACCAGCATCAGAATAGCCAGCAACTGCACCGAAGTGAAGTTGAACGACCCTACGCTAAACAGATTATTGGTTTCACTGAACCACGGCACCAGAACCCCCACAAACCGAGCAAACGCTACGGCCACTGCCGCAATTACGCCGGTTTGAATCACGAGAAACAGCGACCAGCCATACAGGAACGCGACCAGCTTGTTGTAGGCCTCGCGCAGATATACGTATTGCCCGCCCACCTTCGGGAACATGGCGGCTAGCTCACCATAGCTCAAAGCCCCGGCCAGCGTAATGAATCCGGTAATGATCCAGACCACCAGCAGCCAACCCGCTGAGCCCACCTGCCGCGCAATATCAGCCGAAACGATAAAGATACCGGAGCCTATCATGCTACCGGTCACAATCATAATTGCATCAAAAAGCGTAATAGCCCGCTTAAAATGGCCTTGTTCTTCAGACATAAAGGAAAATTCAGGATTTGGGACGGGAAGATAGAAAAAGAAAAGCCCGTTCTAGACGAACAGACTCATTCCGCCAATTCTTCCTTAGCTGATCCATCTTTCTCCTATTGCAGCAGAGGTTAAGAAGTCAGGCTTCCAATTACTGAACTGCCATACAAGGATCTTCTAGCTTCTTTCGTGACAATCAACTGCTCAAAACCACACTGAATGCCAAGTAATAGCCGTTCGGCTTCAAGTTGCGGGAAAGCAGCAAGCAACAGAATGACATTGGCCTGTGGTCCTATACGAGCTAGCGCAACACTAAAACTCGCTTCGGTCGTACCAGCTGCGCATGCGCCATGGGTCGCCTTTTTGCTTGCGCACGAGTACGAGGCGGGCCGAACCCGACCCGGCGTATTGCTGATTATCGACCTGCTCGATGCTGAGCTGGAAGGCGCGGTCGACATACACCAGCGTATCCGAAAACAGCGTGTCGGTGGTGGGAAGGTATTGGGTCCACTGCAGGTTGGCAGTGCGCGACGCGCGGAACAGCTTGTAGGTAGTGGCTATTTCCACGTCGCGGTTCCAGGTGCGGTCGACGTTGGCGGCGAAGTCGCGGAAGGTGAAGGAGAACTGCCGGTCGAGGAGCTGGCCGTAGAGCGTGGAGTCGCGCAATTGGTAGGCACTGCGGAACCTGTCGAAGAAGCCGCGCACCGTGACGGGGTTGCCCAGGAGCTGGTTGGGGTCGGTGGGCATGTCGTCGAGGCCGGGGGCGAAGGGGTTGCAGCTCACCAGCACAGCGCCAACAGCCAAGCCAGGCACTAAGAGGCGGCTAATCGGCACAGAGGGAGCAAGCAGAGGCATAAGGACCGCAACAAAACCCGGCCACGAGGCACGGCGTGGGGTGCGCCAGCAAAGGGCACGAATAAAGATAATAATTCCAGAATATAGCCCTGCCGCTTGAGGTACAGGTCGTTCGAGTACGTTAGTTTCGAATGAAGTATTTCTTTAAGTCGGTCCAACTCAAAGCACTCGAAGTACGTTGGTCGCGCCAGCCGGCTATTTTCCATTCATTATTACGACGGCGCACTAGCAATCGGATGTTGCCTTCCAGCATAGTCGACTTAAAAGCGGTATCCGACTGCACGATGCGCAGCTGATAAAGCGCTGATACCTCGGCCGAATCGGGCGTGAAGAACTGGTAGGGGCGGGTGGTGAACGTCAGCTTATTTTGGGGAGCAGCTGGCGACCGTCGGCGCAGGCTGTTGAAGTAGTCACGCTCTTCGCTCACGCTCCAATTCGTGAAAAGCGTAGCGGCCGTGCCCGCCGACGTAGGATCGGGTACGAAGCGATACTGCGGGCCGCTGAAGCTGCGCTCGTAGTTCACGGTGTTGAGCGTTTGGACGGCCGCCGTGAAGTTGGCCAACAGAATCTCGATTTTGGTGGGCGCCAGATAATCACTGGCCGCGTCGGGCGCTTCGGGCTCGCGCAAGCTGAAGCAGGAGGAAAGGCCAAGCAAGAGCAGCCCCGGAAGCATATGCCACGCTCTCGGGTTGAACCCGGCAAGAAACCGCGCAACCGTTGGGGCCGCAACCCTGGCTATTGGGTTTGCACGAAGTAAAGAGAAACATTTGCGCGTGATTTTCATCTTCTCAGAACCAAAGAGTTTGGGCTTGCCTTCCGAAGCAAAGCCGCCAAATAGAATGCTTCTGATTGCAGATGAGGCGGCGGTTTCTTTCGCACGATGAATGAGCGATAGAGGTGCTGGCTTTCAAAACACCACTCAAAATATACCGGAATTATTGCGGAAGCAGCTAGCCGTTACTGTACGCACAAGGCGGAAGCCCTGGCAGGAGCCTGCACCCGGCGGCACTGGTCGTGCGTACTATCCAGCACAAGGCCGGATTTGATTAGTATAAGTTGTGCTATCGATTAAATAGAGGGTTAAATAACCCATGATTAGAGGTTGTGGTTCAGCGCACAACCTACCATGCTATTCCCGTAAACTAAACCGCTATTTTTGCCGCCCTGTCTCGCCGTATGTCCAAGAAGCTGTTTGCCATTCTGACCGCTCTGTTGCTCTTAGCGGCCTTGGCCTCCTACGTGTACTATCGGCGCACCCAAGCGGCGGTGCCCGTCGACCCGTGGGCACTGGTACCCGACGATGCCGTGCTGGTAGCTGCCACCCGCGACCACCCAACGCTGGTACGTCACCTCAAAGAAACCCAGCTCTGGGATAACTTGCTTACCGTCCGCTACTTTGAGAGCCTGCAGAACAACGTGGCCTTGGTGGATAGCCTCACGGGCAGCCGCAACGTAATAGCCCGCTTCCTGGGTCGTAAAAAGGTACTGACTTCGGTGCACGTCACCGGCCCCAATCAGTTCGACTTGCTGTTGCAAGTGCCAGTAACCAGTATTCGCGAGTACCGGCAGGTGCGCAGCCTGCTCGATGCGCTCCAGCGCGACCCACAGTTTCGGGTTGGCACCCGCGACTACGAAGGCACTATTCTCAACGAAGTAACGGAGGTAGGCACTGGGCACGGCGTCACCTTCTTCAACTATCGTAATCACTTGCTGCTGAGCGCGAATCCGGCCTTGGTTGAGGCTGTGGTCCGACGCCTGGCTGGCCCCAACCAGCCCACCGTAGCCGCCGACTTCCAGAACATCGATTTCTTCCGGCTCCGCGACGTAGATGCCACCGTGCTAGTAAACTACCGCCGGCTGCCGCAGCTGTTAGGCGTGTTTTTTCGGCGGGAATTGCTCTCCGATATGAGCCAGGTGACCAGCCTGGCCAGCATCGGGCAAATGGAGATGAAGCTGGCTGGCAACAAAGTAGCGTTGAGCGGCTTCGCTAATCCTGAAACCACTCGCGGCAGCTTGCACGAGCGGTTGCGTGGGCAGCCCACGCAACGCCTGCGCATGGCCGATGTGTTAAGCTCGCGCACGGCCATGCTGGTGCATCTGGGCTTAGGGCCAGCTACTATACTGCGTGGTCAGCGCCGGGCTGCTATTGTGCCCGATACGCTGGCGCCGGGTGTTACCGTGTTGCTGGACAGCTTGGCGGCGGGGTTCCAGCAAGAAGTGGCTCTGTGCTACCTGACGCAGGCGTCGGCGCGGGTAAACCCAACGCGGCTGGCCTTGGCGTATTGTCCGCAGCCGGCCCGGCAGGCGCTGTTGCTCGGGCAGTTGCGGCGGGCCATGGGCACCAGTCCTTCGTTCGAGCGAGTAGGACCGTATCGGCTCTACGCCACGGGGGTGCCCGAGATGCCGGCGCGGCTGCTGGGGCCATTGTTTGGCGGGTTTCGGCAGCCGGTGGTGGCGGTGGTGGGCAACTATCTGGTGTTTGGGCAGGATGCGGCCGCCCTGCGCCAACTGCTGAACGATGTGGTAGCCGGGGAAGTGTGGGCCCGTTCGCCGGCCCAGGTTGGGTTCTTGCAAGAAACCCAGCCGATGGCTCGTTTGCGCGTGATACTCGACACCCGCAACGCCTGGAATCTGCTGTTGCGGGGCCTGGTGGAAGAGCGCCGGGCCGGTCTGCTTCGCAACGAACCGCTGTTTAAGCGCTTTCCGCAGATAGCCCTTCAGTTTACGCCCACCGGCGACGAAACCGAAGCCGAGCCCCAATACTTCACCGAGTTGCTGTTGCGGCATCCTCTAACGGGGCCCGCCGTGGCCCGCGTGCAGGGCGCAAGTGCTACCGGAGCCGCCTTAACCTTCAAAACGCCTCTGTTTGGACCGCCTATACTTACAGCGGCTGCCACAACTGGCCGGTCGGGGGTATTGGTGCAGGACTCGGCCCGGGTGCTGCACTACGTCACGCCCGAAAATGTAGTGGCGTGGTCTGATTCCTTGCCTGGTCCGATGGTAGGCACCATGCAGCGCCGCCTCGTGGCCGGGCGCCCTAGCTACCTGCTGGCTACCGCCGGGCAACTGCACCTACTCGATGCCAACGGACGCTCGGCCCCCAATTTTCCGCTCAACCTACCCGACTCAGTACAGGCTACTGCCCTGAGTGTGTCGCCAGAGGGGAATGGGGCGCCGCGCCTACTGGTGGCTGGTGGCGGTGGCAACCTGTTTCTCTATGATACCGATGGCAACGAGTATCCGGGCTGGCAGCCCAAGCGCTTCGACTTCAACTTAGCTGCCCCGCCGCTTTATCTGGTAGTAGGCGGGCGCGACATCATCGTGGTGCTGTTGGAAAACGGCTATGTATATGCCTGTGATATTCAAGGTAACGTGTATCCGGGCTTCCCCATCAGCGTGGGGGCGCGGCTGCAAGGCACCGCCTTGGTCGAGACGGGGGCCACGCCAAGCCGTACTCGCCTCACGGTAGTAAGCCAGCACGGCGAGCAGGTAACATTTTCACTGGCTGGCGACGTGGTAAGCCGCGCCCGCGTGGCCACCTGGAGCCGCAACTCGGTGTTCCGCCTGATTCCGGATCAGCGCCAACGCAGCTACGTGGTAGCCCGCGAAGAAGGCGGGCAGTTCGATTTGTTCGAGCCGACTGGCCGCCGACTGCTTAGCCGGAAGTTTATCACGTCGGGATTGAAGCCGACCCAGTTCTTCGATTTCGACGGCAGCCGGCGCGTGTACGTCGTTACCGAGCCAGGGCCGCGCCGCGCCTACGTCTACGACCGGCAGGGGCGCCTGCTAGGGGGCCAGCCGTTCGAAAGCAGTGCCACGGCAGTGGGGCTGGAGTATGACGCGCGCAACAAATCCTTCTATCTCTACCGCACCGTCGGAACCGAGTTGCGCCGCACTGATATTGAGGAGATAGGAGATAGGAGATAGAAGCGAGGAGACGGTAATAAGATCAACTCCTAGCTTCTGTCTTCTATCTCCTAGCTCCTTAGTTCACCGACAGCCGGAAGGCAGCGGGGGTGAGGCCCGTTTTGCTTTTGAACAGGCGGGTGAAGTACTGCGGGTACTCGAAGCCTAGTTGAAACGCCGTCTCGTTGATGGACAGGGAGGTGGTCAGGAGCAGGCGCTTAGCTTTTTCAATCAGGCCGTGGTGCAAATGCTGCTGCGTGTTCTGGCCGGTGAGTGAGCGAAGCATGTCGCTGAGGTAGGCGGGCGACACGTTTAGCTCGTCGGCGAAGTATTGAACGGTGGGCAGCGGCTGCTCGCCATCTTGGGTGAAGTAGGTGGTTAGCTGGGCCTCGAAACGGCTTAGCAGGTCGTGTTCAGGCGTGCGGCGGGTCAGGAACTGGCGGTGGTAGAAGCGGTTGGCGTAGTTGAGCAATACGTCCAGCTGCGAAATCAGCACGTCTTGGCTGAAGGCATCGATAGGACGCTCATACTCGCCTTTGATGCCTTGCAATAGGCTGTCGAGTACTCCTTCTTCCTGCGCCGACAAATGCAAAGCTTCGTGTACTTCGTAAGAAAAGAAACCGTAGCTGGCTATTTTTTTACCCAGTGGGTACTTGGTCAGCAAGTCGGGATGAAACACCAGCAGCCACCCTTCCACCCCCGAAGCATCCAGTGTTTCATCGACGGCAAACACCTGGCCGGGCGCCACAAAGCCTAGCACTCCCTCGCCGAAGTCGTACGATTGGTGCCCGTAATACAGCGTCCCTTTAAGGCCGCGTTTCAGGAAAATGGTATAAAGCTGCTGCACCACCGGCGTTGTAATGGACGGAAGCTTTTGCGTACCAGCCAATTCGCGGGCATAAGCCAGGTCGATGAGCGTGAGCAGCGGATGCGCCGGCGCGGGCAGGCCATAGAACCGGGCGTATTCCGTTACGGTTGACAACACAAGGAACTCTTTGGCAGGGTGTTTCATCGAAATGGGAGTGGGCCTCTGTGCTAGAAAGGCTAGGTGTGGCTTGCCAGGAAGGCGGCTACTTCAGCGTTTAGCGCGGTGTGAAAACTAGTTCGGTCGAAACCGGGCGGGTCTTGCGAAGGTGGAAAAGCAGGGCTAACCCTGGCGGCCGGAAAAGCACTTAGAAAAGAGAAGTGCCCAGCATTTTCCACTATCCGGTGTTGAACACAACTCTTATCGGCGACGCCGTGCACAACAAGCTGCCCGTGCTCAGGCGTGGTGTGCTCGTCCTTTTCGGCTTCGATGAGCAGAATCGGTAGGGTAACGTTACGCAAAGCCCCGTCCGCCCTAAACCAAGCTGTAGCCGGCGCCAGCAAAACCAATGCTTTGAGCCGATGATCAGTCGTAGTGCTGAGAAGCTGCGCTTGCCCATCCGGCGACTCATTGGGAAAGGAAGTTGGGATGCCCCCTGCCAGCGCCAAGGCCGTGTAGCCACCCATGGAGTGACCAACAACGGCCACCGCAGCCGGCTTTACCGACAACGCAAACTGCGGGTGACTGGAAACCTGGTCGATAGCCAATTGAAGGTGGCGCGGCCTAGCAATCAGGTTCTGCACTGTTCCGTGCCAGGTGTTATCGTCCCGATTGTTGAAGGGATGCTCGGGCAGACCAACAATAAAGCCATTGTGGGCTAAGTGATGCGCCAGCGTCCGGTACACCCAAGGCGAACTGCCCTTGCCATGCGAGATGAAAACCAAAGGAAACAATCCCTCTTCGATAGGCGCGTCTCGGGCTACATCAAGCGTGTAGAAGCTCACCGTTTCCTCTTTGCCGGGCATGTACGTTGGGTACAAAACAGCCAGCGGAAAAGCCAGGCTCATCTGGCTATCGGTTACTTCAATCGTGCAATAGCCTACGAAACCACTCATGGCTTTTTGGCGGCAAGTACGTCATTAACCCGGTTTCAGCATAGCCTTGATACCAGTTGAGGTAACGCGTAGGCTGCAAGCGCGAAGCCTGCACTTCGTGTATCGTTGACGAGTGGTATTGCTGACGTTGCAACGACCTTGTTCCATGCTACGCGAAGCAAAAGCTTTGCGCTACAGCCTACGCCTCACACCCGTATAAAGTCTTAGTACGCGGCGCCCATGGTGCTGCCCACCGGCATAATGGCTTCCAGTTCGGCTAGCTCAGCGGCACTGAGCTTAATGCTGGCCGCCGCCACGTTCTCTTCCAGGTACTTGCGGCGCTTGGTTCCGGGAATAGCTACTACGCCCTGAGCCAACACCCAGGCCAGTGCCAACTGAGCGGGCGTAACACCTTTCTCTGCTGCCAAGGCCTTGATCTTCTCCACCAAAGTCAGGTTCTGGTAGAAGTTTTCGCCCTGGTAGCGCGGCAGCATGCGGCGTACGTCGGTGGCCTCGAAGTCGTCCGGCGTTTTGATGTCGCCCGACAAGAAGCCCCGGCCCAGCGGCGAATAGGCCACGAAGCCAATGCCCAACTCCCGCGTTGTTTGCAGAATGGCCTCCTCTTCCACACGCCGGTCGAAGAGCGAGTACTCGGTTTGCAAGGCCGTAATAGGGTGTACCTGGTGGGCCCGGCGCAGAATATCGGCGGATACCTCCGACAAGCCGATGTAGCGGACTTTGCCGGCCTGCACCAGCTCGGACATGGCGCCTACCGTATCTTCAATTGGGGTGTTAGGGTCGAGGCGGTGCAGGTAATACAAGTCGATGTAGTCGGTGCCCAGGTTTTCAAGCGACCGGTCGATGGCCTTGTGCACATAGTTGGGTTGGCCGTTGATGTTCCAGGTCAAAGCTTCCTGGTCGTCAACTTCGTAGCCGAACTTGGTGGCAATGAGGTACTGGGCGCGCTGCCCGGCAATGGCCTTAGCCACCAGCCGCTCGTTGAGCATGGGACCATACAAATCGGCGGTGTCCAGCAGGTTTACGCCCAGTTCCCGGGCCCGGTGGATGGTGGCTATGCTTTCAACTTCGTCGGCTACGCCATACACGTTCATGCCGGCCAGGGTGGTCATGCCCATGCAGCCTAGCCCTTCCACGGGTACTTCCAGCCCTTGGCTTCCTAGTGCAACTTTTTTGATGGTGCTCATAACTATTTCAGTAAGAGAAATGAAAGTTACTTTTCTCTCTGCAAAGGTCCAGGCAATGCCGAGGTCGGGAGCTATACAAACCGGTGCTTCTGCTACACAAAACAAGACAGGCAGAGTAGCGCGGAAGCCACAGGAAGCCACAGGAAGCCACAGGAAATCCGTTCCGCGACGAGCAACGCGAGTATCCGGCAACGCGCCGGGAGGCTCACCCGCGTAGGAACTCGCCTCCGGCTCGTCGCGGAACGGATTTCCTGTGGCTTCCTGTGGCTTCCTGTGGCTTCCGCGCTACTTGCTATCAGTTACTGCTGCCAGCCCTGCACCGTGTTGCCGCCGAATATGCTGCGATTTACTGCTGGCGTGAAGATGCCGTAAGGGAAAACGGCTGCGGGGGCGCTGGCTTCGTTCAGCGTTTGAAGCTGGTCGGGGGTGAAGCGAATTTCCAGGGATGTTAGGTTGTCGTGCAGCTGTTCGAGCTTGCTGGCCCCCAGGATGGGGGAAGTCACGCCGGGCTGCTTGGAAACCCAGGCCAGCGCCACCTGCGCCGGTGAGCGGTCAAGCTGCGCGGCTACTGTGCGCAGTGTGTCGAGCACCCGCCAGTTGCGTTCGGTGAATTTCGAGTTGCCAAACGGGTTAGGGCCCGTGAGCCGACCTTCACCCATTGCACTTGCGCCCTCGGGCTGGTATTTGCCGGCCAGAAAACCAGCCGCCAGCGGGCTCCACGGCGTGATACCCAAGCCAAGCTCCTGCGCCGCCGGTATATACTCATACTCGATAGTGCGTTCCACCAGCGAGTACTCCAGCTGCATGGCAATAGGGCCCGGAATACCGTGCACCGCGGCCAGCGTTGCCGCTTTGGCCGTGTACCAGGCGGGCATGTCGGAGAAGCCGAAATAGCGAATCTTGCCGGCGCGCACTAAGTCGCCGAGCGTCTGAAGCACTTCTTCCACGGGCGTTACCATATCCCAGGCGTGCAGCCAGTACAAATCCACGTAGTCGGTTTTAAGGCGGCGCAACGAGCTTTCGAGGGCTTGGTAGATGTGCTTGCGGCCGTTGCCGCCGGCGTGCGGGTTGCCAGGACTGGTGTTGAAGGCAAATTTGGTGGCAAGTACCACTTGGTCGCGCAGGTAGCGGTCGGCAATGTAGCTGCCCACCAGCTCCTCGCTTTGGCCGCCGGCATACACATCGGCCGTGTCAACGAAGTTGCCGCCGGCCTCGATGTAAGCGTGAAAAATAGCTTCGGAAACCTCGTTGGCCGAGCCCCAGCGCGGGGTGCCGAAGGTCATGGTGCCAAGGGCAAGCGGACTAACAATCAGGCCGGAGCGGCCAAGGGTGCGGTAGGCGGTGAGAGACATAAAGGTTGGTTTCTGAAGGAGTAATTGCCTTCTGCTGATGGTCTTCTTGTTCCTCACAAAGATCCTGACGCACCTACGGTCAAGGTTATACAAACCGAAGCTTGTACTACACAAAACGCCGGGGCACGGTCCGAAAGTGATTTAGCGACTTAGTGAGTATGATGTTCGGCTGGCGCGTTTGTAGCGTGGTGCCACAAAAGTCATGGTACCATTTCACCCAACAGAACCTTGAATTCACTAAAAGGCTGTTTGAGTTAGCCAAAGAGCGATTAGAACGAGGTAGAGACGCCTCTTTGCGTCT
>NZ_DASVSY010000113.1:0-9785 GCF_036387835.1 Hymenobacter sp. | reverse complement strand
TGTAGAGACGCGACACTTCGCGTCTCCTCGTTGCTGACGATGTTTAAACTGCGCGTTCTATGTCATTCCAGGCCGCGACGCTAAATGCCGCGCCTCTATATAGATAGTTTAGAGGAGATTATACCTTAAACTATGAATATGTTTTATCTATGACTGAAATTTTAGGGGCATGATCGAAAAACAAGCATCTTTCTGCTTTTTGGCCCCTAGTATTTAGGGGGTATAGTCAAGAAACATGTATGAATTCTTGTTATGCCATAAAAAATTAAAGCTCAACTAATACATCTTGTTTCCTAAATCATATATATTTGTCATCATGATGTCGCGCCAGCCAGTGAAACAGTTTTGCCTAACCAATATTCGTCCCGCGCGGGACGGAGTCGGGCTGCTTTGCCGGTACGGAAGCTAGAAGCGCAACACAACGCTTAACCTCTGAAACCTTATAAAGCCCGACTCCTAAAAAGGAGCCGGGCTTTTTTTCTGCCTTATACCCATGTTACAGCAACACTACGACCGGTACACTGCCCAAGACCAACTGGTTTGGAAAGTATTGTTCGACCGCCAAACGGCCCTGCTGCACAAACGCGCCTGCCAAGCCTTCACGGAAGGCCTGCAACGTATTGGGTTTCACCGCAACGCCATTCCCAACTTCGAGGAAACGAGCGTGCGGCTACAAGAGGCCACGGGTTGGCAGCTAGAGCCTGTACTCGGCATGCTCAACGACGCCGAGTTCTTCGGCTTGCTGGCACAACGCAAATTCCCGGCTACCGTCTGGATTCGGTCAATGGCGCAATTCGACTTCATTGAGGAGCCTGACCTGTTTCACGGCGTATTCGGACACGTGCCGCTGCTCATGGACAAAGCCTTTGCCGACTTCCTGCACTTCCTGGGGCAGGTAGCAGCACAGCATCTGCACGATGCCGCTGCCCTCGAGCGCCTAGACCGGTTATATGGCTTCACGGTGCAGTTTGGGCTGGTCGAGGAGAGTGGTGTAACCCGCATGTACGGGGCTGGTTTGCTGTCCTCATCGGGTGAGATTCACCATTGCATTGCCGACGACAGTAACCGTCGGCCGTTCGACCTCGCTACTGTGTTGCACACGCCCTACAGCGAAGCGCATTTGCAGGAACAATACTTCGTGCTGCCCAATTGGGAGCATCTTACCGGCAGCGTGGCCGAATTGGCAGCACTGCTGGCTTCCGATTGGCAACTGAAACCGGTGGAGTAACATCATCAGATTCATAAACACAACAAGCAATAGTGTGGGAGCCTGCTTTGCTGCTTTACAAGGTTGTATGAAGCAGGGCAGTGGGAGGGGGGATACTAGTACCGCCATTGCTTCCAACTTGAATAGCCAGATGGGTTTCTGCTCTATCTGCTTGTTGTTTTTGAATTGCCCTCGATAGGTTTGTAGCTTCCGCGCTATCTGGCACCAAAAAGCCCGTCAGTTGACGGGCTTTTTTGATGTTAAGTAATAAGCAATAAGAGCTAGCTCTTCAGCTTGAAGTTTTTCTTGAAGTAAGCCACCGACAGCGCGTGGGCATCGTCGCCGAAGGTTTTGTTGTATTTGGGGTTGGAAGGATTGGCAAATGCGTGGTCGGCATCGTAGCTTTTGATGGTGACTTTCTTGTTGGCAGCAGCCATGTCCTTTTGAAATTGGGCTACAACTTCCGGGTTGATCCACTTGTCTTGGCTGGCGAAAAGGCCGAGCACATCAGTGTTCAGAGTTTTGAGCTTGGCCACGTCCTTTTCGGGCATGCCGTAGTACATCACACAGCCGACGTCTTGTTTGCCGGCTAACAAAGCCGTTTGCAGGCTCCAGCCACCCCCGAAGCACCAGCCTACGCTGGCTACCTGGGCTTTCGGGCCAGCGTACTGCACGGCACCTTTAATAATGGCTTGGGCGCGGTCGGTTTTGACGGACTGCATGTACTTGCCGGCTTCTTCGGGGGTAGTGGCTACCTGGCCGTCGTAGAGGTCGAGGGCAATGATGTTGACGCCGGGCAGATCTTTGGCGTATTGGGCTACTTCTTGCTTGATGTAGTCGTTGAGGCCCCACCATTCATGAATTACGAAGAGGTATTTGTCGGAAGAAGTGGCGCTTTTGACTTCAAACCCTTTGCCGGTTCGACCATCGGGGGTTTTGAATTCAATGGCTTTGCCTTCGCCCGCATAGGTGTAAGGTAATGGAGCATCGTGGCCGCCAGAAAAGTCTTCATTGGTAGCCAGCATTGCGAATGCCTCGGTGGCATTTGAACTGGTTGGTTTTGCACAACAGCTCATGGCACTTTGAGCCGATGCCATGGTAATGCTGCTCAGCAACACGGCGCACAGGGTCCAGATTTTATTCATATAGTAATTAGAAAAGAAAGGGTAGTACAAAATCTTCAACTAATGTCAATACACGAGTTTAGAAGACTGCGAGCTAAACTGAAAAATTCAAATTTAGTTTTGTACAATTATATATACTTTGGCCTCGCTTATTTAGCTGGCTGATAGTCAAGCACAACCGGGCGGAAGGGGAGGGGTGTTATATGCGGGTTATTTATTGCTTATCAAGTTGTGCGTTGTTGCTGCACGAGCTCGCCGCCTGTGCCTACCACCCAGCTGGCGATTATAAGCCACTGCCGGCGGCAACAGTAGCGCCTACTCCCAAGCTGTTATTTCTGAGTGGTCGGCTAACGGCGGAGGCGTCTGGCTCACAACTGCAAGATCTTCACTTACAGGCCGTGCCTGGTGTCCTGAAGACGGCAGAGGCGGTTGTTAATACGCCGGATTTTTTGCGGGTTTCCCAACTCAACGGCCAAAACCAAGTGATGATGGAAACGCGGGTAATTCATCCGCTACGGCATAGCGTGGAGCACGTAGCCGACGATCAACGCTCTTTCCAACGCAGTGAAGTTAAGTTGCCAACTGCCGAGTTTTTCGTCCGCTTGGCTTTGCATCCAACTGCGGCCTCTATACGCGTCGAAGAAATTGCCGACGGTAAAACTGTCCTACTCCGTGAGCTTCCCATTCCCCCCAAGCCATGAAAACATTTGCCTTCTGGTTGTTCCTGTTATTGTGTATAGGAATAACAGGTCCGGGAACTGCCCAGACTTTTCCTGTGGATACCTTGGTAAAATCTGGCAGCCTAACCAAGCGCATCAACCTGGTCTTTGTTCCCGATGGCTACCAGGCCAGTGAAATGCCTTTGTTTATCAGCAGGGCCAACCAAGCGCTGAAGAGTATGCTTGCCCAGAGTCCATTTCTGGAATACCAGCAGTATTTCAACGCTTTTGCTATTCAAGTGCCTTCGCCGGAAAGCGGTTCGACGCACCCCCGTACGGCCCCCGACTGTGGTAGCACCCAGTCTTTTGCCGCTTCCACTTACTTCAATAGCACCTTCGATGTGGGGGGCATTCACCGTTTGCTGGTACCCCAGCAAAACGCAGCGTTGAGTGTAGTGCTTGCCCAGAATTTCCCGCTGTACGACCAAGTATTCGTGTTGGTCAATTCCACTGAGTATGGTGGCTCAGGGGGCTTTGTTGCCACCGCCTCAGCAAATAATAACGCCACTGAAATTGCCATACATGAAATCGGGCACTCGTTTGCGGGGCTTGCCGATGAGTACTGGGCGGGACCCCAATACGCTCACGAGACCTTCAATATGACGCAAGATACCAATCCGGCCACCGTGCGCTGGGCTTCTTGGATAGGCACGAACTCTGTGGGTATCTATCCCCATGCAGTTGATCCTAGGTGGCAAAAGCCGCACCTAAGCTGTAAAATGCAGTACCTGGGCTTGCCTTTCTGCGCTGTGTGCAAGGAGGCATTTGTGGAGCGCATCCATACCTTGGTTTCACCGTTGCAAGCCTATTCTCCCACTACTCTGGCTATCAACAGCCCCAGTCAAGACGTATCGTTTGCGCTTACGCTGCTGCCTCCGACCCCTAATACGCTCAAAATAACTTGGACCCGTGACGGCACCGTGTTTGCCCAGAATGCGGCTACCGCCACCGTCGCGTTAGCGCAACTACCGGCCGGCACTCATACCGTGCGGGCCTTAGTGGTCGATACTACGGCTCTCACGCGTGTGGTGTCGCACGCCATCCAACACACCTATACCGTTGACTGGACCATCACCCGTACCGTTACAGGAATAAGGATGGCTTCTGCTACGGCGGTATATAAAGTAGAAATGTACCCTAATCCGGTAGGCGACGTCCTGACTCTAAGCTATCAGTTGCCCCGTGTTGCTCCGGTGTCTATTACAGTGCTTGATGCCGCTGGCCGCAAAGTGAAAACTGTCCGTTATAATCGTCAGGCCGCTGGCCGCTACCACTATCAGCTTCGGCCCGAAGAGCTAGGGATACGTGAAGCTGGCGTCTATACTTTGCTGCTGGGTATGGATGGTATACCCATTACGCGGCAACTAGTGAAGCAGTAAGTTTCTTTTGAGTGTAGTATGCCTGCTTAGAGGCCACCAGAATAGGCTCTTAGTACTCGAGTTGCGTTTGTTGAGTTGCGTTTGTTTCGCCGTAGCAGCAATAACTCTAGCGGCCAGTACGCACTACGGCCCGCAGCTCGGTGAGCAGTGCGTAAAGGCCTACGTAGGTTCGGTTCAGGTAAATGAAGTGCTCGGAACCGCGCGGCTCCCGTTGCTGGCGCAGCTCGGGCTGCTGCATCAGGTCGTCGCCGAGGGCGTAGAGGGCCTGCATGTACGATGGGTCGCCGAAGTCGAAAACAGGCTGCCGGAACGGGCGGCCTACCAGCTCCAGCGACGCTTGCATGGTATCGAGGTAGAAGTTTTGGCGGGCGGCGGCATCATCGGGACGCAAAATACCTGCTTGGGTGAGCAAGGCGGCCAGCCGGGTGCGGTCCGCCAGGGTTTCGGGGGTGAGCAAATCGTTGAAGAGGCCGTGGACGTCGGCGGGTATTTCTTTCACGCAGCCAAAGTCGAGCACGCCTACGGTGCCACCGGCTTCGGGGCGCAACAGGAAGTTGCCGGGGTGCGGGTCGGCGTGGACCATGCGTAACTCGTTGAGCTGGAACATGTAGAAGTCCCACAGGGCCTGGCCGAGCTGGTTGCGCACTTCCTGCGGTGGTTTAGTGGCCAGAAACTCCTTGAGGTGCTGGCCCGGCAGCCAGTCCATGGTCAGGATCCGGGCCGACGATAGGGCAGGGTAGTAGCTGGCAAACTCGAGGTGTGGCAAATCAGCGCATTGTGCGGCAATTTCCTGACCCCGTCGCAGCTCCAAGGCATAATCGGTTTCCTCGATGAGTCGGGTTTCTACCTCCTGCAAGTAAGGCCGCACGGTGGCTTCGTCCAGCCCAAGCACCCGCAGGGCAATCGGCTTCACCAGCCGGATATCAGACCGGATGCTATCGGCCACGCCGGGGTACTGCACCTTCACGGCCAGCGCCTTATCGCCGAGGCGGGCAAAATGCACCTGCCCGATGCTGGCAGCTTGGCGGGCATTGATGTCAAACTCCTCGAACACCTCGAACGGCGACTTGCCAAATGAATCCCGGAACGCCTTCACCACCAACGGACCCGACAAGGGCGGCGTTTGGTATTGGGCCTGCGCGAATTGGTCGGCGTAGGCCGTGGGCAGCAGGTTTTTTTCCATGGCCAGCATCTGCGCCACTTTCAGCACCGAGCCTTTCATCTCGCTCAGGGTGCCGTACAGCTCGGCGGCATTGGCAGCGTGCAGGTCGTCGGTGGTGCTTTCGGCTCCCACTGCGCGCTTGGCATAGTGCTTCACATAGTTGGCCCCCACATTGAGGCCAGTGCGAGCAAAGCGGGCGGCGCGGGCTACTTTGGTGGTGGGCAGGGAGGAAAGGGAATTACTCTCAGTTGAGTCAGACATAGGAAATGGTACCCCAAGGCAACGGTTCAGACGTTGCTGAGGCTGCAGCGCGAAGCTCCCGCTTCGTGCATCGTTGAACGATATTCATTGTTGTACTGCGGAAATCAGTGGGTAAGCTTCGCGCTACGGCTGTCCAACCATTGGCGCTCTGCCTAGTACCGCCGCCGGCGGCTGTGCAGCAGGAACCGGATGAAGTCGGTAGCCGAATCCAGCGTGTTGCGGCCGACCAGATCGAAGCTGAGGGTTACGGCCTTTTCGATGGCTGCGTCGGTGCGCTCGAAGTTGATGCTTTCATCTTTGGCGAAGAAGCCGAGCACGAATAGCTGCTGCTGCCAGAAGAAGCGCGGATACCCATCCTGAATAAGCTGGCGGCTGGCAATTTCGTCGGTGCGGCGCCCTTCGCGTAAGATTTCGTCTACAAAGTCCTCGAACTCCTGCCGGAAGTCGTCGAGTACGCGGGGCGTGAGGCCGGGCATTTTCGAGAGGGAGCGGCGCAGCGCGTTCAGGGCGTAGCTGCGGTTGCGCTTCAGTATCTCGATAAGCGTGTAGTAGAAGGCCAGCAGCTTTTCGCGGGCGCCATAGGTTTCCCAAACCGGCTCTTTGGCGGCCGTATCCCGCGCTTCCCGCCCGAAATCGGCCCACAACTCCCGGTCGATGGCATCGAAAGTGGCGTAGTGCTGGTAGAACTCCTGCTCGGGTAGGCCGAGCTGCTTGGTGAGCTTGAACACGGAAGCCGGCTGCCGGCCTTTGTCGAGCACATAGTCGAGGTAGGCTTGCTTGATGCGGACTTTCGGGGTAGCCGCCGTTTCGGGCGCTACTGGAGGCGTGGGTTGCTGTTCCATAGTGCTTGTATAACCATTAGGACAGCAGATAAGTTGAGTTTAGTTGTAAAGGGCCTCACGGGGCCTCACCCCCCGGCCCCCTCTCCCGTGGAGAGGGGGAGCCAGACGATGTAGCGCCGCCCGTTCGGCTCGCGCCTCACGAACGGCTACCATTACAAAGGTGAGCTTCAAATAGAAGAAACTGCAATAGAGACGTTACAAGCTTTTTGCTGTCCCGTGTGAATCGGCTACGGTCCGGTAGCCGTTCGTGAGGCGCGAGCCGAACGGGCGGCGCTACATCGTCTGGCTCCCCCTCTCCACGGGAGAGGGGGCCGGGGGGTGAGGCCCCCGTGAGGCCCACGTCAGGCCCTATACCGCTGCCGCCCGATACGCAGTCCGTAGCGTTTCAATGGCTCGTTCCCGGGCAAACTTGTGGTCCACGATGGGGGCGGGGTAGGCACTGGTGCCGTATTCGGGTACCCATTTCTTCACGTAAGCCAGCTCCGGATCGTACTGCTTGAGCTGGCTGGCGGGGCTGTAGACGCGAAACCAGGGCGCGGCTACCACGCCGGTACCGGCCATCCACTGCCAGTTGCCCACGTTCTGGCTCATGTCGTAGTCGAGGAGATGGTCGGAGAAATACCGGTCGCCCCAACGCCAGTCGGTAAGCAGTTGCTTGACCAGAAAACCGGCGGTGGCAATGCGGGCCCGGTTAGGCATGTAGCCGGTTTGATTCAGCTCGCGCATACCAGCGTCGACGAGGGGGTAGCCGGTGCGGCCTTCGCACCAGGCCCGGAATTCGTCTTCGTTGTTGCGGTAGGGTACGTGGCGTAGGCGGGGCTCGTAGCTTTCGGTGGCTGTGTTGGGGTAGTGCCAGAGCAGCATCATGAAGTAGTCGCGCCAGATCAGCTCGGCCAGCAGCTTTGGGTTCAGCTCTTGGGCCTGCCGCATCAACTCTCGTACGCTCAGCGTGCCGAAGCGCAGATGCACCGAGCGCCGGGTGCTGCTATCTACCCGGCCCGGCGTGTTGCGGGTGAGGTGGTAGTTGCGAACCAGCTCCTCGGCGGGCAGCTCGGCGGAAGGCACAAACTGCCGGAACTCCTCGAACCCCATGTCGGTGAGTGTGGGGCGGCGCGGTGCCTCGGGCAGCTTGGCCAGATGCTTGGCGTCGAACAGCTCCGCCGAAGGATGTGGTTGCAGCTGTTCGTCGCGCAGGGCTTCCAGCCAGGCTTTGCGGTAGGAACCAAATACCTTGGACGGCCTACCCGACTTGCCAAGTAGCTCGTTTTTGGCAAATATCACTTGGTCTTTCAGCGCATGAAACTCAGCTCCATGCTGCTCACACAACTGTGCTACGGCCGTGTCGCGCTCCGCGGCGTAAGGCTCGTAATCCTCGTTGGTATACACTGCGGCCACTTCATAAGTGCTGAGCAGTTGCGCGAAAACTTCCAGCGGCCGGCCAAAAAACGCCAACAGCTGGCCCCCCGACTGCGCCGTCTTGCGACCCAAACGTTCTACTTCGTCATAAATGAAGGTGACACGCGCATCGCGCCGGCTTGGCAGCAGATCCAGGATTTCCCGGTCGTAAATGAAAAGCGGTACTACAGGAAAGCCGCTTTGCAAGGCCGCTGCTAGGCCCGCGTTATCATGGAAACGGATGTCGCGCCGGTGCCAAAAGAGCGTGATCTTCATTTTGCTGGTTGATTGCTGGTTGATAATGGTTGGTACTGCTTCGCTTTGTACGAACAAAGTAAAGTGTGGTGCTTACATAGGTAAGTCAAGTAAGCACCGTTTGCCATAACAATCATCAACCAGCAATCAACTACCAGCTTACTTCAACCGGCCCATGCCACCATCTACCGGCAACACCTGGCCGGTGATGAAGGAACTGTGGTTGGAGAGGAGAAAGGAGGCCATGTAGGCGAGGTCCTGCGGCTGACCAATGCGCTGCAAGGGGTGGCGCTTGGCGCCGGCTTCAACTTTTTCGGGCGTGTTGAGCAGGGCCGCGGCCAGGGGCGTGTCCGTCAGCGACGGCGCCACGGCATTCACCCGGATATTGCTGGCGGCATATTCGGCGGCCAGGGCCCGGGTGAGGCCTTCCACGGCGGCTTTGGCGGTGGCAATGCTGGCGTGGAAACTCATGCCCGTATCGGCGGCCACCGTACTGAATAGCACCACCGAACCGCCGCCCGCTTTCTTGAGCCGCTTCATAGTGGCTTGCAGCACCTGCACCGCCCCGAGCACGTTCAACTCGAAGTCAGCCCGGAAATCATCCACCGGAATTCGCTCGAAAGGCCGCAGCTTGATGCTGCCGGGGCAGTACACCACGCCGTGCAGCTCCTCGGGCAAACTGTCGAGGGCGGCGCCTATGGGCTTCGTCACGTCCAGCTCCAGAAAGGTGGTGCCAAGCTCCGCCAGCTCCGGCGAGAGGTGGCGGGAAGCAGTGTAGAGGTGGGCGTTGAGGGAATGCAGCAGCCGGGCCGTAGCCAGACCTATACCCGAGGAAGCTCCGACGAGCAGAATGTTTTGTTTGGCGAATTCCATGCGGTGATATCAGGTGAGAAAGATTCTTTCACAACTGAACGGTGTGGGGAAGGTTTGCGCTATTGCTTGGAAAAGAACCGTGGGGGCAGCGAATAAGGCAAAAAGCAGAAGCGAATTTTCGCCGCTATTTCCCAACTCTTTGATTAGCTTGCCACACGCATTTCTGTTCTACTCAAACACCGCATATTCCAAGATGAACATCCGCAAGCTGCTCGTCGCCAATCGGGGCGAAATTGCCATTCGCGTCATGCGTGCTGCCACTGAGCTAGGTATTACCACGGTAGCAATTTACACCTACGAAGACCGGTACTCGCTGCACCGCTACAAAGCCGATGAAGCCTACCAAATTGGGCGCGACGACGAGCCGCTGAAGCCATACCTGGACATTGAGGGGCTGATTCGAACAGCCAAGGAAAACGGCGTGGATGCTATTCACCCCGGCTATGGTTTTCTCTCGGAAAATGCCACGCTGGCCCGGCGGTGCGGGGAAGAGGGAATTATTTTCGTGGGGCCGCGGCCCGAGGTGATGGATGCGCTAGGCGACAAAGTAGCCGCCAAAAAAGTGGCC
>NZ_DASVSY010000112.1:0-14459 GCF_036387835.1 Hymenobacter sp. | reverse complement strand
ATCTCGCTAGTGTGGTAACCTCATCCGGTTGTTGATTACCACACTAGCGAGATGCTTCGACTCCGGCTGCGCCTGCGCTCAGCATGACGGCCTTTGTTGATAACACTATTGAATATTCAGCTCGAAGGGCATGCGCATTTGGGCGCCTTTCATTTCCGAGAGCTTCTTGTACTGCTGGTACACGGGGTACATCGGGCCCATTTCTTCTTTCACTAACCGCAGCTTCGCTTCTTCGCTGAAACCACTGAAGATAGATTCGGCGAAGGTGCGTTGGCGCGGCAGCTTCTGGATGCGGTAGTCGCCTTCTTTGAGTTTGGCACGGCGGGCCGCAATACGCAAGGCATCATCAAACGAGCCGAGCACGTCCACCAAGCCCCGGGCTTTGGCTTCGGAACCCGACCACACCCGGCCGGAAGCAAAACCGCGCAACCGCTCCACCGGCATGTGGCGGCCTTGGGCGGCTTTGGTGGTGAAATCAGCGTAGATACGGTTGATTTCGTTTTGAAACTGCGTTTTCTCGAACGGCGTGAGGGCCCGCGTAACCGTGGGAAAGTCCGAGAACTTGCCGGTCGTTACCCGGTCCGTCGTAACGCCTAGTTTGTCGCGCAGCAGCGGCTCGATGTTGGGCAGCACGCCAAATACGCCAATGCTGCCGGTAATGGTGTTCGGGTGCGCCACAATGGTGTCGCAGCCCATGGCAATGAAGTAGCCGCCGCTGGCCGCCACGTCCGACATCGAGCACACAATGGGCTTCACTTTCTTGGTAAGCATCACCTCGCGGTAGATGATGTCGGAAGCCAGCGAAGAACCGCCGGGCGAGTTTACGCGCAGTACCACCGCTTTCACTTTATCGTCGAGACGGGCCTTGCGGATGGCCTCGGCGAAGCGGGTGCTGCCGATGTTGTCGTTGCCGCCTTTGCCGGTTACAATGTCACCGTCGGCGTATACCACGGCAATACGGTTGCTGCTGGTGTTTTCATCGTCTTCGGCTTTGCTGTAGTCGCCGAGGTTCACCAAGCTGAGCTCTTTGTCTTTCTCTACGCCTAGCTTGCCTTTCATGTAGTCGAGGGCCTGGTCGTAGTAGCCGAGGTGCGTAACGAGGCCGAGGCGCTTGGCATCGTCGGCGTTGTGCACCAGCATGGAGTCCGAAATAACTTTGAGGCGGGCCGGGGCAATCTTACGCGACGCGGCTACGTGGCCAAGCGTGAAGTCGTTGATGGAGTTTAGGAACGACGAAGTCTGAAGCCTGGCCGAATCCGACATGTTCTCCCGGAAAAACGGCTCCACCGCACTTTTAAACGAACCCACCCGGAAAATCTGGGGCTGAATGCCGGCCTTGTCGAACAGGTTCTTATAGTACATGGTCTCCGAGCTCAGACCGTTGAACTCCAACGTCCCCTGCGGATTAAGGTAGATGCGGTTGGCAACCGACGTCAGGTAGTAGCTTTTCTCGGAAGCCGCATCGGCGTACGCCACCACAAACTTGCCCGACTTCTTGAAGTCCAGCAGCGCGTCGCGCACTTCCTCCAACGACGCCATGCCGGCCTGCACCAACTCTACATTCAGGAAGATACCTTTGATGTCGCTATCGTTTTTGGCCCGGCGAATGGTGGCTTTCAGTTGGTCGAGCCCGATGTCGTCGGCCTGGTTGCTAAAGGCGGAGCCGAAAGAGTCGCGGCTTTCACGCTCGGCAATGGGCTTATCCAGCTTGAGTTCCAGCACCGAGTCGTTGGCTACGGTCACTTCTTTGTCGGAAGAAGCCAGCGCGGCCACGAAGCCAACCAGCAACACCAAGCCTAGCAGCCCTAATATGAAAATGCCGGTGATGGTGGCCAGCACGTATTTAAAAAATTGTCGCATGAAAAGAAAAACAGATTAAACTGATTGGAAGCGAATGACGCAAATGCAGACGCAGCAGGTTGCATTTTGCTTTTAATAGAACAACATCAACGGGCAAGTTATTCATTCAGACTATCCGAACTACGGAAGAGTTATATGAAATTCCAGAACGGCGTGTTTGGGCTGGCGTCTGCTTGTGAAAGCATTAATCGCCGAAGCAACTTTCTTCATTACAGAGCAACGCCAGAAATACGTCAGCTCTTTAACATAACCTCCCGAAATCACCTTAGCATCTGTTCAATACCCATACTTTTCGCCCCACAGCTGGCGCAGGCGGTCCTGGATCTTGGTTTCGGCGGGGTTGTGGCCGGGGTGGTAGAAGGTGGTGCCGCTAAGCGTTTCGGGCATGAATTCCTGGTAAGCGAAATTGCCAGGATAATCGTGGGAGTATTGGTACTGGCCGCCGTAGCCGAGGTCTTTCATGAGCTTGGTGGGGGCGTTGCGCAACGGAATAGGCACCGACTGTACGCCCTGCTGCCGCACCAGCGCCCGCGCCTCCCGGATGGCTTTGTAGCTGGCGTTGCTTTTGGGCGAAGTAGCTAAGTACACGACAGTTTGCCCCAAAATAATGTCGCCTTCGGGCATCCCAATTACCGTGACGGCCTGAAAACAACTATTGGCCAGCATCAGGGCGTTAGGGTTGGCCATACCCACGTCTTCACTGGCCAGAATAAGCAAGCGCCGCGCAATAAATTTCGGGTCCTCGCCGCCTTCCAGCATCACGGCCAGATAGTAGAGCGCGGCATTGGGGTCGGAGCCGCGGATGCTCTTGATGAAGGCCGAAATAACGTCGTAGTGCATCTCGCCTCCTTTATCGTAGCGAGCCAGGTGTTGCTGCGCAAGTTGCTGCACCACTTCGTCGGTGACGCTGATTTCGCCGGTTTCCGGGTCGGGGCGGCTGGACTCCACCACGATTTCGAGCAGGTTGAGCAGCTTACGGGCGTCGCCGCCCGAGATGGTGAGCAGGGCGCCATATTCCAGCACCCGCACGTTTTTTTGCTTGAGCTGCTCGTCTTCAGTTAGGGCTTTATCTACGAGGTCGGTCAGGACTTCCTTGCTCAGCGGCTCCAGCACGTACACCTGCGCCCGGCTCAGCACGGCCGGAATCACCTCGAACGATGGATTCTCGGTGGTAGCACCAATCAGCGTGACAATGCCTTGTTCCACGGCCCCGAGCAGTGCGTCTTGCTGGCTCTTGCTAAAGCGGTGAATCTCGTCGATAAACAAGATGGTGCCGCGCTGCTTTTTGGCCCGCTCAATCACCTCCCGTACGTCTTTCACGCCCGCATTGATGGCGCTCAAGGCCACAAAGGGCTTGTGCAGCTCCTCGGCCAGCAAGTGCGCCAGCGTGGTTTTGCCAACGCCAGGCGGGCCCCACAAGATCAAACTCGGCAAGCGTCCGGCGTTCAGGTAGCGCCGCAGCACGCCTTCTGGCCCAATGAGATGCTGCTGGCCGGCATATTCATCGAGGGTGCGGGGCCGCCGGCGCTCGGCCAAGGGGGCTGTATCGGCCGCTTTCGGGCGCAGGTTGGAAGCAGGTGTAGGTTCGGAATCGAAGAGGGAGCCGGTGGACATGGGTAGAAGGAAGTTCGAACTGTAAAAGTACGGCAGATGCCGTGCGGTGTAGCGCGGAAATCTGTTCCGCGACGAGCACCGCGAGTTCCTACGCGTAGGAGCCGCGCGGCGCCGTACTGGATACTCGCTGCACTCGTCGCGGAACAGAAGCCACAGGATTTCCGCGCTAAAACACGCTATTTCCCGCCGTACCTTTGCTTGCAATGAAAAACTCCGTCAAGGTCCACGCGGCCCTGTTTCTGGTGGCCCTGATCTACGCGGGCAACTATAGCATTTCCAAAGACGTGATGCCGCACTACATGGGCCCGTTCGGGTTGGTGCTGTTGCGGATTGTGGGGGCTGCCTTGTTTTTTGGCATTATCAGCCGCATCGTGGCCCCGCAGGACCGTATTACTGGCCGCGCCGACAACCTACGGGCTCTGACGTGCGGGGTACTGGGTATTGGGCTCAATCAGCTGCTGTTCTTCTCCGGTCTCAACCTTACGTCCCCTATCAATGCCTCCCTTATTCAAACAGTGGCTCCCATCGTGACGGTGCTGGCCTCGGTGGTGTTGCTCGGCGAAAAACTAACCCTGCCGCGGTTATTGGGTATTGCGCTGGCTGGCACGGGCGCGGCACTTATTATTCTGGGCCGCAGTGGTCCCTCGGCCGTACCCGGCCAAGACGGCACGTTAGGCAACGTGTACATCTTGCTTAATGCCACGGCCTTCGGGGCGTATTTGGTTATCGTGATGCCGCTGATGCGTAAGTACCACCCGTTCACGGTGCTGGCGCGCATCTTTCTGGTGGGGGCCGTACTGGCCGTGCCCGCCGGCTGGCAGCAAGTGCAGGAGCCCGACTACGCTAGCTTTCCGACCAGCATTTGGGCCGCCATTGCTTACATGGTGATATGCCTCACTATTCTGGCTTATCTGCTCAACAATTGGGCCCTGAAATACGCCTCCCCTGCCCTGCTGGGCGCTTATATCTATCTGCAACCTGCGTTGGCGGTGCTAATTGCTGTAAGCTTGGGCAAAGACACGTTTACGACAGCCAAAGCCTTACAGGCCCTGCTGATTTTTGGCGGCGTGTTTCTGGTAAGTCGCAAGCCCAAGCCTGTTGCCGTGCCGCTGGAGCCGATTCAAGATTAACCCGCCACATCATTTGCCTGCCCAATGGCAGTTGCGCCCTTAGCGGATGCCTTAGCCGGTAAAAAAGAAAGCCTGGCTGCTTCAAGAGCAGCCAGGCTTTCTTTTTAGTGTGATAGGTGCAGAACACCTACGGGCTTACTTGTTAGGATCAGTCTTTACTTTCGACTTTTTCTTCTTGTCTTTCGACTTCACGTCGGCATCGGTCGGCATAGTAGGAGTAGCCGGGGTAGCGCTTGTGCTAGACTGAGTTTCAACAGTAGTAGTCGTAGCAGGGGCCGTGGTAGGGGTAGTCGCAGGCTGAGTTGTAGCAGGCTGTGGCTGAGTAGTGGTGCTCTGTTGCGGAGCCGTCGTAGTCGTAGTGGTCGAGGTTTGCGCGTTGGCGGCAGAAATACCGGACACAAATACAGCGGCGAGAACAAGTAGCTTTTTCATGAAAAGGGGTTATGGTGAACTATCCAAAATCTAACGGTTGAGTCAGACTTTGTCGAGTGCCCTTAAACGAAGACTCCCGTATCTAGTTGCTGAACCACCCCAAATTGCCTGAATTTTGCACGCTATTTCAGCAGTTCGTGCAGTACCGTTTGCATCGAGAAGACCCGGTTTCCAGCTTCCTGAACCACTAAAGAGTTAGGCGAATCCAGAATGGCGTCGGACACCTCTACGTTGCGGCGCACAGGCAGGCAATGCAGAAATTTCGCGTCGTTGGTGCCGGTCATGTGCTCGGGTGTCAGCATCCAGGACGGATCATTTTCTAGCACCTGGCCGTACTGCTCGTAGCTGCTCCAGTTTTTGGCCTGCACAAAGTCGGCACCTTCCAGGGCTTTCTGCTGGTCATACTCGATGCGGGCACCTTTGGTGAACTTGGGGTTTAGCTCGTAACCCTTGGGGTGGGTGATAACGAAATCCACCCACTCGATTTCCGAAAACCAATCGGCAAACGAATTAGGCACGCATTGGGGCAGGGCGCGCACGTGCGGGGCCCAGGTCAGCACCACTTTCACCCGCTCTTTCTGCTTGAACTCAGCCACCGTAATCAGGTCGGCAAACGACTGCAGCGGGTGTAGCGTGGCACTTTCCAGGCTGATAACGGGTACGGTGGCGTACTTGCGAATCTTGTTGAATACCACTTCCTCGTAGTCCTCGTCTCGGTCCTTGAGTGTGGGAAAGGTGCGTACGCCTAGTACGTCGCAATACTGGCTCATTACCGCAATGGCTTCTTTGATGTGCTCCTGCGTGCCGCCGTTCATCACCGCGCCATCGGCCATTTCCAGCGTCCATGAGTCGGCCCCAGCGTTGAGCACCCACGCCTGCGCCCCTAAGTTGTAGGCCGCTTTGATGGAGCTGAGGCGAGTACGCAAACTAGGGTTGAAGAAGATCAACCCAACGGTTTTGTTTTTGCCGATGTGCTGATAGCCATACGGGTTAGCCTTGATTTCCAGGGCTTGCTGCAATAAGGCTTTGTAGTCGCCCGCGTCGGCGAAAGAGGTGAAGTTTTGCATGAGTTGGTAGCCGAAGTGCTTTGGCAACTTAGTTAAGGTCGTAGCAACAGTTTGTCAAGCAGCCGCTCTAATGATTTGTCTCCGCCCGGTGCGTAAATAATGCCGTGGCTACCGGTTGGCTGTGTTTCCAATTGCCAACCGGGGGCTTCCGCCCGGTGCTGGTTGTAAGTGGCCAACACATTTTTGTAGCGGAACAAACTGTCGTTTTGCGCATGAAGAGAATAAAAAGGCTGATTGCCTAACCGCCGAAAATTAATGGGCCCGATGTCCAGACGGGGCCTTGCCGAAATGGTGTAGTAACCGGCAAACAACTCCGGATGATGGTCGGCAAACCAGAAGGTAGCCGTGCCACCATTTGAAAATCCGCCGATGTACACCTGCTTGTCATTCACATGATAATGCTTCTTAGCTTCGCCAATTACCTCTACTACGGCTTCGAAGGCTGCAGGCTGCTCTACCCACCCGAACGTTTTGCGGCCAAATGGGAATAGCACCAGCGCTTGATATTTCTCGGCCAGCTTGAAGATTGTTTCGTCTACAAAATCAGGATCTTTGTATTCGAAATTTTTCAGGCTTACGACTCCCCCATGCAGATATACGATCAGGCGAGTAGCAACCTTGGGATTATACGATTTAGGCACGTACACCACGTAAGGCAACCGAACTGTATCTACCTGCGTGAAGTAGAGGGCATGCCCAGGTGAAGGCTTCGCAAAACCTTTAGGCCCCTTAGCATTCACCACCTTTCCCGTAGACGTTTGCACCCACCGAGTCTCCACTTGCCGAATACTGTCAGCTCGGGAGACTTTCTGGGCATGTGCCGGTAACCTAGCAGCACCTAGCAAAGCAATCAAGTAAATAGCCAATCGAGCAGGATTCATGTTTCAAAGCCTCTAGCTTAGTAGGTAAACGAACCTATTCGTGCTTGACATCGGCGAACGTATTTCGCTATAAGCATACGATAGACTCAACTATGGCTTCCCCAAAGGCGCCAATGATTTGCTTTCCTACATCGGCGAAAAAGGTGAAGTTTTGCATGGTCCAAGAGTTATGCTGCAAGAACGGCATAGCAGACCGAAGAAATCGAACTTCTTGATCGGCGCCGGACGTACTGAAGCGTAAGCCTGTATATTTGAATACGCCCCATTTAGTTTCCTTGCCATGACTTTCGCCGACCTCGACAACGTAGTGGTGCTACACGGCCCCCTGACCCAACTCACGGACGACGAGTTTTTCCTCCTCTGTCAACATAACCCCACCCTACGCCTAGAGCGCAACGCCGACCACGAAATCATCTTTATGCCCCCCGCCGGAGCCGAATCAAGCCGCAAGTCCGGCGAAGTGCATTTTCAACTGATGCTTTGGAACCGCCAGCACCAGCTCGGCTACGTGTTCGAGTCGTCGGCCGGTTTCACGCTGCCCGATGGCTCCGTCCGCTCTCCCGATGCCTCATGGGTTCCAAAGGCTGCTTACGATGCCCTGACCGAAGCGCAACGCCTGCGTTTCCCGCCGGTGTGCCCTACGCTCGTGGTTGAAGTCCGCTCCCCCTCCGATGGCCTGGCTCCGCTACGCCGCAAGATGGAAATCTACCTGGAAAACGGCGTGGAAGTCGGCTTCCTGCTCGACCCCACTGCCGAAACCGCCACCATCTACCGGCACGGACAGGCGCCGGTAGAAATCAGCAGCTTCGATTCGACGCTGAGCGCCGAGCCGGCCTTGCCAGGGTTTGAACTGAACTTGCGGCCGTTGCGGTAGGTGTAAAGTTGAGGTACGAATCCAGTTGCACCCTATTTGAATGCTGCCACAACAGGTATTGCCAACAAAAACAAGGGGCCGAACCTGTCGGCCCCGCCCCTTGCCAACCCGTTAGCTTATCCAGTGTCGGGCCGCAGCAGCCAGCGCCGCTTTAACCGTTTCCAACATCAGCCACCACCAGAAACCTTTTTCAGTAGCCGGTGGTATAGGTTTACGAAGCACGGATTTCTTCTCATTGCTGCAAGAAGTTAGGTGCAATTCCACCTGCTTCTCGAAGCCCCCGGTGTTGCTGCACCGGGGGCTTCACCTTTTCAGGAGGCAGCCGTGTGGTGAGGTGGAACAACCGTGCGGTAGGGCGAAGGTAAGCGCCCTATGCTGCGCGGCAAGCACCACTCTAGTTTAGAGAAACCCCAGAAACAGGAAGCAGTTGGCGTTCAGCCTTTCGGCGTAGCGTTGCTGCTTCGTATGTTCGAGTAAACTGCCCGACTTCTTTTATTATGACTTTCGCTGACCTCGACAACATAGTGGTGCTACACGGCCTCTGGCCCGGCTCACGGACGAGTATAAAGTTAAATCAGTAAAGCATCAGGGTTTTCTAAATACAAAGAAATAAAATCTGAAAACGATTCTGCTATGACTTCATGAATACCACCACATATTGCATACACTTCGTTTTTAGTGGTATTTACGTTACCTAATCGAATAGCGTAGACAATAACACTGATTGAATAATCAGCAAATACAAAGCACATTTCAGGATACTCTATTTCATGTAAAATATCACTGTGCTTTGGAATGCCGTGATAATCGCCAAGTTGAGTAACAACGTCCTCAACTTTATTTAGTGAATAAAATTCATAGAAGCCGCTATCTACCTCGCCATCCATGCCATTCACAGTCTCAAAGTAGCTACGGAAATCTTCTGGAAGCTTTACATTATGATCCGTTTCAAATTTTAGAATATCGGATTCACTTGCCGTCCATTCGGACCTGATTTTCGCCCGTTCCCAAATAATCTTTAAGTGAAGAAGTTGTTCCATATAAAAAAGCGCGGACCCAATAAAGTCCGCGCTATCATTCTACATCGCCTTGTACTCGTTCCAGCTCTTGATCTTCAAATCCTCCATCCGCAACGTGCAGAAGGCCTGGATGAACGACTTGGCCAGACGGGCATTGGTGAGCAGCGGAATACCAAAATCCACGGCCGTGCGGCGGATTTTGTAGTCGTTATCTAGTTCGCCTTTCGACAGGTTCTTGGGGATGTTGATAACCAGGTCGATTTTCTTCTCTTTCAGATAGGTCAGCACGTTGGGTTCTACGTGGTCATCGGGCCAGAAGAGCAGGCTGCTTGGCACGTTGTTTTCGGCGAAGAATCGGTGCGTGCCTTGCGTGGCGTAGATAACGTAGCCGCGCTTCACCAGCAGCTCCACCGCCGACAGCAATGCTACTTTCGACTTGATCGGGCCGCCCGAAATCAGGACGGTTTTCTGCGGAATCTTGTAGCCCACGCTCAGCATCGACTTCAGCAACGCTTCTTCGGCCGTGTCACCGAGGCAGCCTACTTCGCCGGTGCTCACCATGTCAACGCGCAACACTGGGTCGGCGCCGGGGAGGCGGGTGAACGAGAACTGCGGCGCCTTCACGCCCACGAAGGGCAGGTCGTACACCCGCTCGCTCTCGTCGCGCTCCACGTCCAGGCCGAGCAGCACTTTCGTGGCCTTCTTAATCAGGTTGTTACCCGATACTTTCGACACAAACGGGAAGCTGCGGGAGGCGCGAATATTGCACTCAATCACCCGGATTTCGCCGTCTTTCTCCAGGAACTGAATGTTGAACGGGCCGCTGATTTCGTAGCGCCGGGCAATTTTCTCGGCAATGATTTTCAGCTTACGAATGGTGCGCACGTACACTTTCTGCGGCGGGTAGTACATGGTGGCGTCGCCGGAGTGCACGCCGGCAAACTCCACGTGCTCGGAAATGGCGTAGCTCACGATTTCGCCCTTGGCGGCCACCGCGTCCAGCTCGATTTCCTTAGCTTCCTGCATGAATTCCGACACCACCACCGGATATTCGGCACTCACTTCCGTGGCCGCTTGCAAGAAAGCTTCCATCTCGAAAGCGTTGGAAACCACGTTCATAGCCGCCCCCGACAGCACGTACGACGGCCGAATCAGCACCGGGTAGCCAACCTCTTTCACAAACTCGAACATGGCCTCCAGCGACGTCAGCTCTTTCCAGCGCGGCTGCGCGATACCGAGCTCGTCCATGATGCTGGAGAACTTGTGACGGTTTTCGGCTTCGTCGATGCGCAACGGCGAGGTGCCGAGAACGGGCGCGTGTGCTTCCAGCAAGCGGGTAGCCAGGTTGTTGGGAATCTGGCCACCGGTGGAAAGAATCAATCCTTCCGGCGATTCGAACTCCAGAATGTCCATCACCCGCTCGAAGCTTAGTTCCTCGAAGTACAGCCGGTCGCTGACGTCGTAGTCCGTCGAAACGGTTTCGGGGTTGTAGTTAAGGATAATGGTTTTGTAGCCTTCCGCCGCCGCCGTTTGCACGGCATTCACCCCGCACCAGTCGAACTCCACGGAGCTGCCAATGCGGTACACCCCCGACCCTAGCACCATCACCGATTTATCGGTTTCCGGCTCCAGGTCGTTTTCAGTGCCGTGGTAGGTGCTGTAGAGGTAGTTGGTTTTGGCTGGAAACTCGGCCGCCAGCGTGTCAATCTGCTTGATAACCGGCAACACCCCCAACGCCTTGCGGCGGGCGCGCACCAGCAGCTCGTCGGCCTTCACGTCGCCTTCGCCGAGCAGCTTCACGGCTAGTTGCTGGTCGGAAAAGCCAGCCTTCTTGCAGTCGCGCAGGAGCGTGGTTTCCAGAGCATCCAGGCCAGTACCGCGCAGGGCGGCGAGCTGGTTGCCGAGCTGGAAGATTCCAAACAGGCGCTGCAAAAACCAATGGTCGATTTTGGTGAGGGCATGCACTTGCTCCAGCGAGTAGCCCGCTTCAAAAGCCTGGTTGATGGCGAAGATACGCTCCTCGTTCGGCTCGCTCAGCAGCTTGTCGATGGTGGCATTGTCTACGCTGTCCGCTCGGTTGGCCACGAAACCGCGCTTGCCGGTATCCAGCATCCGCAAGCCCTTCTGAATAGCTTCCTCGAACGATTTACCGATGGCCATCACCTCGCCTACGCTCTTCATGGCGCTACCAATCTGCCGGTTCACGCCCTCAAACTTGGCCAGATCCCAGCGCGGCAGCTTCACCACCACGTAGTCCAGGGCCGGCTCGAAAAACGCCGTCGTGGTCTGCGTTACGCTGTTTTTCAGCTCTGACAGCGAATAGCCCAAGCTCAGCTTAGCCGCCACAAACGCCAGCGGATAACCCGTGGCTTTGGAAGCCAGCGCCGAGGAGCGCGAGAGGCGCGCATTCACCTCAATCACACGATAATCCTCGGAAACCGGGTCCAGCGCGTACTGAATGTTGCATTCGCCCACAATGCCGAGGTGGCGAATGGTTTTGATGCCGATACTGCGCAGCTTGTGGTACTCGCGGTTGCTTAGCGTTTGGGAAGGCGCTACCACGATGCTTTCACCAGTGTGGATGCCGATGGGGTCGAAGTTCTCCATGTTGCAGACCGTGATGCAGTTATCGTACTGGTCGCGCACCACTTCGTACTCCACTTCCTTCCAACCCTTCAATGATTCCTCCACCAGAATTTGGTCGGAAGTGGTGAAGGATTTCTGAGCTAGCGTCCGTAGCTCGTCGATGTTGTTGGCGAAGCCGCTGCCCAGGCCGCCCAGCGCAAATGCCGCCCGCACGATGATGGGAAAGCCGATTTTCTCACCGGCCGCCAGGGCGTCCTCCATCGTTGTCACGGCGACGCTACGGGCCGTGAACACGCCAATCTGATCAAGTTTGTCCTTGAAAATATCCCGGTCCTCGGTGTCGATAATAGACTGCACCGGCGTACCCAACACCTTCACGTTGTACTTCTCGAACACGCCATCCCGGAACAAGGCCACGGCGCAGTTTAGCGCCGTCTGGCCGCCAAAGGCCACCAAAATGCCATCGGGCTGCTCCTTCTTGATGACTTCCTCCACGAAAAAGGGCGTCACGGGCAGGAAGTACACGTCGTCGGCAATGTTGTCCGACGTTTGCACGGTAGCAATGTTGGGGTTGATGAGGATGGTGCGGATACCTTCCTCTTTTAGCGCCTTCAGCGCCTGCGAGCCGGAATAATCGAACTCCCCGGCCTCACCAATTTTGAGAGCACCGGAACCAAGGACAAGAACTTTGTTGGGTTTGTTCATTCTTAGAGTTGAGGTAACAGACCGGCAGAACGGTCATGTTAAAAGGCTTTCGTGCGGAGCCTGCCGAAGCATGTTGCTCGTTAGCTGAGAGTGGTAGGTTTGCTCTTAGTTGGTGAAGGTAGTGTCACTTTTTACTATTCCCCATTTACCGGACGGCCGTTTGGTCATCCAGAGTCTGATAGTTGCATCGGAATTTGCACCTTCCAAGAAAAACCGAAAGGCGAGAGAATCTTTTTTAGAGTTGAGTTTCTCAACCTTGAAGTTTTTGGCGGTTATCCTTCCCGTTCTACTGGTTATCCTAGGGGAAACTCTGGCCGAACTCATAGCTGTAGCAATCAGATCGGACGGCTCACCAAGCACTGCTTTCATAATCGTCCGCTGTCCCATGTTCTTGACAAAATAAAACGTTGCGAAAGCCAGAGCACCCAACAGCACATATCCCCATATCGGAAAACCTCTACTTTTTGCTTGCATTGGAGTAGTGCGTTAGGAGATGTGGACGCGAGGAAAAAGAACGTCATGCTGAGCTTGTCGAAGTATTTCTATCACTGCGTCAGATGAATATTCTTTCCGTCAAAAGGGTCAAAATATGGTTCAAGGCCTTCCGCTATTATTCTTCCTGGCTCATATCGCCTGCCTTCCTTGTCTATTAGTAGGGGGAAGCAATAGATTCCTACTCAATAAATATTTGGGTTGAGGAATTGAAAATTAATCCGGGCCTCCGTTATAAAATCAGTTTCAAAGCCATTTGCTATTAGCTCTTTGTGTATTACCTCTTTTAATGAGTCAGCATTAAAAGTCAATGGGTAGATATTTAGCTCTGTGGGCTCAAATGAGGCACTCAAGACGTTTAAAGAGGCTTTCGTCAAACCTAGTTTTCTTGCTGCATGCAGAAGCCAATCACCCATATAGCCACAACTATAGAATCTCTCGGTTCCAAAGAAACTTCGAGTCATGTTGTGAGGAATGCCTTTTAACCTTTTCCACTTTGGCATGAGGTTTATCATGGTTTACAACGAAGTGGGCAAGATGCTTCGCTGCGCTCTGCATGACGTTTTTTTGGTTTGCTCTACCTAGGCTAGGCTATTTGGCAGTCTTGTACTCCGCCACCGCCTTCAAAAAGTCATCAAACAGATACTCCGTATCCTCGGGGCCACCGGCGGCTTCGGGGTGGAATTGGGTGGAGAAGAACGGCTTGGTTTTGTGCTTGATGCCTTCGCAGGTGCCGTCGTTCAGGTTCTCGAACAGCATGGTCCACTCGGCGGGCAGCGTGGCGGTATCCAGCGCAAAACCGTGGTTTTGGGAGGTGATGTAGCTGCGCTTGGTGCCGGAAAGGAGCACGGGCTGGTTGTGGCTGCGGTGGCCGTATTTGAGCTTGAACGTGTCGCCGCCGGCGGCCAGGCCCATGAGCTGGTTGCCGAGGCAGATACCAAAAACGGGCTTGTCGTGCTGCAAGGCGGTTTGCAGGTGGCCGATGGTGGCCTCGCACATTTTCGGGTCGCCGGGGCCGTTGCTCAGGAACAGGCCGTCGTAGTCGAGCTGGTTGAAGTCGTAGTCCCAAGGCACCCGAATCAGCTCGACGTCGCGCTCCAGGAAGCAGCGGATAATGTTGGTTTTGGTGCCGCAGTCGACCAGCACGATTTTGTGTTGGCCGTGGCCGTAGTGTTGCACGCCGGGCGCACTTACTTGCGCTACCAGGTTGTCCTGATTGGGGTCGTGGAGCGGAATATCTTCCTCGGCCACAATCTTACCGAGCATGGCGCCTTTCTCGCGCAGCTTTTTGGTGAGCATGCGGGTATCCACCCCAAAGATGCCGGGGATGTTGTACTCCTTGAGCCAGTCGCCGAGGCTTTTGGCGGCGTTCCAGTGGCTGTGCTCTTCCGAGTAGTAGTTCACTACCAGTCCGGCAATGTGAATCTTATCCGACTCGAAAATCTTGGAAATCGACTCGTACAAATCCTCGCCAGGCACGCCGTAGTTGCCCACCATTGGGTAAGTGAGCACCAGAATCTGCCCGGCAAAAGATGGGTCTGTTAGGTTCTCGGGGTAGCCCGTCATGGCCGTGCTGAACACCACCTCGCCCGCCGCAGAGGTGTAAGCCCCAAAAGAAGTCCCCTCGATTTCGGTGCCGTCTTCCAGCACCAGCTTTACTTGCTTCATCCGTATTAGTTGATGGAAAATCTAGTAGTGAAAGCCTTGCTTTTTGTGGAGCAAAGGTTAAGCAGCCCAAAGCTAGTTATCTAGGAGTTTGCTCCCCTCCTTTTTTTCAAGGAGGGGTGGCCAGAGGCCGG
>NZ_DASVSY010000111.1:0-172408 GCF_036387835.1 Hymenobacter sp. | reverse complement strand
AATAGCCATAATAAGGTAGGGCAGGCCAGGTTGCAGGAGCCGCCTTGGTCGACGGTAAGCGCCGCGGGTAACCGCACCCTGAGGCATAGCTTAGTTTGCATTTTCAGTGAGTGCCGCTGTACCTTTGCGGCACCAATTCTTGACCCCAAAGGATTGTTTTTATACAGAGGCGTGGAGAGACAGGCTCGACGAAACGCCGGCAACCTCTAGCAAGTAGCTGGAACGGTGCCAACCGAAGGTCAGCGCAGCTAAGTCCTGACCATATAAAAACAAGTTGCCGTGAAACGCTTCACTACTGCCGCCTCTTCCGCCACCTTCTCTGCTCTACAGCATGGGTGTTGTTGCGGCAGTTGTTGTTGAGCTACCGCTGAGTTGGTAGCTGGCTAGCGTAAGCCGCTAGAAGTTGCGTGGCTTCTTTCCTGCAGCCAGCCCCTAACCGTCCCATTTCGAAGTAGTGAGTCTTGCCCTCCGACGGCTCTGATGCCGTACAGTGGCTCCTCTCTTCACTCACCGCAAACGTACCTGCTATTTCGACCTGCAATGCAGTTGCATGAGGTGTTTGGCATCAGCCGATAGCACGAGGCCCTTCCTGGTGCAACCCTCCACTTAGTAGTGCTGTTGTTGGCGAAGCTTTATCGCCTCACGCTATTTCTCTCGACTTTCATTTCTCAACCCCTCTCTTTCTCATGTCTGCCTCAACCAAGCCCATAGGCATCTATTATGAACACCCCGAATGGTTTAAGCCGCTGTTTGCAGAGCTGGACCGCCGGGGCCTGCCCTACGAAAAAATTGACGCCGCGCATCACCTCTTCAACCCCTCCGAAACCGAAAGCCGCTACGCCCTGGTAGTAAACCGCATGAGTTCCTCGGCCTACCTGCGCGGGCACGGTCAGGGTATTTTCCACACGGCTGGCTTTGCTACGCACTTAGAGCGCCTCGGCGTCCGCATTATCAACGGTACGGTGGCCACCAGCATCGAAACCAACAAAGCCCGCCAACTTTCGCTGTTTGCTTCGTTGGGCTTGAAATACCCCAAGTCGTTTGTGGTGAACCACACCTCGCGCATTGCGGATGCTGCACAGCAGCTGCAGTTTCCGATTGTGGTGAAAGTGAACATTGGCGGCAGCGGAGCAGGCATCATCCGCTTTGATACACTGGAAGGTGTGCAGGCGGCCGTAGAAGCCGGCCAAATCGACCTCGGCATCGACCAGACGGCGCTAGTGCAGGAGTACGTGACGCCCCGCGGCGGCAACATTCATCGGGTGGAAACGCTGAACGGTAAGTTCCTGTACGCGATGAAAGTGTACACCACCGGCGAAAGCTTCAACCTCTGCCCCGCCGAAATCTGTCAGATTCCGGAAGAACAGTCGGCCGAGTTCTGCCTGACCGAAGCGCCCAAGAAAGGCATTCAAGTAGAAGCCTTTACGCCCCCGGCCGCCGTAATTGAAGCCGTAGAGCGCATAGTAGCCGCTGCGAAAATCGACGTGGGCGGCATCGAGTATTTGATTGATGACCGCAACGGCGACGTGCTGTTTTATGATATCAACGCCTTGTCGAACTTCGTGGCCGATGCCATAAACGTAGTGGGCTTCGACCCTTATGCTCGCTTTGTAGACTATTTGGAAACGCAACTGCCCGCTGGTTCGGCTGCCACTTCCGTTCACGCTGAAACTGCCGCTGCCGTATGAGATATGGATATTGGATGCCCGTCTTTGGCGGGTGGTTGCGCAATGTAGAAGACGAAAACATGCGCGCCGATTGGGACTACGTGAAAACGCTGGCCCAACGCAGCGAAGACCTCGGCTACGACCTTTCGCTTATTGCCGAACTCAACCTCAACGACATCAAAGGTGAGGAAGCGCCTTCGCTGGATGCTTGGAGCACGGCGGCAGCCCTGGCAGCCGTCACTAAAAAGATCGAGTTGATGGTCGCCGTGCGGCCCACGTTTCACTCGCCGGCACTGCTGGCCAAGCAAGCTGCCAACATCGACCACATCAGCGGCGGCCGGCTGTCGTTGAATGTGGTGTCGTCGTGGTGGCAGGACGAGGCCAAGAAGTACGGGGTGCACTTCGAGTTGCACGACGACCGGTACGCCCGCACCGCCGAATGGCTGCACGTGGTCGACAACCTCTGGAAGCAAGACCATTTCACCTTCGAAGGCAAGTTCTACCAGGTGACCGATTCAATATTACAGCCCAAGCCCGTGTCGCGCCCACGGCCGTTTATTTATGCCGGGGGCGAGTCGGAAGCGGCTAAAAACCTGATTGCTGCTCAGTGCGACGGCTACGTGATGCACGGCGACGAGCCGGAAGCCATCGGCCGCCGCATCCAGGACCTGAGTGAGCGGCGCGAAAAGCTAGGTTTGCCGCGCATGAAGTTCGGCGTAGCGGCTTACTCCATCGTGCGCAACACCGAGCAGGAAGTGAAAAAGGAGCTGGACCGCATCACCAATGTGCAAGGTTCAGCTGCGGGCTACAAAAACTACCAGCAGTGGCTGGCCGGGACGCAGCTCGAAAACCAGGTTTCCCTCCAGGATTATTCGGTATCAAACCGCGGTCTGCGTTCCGGCCTCACCGGCACCCCCGACCAGGTAGCCGAGCGCATCGCGGCCTTCGAAGCCGTGGGCGTGGATCTGTTCCTGCTGCAATGCAGCCCGCAACTCGAAGAGATGGAGCGTTTTTCGGAAGCTGTAATTCAGGTGCTGGCCTAAGCGCAGCCTGCGGGAGTTATTGAAGCAGAAGAAGAACGTAGCCGTTCGTTTTTGATTTCTTGATGATTAGTTCAGCAGCCCCCGGAGCCTCTTTTATAAGGAAGGTTTCGGGGGTTAGTTGTGAGAAGCCTAGTAGGCTGTAATAAGTACAACGCTGCGTTGAAAAGGCCTTTTTGGCTTGTTTTCCTAGATGACCATCATGTTGAGCTTGCCGAAGCATGGCGGTCTAGAGGCACAGCCTAGTGCTCGTAGTACTGCCCACTTACGTCAGCGCGGGTATCTCTATTGTGAAGGTAGTACCCTGGCCCTCGGTGCTTGTAAAACCGATTGTTCCTTGGTGCAGCTCCACTATAGTTTGCATAACGGACATGCCCAAGCCGGTGGTTTTCTCGCCGCGTAGGCCGGGGCGGCGAGCCTTCGTGAACTTGTCGAACAGCACGGGCTGTAGGTGCTCGGGTATGCCTACGCCTGTGTCTGTCACCTGCATCACTGCCCGATCCTGTTGTTGCGCTACTTTCACTGTTATGTGTCCGCCGTCGGGCGTAAATTTCATGGCATTGGAAATCAGATTATTGATAACCTGTTCGAACTTGTTCACATCCAAGGTCACGTAAACCGGCTGTTGCAGCGCCACAAAATCAAAGCGCAGGGTCATATGCTGTTCCGAGCGTTGGTACTCTTCCAGAATAGTGGCCACCCACCCCACCAAGTCGGTGCGCTCGAGCTTGAGCTGTATACTGGATGACTCCAGAAACTCCTGGTTCACAAAGTCCCGAATCAGGTTCAGCCCGTCCGTGCAGACGCGCTCTATCAGCTTGATCAGGTGCTGGTTTGCCTCGTCCGTCTTCGTGAATTGCGACTTCAGGTGCTGCGTTATTTGTTGCGTCAGCACGAGAGGAGAAGCCAGATCGTGCGAGAGTATTTCCAGCGTTGCGTTCTTTTTGGCATTGAACTTCTGCGCGTTCAAGCTGTCTGCTTTCGAGCGGCTTATGTCCACTATGGTCCCGCTCAGGTAAAGTGCCCCGTCGGGAAGTTGCTCCCGGCATGCCGACAAACTCAGCCACTGTGTGGTCTGCCCGTTGGGCTCCAAAACCCGCACCTCCACATCCTGTACCAGCTCATTGTCGAGAACCAGCGCCAGTTGTCGGCGCAACATCAGAAGGTCGTCGGGGTGCAAGCGTTCCAGCAAAGCTGGTAAGTCTTCGTTTACTTGTGCAGCGGCCCTCCCCATTATTTGCGCGTACGCTTCACTCACGTAAACGACCCGGCGAGCGGCTAGATCGTAGGCGAAGTACAGCGTTTTGCTACGGTCGAGCCAGGAACGAAACAAAAGCGGGTAGTCTGGCATACGACTATAAAGTATTGGAAAGTATGCTTATGCGAGAGTTGCGGGAGGAACAGACGAGCTAGCTCGTTGGCACCTTACCAGGTGGAGGTGCCACTGACTAGCCGCTAACTTGAAGGCAGTAAACGTAAAAACCCGGAAAACTTCTTCTATTAGCGAAGCGGCTTTCCGGGTTTCTATATTCTTGAGCCTCTTATTGGACTCGAACCAACGACCTGCTCATTACGAATGAGCTGCTCTACCAACTGAGCTAAAGAGGCATTTCCCCGCGGGTCTTTCCGTTAGGGGAAGCAAAGATAGGCAGGATTTGAAAAACGGCTATATCCAGCAAGCAAAAATTTGGAGGGAGTTTAGCCGATCGTCCTATCTACTTTGCAAAGAGGCTACGCAACCTTCGATACAAACACCTCCCGCGGTAAGTGCAGTGAGGAGCTGCGAATCTGTAGTTCTGGCTTCAACACAATGTGCGGCGGAGTGTACTCCGGACCCCGTTCAATCAACTGCAAGAGCAGCCGAACCGCCGTTTCGCCCATGTGCTCGGCCCGCTGATCTACGGCCGTTAGGTGGGGGTGCGTCATGGTGGTGAAGGGCTCGTTGCTGAAGCAAGCCAGGGCCAAGTCCTGCGGCACGCGGATACCCCGTTCCTGCAGCACTTCCAGCGCCCCGGCGGCTGGAAAGGCATAAGAAGCAAACACCGCATCGGGGGCAGTACCTAAGTTTAGCAGATACTGCATACCAACGCGCCCGGCTTCTAAGCTGGAGGCGGGCAAGGCATACACCCACCGCTCGTCGGTGGGCAAGCCGTGGGAACGAAGCGCCTGCAGATACCCTAAATAGCGGTTGCGGCTGGTGTTGAGGTGTTGCGGCCCGGCTAAGTGGGCAATACGCGTGCAGCCTTGTTCGATCAGATGCGTAACGGCTTGGTAGGCACCTTGAAAATCGTCGAGCACTACGGCCGTACTTTGAGCCATTTCTGGCACCCGGTCGAAAAATACCAGCGGCGTACCCTGCCGCCGGACCTGCTCTAAGTGCTGCTCTTCTGTGTGGGTACTGGCCGATACGGAAAGCAAGATGCCTTCCACCTGCGCCGCCAGCAGCGTATCAATGTTCTGCTGCTCACGGCGCAGGTCCTCATTCGACTGGCACATCATCACGTTGAAACCGGCTTCACTGGCCACTTTCTCGATGCCGTTCATCACGGCTGGAAAGAAGTAGCCATTGATGTGCGGTACAATCACGCCGAGGATATTGCTACGCCCCTTGCGCAACGACGCGGCCAAGTGGTTGGGCATGTAGTGAAGCTCCTGCGCTAGCTGCCGCACCCGCGCCTTGGTCGCCTCACTAATACCTGCCTGATCGGCTAAGGCGCGCGACACCGTGGAAGTAGCCAAACCCAGCTGCTGGGCGATGTCGATGATGGAAGTTTTTTTGAGCGGAGTAGCCATAGGTCAACTTCGATTTGGCTAGGAGGGAATAGGTGGCTTACTGCCGAGTAGCCCCCTTTAGCTAGTTATATTTCATAGTTGCTTGGTTGGAGCCTTTTGGTTTCTCCTGCGGAGAGTATAGAGACCAATCTAAGCCGTAGCCGAGCGGCTGCTGCCACGCAAGCCGTACCACATCACGTACAGGTAGCATACGATAGGAAGCAGCAAAGCAATGCGCAAGCCACTGTTATCGGCAATAAAGCCAAACAGCATCGGCACCAGCGCCCCACCTACAATGGCGGTGCACAGCAAGCCAGAAGCTTGTTCCGTATGGCGGCCCAGGCCGGCCACGGCCAGCGTGAAGATGGTAGGGTACATAAGCGAGTTCATTAGGCCCACCGCCAATAAGCTCCACATAGCCACAGCGCCCGAGGTGTTGATGGAAATCAGCACCAGTATTACTGCACCAATAGCATTGAAGGCAAGCAGCTTGGTTGGCGCAAACTTGTTGAGCAGATAAGCGCCTGCAAACCGCCCAACCATTGCCGCGCCCCAGTAATAAGTTACTTGATCACCAGCCGTTTTAGGATCGAGCCCTAGTACGTCGGGTAGTGCCACATAACTCACAATGTGCGAGCCAATAGCTACCTCGGCCCCTACGTAGGCGAAAATGCCTACTACGCCTAGCATCAAGTGACGGTACTGCCAGGCACTGCTGTGTTGCTCCTCGGTCGCTTCCGCCTCATTTGCTGCGTACTCAATCACGGGAAGGTTGATCCGGCTCAGAATGAGACTGATAAAGAGCAGTGAAGCCCCAATAATCAGATACGGTATCTGCACGGCGCTGATGTCGATACCGGCAGCAGTGGTTGCGTTGTCGAGGGCCGGCAGCCGGCTCAGGATCAGGGCGCTTCCTAGCAGAGGCGCAAGAGTAGTACCAAGAGAGTTGAAAGCCTGGGTGAGCGTGAGGCGTGAAGAAGCCGACTCTGGCGGCCCCAGAATAGCCACGTACGGATTGGCCGCTACCTGCAAAATGGTTATACCTGAAGCCAGTACGAACAAAGCCCCCAGAAATAGCCCGTATACCCGCTGCGCCGCTGCCGGATAAAACAGGAACGCCCCAATGGCAGCCACTACAAAGCCGATTAACATGCCCTTTTTATAACCCACCCGCGAAACCAACTTGCCGGCCGGAATACTCATCAGGAAGTACGCCCCGAAAAAGCACAGATTAATCAGGTTGGCCTGCGCAAACGAGAGCTGGAAAATGGCCTTCAGATACGGAATCAGAATGTCGTTGAGGCAGGTGATAAAGCCCCACAAGAAGAACAGGGTAGTGACGGCACTCAGCGCGGACGTGTAGCGCTGCGAGGTGCCAGAGGAGGTGCCAGCGGCTGGCCGGTTGCTAAGAGTTGGGGTTGGAGCTGCCATGAACAGGAAAGGAGGTGGAAAGAGGATTGAACTTACTCCCGCAGAGAAAAGAAAAGCCGCGTCCAGCGGGTGGTACACGGCTTTTCTTTTTCTTCAAGGAGCGGAATATACAATTAGTTGTAGCCCGGATTCTGGGGTACTTTCCATACCTGCGCGTCGTTTATTGGTATTGGCAACAGCGGAATAGGATTCACTACGCCCGTCGTGATGCTGTGGCGCAAGGCATTTGCACGCACGTCAACCGGATTAGATGGGGTAAGTGGAGCAGTTGGCAATACATTGAAGTAACGACCAGTGCGAACCAAGTCCCAGAAGCGCAATGACTCCCCGCCAAACTCTACGCGGCGCTCGTGCCAGATGGCAGTGAGCAGCGCCGGACCCGACAAGGCAGCTATGTCGGGCAGGGTACCAGCCGGCGTGTTAGCCGGCGCATAAGTAGCCGCTGCGCCCACCGTAGTGCCCGGAGGCCGGGTTGACATACGAGCGCGCTGACGTACTTGGTTCACTAAAGTCACCGCTTCACCGCTCCGGTTAAGTTGAGCAGCGGCTTCGGCCTTCATGAGCAGAATATCAGCATAGCGCAGCTTGCGGAGGTTCTGGCCAGCCGACTGTGGAGCAGCAGGCGGCGCAATAGCCACTTTGCGGTTGAGGTAGCCCGTCGCGCTGAAAGCGGGATCTACGGGGTTTACCACACCCAGCACCACGTCGTTGTTCCTGATGAAAGTTACTTCCCGGCGCGGGTCATTTGGCTCAAACTCGTTGTACAGGCTCTGGGTTGGGTTATTGAAGCCGTAACCGAAGGTTGCCCGGTTGTTTTGAAATACGTTGCTGGTAGTACCCGTCGAGATGGGGCCGTAGCTGTCGTTGGAGGCAGCGAACTGAATCTCGAACAACGACTCGCTGCTGTTTTCGCCAATAACTTGGTGAATAGCGGCGTAGTTGGGTTGCAGGCTGTACTGGTTCGACGTGATAACCGTGTTCGTCAGGTCGTATACTTCCTGCCAGGTGTGGTTATTGGTGTTGTCAGTACCGAGCTGGTACATGATAACGCGAGCCAGGTAACCATTGGCAGCTCCCTTGGTAGCGCGGCCGGCATCGGTCGCGGCATAAGTTCCTTTTTCTGGCAGCGCTGCGGCAGCGGCTTTCAGATCTTTCTCGATGAAAGCATAGGTTTCGGCGATGGTGCTACGCGTTACATTGGCTGCATCAGTAGGCAGCACGGCCTTCTCAAACAGCGGCACACCACCAAAGATCTTCACGAGATTGAAATAAAAATACGCCCGCAAAAACAGCGCCTCCCCTTTCAGGCGCTCTTTCAACGCGGCATCGATGGTGCCCGCGTCGATGTTGTTAATCACGATATTGGCCCGTGCGATACCCGTGAAGTTGTTGACCCACCAGCTAGAAACAATTGCGTTAGTGGGTGGCGTCGACCAGGTTTTAAGTTCGGTTATTGCGCCGAAGTCACTGTCGCTGCTGCCCTTTTCTGCGTCGTCGCTCAGGACGTCGCCAAACATCCAATCGAAGCTGACCGACACGTTTTCTGCTACGCCGAACTTAGGGCCTTGGTCCCAGCCGGCCACGTCGTAAACGGCATTCACGGCCTGCGTCGCATTGGTAGCGTCGTTGAAGAGGTTAAGTTGGGTAACAGTGCCTAGAGGATCTTTATCTAGAAAACTATCGCAGCCGGCGGCCAGGCCCAGTAGGGCCGCGAAGGCCAGCATACGGGCGGTAGAAAAGGTTTTCATTTGTTATGAATGAGTGGGATTAGCGTTAAAACTGTACGTTGAAGCCCAAACGGTAGGTCCGGGGCTGGGGATAGTTGCCATAGTCTACCCCGTAGGCCAGCGGATCACCAAAGGAGCCAGTGGTCGAAATCTCAGGGTCCAGGCCGCGGTACTTGGTAACGGTAAATACGTTGTCGACCGAAGCAAACACCCGGAGGCCGTTGATCCGGAAGCGGCTCAGCGCAGCCTGCGGCAGCGAGTAGCCCAGTTCCATGTTGCGCGCCCGCAAGTAGCTGGCGTTTTCCACATGGCGGCTGCTAAAAAGGTCGTTATCAGTGCGGACTGACGTCATGCGGGGCTGGTCGCTGTTGGTGTTGTCAGGAGTCCAGCGGTTCATGCGGTCAGCATAAAAGTTGGTCCAGATGTTTGCAATGGCACTCGACTTATCCAGGTTTATAGAGGCGGCATTAACAGCTTCCGCTCCCTGTACTCCGTAAAGCAGAATCTTGAAATCAAAGTTGCCGTACCCTAGATTTAGCGAAGCGCCGTAGGTGAAGTTCGGCGTAGCGCTGCCTATGTACGTATTGTCGGTATTGTCAATTTTGCCGTCGCCGTTTGTATCCTGGTATTTCACGTCGCCGGCTTTGGCGTTGGGCTGAATGGGGGTTCCAGCGGAGTTTACATACCCACTGGCTTCGTCCTGTGTATTGAAAATGTCTAACGCCTTCAAGCCGTAGAAGTAAGCTAGTTCGTAGCCTACGTCAGTACGGGTTGTAAAGCCTACCTGCGTATTAGCCCGGGAGATAGGGTTAGCACCACCCAGGCTGGTGATAACGTTATTGATTTTAGTGAAGTTCACTCCTGCGTCGTATCGGAGCTTACCTATTTCATTGCGGTAGTTCAGGGCTAGCTCCAGGCCGCGGTTGCGAAGCGTACCCACGTTGGCGCTAGCGGGCGCCTGGCCTAAGTAGTCAGGTACGGGTAGCAAGGCAATCATGTCCTCGGTAGTCCGCTGAAAGTAATCGCCGGTAAAGGTCAGCTTGTTGTCGAGGAAGGAGGCGTCGATACCAATATCGCCCGTTACAGCTGTTTCCCACTTCAGAGCCGGGTTACTAAGCGTGGCAACGGCTAGGCCTGGTGCCCGCGACTGGTCCGTACCGAACACGTAGTTCTGGTTGTTGATGGCGGTGGAGGCATAGCCGTAGTTGGGCGCGGCGTTCTGGTTGCCCACCGAGCCGTAGCTGGCGCGCAGCTTCACCTGCGACACGGCGGTTACATCCTTGAGGAAATTCTCGTTGGAGATGTTCCAGGCGGCGCCTACCGACGGGAATATGCCCGTACGATTTGAGCCCAGGAAGCGCGATGTCTGGTCGAAGCGCAGCGTACCCGTCACGAGGTAACGGTCGCGGAAGTTGTAGTTGGCACGGCCGAAATACGAGAGCAGCGAGCCATCATATTGCGAGCTGCGGATGGCATTGTTAGCGGCGCGGGCGGCCGAGATGTACTGTAGGGTTGCATCGGCAGGCACGTCGTAGCCGGTTACCGAAATACCGCTGCCATAGCCGCGCTGCGCTTCCTGGCCCAAGGTAAAGGAGAGGTTGCTATTGTCAGCAAAGGTCTTGTTGTAGTTGAAGTAGTTCGACCACACCCAGCTTATATTCTCGAGGCGCGACTGAATCAGGGCGCTTTGTGCGCGCTGGTCGTTGGGCCCTATGAAGTACTGCGGCAGGTACGCCTTGGGGCGCACGTTGTTGTAGTTGATGCCGAAGGTGGAGCGGAAGCTCAAGTTCTTCATCAGCGCCACGTCGGCATAGGCGCTGGTAAAGAGCGTGCTGTTGGACGTGTTGTTGAACGCCTGCTCGGTGAGGAAGCGCGCCAGGTTGGGCGTGAAGCTCGTAATATTATTATACGCGTAGCTACCGTCGGCATTGAAGGGCGAGGTGATGGGGTTAGCCAGAATAGCGTTCTGTAGCACTGTACTGTAGGTGGCATTACCTGTGCCATCTCCTCCTCCGGTCTGCTTCGAGTTGGTGAAGGTGGCCGACACGCCCGCTTTCAGAAACTTGGCCAGCGTGATGTCGTCGTTTAGGCGCACCACATACTTCTTCAGGCCTGACTGCTGCACAATGCCATCCTGCTGGAAGTAGTTGCCGCTGATGAGGTAGCGGTTTTGCTCGGTGCCCCCCGAGGCCGACAGGCTGTAGTTGGTAATCAGGCCTTTCTGCAGCACTAGTTTCTGGTAGTCGGTGCCCGTGGCCCCATCTTGCAGGGCACTGTTCAGTATGGCCGTATAGTCAGTGGGAATGGGAGCATTCTCGTTTCTGTAGGCCTCCGTCACGAGCGTAGCGTACTCCTGGGCATTAGTCAGGGGTAGGGTACGCCGAATCTCCTGGAAGCCGGTGTAGCCAAACAGGTTGAACTGCGTTTTGCCGGCCTTGCCGTGCTTGGTGGTGATAAGCACTACCCCGTTGGCCCCGCGCGAGCCGTAGATGGCGGTAGCCGAAGCGTCTTTCAGTATTTCCGTTGACTCGATGTCAGTGGGCAACAGGAAGCTGATGTCACCGGTCTGCACGCCGTCAACCACGAACAGGGGGTTACTATTGTTGATGGTACCAACCCCGCGCACCCGAATGCGAGTGCCTGCGCCTGGCTGACCGCTGTTAGCCGTTATGTCTACGCCGGCCGCGCGGCCTTGCAGGGCCTGCACAGGGTCGGAAGTAGCTACTTGCTGAAGCTGAGTGCCTGATACGGAAGTCACTGCACCAGTAAGGTCGCTGCGGCGCTGAGTGCCATAGCCCACTACCACCACCTCATTAAGATTCTGAGTGTCTTCGGCCATCGTAACCGTGAGGCCGGTTGTGGTGCCAGTGAGTGGCAACTCCACCCGCTTAAAGCCAATGTTGCTGAATACCAGCGTGCTTCCTTCTGGCGCAGTCAGCGAAAAATTGCCATTGACGTCAGTGCTGGCGCCAACGGTGGTACCTTTTACTACCACCGTCACACCGGGTAAACCTTCGCCGTTGGCCTGCGTTACGCGACCCGAGACGGGTACATCGGCAGTAAGAAGATCAGCTGTCGGCATTGTCAGCGGCAAGCTGGCTCCCGCGGCAGGTAGCGTCGCCACGGCTGGAAGCCCGCAAGCTGCCAGTAGCACTGCCCGTCGAGAGAGCGAATGCAGAGAAGAATTCTGGTTCATGGAAAAGCAATTAGTAAGTGTGAGAATAGAAGGGTGCTTTGCCACGCAATCGGCCGTGGAAGGAAGCAGTAAATGCCCGAAGCCGTGGGGCAGACAGCCTGTAGTAGTCAGCAACTTGTACTACCAGCGGGCTACAGAGGAGCGTTATTTGGCGTTTGAAGAGCCGCCAGTAGTCGATTGGGTGGAAGCACCCGAGGCGGTGGCCCCGGCATAGCGGAAGCGCTTCATTTGGTCGCCCACGCGCAGGGTGAAGTAGCCGTCTTCCAGCACGCGGTGGCCTTTGTCATCAGGGTAGCTCAGGTCGCGGTTGGGCTGAATTTCGAACGTCAGCTCGCGGCCTTCACCAGCCTTGAACTCCTGCTTCTCGAAGTGCTTGAGCAAACGGACGGGCCGGGTGATGCGCCCTACCTCGTCGGTCAAAAACCAAAGCACTGCTTCTTTGCCGACCTTGGTTCCCGCATTGGTCACGCGCACCGTAGCCCGAATGGAGCCGGCTCCGGTAAGCACCGTGTCGCTGAGCTGCAAGTTGGCGTAGCGGAAAGTGGTGTAGCTGAGGCCCTGGCCATACTCGGTGAGCATAGTGCTCTTGTACTTTGGGCCGCGATTCTCGAAGCCCGCCCCAAAGTCACTTAGCTCCAAGCTGTTCTCGTTGTTGTCGTGGTGGTAGTTAGAGATGTGGCCAGCAAACTGCGGATACGTGAACGACAATCGGCCGCTCGGATTCACCCTACCGCTGATGATTTCGGCAATGGCCTGACCGCCCCCAAAACCGGGGAGCCCGCCCCAGATAACTGCCTGCGAGCGGTCGACCACCGTCCGGATGATGTTGGGGCGGCCCCCAATCATTACCAATATCGTGGGCTTGCCTGCGCTCTGGGTGGTACGCACCAACTGTTGCTGGTCTTCAGGCAAAGTCAGGTCGCTGGTGTTGCCGAGGCCCTCGGCGTAGGGCCGCTCACCTAGCGCCAGTACTACGGCATCGGCTTTGCGAGCAGCTGCCAGTACGGCGTTAAGCTGCGGCTGGCCCTTGGCATCCTGATACGGCACGGTTTCCACCTGCGCATTTGGGTATTCGCGTTTCAGAGCAGTATAGATGGTCAACACTTCTTTAGGATACTGCGCTTCCTGGCGGCCCTGCCAGGCCAGCGTCCAGCCTCCCGAAAGATTGGCACGCGAGTCGGCCGAAGGACCAATTACCAACAGCCGGCGCACCTTGTTGGCGGCTAAGGGCAGCGTATTCTGCTCGTTCTTGAGCAATACAATCGACTCACGGGCGGCTTCCAGGGCCTGCTGCTTCAGTGTAGGGTCACCGATGCGGTTGAGCCGGTCGGCACGAGGCATGGGGTTCTCGAACATGCCTAGCTCGTCCTTCATTTGCAGCACCCGGCCCGCCGATAAATTGATGCGCTCCTCGGTCAGGCGGCCTTCCTGCACCAGCTCCTTCACGTAGCGGCAGAAGTCGGTGGTGTAGGGTGTCATGGCCATATCTACACCGGCATCAATACAGCGGAAAGTTGCTTCTTTTTCGTTGGGTGCGGTTTTTTGTACCGTTACCAGTCGGATAATATCTTGCCAGTCGGTCACGGCCACGCCTTTGAAGCCCATTTCCGTGCGCAGCAAATCCGTAAGGATCGCCTTCGAGGAGTGTACTGGCTCGCCGTTGATTTCCCCGCTGTTAATCATCACCGACTTGATTCCGGCATCAATAGCAGCCTGGAAGGAAGGGCGGAAAAATTCCTGAAGCCGCTGATCAGGAATCAGCGCGTTCGTCCGGTCCCAGCCGTTACGCGGGTCTGAATAACCGAGGAAGTGCTTGGCGCAAGCCGCCACTTTGTAGGGCAGAATATCCTTGTTGTTCTGTAGCTCCTTCACGTAGGCCGCGCCGAGCGTAGCGGCTACTAACGGGTCTTCGCCGTAGGTTTCGTACAGGCGCGGCCAGTACACGTTCACACCCAGGTCCAGCACCGGCGCAAATACCCAGGCATGTCCTAGGTCTGCCGACTCCATCACCGTAGCGCGAGCCTCTTGCCGTGCAAATTCTGGATTGAAGGTGGCGCCCAGGTTGAGGTTGTGCGGAAAAATAGCGGCCCCCGAGACATAACTAGCCCCGTGCATATGGTCGATGCCGTAGATAACCGGGATGTGCAGCCGCGATTCACGCATCGCAATCCTTTGCAAAGCCGACAAATATTTTATCCACTGCGTTGGTGGAACTGCTTCCCCGTTCAGAAACGAGCCTACCCCATACATTTTGATAAACGGGACCAGCTTCGCCGAGTCAAGGGTGATATCCTTTTGCTCGCCGGTGTGGTTGATGGCCGCATTGGCAATCTGGGTCATCTGTCCGATTTTCTCTTCCAGCGTCATCTGCTTGAGCAGTGCCGCCACCCGTGGGCTCCACTGTGGAGCAGCAGGTAGGGTAGAACTCTTCGTGGCGGGGGCAGTAGCCTGAGCGGCCGCCGCGGTAGAAGTTGCAGCCGGAGCAGTTGTAACACCAGTGCGCTGACAACCCCCTGCCAACAGCACGGCCGCACCTAACACAAGCGGCGCAGCTTTGCTACTGAAAGGATTTAGCTTTGCAGCTAAACCGTAGGGAGCAGCGAGAGTAGATGATTTTTCAGGCATAGCCAATGAAGTCGAAAAAAGTAACAGCAATTAAAAAGCGTCCGTGAGCACCACCGAGTGCTGCTTTGCATCTTCCAGGGTATGCTTACTATGCGCCTTCTGCGGCAACAGAGATGCTAAAGGCCCGATGAGCAAATAAAAAGGACAATAAGAGTGGTGCACGGGTGGGGGTGACTAGAGAGGCCTTGGTACTGCTAATGAATTAAGCTAAAAGGTTTTAGCAAAATCTAAAGGAACAAATGAGCAAGGTGTAAGCCTTTAAATTTTGGTGACTGTCAAGCTAAAAAGAGGCTAGTAAGTTATTCGGCCTAGGCGTCCTAAATGGGGGGTACAAGCCAGGCAACTATCGATCGGGGCGCTAAAATAGCAAACGTTTGCGTAATTCAAACAGGGTATCAAACTTAAAGCAAAAATTTGTACTAGCCGAATAGATAGTTCATATAGTACTATTTGCTCTAAGCTTGATACCGACTTAGCTGTTGTTTGTCAAGTTGTTTGTTACTCGCTGCTTTTCTACCGCGTCGGATAAATGCGGGCAGCCCAGCCACCGCCGTTGCTCAAGTTAATCTTGATCTTGTCCTGTGCGGTTACTTTCCGTACTTCCCGCTTGTAGTCTGTAGCATCACGGTCGGCGTTGAGGCCATCTTGGAAAATAACGGCTTCATAGGAACCAGTGCCTAGGAAGGAAAGGTCCAGCGTCATTTCACGAGGATCCCAATTACTCATGGCGCCTACGTACCAGGTATCGCCTTTCTGACGAGCTAGCGCTACGTACTCCCCTACTTTGCCATCCAGCGCTACTGTTTGGTCGAAAGTGGTGGGTACTTTGGCAATGAAATCGGTGCTTTCCGGCTCCTTCAGATAAGCCGTTGGGTTATCGGCCATCATTTGCAGCGGCGCTTCAAACACTACGTACATGGCCAGCTGATGACAACGAGTGCCTTGGCTCATGGGCTTGGAATTGTTGGGGCGAAACTCGGATTTAATGGCATTGCGCATGGCTCCCGGCGTATAATCCATAGGGCCAGCCATCATCCGGATGAAAGGCAACGTTACGTCGTAGCGCGGCACGTCGTCGTTGGGCGTCCACTTGTTGTTCTCTAGGCCTTTCACGCCTTCGTAGTTCAGCACGTTGGGGTAAGTGCGCGACAGGCCGTCGGGCTTGTGCATGCCGTGGAAATCAACGAGGAGCTTGTAGTCAGCGGCTTTTTGGGCCAGCGTGTACGAGGAAACCACCATTTTCTGGTCGTCGCGGTCCAGGAAGTCTATTTTGAAGCCTTTCACGCCCAATTTGGCGTATTGCGCGTAGGCCGCATCCATCTTCTCGTTGATGGAGCGCCAGTTGGCCCACAGAATGATGCCCACGTTTTTTTGCTTGCCATAGGCAAGCAATTCCGCCAGATCAACGTTGGGGGAAATCTTGAGAATGTCGGTTTCCTCCGACCAGCCTTCGTCCAGAATTATATATTCAATCTTATTGGCCGCCGCGAAGTCGATATAGTATTTGTAAGTAGGCGTGTTGATGCCCGCTTTAAAGTCGACGTGAGAAATGTTCCAGTCGTTCCACCAGTCCCAGGCCACTTTGCCCGGCTTAATCCACGACACGTCTTTTATGCGCGAAGGGGCTGCCAGCTTGAAAACCATATCGTTGTTGGCCAAATCTTTATCGTTGGCACCAACCACTACAATGCGCCATGGGAAAGAGCGGGTACCGCTGGTTTTGGCGATGTAGCTTTCACGCTTGGGTACCACGAGTTGCATGTTGTGGAAGCCGCCCGCTTTTTCCTCGGCCGGATACCGGGCAAATTCGCTGTGCAAGCTTGGAGTGGCTTGCGTGGCGCCCTTCAGCATCATGCCTGGGTAGTCTTCAACATCTGCTTCCAGAAATACCGCCTTCTTGTTGTCGCCTATGGTTACCAAAGCCGGCAAGAAGGCGAGCGTATCCTTCTTCACCTTGTTTACTTCCGAGAGTTTCAAAGGAGTGTACAAGCTTTCGAATGAAGAGATGTACATGTCGGTTGGCACCCGGAGGTCACGCACGAAAGGAATAAGCGCAGCGTGGTCGGCAGTGAAGTTAAAGGCAACGTCTTCGTTCACGACAGTAATTTGACCTTTCCTTTTAGTGAAAAAGCGGTAAGCCGCACCCTCGTTGTAGGCCCGCACTATCAGGCCGTATTTGCCTTTCAAGTCAAGCGTCAGCTGATTATAATTGTCGGTGACTTTGCTTTTCTTGTAAATCGGTGCTGCAATGGTGGTGTTGACACTGGCCGTTTTCGAATTTTCGACCACTGCATTTTTGCCAAGTACTTCCCCTCCTGACAAAGTCAGTGAAATAGGGGAGGGAGCCAGCACGGGCGTCGCCTCGTGCTGAACAGACCAACTCAGGACGGCACCAGTTTGCACTGTTAAGTCAAGCTTTCCGTCCGGAGATTTTACGTGATAAACCGAACTGGACTGCGCCCAAGTGAGCGAACTAGTTGAAAAAAGGCAGAATAGAAGGAAGAGCTTCTGTTTCATTACACTAAATGGCTATTCGATGAGGTAAATTGATAGCAATCCTTGGCAAGATGCAACTGATCAGTAGTACTGGTATCGGCTTGTAGTGGTGGTATTTGCAGCGCCCTTGCGAAAGCCAGAAGCAAAAAGGTTGTTGCGGTGGTCACAGGTAAAGTAGTTTTATCAATCATAAACCACATATTTACCAGCTAATACGTTTTAGCAAAAAAGACAAGAAGTGAGTGCAACTGAACGTAGCTGAAACCAGGCATTCGGTAGTAGAACGGTAACGGAGTGAGGCAGTAGATACCTGCTAGAAGTAAGCAAAAGCCTATACTGACGGTAAAAGCTGGCCTACCAGGCAACAAGATAGTAGGTCTGCATCAGTTGCGCAATCGTTTTCCGTAGCCCGATAGCAAGTTAAAGCAAAATCAATCTTCGTATAGTGCATGTTATCTGTAGCTTACTTTCCAATGTACGCTCCCCCTTTTGTATGAAATTTAAAGTCTTCACCTTTTCCTTGCTGATGCTACAAAGCAACCTTGCTGTGCAGGCTGGCATTCGATTACCTGCTTTGGTAGGCGACCACATGGTATTGCAGCGCGACGTAAAAGTGCCCATCTGGGGCTGGGCAGACCCTGGCGAGAAGGTTGCGCTGACCTTCCAAGGAAAAACCTACGCAGCTACCCCAGCTACCACGGGCAAATGGCAGATTATGCTGCCTGCTATACCCGCCGGAGGCCCCTACACCATGACGATTAAGGGCCAGAACACGCTCACTATTCAGGATATTCTGGTGGGAGATGTATGGCTGGCTTCTGGCCAATCGAACATGGAACTGCCATTGCGCGATCCAAACGCTCCCTCGCCCAATTCTTATCCTTTGATTGTGAATGCCGAGCAGGAGGTAGCTGCAGCTAATTTCCCTCGGATTCGGCAGTTCACAGTCAAGAAAGTAACTGCCTATCAGCCGCAAACAGAAAACCAAGGCTATAACTGGAAAGTGTGTAGCCCAAGCACCGCCGGGCAGTTTTCGGCCGTGGCTTACTTTTTCGCCCGCGACTTATATAAGCGCTATAACGTGCCCATTGGCATAATAAGCAGCCCTTGGGGCGGCACGCCAGCCGAGGCGTGGGTAAGTGGCGCGGCCTTGAAAACACTACCCGATTTTCAGGCTCCGGTGACTGAGCTAGAACAACTGGCCGCCACAGTTCCTGCTACAGATAACAATGCTCAGAACAAACCCACCACGCTCTACAATGGCATGATTGCCCCTCTAATTCCTTACGCATTGAAGGGCGTCATCTGGTATCAGGGCGAAAGCAATGCCAACCGCGGCGAGCAGTATCGCACGTTGTTTCCGGCCCTGATCAAGGATTGGCGCGGCCGTTGGGGCTACGAGATGCCGTTCCTGTTCGTGCAACTGGCCAACTTCAACGAGTCGCCGACCGAACCAACCGAATCGGATTGGGCCGAACTGCGCGAAGCGCAGGCGCAGGCGCTGGTGCTCCCCCGGACTGGTATGGCCGTTGCGCTTGATATTGGAGATGCCAAAGACATTCATCCGGCCAACAAGCAGGATGTAGGGCACCGGTTAGCTTTAGTAGCCCGCAAAGTAGCCTACGGCGATAAGCAGGTGGTAGCAAGTGGTCCTACTTTTCAATCGATGAGCGTGAGCGGGAACACAGCGAAACTGCGCTTCACCGGGGTAGGCTCTGGTTTGGTAGTGAAAGGTGGCAACGGCGCTTTGAAAGGATTTGCCGTGGCAGGAGCCGACAAGAAGTTTTATTGGGCAACGGCCACCGTGCAAGGCCAGGACGTGGTGTTGTCGAGCAGCGCGGTACCTACGCCGGTAGCTGTGCGCTATGCCTGGGCCAACAACCCCGAGGCCAATCTGTATAACCGGGAAGGGTTGCCGGCTGCTCCTTTCCGCACCGACCAATGGGAGGGAATTACCCACGGGAAAAAATAAACGAGAGCAGCTTTACACCAAGCAATCCACCTTGTTTCTGCCTCTTGGGGGTGCTCTTAGATGGTTTTACTTACGTGAAAAGCAAAGAAGTGCTTTCAAATATCGACCTTGCGTTTTGTTGATAATAACCACTCTCAACTTAAGGTTAAACTATTTTTAAGAATTTCTAATTCTCACTTAGTTGCGGCCAGTTACTTATCAGCAGCGTAATACAGTGATTATGATGGTATAGCTTTGTAGTAACAGTTAGGGATATATTCAATATTATTTTCAGGAAAAAGTAAAGCCGCCAAGTTGAAAAAACGAACCTTAATTCATGATGTTGCAAAGCACTTGAATGTTTCTATTGCCACTGTATCATTGGTGTTGAACGGCAAGGCAAAAGAGCAGCGCATTAGTGACGCGCTAACGGAAAGGGTATTACAGTACGTTGAGGAAATTGGATATAAACCCAATCAACTGGCTAAAAGCCTGCGCACCGGGAAAACGCACGTTATTGGGTTGATAATAGAAAATATATCAAACCCATTTTTTGCTACGGTTGCCTGGATGATAGAAAAGAATGCCTTTGCGCGAGGCTACCGGATTATTTATTGCAGCACCGAAAATGATACCCTGAAAACCAAGGATTTGATTGCCATGTTTCAGGAGCGGCATATTGACGGATATATAATTGCGCCCCCGGAAGGAATAGAGAAGGAAGTGAATTCCTTGCTTAAAAGTGGTATTCCTACTGTAATGTTTGACCGTTATTTGCCGGAGTTAACGACGGATTATATAGTAGTTGATGGCGCCGCTGGTATTTATGAAGCTACGCGCCATTTGCTGGAGCAAGGCTTCTCGAACATTGCCTTTATCACGAGTGATTCCAAGCAGACGCAAATGGAAGCCCGATTAGATGGCTATAGGAGAGCTTTAGCGGAGCGAGACTTACCGGAAAAAGTAAAAAGCGTTGTGCTTAATTTCGGTAAGGACATAGAAGATATGATTGTAGACATATACAACTTTATAGGGCAGAGCCGAGAATTTGATGCGGTGATATTCGCTAATAACTCACTTTGTATTTATGGTTTGGAAGCTATTTCGCGTCTTGGAATTAAAATTCCCAACGAATTGGCTATAGTCTCCTTCGATGACCATGATTTATTCAGGTTGCATTCCCCAACAATAACTGCAATTGCACAGCCCGTTGAAAAAATAGCGGAAAGCTCGATAAACGTGTTGCTAACTAAATTACAAGCAAGTACTACCAAAGAAGAGGAATTGAAGGCAATAGTCTTACCTCCTTCCCTAATAGTTCGGGAGTCGTCTATGCGAGTAGCCAAGTAGCAACTCTCTTTCCTCTTTGACGGAACCAAGCCCTCCGAACTTTCCCTCTGCCAGAGTCTGGAAAGTGAAGGCAATAGATGTTGTAACTCTTCGTGAGTATGCTAATCCTATAGCATAACCATTAGGCCGGCGTCAACGAATAGTAGACAAACCTTTGTCACTTGGCCCGATACCTATGAAACGCGCTAAACCTTCTGTTGTACCCCAAGCCTTAGCCAGCGGCTTGGCGGGTGCTGTTGCCCTGACGTTACTCCACGAAACCGTCCGCCATCTGCGGCCCCACGATGCGCCGCGCATGGATGTGCTTGGCATGCGCGCTTTGCGCAAGATGCTCGGCAAAGCCGAGGCACCCCAACCCGACGAGCCCACGCTCTTCGACCTCACTATGGCCGGCGACCTGCTTTCCAACGGACTCTATTTTAGCTTGGTAGGCCGGGGCAAGAATGTCTGGTGGCGTGGGGCCGCGCTTGGAGTGGCTGCCGGCGTGGGTGGGGTAATACTGCCGGGGCCGCTTGGCTTGGGCGAAGCACCAAGCAACAGCACCCCCGAAACCAAGCTCATGACGGTAGCTTGGTATACTGTGGGCGGCTTAGTAGCCGCCGGCGCCTCGCGCCTATGGAGCAAAGCCCGAAAAGCGAGGATATCGTAGGGGGAAAACCAACGACGTAGCGCGGAAGCTATAGGAAGCCACAGGAAGCCATAGATTTCCTGTGGCTTCCTATAGCTTCCGCGCTACTATGAGCGTAGCAACACTGTTGAAGTGGACCGTCTGAATTTCCCGGCTTTCCGGCATCTTTGCGGCTATCATGGTGAAACAACTCCGCAAACTTTTGGTCCAGACGCTTGGCTTCAAGCAGTACATTCGTTTTGTGAGTGGCGTGTATCTGCGGCTGGTAGGTGCGGGATGGGGCAAGCGACAGTATCCGGAGCTGTTTTTCCTGGAAAAGCTTATCAAGCCCGGCTTTGTCTGCCTTGATATTGGCGCGAACCTCGGCTACTACTCCGTGGCTTTGTCGCGCTTGGCGGGGCCGGAGGGGCAGGTGCTGGCCGTGGAGCCGATTCCGGATTTTCAGGCTATCTGGCAAGACAACGTGAAGCGCAGCGGGGTCCGCAACCTCACGCTGCTACCCTACGCCCTCGGCGGCCAGAACACCACCGTGCAAATGGGCACGCCCGAGCGCGACGGCCTGCTGCACCACGGCATGACCAAAGTAGCCGCCAGCAACCCCCACGAGCACTACGCCCGCACCTACGACGTGCCCATGCGCGTCCCCGACGACCTACTGGCCCACCTGCCGCGCCTCGATTTTGTGAAGTGCGACGTAGAGGGCTTCGAGTTCGAGGTGTTCCGGCATATGCAGGCTACGTTGCGCCGTTTTCAGCCGCTTATCCAAACCGAACTGAACGGGCTGGAAAACCGTCTAGCCGTAGTAAACTTGCTGGCAGAACTCGGCTACAAACCATTTCTGCTTTCCGAGCGTTCTGAACTTGTACCCTGCACTGAAGGGCAGCTGCAAGGTGCCGTAAGTGCTGATTTTTACTTTCAACCTCTCAACCCGGCCGCTGGAGCGGCTTCCTGATGGTTAAGTTCCTGCTTATATTCTTTCTGATTTCTTTGGTTCTCCGCTTCGTATTGCCGGTGCTGATGCGTTGGCTGGTCGTTGGATTTCTGAAAAAGCAAACTCGCCGCTACGGCCAACAAGTTGGGGCCAACCCCTTCGAGGCTCCTCGCCCCGAACCTACCCGCAACCACGCTACCAGCGCCGGCCAGGTTCACGTGGATTATGTGCCGCCTAAGGCGCAAGCCAAGCCAGCCCGACATTTTGAGGGCGGCGAGTACGTGGATTTCGAGGAAGTGAAGTAAGCCACTGCCTTCCTGTTCTCGCAGGAGAATACGCAAGCATCTTTCTGCAAGCCCAAAGCTTCTCTTACTAAACAAGCCCTTGACGCTCCAGTAGTCGTCAAGGGCTTGTTGCATATCAGGGCTTCCGCTCTAGTAGGTCTGCCGTTGAAAAACAGAGCATCGGAGGCTAGCTTAATTGAAACCTTGCTAGAACCCAATGCCTACCCGCAAGCCGGTGCCTACGCGACGGCCGGATTGCAGACCGGTGTAGAAGTCCAGGCGCATGACTTTGAAGATGTGCTCTAGGCCCACACCTACTTCCACGTAGTGCCCCACTTCTCGGGTGGTGAGGTAGTTGAGCGAGGCTACTTCCTGCCACTTCAGCTTGCGTAGCAACGGGATTTTGTTGAGGAAGAAACCGTTGAAATGGTGGTTGTAGTGGGCCTCCAAAAACTTGGCGCGGGTGCTGTAGCGGTAGTAGTCGAGGAGCTGGAACTGGCTGAAGTCCGCTGCTAGGTAGGTACGGTTGCCGCTGAAATGGCGGTAATCCATAAAAGAGAGCTGCGGGTTGCCCAGGAAGCCGCCCGCTGCCACCTTGTAAGCGCTGGTGCCTATTAGCCCCATGCCTATCGTCTGGCGGATGCCTAGCTCCAGCAGCGTGTAGCGCGTGTCAGACCCCAAAACACCACCTACGCCCTGCCGCCAGATGCCCATGAAAGTTGGAGATTTCGAGCCCAAATTGATTTTGCCATCGGGGCGACTAATGAAGCGCTGACCGGGCCGAAAAGAAGCTACCATTTCAAAGGCCAACGACTGGTTGCGGCCGAAACCGGTGCCCGTCGGTGACTCCTCGTTTACGGGCTCATTCGGAGTGAAAGCCCGGCCTGGTTTATCGACCAGCAGGTCGATGGTGCTGTTGGTTAGCTCATGCCGGTCGTAGTAGCTCAGGGTGCCTTGCAGGGTGAGGCCGTTGGTGGCTTCTACCTGGTAGCCAAGCTGCGCGCCGTCGCGGCGGTAGAGCTTGGCGTAATTGCGGTTCTCGAACAGCGTGTAGTAGCTGTTGATGAAGGGCGTGAGCTGCGTGTTAGGGTCGAAATTCTCGATGAAGCGGCCGGCCCGGAAGCTCACTCTGGCCAGTTTGGCTGGCTCGTATTGCCAGGTAGCCGCCAAGCTCGGGCTGACGAGCTTGTAACTGAAGCCGTAGCGCAACGCGGGCGTGATGGAGTAGAAGCGCCGGTCGTCGGTGCGCTGCGTGAACGTGAATTCGGGGTTGATAACCGCGCCTTCCACGGTGTTGTAGTTAAGAATATTGAACACCGGCGCCACGTACCACTGCCGCTTCCGGAACGTGTTGGAATAGCTATAGCCCCCGAGCAGCAGCGAAGTGGGCTGGAGCTTGTTGCGCACCCGGTCCAACGAATCCTGGTAGGGGCGCGAGTTGCGCACTACTTCGGTACTGTCCTTAACCTGGTAGTCTTTCTGCTCTTCCTCGGTGAGCGGAATCGGGCGGATGTTGTCCCAATAGCTGGAATCTCGCTCGTTCACGCCTTTTTCCACCAGCATCACCTCGCCCCGACGCAGCTTGCCGATGCTTAGGCCAGATGTGTCGCCCTCGGCTTTCTTGGCCTGGCGGCGTACGTCCCGGTTGAGGCCTGCCAGCTTGGGTTTCTGCTTACGAATATCGGCGGCGGTTTCGCGGGTGACGGGTGCTTCGGCGGGCTCGTTGGCGGCAACCGGCGGCGCGACGGTAGGAGCGGGGCGGTTGGGGTAGGTGGGCGTCACCTTGTAGTTGGACAGTATGGCCGTGAGGTAGCCGTTGCCCTTGAACCCGAAGGCCGTAAAGCCCACCGTAATCTTCTGCGACTGTATCACCCACACATCGGAAGGGCCGGGTGCGGGCGCGAAAAGCTGCTCGATGTGGAAGCTCTCCACGTAATCGAGTTGCGCGTTTTTGTCGAGGTTGAGCGACACCGAATGAATACGCCAGGTGCCATCGACGATGTAAATGTGGCCGCTGGAAAACACCGGGTCGGTGCGGCGGCGCGGCGTCACCCGGATTTTATGCACTGTCACGCCGCCTTGCTGCGAGGTGCCTTCCAGCTCGTACTTGTAAAAGAGCATGGCTCCATCGGCAATCGGCGACACGAAACCACGCTCGGAAAAGCCGCTTTTCAGCACGTTGTCGTAGAAGTTGAGGCCGGCGCCGCGGCCGGCCCGGTTGAAGCTGATGCCCTTGGTATCGCCGCTCACGCGGGAGGAAATCATGCGCTCCTGTATCACATTGGGCTGACGGAAGGTCATATCCGACACCGATTCGGAGAGGTAGAAAATGCCGGGCTTGAAATCCGGACCTACTTTCACCAGGCCTAAGATTTTGCCGGGCACTTCCAGAAACCGGGCCAGGGCTTTGATATAAGCGCGGGCCCGGAAGGCGGCCACCTCGCGGCGGTGGTAGCGCCGCCACTGTTGCGCCTGCTGAATGATGGCATAGGCAGGGTCCCGGTCGGTGGAGCGTACCACTACTTCGCGCAGCTTGTAGGTTTCCGAAGTTAGCGTCACGTCCAGCACGGTAGCGGTGTCGCCGCCGGCCACGCGCACCTGCTCGATGCGGGGCTTGTAGCCAACATACTGGAAAACCAGCTCGTATTGGCCTGCCGGGAGGCGCAGCTGGTAGTTGCCTTGCTCGTTGGTGGCGGTGCTAGTGGTGGTGTTGCGCACGGCCACATTGGCAAAGGCCAGCGCGGCTCCGCCTTGCGTATCGGTCACGCGGCCCCGCACCACGCCGGCCGAGGCCGTAAGCGTGGCTAAAAACAAAGTAAGCAAGAGAAGGTAACGCGGCATTAGATAACGGAAACGGATGTTGCTAAGACAGATACAATAGAAAGTCAAAGGGTTGACTTCTGTTGAAAACCAAAGGAAACCAAAATAGGTGACGGACCCCTTAAATTATGTGGCGCAAAGTTGCACTTCGCGACGTGCTGAATGATAGGCGCGAAGGAAATCTTACTGTTCTAGGTATGGTTGAGGGAGCAGCATCGTTCAATGCCTTGCGAAGTACAACTTCGGGTTACTGTTATCTTTCCCTATGAATCAGTTTGAAAAAAAGAAGAAGACCTACACGCCCGGCGAGGCGATGCACAAAATAGCAGCTTTCTGTGCCTACCAAGAGCGCAACCAGAAAGAAGTGGAAAGCAAGCTGCGCGAGTATGGCCTTGATGAGGACGAAGCTGGCGAAATCATCATCCGGCTGAGCCGGGAAAAGCTGCTCGATGAGGAGCGCTTCGCCAAGGCTTTTGTGCGCGGGCACTACCGCAACAAGAAGTGGGGCCGCCGCCGTATTACACAGGAACTGAAGCAGAAAGGCATTTCCGAGTACTGTATCAAGGCGGGCCTCAAGGAAATCGACGGTGACGAATACTACCAGAATCTGGTGGACGTGCTGGAAAAGAAGGACCGCCAGGAAAAAGAGCGTAATCCCCGCATCCGCCGCCAGAAAATTCAGGTTTACCTCACCGGCAAAGGCTACGAGTCAGACCTGATAAAAATAGCCCTGGACGAGCTAGGCAAGGCGCCGGAGGAAGACGAGGACAGCTGATTTGTTCCAGGCTGTGTGGCTTGCGCGCTATTGGCTACCGTCTAGATGATACGCACCTGATAAGATTCTCCTTGATCGTAGATGACGCAGGCACCGTCCAGCACCACCATGTTTGGGTTTTGCAAGTGCTTGACCGGGTCATTAATCAAGGGTATCTCGTGGTGACACCAGCTGTATTTGGGGCCGACGGTGGGCGTGAACTGGCCGCCGCACGGGCAGGCTGGTAAGGTTGCGCTCACCTGAGCCAACAGCTCCGGAGTGGCTTCGTAGTACACCAGTTCTTTGGCTTTCCCTTGCAGAATAACATTGGAGCATAGCGAGCAATAGAAGTGCGGAAAAGCTTCGCTCATGCCGCTGGAGCGCCAGCCTACGTTGTCCTTGTTGCAGGTCGGGCAGTGTAAATACCCAACCCATTGCAGGCTACGCTCATATTCAACGATTTTCATAACGAAAGAAGACTAGCGTTGGGCAGGAAGCTGGGGCGGAGCGGTTTGGCGAGTAAGCACCACGCGGCGGCCGGTCATGGTTTCGAGCATGGGTTTGAGGATTTGTTGGGCATTTTGTTCTGTCTGGGTTAGAATGCCCGATTGCAAGGCAGCGCGGCGTACGTTGGCTTCGGCGTATTTGTAGCCCGCATCAACCAACTCCGCGTCCTGCAGAAAGCCGTTTTCTACGCTGTAAACCCGGCTGGCACTGTGGTCGATTTGCCAGGTGCAGAGCTCGGCGGGCGGCAGGGCCACCCGCACCACTGAGTCGCCCTCAAACACCACATCCTGAGCGCGCACTTTGCGCAAGTCCAGGCAGCCGATGGCGTTGCCGGCTACAATGAGGGCCACTTTGGCATCGGGCAGGAAGCGGTAGGTGCTTTTCTTGTACTCCACTACGTCCTTGAAATGGTAGCGCACCAGCTCTAAGCGGCCGAGGCTTTCCACTTTTTCCAGCACCGTATTGTGCGTGACGGTGACGCGGGGCGCCGGGTCCAGCGGATTCTCCAGCCCGTCCAGCGCGGGGCGCACTTTCGTCCAGAGAAACCAGCCCAAGCCTACTAAAAACAAAAGTGGCAACAGGCGCCGCAGCAAAAGGGAAAATGACATAAGCGGGATAGGGCAGAAAACTCCGCTATAGTACGGCAATACCAGAAGATTTGCTGGAGCAGCTAACGTCGGTTCCCGCAGAGGGCGCAGAGAGTTGCGCAGAAGGCACAGTGTTCTGGTGGGCAGCCAAGGCAGTGCTTCCATTGTACTGCTGTAGCTTTGCCGGATTCCGGTTCTTATGGCCCACATTCTACTTCCTATTCACTCCCGATACGCCACTGCGGCCTGGTATTGGCTGCAGCGCTGGCACGGCTGGTTGCTGGCGGGGCTATGGTTGTTGGTGCAAGCGTGGTGCTGGCAGCTGTACCAAGGCCCGCACATCACTACCGATAGTCGACAATACCTGAAATACGCGGAACAGGTGGCTGCTACTGGCACCTTGGCCGAGGGACATTATCTGCGCTACGTGGGGTATCCGTTGTTTCTAAGCTTTTTTCTGAAGCTGGAGTTAGGCTGGCGCAGCATGGGGTTAGTGCAGGTTGTGTTGTCAGGGCTGGCGGCACGGGCACTGTATAGTACTGCCTGGCGTCTAAGTGGCGGCCATTGGGCTACGGCGGCGCTGGCGGCGTTGCTGTTTGTTGGCTGGACGGACATCCAGCGCTTCAACGCGTTTCTGCTGACCGAATCGTTGTTTACCAGCATGCTCGTGTTTTCGCTATGGCTGGCAACATCCACGCGGACCGTGGGTGGGGCAGCACTGGCTGTCGTAGTGCTGTTGGCTACCGCAACTATTCGCCCCAATGGGTTTGTAGCGGCAGGCGCAGCCGGAGTGGCAGTGTTGGTATGGCTACGCGAACAAAGGCCGCGCTGGCGCAACACGTTGTTGCTGGGGGCTATTCTGGCGGCGCTGCCGCTGGTATGGGTAGGCCTCAACGGACTGCTGCGGACCTTCACGCTCATCGAAACCTACGAGCAAGGTGTCATTATCTATGGCTGCCCCGAAGCCAATATTCACCCGGCTGCGCCTCTACAGCTACCCGATCTGGCTGCGGCGCCGCTTTGGCGGCTTGGCTATTTCATCGCACACAACCCGCAGTACTTCGCGCAGCTAGCCAGTTTGAAGCTTGCTTATTTTATGGGCTTCCCGAAGCCTTACTATTCCTTCTTACACTGTTTGCTGGTGGTCCTCACCTTGCCGCTGCTCTACTGGTTGGCGGTGCGCGGGGTAGGCCGCCAATCGGTGCCCCGTACTATGCGAATGTATGCCGCCACCGTGGTTTTGCTGCAGGCGTTGGTGGTGATGCTGACGGTGGAAGATTGGGATGTCCGGTTTTCCGGGCCGGTACTGTCGCACTGGTTTCTGTTAGCTGCTCTAGGAGCCCAACCGTTTCTGCGGCGGCTGGAAAAAACGCTGATGGAGCCGGCAGTAGCGCATACTGCTAAATCGCGCTAGGCCACCAAGCACTGCGGTGCGCAAACCGCTGCTGGAAACCCGTCCAGCCTTGCAGGCCGCCGGTATGCACGGCTACCACCGTAGAACCCGCCGCGAAGTAGTTGTGCTGCAGCAAATCCAGGACGCCATACAGTAGCTTCCCTGTGTAAATGGGGTCGAGCAGAACTCCATGACGGCTTTCAAAATCCTGGATGAAGTGCAGCAGCTCCGCTGAAAAATTCGCGTAGCCTCCGAAATGGTAGTCGGTGCGCAACTCGTAGTTGGGGTAGGTGCGGCCGGTGGCCGTCTGCGTTAGGGTATCGATATCAGCCCGCAGAAACTCGCCCCCTTTCAGGGCAACTACTCCTACTATTTGGGTTTGCCCGCTGAGGCCGGTAAGCAAACCCGCCAGAGTTCCGCCCGTACCGCAGGCCACGCACAGATAATCGAAATGCGTTTCCGCCGTTAATTCCGCTACCAACTCCGCGCAGCCAGGCAGAGCCAGGGTGTTAGAGCCGCCTTCGGGGATGACGTAGGCCGGGCCGGTTTCGTGCAGTAGCTCGGCCAAAAATGCGGGCTCTTGCTTGCGGCGGTAGGTGCTCCGGTCGAGGTAGCGCAGGTGCATGCCGTTGGCAACGGCGCGAGCAAGCGTAGGATTGAGTGGTAAGGTTTCTTCGCCGCGAATAAGACCGATGGTGCGTAGGTTATGCAAGCGGCCAGCCGCGGCCACGGCGGCAACATGGTTGGAAAAGGCCCCGCCAAAAGTCAGCAGCGTGTCGTGGCCTAGCCGTTGTGCTTCGGCCAGATTGTACTTCAGCTTGCGCCACTTGTTGCCGGGTAGCTCCGGATGAGCCAGGTCGTCGCGCAGCAGTAGCAACCGGATGTTGCGGCGGCTTGCTTCAAGTTCTTCGAGCTGTTGAATAATCATGTGCTGACATTTTTAGCCCGCAGAGGGCGCAGAAGCAGCGCAGAGGGCGCAGAACGTTCTGCGCCCTCTGCGGGCTAAAAGGCACTCGGGCCATATGCCGGCTTCTGCCGCACCGCATATACCACCGCACCCACCAAGGCCAGTATCAGCAGCACCGACGACACCAAAGAAACCGTGTTGCCAATAGCATACTCCGTCGGCTCGAACTTGAACTCGATGGTGTGCGTGCCGGCCGGCAGCGGCATGGCGCGCAGCACATAGTTGGCCCGCACGTACGGCACCTTCTTGCCATCGAGGTAGGCATTCCAGCCGTCGGCGTAATAGATTTCCGAAAACACCACGAAGGCGTCGGCCGTGGCCGTGGCGCGGTAGGTTAGTGCGTCGGGTTCGTATTTGGTGAGGGCAATAGTGGAGCCTGGCGCGTTGTAGTTGGTTTTAGGCAGGGGGAATTTCGAGGCATCTACTACGGCGGTGGTGGCCGCGTTGAGGTTCGTTAGGGCATTGATTTCCTGGTCGGGGTTCTGCACTTTCTGCACCTCATTCACGAACCACGCATTGCCAAGGGCGCCCGGGTTGCGCTGCACCTGCTCCGGGGTGCCCGGCTGTCCTTCCTGCTGAGGCGCTTGCGCGGGCTGGATGATGTAGCGCGTATTCAGCATGTTGAGCACCTGCGTGTTGTTGCGCGAAATCTGCCGTTCAATCAGTTCTTGGTAGCGGCGCAGCTTGGCCCCGTGGTAGCCCCCAATGCTCTTGTGGAAGTACGAGGTTTGCGCTTCGTTGAACGGATTTGCCAGGTTTAGCACCCGGTAGCTTAAATCTTTATCCTGCAAAATCTGCTGGTCGGCGGCCGAAGGAACGAATTGCTGCGCTACGGTTTCGTTCTGAAAGTTGGCTTCGTTGAGGTAGCGCTTATCTACTCCCCACAAATCCACGAGCGTTAAAACCGCTACCAGGGCCGCCGCTGTTCCGGCCGCTAATTTCCGTTGCAAGTAAAACCAGAGCGTACCCGCTGCCAACAAGATGAACACGATGGAACGCAGCACATCGGTGCGCATCAGCGAGGCGCGGTCCTGGCGAATGGCATCTAGCGGAAACCCTTGCTGCTGGAGCTGCGCATCAATCGGTGCTGCAAAGTCGGCCCCTAAACCAGCCAGGAAAGCCAATACGCAAATACCTACCGTGATACCAAGCGCCAACAATACCTTCCGCTTAAGGTCGGCAGTTTCGGGCGCATCAGTGGTTTTGGCACTCAAAGCGGCCAAGCTTGGATGAGTACTGGCTCCTGCCACCGTGGCCCCTACTACCCGACCTTGCAGCACACGAGCCAGCGCCAGCACAGCCAACAACGGCATTGCCAACTGCGCAATCACAAGGGCCATACTTACCGCTCGAAACTTGTTGTAGCCGGGGAAGTAATCGAACATCAGATAGTTGAATGTCTCGAAATTCTTGCCCCAGGCCAGTACCAGCGACAATAGCGTGCCAGCGGCCAGCCAGGTGCGGGTACGGCGGTCGGCCACCAACAAGCCCAGCACGAATAGAAAGCACACAATAGCGCCCACGTACACGGGGCCGCTGGTAATGGGCTGATTTCCCCAGTAAGTAGGCATGTGGGCCAGGTAGTCGCTGAGCTGCACGGGCGGTACCCCCATGCCACTAAGTGCCTTGCCAGTCGCCGAGTTGTCGCTCAGCTTCATCTGCGAAGCCCCTCCGTAAAAGTTTGGAATCAGCAGCGTAATGGTTTCTCCGATGCCGTAGCTGTAGCTAAAGGCATATTCCCGGTCGAGGCCCGAGCCCCCGGTGCCATCGGCGTCGGCGGGCGCGGCTAACTCACCGGGCGCGGCAGGAGCGGGCGTTTTCAATTCCGAGCGGCCCCGAATGCTGTATTTGCCATATTCGGCGGTGGTGTAGAGGCGGCCGAAGCTCACTCCAACGGCCAGCAGTGCGGCCACACCCAACAATACCGAACGGCCCAGAAAATCAGTTAAACGCTTCTCCCGCAGAGCGTAAATCAGTTCCACTATCCCGAACACCACTACCAGCAGCAGCAGGTAATAGGTGATTTGCAAGTGATTGGAGCGCACGTTCATGGCCAAGCCAAGCGCAAATAGCGCAGTACCCAGCCATTTGTTGCGCCGAAACGCCACCAGCAAACCCGCCAGCACCAGCGGCGCATACGCCAGCGCCAGACTCTTGGTATTATGACCCGCGGCCAGAATCACAATGTTGTAACTCGTGAAGCCAAATGCCACGGCCCCCACGCTGCTCACGGCCGGCGACAAACCGAGCGCCACGAACAGGATGTAGCCGCATAGCAGCGCCAAAAACAGGTTGGCTACCACCGCCGGCATGCCCAGCGTGAAAATAGTATGCAGGTAGGTGCTTAAGTCGCCGGGGAAGCGGGTGCTGATGAGGTAGGTCGGCATCCCCGAAAACATGGAATTGGTCCACAAAACTTCCCGGCCGGCCGCGCGGGCCAACTGTAGCTCGTGAGCACCCCCGTTGAACTGCACGATGTCGTGCTGGCTCAGGGTTTTGCCCTCGAACACGATAGGCGAGAAGTAGAGCACAGCCAGCCCCATGAAAATCAGCACGGCCAGCACATGGGGTAGTGCCCGCTGCCACAGCGGCGCGGCAACCGGCACAACGGCCGTTGGTGCAGAAAAAACGGTAGTCATTAGCAGGAGATTATAAACTCTAAAAGCGTCCGAAGGTAATAACGATTACACTTCACCCTCTAGCGCCCTTCTCAAAATAGCTGTTAGCTATCAGCTAATAGCTCTTAGCTTTTTCTAGTTCCTCCTCTCTTTCAGGAAGGGGGCTAGGGGGTGAGGTCGACGGTTGCCGCAAATTCAGATTGTAGAGGGCCACCGACAGCAAAATCATACCGTAAGCCACCGCCTGCGTAAGCGAGGCCGCTTCGCCGAAGTACAGGAAAGCCAGCGCAAAGCTTACAATCGGGTTTACGTACATCAGAATACCCACGGTACCGGAAGGCAGCATATTGAGCGCATACAGGTTCAAGAACAGCGGCAGCACCGTGAAGCCAGCGCTAAGAATAGCCGCGTACAGCAGTAAATGCGCATCGGCAAAGCCAGCTAGCGGCTTGGCTCCCAACAGCGGCGCTAAGGGCAGGACCACCAAAGCCGCCAGCCCTAACTGCACCGTGAGTAGTACCAGCCGGTCGTAGCCTTGCAAGCGGCGTTGCGTGATAAGGTAAAAGGCGTAGGTGAAGGCTACTACCAGGCTCATCAGCAGGGTGCGCAGCTCGCCCGCGCCCAGCAGCGCACAACTTAGCGCACTCAAGGCTATAGCCACCCACTGGTTGGGACGCAGCTTTTCGCCGAGTAAGGCAAAACCGAGGAGCGCCGTCAGGATGGGGCAAATGAGGTAGGCAAACGAGCCCGCCTGTACGCTCACTTCGTTTACTACATAAATAAAGAGCAGCCAGTTAGCCGTCAGCAGCAAGCCGCCGGTCAGGGTGCTGCCCGCTACTTGCCGCCGCTCGGTTGCCGGGGCCGCCCGCCATTGCCGCACCACGGCTTGCACCGCCTCGCGCCGGCCCAGGCCATGAACAAGCAGTAACAGAACCAGGGAAAGCAGAATGCGGAAAAATAGAATTTGGCCGCTGGCGTAGCCATGCAGCATCCGCAGGGGAATTGGGAAAAAACCCCAGACGAGGAAAGCCGCCAGCGCGGCCAGATGGTGACGAGAAAGTTTCAAAAGCAATAAGCTAAAGCAAAAAGGAAGGCAAAGGTAACGGCTTCCGCCGCCTAATACCTTATGTCGGCCGGAGTTACTACCTCCGGCCGACGACACGGGTAGAGTCCAGAAAGAAGGTGTCGCGTACCATAGCTAGGCGCGGCTCCTTTCCGAAGGCAAGTGGTTGATAAGTCATGATCAGGAGCTGGCGGCCGGCTTCCATATGAAACCATAACTCTGGAACGTGGTGCTCGGATATGCCAAAAACGTGCAGAAAATCACCCGTTGCGTATCCCGTGTAAGCTTCTGCACGGCCAAGGTCGTGGCATACTACCTCGTTGATATCGTAGCGGCTAAGCGTGTCGTGGCCAATACTCAGCCTGACAAGGCAGGGGTCGGAGTTACTGCGCCGATACCATTCTCCACTGAAGCGGGCCTCCGAATACCTGACCGCCGCCGGAGCGCCATACACCGCTTCGGGTAGCGTCGGCGGGGAGCTGCAACGTGCCGCGAGTAGCAGGATAACTTGTATCAGCAGGGTTTTCATGCGCTGAAATTACATATTCCAGCTGTTTAGTTTGCGTGAGCCATTGACAGGCTCCGGCACAGCTGAGGTAGCAGTTGCACATATGTTTCGCAACACAACCTAGGGTAGCTAGGCCAAGCCTTACCGAAAGCAAACAACTTCTTGGCTGGGTTTCCAATCCTGTAGCTGCTGCCTACACCCTCCAAAGTCCTGCTGTACCTTTGCCGCACCATGCTCGACTTCGCCGACCTTCCTGCCCTCACCCACGGCACCTTGCTTTCCGCGCCCGCTGGCCCTGCACCCGTACACCGTCTGCTCCTAGACAGCCGCCGCGTGGAGCAGGCTGCGGGTAGCGTATTTTTTGCCTTGCGCGGCCCGCAGCACAACGGCCATCTCTATGTGCCCGAACTGTATCAACGCGGTGTGCGGCTGTATGTAGTAGATAGAGAGGAAGAAATTCCAGACGGTTTAGTGGCCTATCCAGAAGCCAGCTTTTTGCTGGTGACCGACGCGCTAACCGCGCTCCAAGCTGTGGCCGCCGAGCATCGGCGCCGGTTCCGCCTGCCAGTATTCGGCATTACGGGCTCCAACGGCAAAACCATCGTAAAAGAGTGGCTAGCGCAGCTGTTGGCCCCCGACGAGCTGATTTGCAAGAGTCCGCGCTCCTACAATTCGCAGGTGGGGGTGCCGCTGAGCGTATGGGAACTGAACGCCACCCACACGCTCGGCATCTTCGAGGCCGGCATTTCCGAGCGGGGCGAAATGGCCCGTCTGTCCCGCGTTATCCAGCCTACCTTAGGCTTGTTCACCAACATTGGCACCGCCCACGATGCCGGCTTCTCCGACCACTTAGAGAAGGTTGAGGAGAAGATGCAGCTATTTCTAACAGTAGACACGCTCTTCTACTGCCTCGACCACGAGCTAATTCACGATGCTGTTCGGCGCCACCTGCTCGAGCATCGCACCTTTACCTGGAGTCGCCAACAGCCGCACCTGGCGCACGTGGCCGTCACGGTAGCCGAAGCCTCTGCCGACCGCACCGTGGTGCGCGTGAACCTGACCCGCCCCTTACCGCAGGAGCACACCTTCACGCTACCGTTTGCCGACGAGCCGTCGGTGGAAAACGCGCTACACGCCTTGTCGGTGCTGCTTTGGCGCCAGGTACCCGCCGCCGAAATCCAGCACCGCCTCGACCGGTTGCACCCCGTGGCCATGCGGCTGGAAATGAAGCAGGCCCTCAACGACTGCTACGTCCTCGATGACACTTATAACAACGACTTAGCCGGCCTCAACCTCGCCCTCGATGCCCTGGCCCGCCAGCCCCGTCGCGGCCGCCGCACCCTCATCTTGAGCGACGTGCTGGAATCGGGGCTCGCCGGGGCCGACCTCTACGCCCGCGTAGCCGCGCAGCTAGCCACCCACGGCGTAGAAAAGCTGGTAGGAGTAGGGCCAGAAATACAGCAGCATCAAGTGGCTTTCCAAGCAGTGGAAGGCGCTTTCTACGATACTACCGACGACTTCCTGCGTCAATTTCAGCCCGAGCTGTTTCGGCAGGAAACTATCCTGGTAAAAGGTGCCCGCCGGTTTGGTTTCGAGCGAATTGTAACGGCTTTCCAGCAGAAAATCCACGGCACGGTGCTGGAAGTGAATTTGGAGGCGCTGGTTCAGAACCTCAATTTCTACCGCAGCCGCATCCAACCGGGCACCAAACTTATGGTGATGGTGAAGGCCTTTGCCTACGGCAGCGGCTCCTACGAAGTAGCTAACCTGCTGCAGTTCCACCGCGCCGACTACCTCGCCGTAGCCTACACCGACGAAGGCGTGGACCTGCGCCAGAACGGCATTAGCCTGCCCGTTATGGTGATGAATCCTTCGCCCGATGCCTTCCAGGTGCTGCGCCAGTACCATCTAGAGCCCGAAATCTATTCTTTCGAACGGCTTCACGACTACCTCAGCGCTGCCCGGCAGCAACCTCTCCCCGCCATCCACCTCAAGCTTGATACCGGCATGCGCCGCCTCGGCTTCGCCGAATCCGACATACCAGAACTCTGCCGCGTGCTGCGCGACAATGCCGCTTATCTGCGCGTTGCCAGTGCCCTTACCCACCTGGCCGGCGCCGACGAAGAGCAGCACAACAGCTTCTCCCACCAGCAGTTGGCAGCCTTCCAGCGCATGACGCCGCAGGTAGAAGAAGCCTTGGGCTACTCCATCCTCAAGCATGCCCTCAACTCAGCGGGTATCCTGCGCTTCCCCGAAGCCCAGCTGGATATGGTGCGCCTCGGTATTGGCCTCTACGGTGTGGAAGCCACCGGCCGCGAGCAAGAGGCCTTACAGCCCGTAAGCACTCTGCGCACCACTATTTCGCAGGTGAAAACGCTGCCGCCCGGCGAAACTGTGGGCTACGGCCGCCGCGGCCAAGCCGTTGACTACGAGCGGCGTATTGCCACCCTCGCCATTGGCTACGCCGATGGCTACGACCGGCGCTTCGGCAACGGCGCCGGCGCGGTGGTCGTGCGAGGACAGCGGGCGCCCATCATCGGCAATGTGTGCATGGATATGTGCATGGCCGACGTAACCCACATTGCCGACGCGCAGGCTGGCGACACCGCCGAAATATTTGGTTCGCAATTGCCTTTGCCCGAACTGGCCGAGCGCATTGGTACTATTCCGTACGAACTGCTAACTAATGTTAGTGAGCGAGTAAAGCGTGTGTTTTTTGCAGAATAACAAGAGCGCTAAAATGAAGGTCGACAGTCAATTTTGATTGGTTGCTGTGTATAGAACGATAGGAACTACTTATCTTGCGTGAAAATGAGGTTTAGGCGTGGGGAAGGGTGAAGGCTGATTTTCACCTTATCAAGATTATTTGGTTGTATTTCGCTACTCAGCTCTTATGAAGAAGATTGTACATGCGTGTGTATTACGCTTGTGGCTACCCGTGCTGTTGTGGGCTTTGAGTGCATCGACTGCCATGTCTGCCCCGGCCCTTGATGGCTTGTGGAAAGGACCATTAAAAATGCCAGGTGGTGAACTGGAAGTTATTTTCCGACTGGTCAGCCTCACCGGCGGGGAATACTTTGCCACTTTGGATGTGCCCATGCAGCGCGTTAGCCGCATGGCTGTCCAGGTAGAAGTGCGAGGCGACACGGTGGTGTTTGCGGCCGAAGAAGCTGGCAGCCGCTTTATCGGTCGCCTTACTTCAGATGGTAAACATGTCGCGGGCAAGTGGCGTCAACCCGGCTTTGAGTCCCCACTGACCCTTACTTTCTCTCCGGCCGCCATCAATACCGCGCCTAAAGCGCGTCTCACCCCGCCTTATCGGGAGGAAGAAGTAGTCTACACCAATCTGCCCGTGAATCTGCGGCTTGGGGGCACCCTGACAGTGCCCGCTGGCCCTGGCCCTTTCCCAGCAGTAGTGCTGGTGTCCGACACTGGCCCGCACGACCGCAATGGCACTGCGGGTGAATACCAGCCCATGGGAGTGTTAGCCGACCATCTAACCCGGCGAGGGGTAGCCGTCCTGCGCTTCGACGACCGTGGGGTAGGTGCCTCCGCCGGCGACGTAACAAATAGTACCCTCTCCGACCTAGTAACCGACGTGCAGGCTGGAATGAATTTTCTGCGCGCCCGCCCCGAAATCGACGTGACGCGTATCGGGGTAATTGGGCATGGAGAGGGTGGCAATGTAGCTTTGCTGACCGCTACCCAGCCATTGCCCCCTAGCTTCGTGGTGACGCTTGCTGCTTATGGTCTGCCGGGCAACACCGTCATCTTAGAACAGCAAAGGGCACTACTTCGGGCCATTGGAGTGCAGGACCCCGCTATATATGCGTTTAGCAAACAGCAAGAGGCTATGCAGGAGGTAGTTCGGCAAACTCCCGATTCCAAGAAGGCGCGCGAAGTCTTGGTGAAAATGATGCGGCAAAACGATGCCACTCTGGATACGGTCACGGCGAAAAATCGCGCCGCCGAACTAACCTCGTTTCGGTATCGCTCCTTCCTGAGCTTCAACCCCGCTCTCCTCCTTAACGAGATAAAGTGTCCAGTTCTGCTGCTCAACGGCACCGCCGACCAGATTGTAGGTGCCGATGGCAATCTGAGTGCTCTCGCAAAAGCCTTGAGCAACAGCCGCGACGTAACCAGCAAAAAGCTACCAGGCGTAAATCATCAGTTTCACGCTGACCCGGCCGATTGGGCACTTGTCAACGGTCAACCGCACGAAACTTTTTCGCCGGCTGCGCTAGAGCTGATCCGTAGTTGGATTGCCAACCGAGCGCAGGTTAAATAATTTCCTTAATCACCCAAAACAGCCGTCAGGTCCGGCAAACGCAATTGGTTGCGTTTGCCGGACCTGACGGCTGTTTGTTTTCTATATAGCCAACCTCTACTGCTTACCTGCGTAAGCGCTTCAAAATCTTCCTTTCCCACTTAACCATTTAAACACCTCTTGTTATGAAAAAGACACTTCTTCCTGCCCTGGCCCTGATGGCCATGTTCACTTCGTCTTGCAACGACTTAAAGAAACCCCAAGAAAAAGACGAGCCTCAGGAAGCCACCGCAGACACCGCAGTAGTATACCGCAAAGGAGCTTCAGTGGCTGATGCTGCTTCTGGTGCCGCCGCCGGGGCAGCCAATGCCGTGGATGGTGCCTGGGATATGACCAAAGCTAAGCTGGCGGACGTGAAATACGAAGAAATCGATCTGCCCGAAATTTCGGTACGCGGCGATGATCGTTACAGCGTCTATGGCTTGGAAGAAACCGTGCTCTTCGACACCAACAAAGCTACGATCAAGCCCACTGCCACGCGTGCCCTATCTGAAATTGGTGGCTCCATTGGTCGCCGCTACGGCAAAGGTCAAGTACGCGTAATGGGATTTGCCGACTCGCGTGGTGACAAGGATTACAACAAAGAGCTAAGCGCTCAGCGTGCGGAAGCCGTGAAGAACTGGCTCACTTCCAACGCCAGCATCAGCGCCGACCGTATCAGCCTAGAGCCTATGGGCGAAACGGCTCCAATCGCCAGCAATGCTACTCCTGAAGGACGTCAGCAAAACCGTCGTGTAGAAATTGCGGTGATCAAATAGTATTCACAGGCTCTCCGGGTTAAACGGATAAGCTAGAGTTTGTAACTACTTCTCTCGCGACTTTAGCTTAGTTCAACGCAAAAGGGCCTGCTTACTTAGCAGGCCCTTTTTGCTTTAAATAAAGTACTTACGAAGAGGTCGCAGAATCCGCCCCATCCGTCTAATCTAGAGAATCCGTGATTAGTCTTTAATCTGGTCTACTTCGGCTTTAATCATGGCGTTGTAGCGCTGACCGTTGCTGGCTAGCGTGAGCAGACTCCAGCCTTTACCCATGGTGTAACTCCAGGTCCGGCTTTCCTTGAACTCGAAAGTCGGGCGCATGATCTGGCCGTAGGGCGTATAGGTGTCCATGAAATTGGTGGTGTAAAACTTGTCGCCGCTTACAATCCATTCCATGGCTACGAAGAAGCCTTCGGTAGGCGCTTCGATGTTGTAAGGAGTTAGGTCGATAGTGTACCACTCGCCGCCTTTTGGAGCCGAAACCACCACGTTCTCCGTGAGGATATCCGTATTAGGCGAATTATAGTTGCCATCGGCTTTGTAAAGACGCACCCGAAAAGGCTCGCGGGGGAAGCCGTTTTCTCCGATGTAGAACGAAACCGAACGCACGTTGCCGAGCTTCTTATTTTTATCGTTCTTCACGAAGAAGGCATATTGGCTACCCGGCATTCCCTGAATCATGCCCTCACCTGGAGTAGCAGATTTCGAGCCGAGCGACAAGTCCTTTATTTTGCCACCCTTTACCGTTACGTTAGCGAGTTCAACAACGCGCTTCGGTACTTCGATAATAAGGTCAGCTAGGTTAGCATTGCCGCGCTTAACTAATACTGCCACGCGCTTGTAACCAAGAGCGAGCACAATAAGAGAGTCTTGCGCATTTTTCTCGGGCATGGACATCTGGAAGAAGCCATACTCGTTGGTGAGTGCCCCAGTCTGTTCCTCCTTCAAGCCTATCGAGGCGAAGGGGATGGGCTCTTTGGTTTTCTGGTCGACAATGCGACCGGACAGACGATTCTCTTGGGCCATGCCCAAGGCTGGAAGCAGCAGAAGAAAGGTGACGAAAGCAAGTACGCGTTGGAGCATAAGTAATCAGGCTAGTGTTATATCCCAAAATTAAAATGATAATGTTGATTTCCGATGCGTTTTCTTAAAATATTTATAAAAATGCAATTGTGAAAGAGAATATTTATAAGGCACTTACAGCTGGACATTGGATAAGTAGTTGAGTTGGGCGAAACCTAAATGGGTTGTACCTTTGTTTAAAGTAAGTCTAAATAAACCCGCCGCTGTGTCTGCTCGTCTCGCCTCCGCCCAAACTGTTGTTGCTCCTCGAAGCGTAAAAGATCTGCGTTTAGGTGAGAGCGGCACCATCTGCTGCTTGAAGGATCCCGAAATGGCCCTCAAGCTGTTGGAAATGGGGTGCATTCCAGGTACGCGGGTACGGCTCAACAGCCGAGCGCCTCTCGGCTGCCCTATTACTTTGGTGGTAGGCGAGGCCGCCGATTACACCCTGTCGCTGCGGGTGAGTGAAGCAGCTACTATACTACTGAAGGAGTAACCGCGCATGAGCAGTGCCGGAGTTCGTACCGTTTCCGCTAACGCAGTTTTGTTTGCCACGCTGGAAGCCACTGGTACCGCAACAGCGGCACCGCGCGGCCTCACGCGCATAGCCCTGATTGGTAATCCTAATTCAGGCAAAACCTCGCTTTTCAACCAGCTGACGGGGCTAAATCAGAAAGTCGGCAACTTTCCGGGGGTAACGGTAGACCGCAAAACGGGTATTAGCCAACTGACCCCGCAGCACCGCGCCGAAATCATCGACTTGCCGGGTACGTACTCGCTCTATCCTAAGAGTCTCGACGAGAAGGTAATAACTGACTTGCTCTACGACCGGACCTCAGCGCAGTATCCGGATTTTGTAGTCGTGACGGCCGATGCCAGTAATCTGCGCCGCAACTTGCTGCTCTTCACTCAACTTGCCGATTTGGGGTTGCCTTTGGTGCTAGCCCTGAACATGATGGACGTGGCGGCGCAGCACGGTATTAATATTGATTTAGAAGCTCTCCAGCAAGAACTTGGAGTGCCTATCATTCCCATGAATGCCCGCAAAGGCATTGGCGTAGCAGCCCTCAAGATTGTGATGGCGCAGCAACTCGATGCCGGCACCAATCGATTTTATGAGCCCGATGAAACGCTGCTACCCATGCTGCGGCAGATTCGGTACTATTTCAATTTACACAATGATTATCTGGCGTTACACTACGCACACCAGTTTCGTCATATTAGCTTCCTTACGCCCGATGACAAGGCGTACATAGCTGAATTAGTAGCCAAGTACAATTTCGAGCCTACCCCCCGGCAGGCGCAGGAAACCATTGACCGATACAACCGCATCAACGAGCTGTTGCTGGATGCAGTATCCGTAACGCGCACGGAGAAAGCAGAGCCTTACAGCAACCGCCTCGACCGGGTGCTGACTCATCGGATTTGGGGCTACCTGATTTTTCTAGCGGTCCTGTTTCTTTTATTTCAAGCGGTATTCTCCTGGACTAGCTACCCAATGGAGTTGATTGACCAAGGCGTTGCCTGGATCAACGGCCTTGTTCAATCTAATTTCGACGGACCACTTATCAGTCTGCTGACCGAGGGGGTACTGGCCGGGCTAGGGGGAGTATTGATGTTCATTCCCCAGATTGCCTTGCTGTTCGCCTTTATTGCAGTGCTCGAAGAAACCGGCTATATGGCTCGGGTCACGTTCATGATGGACCGCATCATGCGCAAGTTCGGGATGAGCGGCAAGAGCGTGGTGCCGCTGATTTCAGGTATGGGGTGCGCTGTGCCGGCCATCATGAGTGCCCGCACCATCGAGAACCGTAAGGACCGGATGATTACCATCTTCGTGACGCCGCTGATGAGCTGTTCGGCCCGAATTCCGGTGTACACGGTCCTTATTGGGTTGGTAGTGCCCGATCAGCCGGTGCTTGGTATCTTCAATTTGCGTGGCGTCGCCTTAATGGGGCTGTACTTGCTCGGTTTTGTATCGGCAGTAGGGTCGGCTTGGGTGCTAAAGCTGTTTATGAAAACCAAGGAGCGGAGTTACTTCATCATGGAGTTTCCGGTGTACCGCTGGCCTCGGTGGAAAAACGTAGGCTTGACCATCTTGGAAAAGGTGAAAGCCTTTGTATTTCAGGCCGGTAAGGTAATTGTGGCTATATCGGTGATATTGTGGGTGCTGGCTTCGTACGGGCCTGGTAATGCTCTGGAGCAAGCCGAAAAACGAGCCCGGACTACCGCCACTGCTCAAGCGCTGAGCCAGCCCGAAACAGAGTCGCGTATAGCATCTGAAAAGCTGGAATCGTCTTACGCGGGCCAGTTCGGCCACCTGATTGAGCCGGCTATCCGCCCGCTAGGCTTCGACTGGAAAATCGGAATTTCGCTGCTGACCTCGTTTGCCGCCCGGGAAGTATTTGTTGGCACCATGTCGACTATCTACAGTGTGGGACAAGATGCCAATGAGCTGACCGTGCAGCAAAAGCTGGCAGCCGAGAAAGATTTGAACGGGCAGCCCTTCTTCACACCAGCTCGTGCGGGCTCCTTGTTGGTGTTCTATGTGTTTGCCATGCAATGCATGAGCACTTTGGCTACCACCTACCGCGAAACCAAAGGCTGGACGTGGCCGCTACTTCAGCTTTTCTATATGACGGGGCTGGCCTATTTCGCTTCGTTGCTGGTCTATCAGGTGTTGAAATAGCGTAAGCTCCGGTTTGGCAAAGTGAGTGTATAGTATCACGTCACTTATGCCAATGTGGGATACTAGCGCTACTCATGCGCCAAGCCAAGTCGGAGCTTAGCGTTACTTTCCGACCAAGAATACGGCGGGCTGCTTATGAATTTCGGGCAGGCCTGCTTTTTTCCAGCCAGCAATGGTATTGGTACGCACGAACTCGTTAGGAGCAGTCAGGCTGGCTGCAATACATAGCCGGGTAGCGGAATGCAGCAGGCTTACCAAGTCTTCTAACAGCTGCATATTGCGGTAAGGCGTTTCGATGAAGAGCTGCGTCTGGTGCTGAGCCAGGGCCAGCTTTTCCAGCTGTTTGATAGCCGCCGCCCGCCGACTGCGGTCGATGGGCAAGTAACCATGAAAGGTGAAGCTCTGCCCATTCATACCGGAAGCCATAAGGGCTAACAGTAGGCTGCTAGGCCCTACCAGCGGCACCACCCGAATGCCATGGGTATGGGCGGCCCGCGCCAACTCTGCGCCCGGATCAGCAATACCTGGGCAGCCCGCCTCTGAAATCACGCCTGCATCCTGACCAGCCAGCACCGTCTTCAGGGCCGCCTGGATTTGAGCTTCCGTGCTGTCTTTATCGATAACGCTGATACGTAGCTCCTCGATTACCTGAGCAGGAGCTACGCTTTTAATGAAACGCCGCGCTGTACGGGCGTTTTCCACCAGAAAGTAGGACAAATCAGCTACTTGCGCCGCAATCTGCGGGGGCAGCACCTGCGGAGCTGTCTCATCGGCCAGGATGGTCGGGATTAGGTAAAGAGTACCGGGCTTCACTTAGAAAGCAGGAATTAGGGTTGAAAAATTGCCAGCCTACGCAAAGACCTTTCCTCTATCAGAAAAATCTTTTCTGTGATGCCTGAAAGGCAAGAAGTTGCACAGCAGCTAGCTTTTTGCAAAGGCGTGCACCAGTTCAAAAATTTCGTCTGGTTTTTCGGCGTGTACCCAATGGCCGGCGTCTACTATGGTTTCCACCTGGCAGTTAGGAAACAAAGCGGGAATGCCGTAGAGCTTGTCTTCGGTCGTAACATAGTCAGACTTCCCACCGCGAATGAAGAGCGCAGGCTTTAAAAAAGGCGCAGGAGCACTGATTTCGGCTCCAATGCCAACTATGTTGTCGGTGAGGGCACTCAGGTTCTGGCGCCAGGCAAAGGAATTGTCTTCCTGACGGTAAAGATTCTTCAGCAGAAACTGCCGCACGCCAGGCTGCGGGATATGGATAGCTAGCGCCTCATCGGCTTCCTGACGGCTGTTGAGCGTACTAAGATCTACCGCGTTTAGGCCCGCCAGAATATCGTCTTGGTGGGCCATGTCGGAGAGGCGAGGGGCAATGTCGACCACCACGAGGCGGGCGAGCCGGTCGGGGTGGTCGAGGGCGAAGCGCATGGCTACTTTGCCGCCCATGCTATGGCCGAGCAGCGTGACATGGGCGTCGAGCTGCAAGCTCTCGAATAGGGCCAGCAAATCGGCGCTCATTAGCTCGTAGGTGTGCTCGGGCGTATGAAAAGAGCGGCCGTGGTTGCGCAGGTCAACCGTGATAACCCGGTGGCTGGCCTCGGCCCAGCGGCGGGCCAGGGTTTGCCAGTTGTCGAGGGTGCCGAAGAGGCCGTGCAGAACTACCAGAGGAGTGCCCTGGCCTATTTCGCGGTAATGAAGCTGCATAGTAGAAGCGGGAAGAGCGAGCAAAGGTCGGGAGTAGCCGGCACATCTGCTCGCAACCGCCTCTAGTTTGCCATATGGCTCGGCAATACTACGCGCACTACGGTTCCGGTACCGGGCGTGCTATCAATAACCAATCTGCCCCCTAACCGCTCGGTAAACGCTCGGCACAAGGGGAGGCCAAGTCCCGTGCCGAAGCTTGGTCCGTTGGGGCGCGCGGCCGCAGGCCGCTTCGGGTTAGCTGTAAGCAAGGCTGTTACCTGCTCGGGCGCCATGCCGCGGCCGGTGTCGGTGACACTCAGCGTAAGGGTATCGCCTTGCTGGCTCGGGGTGGCTTGTAATAGGATGGCACCACCGCCAGGTGTGAATTTGAGCGCATTGCCTACCAAATTACGCAAGATGGTGCGGGTCATGTTGCGGTCGGCCCAAACTGTCAAATCCAGTGAGCTGCTTGCCGTGAGCTGAACCTGTTTGGCCTCGGCCGTGGTACGGTACAACTCCTCTATCTCGGTAAACAAATCGTCGATGGTAAGCTGCTCGGGCTGGCTCACCAATTCCCCGGTTTGGCTCACGGCCCAGCTCAACAAGTTGTCGAGCAACCCATTCAAGCCTTTTGCCGATTGCCTCACTAGCGCCGGCAAGCGTTGCAAACCGTCTTCATCACCGGTTTTCAAGTAGAAGTCGATTAGCTCTGTGACTCCAACAAATGCGGTAACGGGGCCGCGTAAATCGTGGGCCACAATGGTGTAAAGCCGGTCTTTGGAAGCTGCCAACTCGCGAAGCTCATTTGTGGCCACGTGCAAAGCAGCATGGTTGGCAGCCAAAGCGGCCCGGCTGCGCTTCAATTTCCAGTACAGCACCCCAATGCCACTCAAACCAAGCACCAAAGCGCCGATCATAACCCATAGCTCACGATTATGATGCTGCTGAAGCTCCGTGCGGTGCGTAAGTTGCCGAATCTGGCTTTCCTTCGCCGATACGTCGTAGCGCGTTTGCAAGGCGGCCATAGCTTGCAGGCGTGAGCTGCTATTAATGGAGTCGTTGAGGGCTCGGAACCTACCCTGCCATCGGAAGGCCTCTTCGTAGTTTTGGCGCCCGGCGTTAATTTCCGCCAGTAGGTTATAAGCGTCTAGAATACGTGTTTTGAAATCAACTTGCCGGCCAAGACGGAGCGCCCGGCGAGTTAGAGTTTCTGCTTCGTCGAGCTCTTTTTCTAGTAATAAGATCGTAGCTAACAGTTCTAAATGACCGGCTTCAAACCGGTAGTTGTGCAGAGGCTCTACTAAGGTTAGGGCCTTGCGGGCCAAACCTTCAGCAGTATTCAGCTTGCCTTGCTGGAGATAAAACAAGCCCAGATTAGCCGTGTACAAAGATTCCCCAGGCTTGTCGCCGCTTTTGCGGGCTAGTTCAAGCGCTGCCCGGGTGTAATACAAGGCCAGAGGATAGTTGCGCAAGTACGAGTACAGGTTGCCCATGTTGCCGTACAGCATGACTTGCGTGCTTCCTCTGACCCCAGGACTATGAATTGAAGCTATGGCCCGGTGGTAGTTGTGAAGCGCTCTAGCGGTATCGTTGCGCTCGTGGTACATGCCGCCTATGCTCGTGTAAGCCCGTGCCAGACCGTCGTTGTCGTGCAGTTGCTGGGCCAGCATAGCAGCTTTTTGCTGAAGCTTAATGGCATGTATACCATCCGCCATGTTACCATAACAGCAACCTAAATCGAGCAAAACGCGCAGTAAAGTACGTTTGTCGTTGAGGCGGGTGGCTAAGCGAATGGCTTGTTCGCCGTAAAAAATAGCACGCTTCGGTTGGGGTCCGTGTAGCTCGTAGCACAAGGCCGCCAGTGTACGCAAACGGCTGGTATCAGCTGTACAGGTAGGCAACTGACGCACAAGGCTAGCTACAGTGGAGTCTGAGTTGGGAACAGCGGCTAGCGCAGGCTCAGAAAGATAAATACAGAGGGATAGGAGGAGCGAAAAAGATAGATGCCTGTTCACGGCTAAATACAAGAGTTATATAGTCAAAGATACGCTTAATATATTATAAATATCAATGTTACTATAGTTGTGAAATGAGCTATAAATGCCGTTAAAATCTACTGAGTTCAATAATAGATTTGTAACTATTTATGGTTAAATAAAGGATAATGACGATTTGCATGTATATACGGACGATAAGTTATAGCCGGATTGTGCAAAAGAAAAATTGTTGAGCTTCAAGGTGAGTATTACGCAAAAATTCGGCCAAAGGCGCAAGCTTCAGCAGCAAAGAAGTAATAGTAATAACTTGGCCATTGTGCAGTTGTAACTGCACGTACTCGTAGTTACTCCAGAACAGGCGCCGGGAGCTACAGCGGGCATATATCACCCGCCGTATGTCGGCCCGGTTGAAGGCTAGGCGCTGACCGTCTTGGTAGACTTCCAGCACATTTTGTTTGGGCTCAAAGAGCACCTCTGTGTCGTGGTTGTGCAAGTAATAGTGCAGATGCAGCAGCAAAGCAGGCGCGGCAAAGCCCAAAATTAGCGCTGACAGCAACACCAGTAGCACCAACTCATAAGTAGATAAGGTGCCCGCAAACAGAAACGACACCAGGAAGGGTAGCCCTACACTCAGGCAGAGCACCGGCCAGAACAGCAAAGCCACCTGCCGCTGAAACGTGACCCGGTACATCTTGCGACGGCTCCCAAACAAGCCTGTAACAAGCCGGAGCCCCACAATCAAAGCCACAATTACGGCGCCAAACTCCAGCAGAGGCCGCAACAGCGAAACTGTCTTCACAGCTTATCGAACTTGAATCCAGGCTTCATCCGGGCGGTGCGTACGCAGCACTCCGAACGGTTCCAGCGCTAGACCATGCTCCCTGAAAACGGCTTGCACCTCAGCCCGGCCAACTGGCTCGACACACACGAGCAGGCCCCCGGAAGTTTGCGGGTCGCAAAGCCAGGCTCGCTGCTCGTCTGTGATGGCGCCAATCTTATGGCCGTAGGAGTCCCAGTTGCGCACGGTGCCGCCCGGAATAGCTTGCTGAGTTCGATACAGTTCGGCTTCGGGGATGAGTGGTACGGCGCTGAAATCCACTTCGGCCGTTAGACTACTGCCTTCGCACACTTCTGAAAGATGACCTAGCAAGCCAAAGCCTGTTACGTCGGTCATGGCACGCACTGCCGCTAGCTTGCCGAGGTCGGCGCCTATCTTGTTGAGCTGCATCATGCTGCGCGGGGCAATGGCTTCGTCTTCAGGACGTAGGATGCCGCGTTTTTGGGCGGTAGTCAGCATGCCCACACCCAGGGGTTTCGTTAAGTACAACTCGCAGCCGGCAGTGGCTGTGTCGTTTTGCTTGAGGTTTTCAATGGCGAGCATGCCCGTTACGGCCAGCCCGAAAATAGGCTCCGGCGAGTCGATGCTATGGCCGCCGGCCAGCGGAATACCCGCTTCCAGGCAGATACTGCGGCTGCCTTCAATTACCCGACGGGCCACTTCGGGTGCTAGCTTATCAATTGGCCACCCCAGCACGGCAATGGCCATAACAGGCCGCCCGCCCATGGCATACACGTCGGAAATGGCGTTGGCGGAAGCAATACGGCCAAAGTCATAAGCATCATCGACGATGGGCATAAAGAAATCGGTGGTGCTAATGAGGGCTTGGCCGCCCCCAATGTCGTACACAGCCGCGTCGTCGCGCGAGGAATTGCCAACCAGAAGCTTGTCGTCGTGGGGCTGCGGAATGCTGGTGTGCAGAATCTGGTCGAGCACCTTGGGCGCGATTTTGCAGCCGCAGCCCGCCCCGTGGCTGTATTGTGTGAGGCGAATCTGGTCGGTGGTTTCGGGTAATACTGAGGAAGCAGGCATGGCTACAAAAGGGGCTCAACTATTGTAAGCTGGCGAAAACTGGAAGTGATTGAAATTATAATAAGCTGGATACGACATGGTATTGGGCATGGTCAGGATTGTCAACCAAATATGTAAGTTGATCCACACGATGGGAGGTGCAAACTTCATCTGATACCAAGTTGTAATGTAAGTAAATGGTATCGTGGCTAATAGAAACGTTGCCGTCGTATTGTCCGCAGGCATTAACAATCAGAGGGAGAGAGATGTACAGTATGTCGTTAACCCGCTTTACCTCTACAGCTTTAGTGCGTAGCTTGCTGTAGAGGCCGAGTTTACGGTGGACTTTATCGTCTATTTCTTCTGTTATGAATCTAGCTTTAAAGCCCAGCAGGCGGCTGTGCCGGGGCGGAAGCGTTTGTTTGTTGTGACCATTACAACTGTAAAGCAATCCTAGGCTAAGTAGCCCAACTGTTGGAAGTAAGAACAATTTACTACGCATCAGTCCTGACTGGCAGTAAGCTGCTACTGTAGAGCTGTATTGAGTTAACCGAGTCTGGTTGGTGGTTTCAGTGGTCATTGGTAGTGCAATAGAAAGCACTAAATACGTGAAGCAGCTACAACTCCCATGTTGCCCGCTGCAACACGATGCGGTAGCCGTCGGGGTCCTCGAATGTAGTACCGAGCTGGTCCCAGTACGGGTTGTACGCAGGTACCGGCGCAAAGCCTGCCGCTTTCATGCGCTGAATAGCCGCTTGCCAGTCGGGCTCGTGAGGGAGGTAGAACACCAACAGGTGGTCGGCAGTGGGCGCCCGCCCCACTAGGTGGCCTGCCTGATGCGTGAATTCAAGGTGGTAGGGTGCCTGCGAATGGCCGAGCATCACTCCATCAAACCCATGGTGAGCCGAGAAAGAACTTAGCTCCACCAAGCCCAGCCCGTCGCGGTAGAAGCTCAGTATTTCCGGTAGCTGATCGGTGGGGCGGGCAATGCGCAGCTCAGGTACCACTAGACGACGTTGTTGGAAGGCACCGAGGATACAATTGTCTGCCGCGTAGCTTCGCGCACCAATTCCGCATTTACGGCCGCTTCGCAGGTAGAAGAAACTACCCGGACAGCTTTGCGTCCCTCGAGGCCATGGTTATACGTCTTGTCGTAGTAATCCAGCACCAAACTCACCATTTTCTCCATATCGTCTTCGGCAATGGCCGATAGCGCTTCTTTGGTGGCAAGGCCGCCCAAGCGCTTACGGATGCGCAGGATGGAGGTGGCCAGGGCGCCGGGGTCTTCGCGCCCATACTCTTCCGCGAGTTTGCGCACCCGTACCATCCGGGGTATTTCCAGCACGACCAGCGGCGCCTCGCTCATCTGCCGAAACAACGGCGGTGGCACATGAATACCACCTATAGTACGGCTTTCGTCTTCCACCCAAACTGGCGCCTCAACGGAAAGCTGCGCCAGAGTGGCGGCTAAGTCGTTCTCGAATTGCTCTTGCGTAGGCTGCGGTGGCAAGCCTATGCTACCAAATGCCGAACCCTTATGGCTAGCCAAGCCTTCGAGGTCGGCTACAGGTTCATGCAGGCGAGCCAATTCGTGCAAGACGTCGGTTTTGCCGGAGCCAGTAAGGCCGCCCAACACCAGCAACGGCCGGGGCGTAGTGAATTGAGTTAGTACCCACTGCCGATATTCTTTGTAGCCTTTGTTGAGCAGATGCACCTTGAAGCCGGCCAACTCGAGCAGCCATTGCACGGCGCCGCTCCGCATTCCTCCGCGCCAGCAATGCACCCGCACCTCCTTGGCCGGGGCCAGCTTACTGGCCACTTTCACCATCTGGCTCATCTTAGGCCCGAATAGGTCCAAGCCGAGCAGCACGGCCTTTTCTTGGCTAGTTTGCTTGTACGTAGTGCCGATACGAGCTCGTTCCTCGTCGGAAAACAAGGGAAAGCTCAACGCACCAGGGATGTGGCCCTGGTTGTATTCGATGGGAGCACGTACGTCAAGGACCGGGGTGTTTTCGGGACCTTGCAGAAATTCAGGAAGGGGCGAGCGGGGCATAAAGACAATTAACAGTTAACAATTATCATTTAACAAGCGGGTAGAACAGCACTTGAAACAAGCTTGTCATTGTTCTGGCGGCTTACCCCTGCACCGTTTCTACTTCGTTGAGCTTGGCCGGATTCTGACTCATGGTTGTTAGTATACTGTTAACTGATAAATGTTAATTGATAAATGTCAACTGGCGCCGGTAGAGCTGAATCGTGTTTTCGAGGCCTAGGTAGAGCGCGTCGCAAACAAGAGCGTGCCCAATACTTACCTCGGCCAGCCCCGGCAGGTTATGGTGCAGATAGGCCAGGTTGTCGAGGTCGAGGTCGTGGCCGGCATTGACGCCTAGGCCAAGCTGGTGAGCCAAGTCGGCGGCGGTCCGATAGGGGAGAAGGGCCGCCTCCCGGTCGTGGGGGTAGTGGCGGGCATAATCTTCTGTGTACAGCTCAATTCGGTCGGTGCCAGTGCCAACGGCCGCCTTCACCATTTCCAGACTTGGGTCCAGGAAAATGCTGACCCGGCAGCCGAGCGCCTTCAACTCCTGCACAATGCCCATCAAATAAATCTGGTGCTTTACCGTGTTCCAGCCGGCGTTGGAAGTAATAGCGTCGGGCGCATCGGGTACCAGGGTTACCTGTTCGGGGCGCACTTCGTGCACCAGGTTCAGAAAATCGGGGGTAGGGTTGCCTTCTATGTTTAGCTCGGTGGTCACAATAGCCTTTAGGTCGCGCACGTCCTGGTAGCGGATGTGACGCTCGTCGGGCCTTGGGTGCACCGTGATACCCTGCGCTCCAAACCGCTCACAGTCGCGCGCTACCTGAAGCAAGTCGGGACGGTTATGGCCGCGGGCATTCCGCAGGGTAGCTATTTTATTTATGTTTACGCTAAGCTTGGTCATAGTAGAAATTGTTTCTGGCAAAGTGCCCTTGCCTGGGAACAGGTCAAAGATACAACTCCGAGTTACGCGCCCTGTTTCATAACTGCCTTATGATGCTCTCTGTTACTACCCGCTTGCGGCCCGCCTTGCTTTTCAGTGGTCTGCTGCTGCTCGTGCTGGCAATCGAGTATCTGGTTATCCAGCGGCCCGATTTTGCGGTTCGTCCGGCGCTGCCCGCGGCTGTCACCTTCGACTTGCTGGTCTGGCCGCCGCTGCTGTTCTACCTACTGGTTGTGCGCCGCTACCGGCTACCAGTTTCGTTGGTAGGGGCCGTGTTTGCTGCTATGCTGGCGCTAAGTCAGCAAATGCTGCCGGTTGGTCAGCAAGCGTACTTGCACGGGGCCAAGTATCTGCTTCCAATAATTGAAGTGGCCACCGGGGCGCTGTTGTTGCTGAAGATACGCGGGCTGCGACAGGCTTACCAGCAGGCCCGCGCCAGCACGCCCGATGTTACGGCCAACCTGGCTGCGGCCTGCACGGCAGTGTTTCATCGTCCTTTTGAGGCGCTGGTTTTCGAAGCTGCGTTGTGGTATCACGCGCTACTGAGTTGGCGAGCCGTGCCACGGTACATGGCTGGCGGGCAAAGTTTCAGTGGCCACCAGCAATCGGGCTTCTCGGCCCTGCTGCTCACCTTGGCAGTGTTGACGGTTGTTGAGGGCGCTGTCGCGCATTTGCTGCTTGTGCGTTGGAGCACGCAGGTGGCCCTGGTAGCGTTGCTGCTGAATGCCTACACGCTGATAGGAGCTATCGGGCACCTGCGAGCCGTACAACTAGGGGCTTCCGTACAACTCCTAGCTTCTGGCGAACTGCTGCTGCGGGCCGGGCTGGTGTGGCGCGTGGCTGTTCCACTTATTCAGTTAAGGAGTGTTATCCGTATCACAGATGCTCCAGCTCCCAAAGCCAACCTCCTGAACATGGCTAAGCCCTTGCTGGCGCCGGCTAATCTGCTTCTGACTTTTAATGGGCCTGTAACTATAGCAGGACCGTACGGACTGCGGCGCACAGTGCAGCAAATAACTGTTTATGTAGATGACCCTACTGCCTGTTGTGCTGCCCTGCTATCCGTAGTTTCCGCCGCATCACCCAAAAACCTGTAATCTTGCATCTTCATTTCTCCTGAATTATGGCTTTAAAAGAAATCATCGACGCCGATATCAAGAAGGCCATGCTGGCTAAAGACAAAACGCGTCTTACGACCTTGCGCAGCATTAAGTCTCAAATTATGCTGGCCGAAACGGCCGAAGGCCAGCACGGCGCCGCCCTCACCTCCGATGCCGAAATCAAGCTCCTAACCAAAGCGGCCAAGCAGCGCCGCGAAGCCGCCGAAACCTACCAAAAGCAGTTCCGCTCCGACCTCGAAGAAGTGGAGTTGTCCGAGCTGGCTATCATTGAGGAGTACTTACCTCAGCAATTGAGCGAAGCCGATCTGGTAGAGCATCTGGTTGGCATCATCCAGCGCGTAGGTGCTACCGGCCCCTCCGACCTCGGCAAAGTAATGGGCGTGGCCGCCCGCGAGCTGTCCGGCAAAGCCGATGGCCGCTTAATCTCGCAAGTGGTCAACAACCTGCTCAACAACACCAATGTATAGCTGTATGAGGAGCTAGGGGTTAGGAGGAATCAGTAGTGCTCCTAGCTCCTGCCTCCTAACCACTGTCTCCTAACTCCTTGTATGATGTCCGCTTTTGATATTCTGCTGCTGATTCCGTTGGGCGTAGGAGCTGTGAAAGGTTTTCAGCGCGGGCTTGTGCTGGAGGTGGCGTCGTTGGTGGCGTTTGTGCTAGGCGCAGTGGGCGGATTGGCTCTTTTGAACGACGCTATTCCGCTGGTGCGTCATTACGTAGGCGAGGCATTTGGCTTGTTGCCGCTGGTGGCCTTTCTACTGGTATTCGTGGCCATCGTGTGGGGCGTGCACCTGCTCGGCAGCTTCGTGAAAAAAGCAGTGCACCTCACACCACTAGGCGTCCTCGATAACGTAGGAGGTGGCGCAGTGGGCGTGCTGAAATGGGTGTTGGGGCTGAGCCTGCTGTTGCACGGTATTGGCTTATCGGGGCTGCAGCTCATTGCGCCGAACTTGGCAGCTAATTCGCAGGTGCTGCCTCTTGTACGGGAGGCAACTCCCGTCGCTCTACAAATAGTTGGTTTCGTCATGCCCTTCGCCAGTACTTTGCTGGTCAAATTGCGGAGCGTTTTTTAGGTCTAAGTGCTTAAATGGCTGCATAGCTAGATGGTAAGCTGTTCTACAAGCCGTCAGAACAATCAACTATTTAACAACCCAACCTTTCCAAAGATGCGCCTGCTGCTGCTCGACAACTTCGACTCTTTCACCTATAACCTGCTGGACTACTTCCGGCAGCTGGGCTGTGAGGTGCAGGTAGTGCGCAACGACGTGCCACTGGCGCAGCTGGAAGAGCTGGCGTTCGATGCTCTGGTTTTGTCGCCGGGGCCCGGCACTCCAGCCGCGGCCGGCAACCTGATGGCGGTTATCGACGCTTGGCATCAGCGCGTACCCATGCTCGGCGTGTGTTTGGGGCATCAGGCCTTGGCTCAATACTTTGGCGCTACCCTCACCCGTGCTGCACGCCCTATGCACGGTAAAGTGTCGGAAATGGAAGTGGTAGTTGAAGACGAGCTGTTTCAGGAACTGCCCCGGCAACTGCCCGTTACGCGCTACCATTCTTTGGTAGTAACCAACTTGCCCTCCGTGTTACGTCCCCTGGCGCTTACCGCCGATCCAACTCGCGAAATCATGGCGCTGCGCCATACCAACTTACCGCTGGTGGGCGTTCAGTTCCACCCCGAAGCGCTGCTCACCACCCACGGGCTGGCAATGCTGCGCAATTGGGTTCGGTATTGTATCATTGTAGAAGAGGGCTCGGTGGCGACTACCACACCGGTTGCCCGCTAAGAAGATGGAATTGCAAATCAAAGAACGCAACGAGTTTCAGTACGTCGACGAGGGCGCCGGGCCAGTGCTGTTGCTGCTGCACGGCCTTTTCGGTGCCCTCAGCAACTGGCACGACGTAGTATCGCACTTTCGTCCCGATTATCGCGTTATTATTCCGCTGCTGCCCATCTACGAGATGCCGCTTACGCAAGCGGGCGTGCCGGGCCTGGTGAAGTACGTGGAAGAATTTGTAGCTGCCATCAAGCTAGCAGAGCCTTGCACCGTATTAGGCAATTCGTTAGGCGGACATGTAGGATTGGAATACACCCTACAGAATCCGGCGCGGGTTAACCGATTGGTACTTACTGGCAGCAGTGGCTTGTTTGAAGACAGTATGGGTGGCTCCTTCCCCAAGCGCGGCAATTATGCCTATGTGCAGGAAAGGGTGGCGTATACCTTTTACGATCCGGCCGTAGCAACCAAAGAACTAGTAGATGAAGTGTTCGACGTTACAAATTCCAATGCCAAGTGCCTGCGCATTATTAGCATTGCCCGGTCGGCTCAGCGGCACAATCTTGGCAAAGAGTTAAGTGGAATCCGGGTGCCTACGTTGCTGGTTTGGGGCCTCAATGACACCATCACCCCGCCCGTAGTAGCGCACGAGTTTCATCATCTGATTCGCAACTCCGAGTTGCGTTTTCTCGACCACTGCGGCCACGCGCCCATGATGGAGCGCCCTCAGGAGTTTAACCTGCTGCTTCGCCAGTTTCTGCATCGTACGGAGCAAGAAGCGGTGGCAGTAAAGTAGAGTAAAGCGATACAGCACAACGAGTTGCAGAAGCTGCTGATGTAGAAGCAACTTCTACGGTTCAAGGCGTCTCTTTACTTTGCGGTTTCCACGGATGTAAGCCGTTGAAAACTTTTTCGTATATCTGTGGCTTCTCAAACTCCAAGTTTGTCGCCGCTTCGTATTTGTTGCTATTGTAGCCAACAGGCTACAAGTAGGTGTTCTGTCCTTTCGTACCCCTAACCCGCCCGCTTTCACCTTTAGTTGTTTAATTCCTCATATCCTGCCGATGCACTCGATGATTGCTGAAGACTTGCTCAACCAGATGATTCCGCCCTTGAAGGTGTCGGATACCGTCGGGAAAGCGGCCAAATGGCTGGAGGAATTCCACGTTGGCCAGCTGCCCGTAATTGACAACCGGGCGTACCGAGGCTTAGTCACGGGTGCCGACTTAGGTGATATGGAGCAGACCGATAAAACGGATCAGCTCTTAAGTGACCTACCGCTAAGCTTTGCCGATGTGCACGTGCAGCACGATCAGCATTTTTATAGCGTCATGGAAGTAGCTATCCAAAACAAGATTCAACTCGTTCCGGTACTCGACGATCAGCGCGAGTATATGGGCGTGGTGACCGTGAGCGACACGCTGGCTGCCTTTGGGCAACCTCCCATCGCCCCCGGGCAAGGAGCCGTGATTGTGCTTTCCATGGAGGAGCGCGATTATTCGTTGGGTACAATCAGCCGGTACATAGAAGAGAACAACGCAAAAGTACTGAGTGCCCACGTCGCGCAGGATGAGCACGACCCGTACCGTATTCGCCTCACATTGAAGGTGAACACACCTTCGCTTACCCGTATTGCAGCCACTTTAGAGCGGTTTGGCTACGCCATTACCGCCCAGTTCAACGGAGTGGCCGAACTTGGTGAAAACGAGCAGGACCGGTACGATGCGCTGTTGAAGTACCTAAGCCTGTAAGCGGCGACGGGGTGTATACACGAGCTTCTGTTGTTTGGGTAGTACTCTTCTTTGCAACTGCTATGGCTCGTGCTGTTCCTGCGTTAGCACAATCTGCCCCCGATACCACGCAACGGGTACTACCGAACTGCCCTGGCTACACTACCCTCCGCGTAGCAACCTTGGTTTTTGTGGGAAATCAAGTAACCAAAGAGCGCACTCTTCGTGCTGAGCTTGATTTTAGCGAAGGGGATACCTTATCGGCTACTGTGCTGGCAACTCGTATTGAAGCAAACCGCCGCCGCCTCTTCAATCTGCAGTTGTTCCATCAGGTGCTGAGCGAAGTAGTTTGTCAAGACGGTAGGCTTACTATTCTTTTCAGCGTGCAGGAGCGTTGGTATACCTTTCCGGTGCCCATCCTCTCCATTGCCGACCGCAATTTCCGCGCTTGGGCCGACCGTTCCGACCGTTGGCGCCGGGTTGATTACGGCCTGCACCTGACACGCAAAAATTTTCGGGGTCGCAACGAAGATCTGTTAGCCAATCTACAGCTAGGCTTCAACCGCAAATACGAGTTGTTCTACGAAGCTCCCGGTTATGGCCGTCGGCGCCGGGTAGGCGTAGGGATAGGCGCCTCCTACTACCGCGCCCGCGCCCTCGACTACGCCACCGTACAAGACCGGCTTGTCACCTTTCGTCCCGACGACGGGTTCCCAATCGAACGACGATACTTTACGGCTGGCGTGCGTTGGCGTCGAACGGTCCGTTTGCTAGCCGCCTTCGACATAAGCTACCATCAAGAGTCGATCACGGATTCCGTGAATCAGCTCAACCCCAACTATTACCTCGGCCGTGCCCGGCGGGAATACCTGGACTTCAATTTGAGCGGCGTCCTGAACCAGCGCAACACTTTTGCCTATCCGCTTACCGGCCGCTATGCTCAAGTCCAATTGGTATACCGGCGTTTTCTTGCAACAGCTCCCCCCCAATTGTTGGCCCGAGTTCGATATGCCCACTATGTGCCGCTTGGCGGGCAGTTCTACTACAGTGCTGCCGTGCGCGGACAGATGCGCTTCAGCCGCCGCCTTTCCTACGCCGACAACCGAGCCCTTGGCTACGATGTGCTTGTACGTGGTTACGACGAATACGTGGTAGACGGTCGTCATTATGCCTTGCTGCAACAGGGCGTCTCGTACCGGCTCTTCGATGCTGGCCGGGTGCAATTAGAGGGCCTAGCTAATCCTAAAGTCAATGCCATCCCGCTTGCGCTGTATTTAAATACCTTTACCGACGCAGGTTACGTAAGCACGCCTTCGGCCATGGCTGGCAACCGGCTGCCAGGCCGTTTGCTTGCCTCCGCTGGAGTCGCTATGCATTTGGTAACGTACTACGACCGAGTTTTTACTTTGGAATACACGCGCACACTACGCGGCCAAGGAGGCTTCTTTTTCCGCTCTGAATTTCCCATTTGATGTTTTGCCTGCCCCGCGTAGGCTAAGGTTCTATTATGAAAATTGCCATTCTAGGGAAACCTTTTGATGATGCGAGCTTGCCCTTCGTGCAGAATCTGCTTGATGATCTAGCCGGTCGGCAAACCAGTATTCTTGTAGTAAAGTCTTTTCACGACTATCTAACCCAGCGGCTCAACCTGCCCGTCGGCGTCACAACCTTCACTCGAGACGACTCATTACGAGGTGTACAGTTCGTTCTTAGCATTGGCGGCGACGGCACTTTGCTAGATACTGTCACCTACGTAGGCAGTTTACAGATCCCAATTTTAGGTATTCATACGGGGCGCCTTGGTTTTCTAGCCACCGTCACCCCCGACCGGATTGCACAGGCCATGGATGCTCTCTTCAAAGGGCATTTCGTTCTGGAAGACCGTAGCTTAATCCGAGTCGAAACCGATCCTGACGCCTTTGGGGGTATCAATTTTGGACTCAATGAGTTCAGTATCCTCAAGCGTGATACCTCCTCCATGATAGTGGTCCATACCTATATCGATGGGGAGTATTTGAATTCTTATTGGGCTGATGGCCTCGTGGTGGCTACTCCAACTGGGTCGACGGGTTACTCGCTTAGCTGCGGTGGACCCGTCATGCTGCCGCAAACAAACAATTTTATCATTGCTCCCGTATGCCCTCACAATCTCAACGTGCGACCCATCATTGTATCGGACCGAAGCGTAATTTCCTTTGAAATTGAGGGCCGGAGCAACCAATTTTTGCTTTCTCTCGATTCGCGTTCTGTGGCGGTTGATGCGGGGGTTCAAATTGCAGTTAGACGGGAGAGCTTTTCAGTACGCTTAGTAAAATTCAATCATGTTAATTTCCTAAGTACGCTGCGTAGCAAGTTGAACTGGGGTCTAGATCGACGAAATCCGGCTGGAATTCCAGTTTAGGAGATATACTTTTTCTGCTATTTGTTTTTTTAGTTCCCTATATCTTCTACTTTTGTTGCTGACTGCTACTGTGTTTCCTTCAGATCAGGCCTCTTCTTTCGCTATTACTAACCTTCGCTCCAATATGAAGCAGTTTTTCAATTACAGTCTTACGTTGCTATTGGCTTCTATGCTAGTGGCACCTGCGGCGGATGCGCAGCAATTCACGAAGCGGAAGCAGTATAACTCGGTCGGTGTAACGCTGACAGCTATGAACTATTTTGGTGATATCACTCCTAAGCCTAGCATTCCAAGCTTACGTTTTGGTGCCACCCGCCCCAACCTCGGCGTTACGATCACTCACCGCTTTACACCTCGCCTCTCTGGTCGTGGTGGCCTAAGCTACGGTCGTATCACTGGTAGTGATGTTAAAGCTGCTGACCAAAATGATGCTGATGCTAAATTCCGCTACAACCGTAACATGAATTTCCGCAATGACATTGCCGAACTTTCTGCTGTAGCTATTTTTGACTTAATTCCGAACCGGAATACCTATATCAAACGTCCGGACTTCGTTCCATACTTGTTTGCTGGTGTAGCAGGCTATGCTGGCAACCCGAAGGGCGAGGTTACAGATGATAATTCTCAAAACCTGACCAGGGGCAGCTTCATTGCTTTACAACCCCTCAAAACTGAAGGATTTTCTTATAACAGAGCGGGTATTGCTATACCATTTGGTATTGGCGCACGTTACAAACTTAATAAGAGCTTTGACTTGGGTTTTGAAATAGGCTTCCGGAAGACGTTTAATGACTATCTTGACGATGTAAGCACAAAGTATGTAGTCAGCAGAAGTGCTCTTAATGCTGGAGCTGCTCAATATTTCGGCTGGGATATCACTGGCGGAGGCACTGCCGGGCTAGATGGTACTTGGCAAGAAACAAACCAATCCGGCTACCAGCGTGGCAAGAATAACGAAGACGATTGGTACGTTCAAGCTGGATTCACGCTCAACTACATTCTCGCTCCGCGCGTTAAAAGCCCCAAATTCCGCTAACCAGTTTTTGCTGGTTGGCATTCATTCACAACCAGTCTAATGACAAAAGCGAATCTATCTAAAACACTCCTTGTTTGCTTAACGCAAGCAGGGAGTGTTTTTTTTGCCCATTCAGCGGCCGCCCAATACACCAGTGAAATTGGAGTAGGCTTGGGTGGTCTAGTTTATAAAGGCGAGTTGTCGCCTAACTATCAGTTCAAGAATAATCGTCCGGCTATTACGGCCTTTTACCGCAGAGACATTTCAGCGCCGGTCACGCTGCGAGGAGCCTTGCTTGCTGGCCTTCTACGCGCTGATGATGGTAACGTGAGAGGGGAGAGCGGGAATGTGCCTGCATTACAAGCCTACCGCCAAGCGAATATGAAAGGCAGCCTATATGAAGCATCGGCGGTGCTGGAGTACAACTTCTTCGACTACCATTACCGTAAGGCAAAGGTGCATTTTACCCCTTATGTCTTTGTTGGAGTAGCTGGTTTTTTGGCCAGCACTACAACAGCCACCAACAATGGGGCTCTACCCGCGCTTAATCAAAAAGGAAGTATGCTAGGCGTAGCGGTGCCAGCGGGTTTTGGCTTCAAGTATGCCTTGTCTAATCGGTGGAACCTGGGTCTGGAGGCTGGTGCCCGTAAAGCATTCAGCGACCAACTCGACCATATTGATGGCAAGAGCAACGGGCAGACGGATGTAGTAGGCAACCCACACGATCAAGATTGGTATTTCTTTAACGGTTTCACTATCTCTTATACTTTTTATAAGATTAACTGTCCGCCTCAATACAAGGACAATCCTAAGTTGCTACGGTAGATAGCGGTATTGGACAGGTTGGAATGCAACCATTTGCGTAACTTGCAGCCTCTTTACGCAAAAAGTACCCATGGCCATCCGGTCCGAAATCGACCCACATAATATTCCTGCTCACGTAGCCGTGATTATGGATGGTAATGGCCGCTGGGCCAAGCAGAAGGGCGGCCTCCGCATCTTCGGGCACCAGAGCGCCATTACTGCCGTACGCGAGACAGTTGAAACTGCCGCCGAAATGGGGGTGCGCTACCTTACGCTCTATGCTTTTTCCACGGAGAATTGGTCGAGGCCAGCGCATGAGGTGACGGCCCTGATGCAGTTGCTGGTGCACACTATTCGGAAAGAGACTCCCACACTATTAAAGAATAGTATTCGTTTACAAGCTATCGGACAAACCGAAAGCTTGCCGAATTCTTGTCAGCGGGAACTGGCGGAAGCAATAGAGTTAACCAAAGCAGGTTCTCGAATGACGCTGGTATTAGCACTTAGCTACAGTGGCCGTTGGGATCTGACGCAAGCGGCTCGTCGCTTGGCTGCCGATGTAGCGGCCGGGCAATTGCGTGCCGAAGACATTCAGGAAAACACTATTGCGAAATACCTAACTACGGCGGGTATACCCGATCCAGAGTTGCTAATTCGCACTAGCGGTGAACAGCGAATCAGCAATTTTCTGTTGTGGCAGCTGGCTTATACTGAATTGTATATCACAGATCTATTGTGGCCTGATTTCCGCCAAGCTCATTTCGAGGAGGCTGTGCGGGCATATCAGCGTCGGGAGCGGCGTTTTGGGAAGACGAGTGAGCAGCTAACCGTTTCGTAAGGTTTCAACAACAGAATGAATTTATTTTTCACCACAGTAGGCCGAGTAGCGGCTATAGTTCTTGCACTAGGTGTAGTAGCACCGCTAACTGGAGTGGCCCAAACGGCAACTCCTGCTGCAGCAGGCGAAGAGCCGAAGCGCTACGAGCTAGGGGGCATTACCATTAGTGGTGCCCGTTACCTAGATGCCAATACCCTGATTGGCTTAACGGGACTGCGAGTCGGCGACCCTATCTCTATACCAGGAGAGGAAATAGGCAAAGCCATCCGTAAAGTATGGGAACAAGGTATTCTCGGGGACGTGAGCGTTTCGATTACGCGCATCGATGGGAATCGTATTTTCTTGGACTTCAACTTAAAGGAGCGTCCCCGACTATCGAAGTTCGAGTTTGCGGGCATTGGTAAGAGTCAGGCCGATGATCTTAAGAACAAGATCAAGCTGATTCGCGGCAAGGTGGTGACGGATGCTTTGCTGAGCAACACCAGCACGCAGGTACGGAAGTTTTACACCAACAAAGGCTTCTTAGACGCTAAAGTAAATATCACGCAGATACCCGACTCTAGTTTGTCGAATAGTGTGGTATTGAAGATTAACGTTGACAAAGGCGGGAAAAGTAAAATCCGTGAAATCACTTTTGAAGGCAACGAAGCATTCAAAGACAGCAAGCTGAAGGGAAAATTCAAAAAGACCAAGGAGAAGAAGTTTCCTAAATTCTTGAATTCTGGGAAATTCCAGCGCGTAGAGTTCGAGGGAGATAAAGAAAAGCTTATCGAGTTCTACAATTCGCAGGGTTACCGTGACGCAACGGTAGTATCGGATTCACTTATTCGCAACGGGGAAGACTTGGCATTACGGATCCGAGTGGACGAAGGTCCCAAGTACTACTTCCGCAACATCACGTGGGCCGGTAACTACTTGTACGACGACAAAACGCTGGCCTCAGTGCTTGGTATCAAAGAGGGAAGTGTGTACAGCAAGGAAACGCTGGACAAGCGCCTGAACTACAACCCAACGGGTCAGGACATCACTTCGCTCTACATGAACGACGGCTATCTGTTCTTCTCCATCGAACCGGTAGAGACCAAGGTAGAAGGCGATTCGATTGACATCGAGATGCGACTCACCGAGGGGGTACAGGCTCGAATCAAGGAGGTGAACATCGCCGGTAATACCAAGACTACCGACCACGTCTTGCGTCGCGAATTACGTACGTTGCCCGGCGACAAGTTCAACCGGGAACTGCTTATCCGCTCGCAGCGCGAAATATCTACCCTAGGCTACTTCGACCCGGAAAAAGTAGGTATCAACCCGGTGCCCAACCAAGCCGATGGTACGGTTGACATCAACTATACCGTAGTAGAGAAGCCTTCCGACCAGATTACTCTCTCGGGTGGTTGGGGTGGCTATGCTGGCTTTATTGGCACGGTTGGACTGGTATTCAACAATTTCTCGTTGCGTAAAGCTAAGGACTTCCGCAACTGGACCCCAGTCCCAGCAGGTGATGGTCAGCGCATAGCGCTGAACGTGCAGGCCAATGGTTTGCAGTATCAGGCTTATTCGTTCTCATTCACTGAGCCTTGGCTTGGTGGCCGCAAGCCCAACTCTTTTTCCTTCAGCTTAAATCGAAGTATCAGTCGTTTAGGTAACAACTTTGATGTGAGTAATGCTGGGTTTATTAAAAGCAACAGTGCTTCCATTAGTTTAGGCCGACGCTTGCGCTGGCCTGATGATTACTTTACGTTAACCAATTCGTTGTCAGCTACTCAATATCAAACTAGAGGATATTCGCAGTTCGCAGGTATTCCTGACGGTACTGCTACTAACATTACGTTTAATACTACGCTGGCTCGTAACAGCATAGACAACCCAACCTATACCAGACGAGGTTCTTCGTTATCACTGAGTACAAGCTTGACACCTCCTTACTCGGTATTCAAAGGTGCGCATCCAGCCGTTAATGAATGGGTTGAATTCCATAAGTGGATGTTTGATGCCTCGTGGTTTACACCTATTGTGGGCAAGCTGGTGCTCAATACCAGGGCTCACTTTGGCTTCATTGGTTCATACAACAGTAGCCGCCAGATCGGCCCATTTGAGCGATTTAAGCTTGGTGGTTCAGGTCTAGGGGCTGGTGGTAGCCAAAATTTCTTGGTGGGCACCGAGTTTGTAGGCTTGCGTGGCTATGCAGATGCACAAGATCCTAATGCAATACCTACTGCTCAGAATAATGAGACGGGGGGAGTTGTCTATAACAAGTACGTCATGGAACTGCGTTATCCGGTGTCACTGAACCCAGCGGCAACGGTTTATATTCTAAGCTTCGCGGAAGCTGGTAATGCTTTCGACAACTATACGAACTATAGCCCCTACAAGCTGTACCGTTCGGCTGGGGTAGGAGCTCGTATTTTCATGTCGGCATTTGGTTTGCTAGGGTTTGACTTCGGGCGGGCCTTTGACACTGTTCCGCGCAATGCGGCTAATGCATCATCGCCTCAGGACCGCAGTCAATTCCACTTCATCATCGGCCAGCAAATCCGCTAAACGCGGAAAGTGCTGGTCGGCTTTTATTGCTTGCTGCTATGAAGAAAATGTTTTCTGCTCTAGCTTCTCTGCTAGTGCTTTTATCGACTGCTAGCTCAGCTACGGCCCAAAAGTTTGGGTATGTAGACTCTGAGTTTGTTATGGGCAAAATGCCGGAGTACGCTCAAGCGCAGACTGAGTTGAATAATCTGTCGCAGAACTGGCAGAAAGATATTGAGGCTCAAAAGAAAGACCTCGATAAGTTGTACCGCACTTATCAGGCCGAGGAAGTTCTGCTAACGGAGCCGATGAAGAAGAAGCGGCAAGATGAGATCCTGAAAAAAGAGCAGGATATAAAAGGCTACCAGAACAAGATCTTCGGCTACGAAGGTCAACTGTTCAAAAAGCGCCAAGAACTTACAAAACCGGTGCAGGACAGGGTGTTTGAAGCCGTAGAAAAAGTAGCTAAGAAGAAGCAGCTAGCCATCATATTCGATAAATCTGGCGACTTAACTATGCTTTATACCAACCCAGTACATGACTACACGGAATTTGTATTGGAAGAATTGGGTTTAGCATCTGAGGACAGAAATCAAACCGCACAGAAGGGCAGCGTTAAATCGGTGTCCGTTCCCAAAACGCCGGCTGGTGATGAGCCTCAGGCCGACGATGACAAAGCTGGTGCGACTACACCAGCTTCTCGCCCCGCCCGGCAGCCGGCTACCCGTGCGGCAAGCCGAAAGAATTAACTTTGCAACAAAAACTTCCCTGACGTTTCCCTTTTCAATGACCATTATGAACATGTTCCGCGTTGTATTGGCTGCGGCCGCCCTTACTTTCACGTCGGCTTCAGTTGCGTTAGCGCAGGCTCCCACTACTGCAGCGGCAACCCCAGCTCCTACGGCAGCAGTTGCCAGCGGCCCGCTGAAAATTGGCTATACGAGCGTGGAATACGTGCTGAGCCAAATGCCCGAAAGCCGTCAAATCGAAACAGATTTGAAAGCATACAGCACGCAGCTGGAAAACCAGCTCAAGAGCAAGTATGCCGATTACCAAGCTAAGGCCGAAGCCTACCAGAAAGGTGCTGCTACTATGACCGATGTAGTGAAGGCTGACAAGGAAAAGGAGCTGACGACCATGCAGCAGTCCATCCAGGAATTTCAGCGTTCTGCCGACCAGAATTTGCAGCAAAAGCAGCAGACTCTGTTGAAGCCTGCACTAGACAAGCTTCAGAAGACAATTGATGCTGTTTCGCTAGAGAACGGTTATACCTACGTCCTAAACTCTGACGGCGCTAGCCCAGTATTGCTGCACGGTCCGAAAGAAGGTGATATTTCCGACTTGATTTTGAAGAAGATGGGTGTAACGCCAGGTGCTACGGCTTCGGCTGCCCCTAAGGCCAGTGTTGCTCCTGCGACTCCGGCGGCAACCTCTGCTTCAAGCACCAACAAAACAACTAAGACTACCAAAAAGAAGTAAGCTGCTTTTGCTTACTACTATAGAAAAGCCGGAGCTTTGCGCTTCGGCTTTTCTGTTTTTTAGCCACTCCACCTGAGATTTTATATGACTCAGATCGACTCATCAGACGATGAACTGCTGCCCCTTATTCCGTCTGAAGATGACGAGGCAGAAATAGGGGATGAACTTTACGAGCACCATCGCATAGTAGTAAGCCGTAAGCAGGATTTGCTACGGCTCGATAAATATTTGCTGCGCCAGTTACCGCACACCTCCCGCACCAAGATTCAAAACGCTATTCTGGCGGAGGCTGTGCAGGTAAACGAGCGGCCCGTAAAGTCCAGCTACCGCATCAAGCCCGGCGACCTTATTACCATTACGCTGCCAGAGCCGCCCATTGATTATCGGGTGTTGCCTGAACCCATGGACCTCGATATTCGCTATGAGGACGAGGCGCTGTTGATGGTAAATAAGCCGGCTGGCATGGTGGTGCATCCGGCTTATGGCAATTGGCACGGCACACTAGTTAATGGCTTGACTCATCACCTCAACAACCTGCCTACGGGCCGCAATGGTGAAATTCGTCCCGGCCTTATCCACCGCATCGACAAGGACACGTCTGGGCTGCTAGTTATTGGCAAGACGGAGTTTGCTATGACCCACCTCTCGCAGCAGTTCTTTTACCACACTATTGAGCGGACCTATCTGGCGTTGGTATGGGGTATACCCAAGGAAGCGCAAGGCACCATTCGCACCAACATAGGCCGCAGTGTAAAAGACCGTAAGGTACAGGCGGTATATCCACTCGACAGCGACCAAGGAAAATCAGCCGTAACGCATTACAAGGTGCTCCGCACGTTCGGACATGTAGCCTTGGTGCAGTGCAACCTTGAAACGGGTCGTACGCACCAGATTCGGGTGCATATGAAGCACATTGGTCATCCGCTGTTTTCCGACACCACCTACGGCGGAAATAAGGTGCTATACGGCCAGCGTACGGGGGCGTACAAGGCTTTCGTAGATAAAGCTTTCGAACTGATGCCTCGTCAAGCACTACATGCGAAATCTTTAGGCTTTGTGCATCCTATCACGGGCGAGCAAATGCAGTTCGAAGTAGAATTGCCCGCAGACTTTGCCTCAGTACTGAATCAGTGGGAACAGTATGTTGAGTAGAAATATAAGTTGCTTGATCTTTGAAGCGCATTAAAACAAAAAGCCCCGTAACAATTGTCACGGGGCTTTTTACGCTTTTCAAAAAAGCAGTTATGACTTCTTCTTTGGCGCGGCCTTAGGAGCAGTCTTAGGAGCTCTCATCGAGTCAATTACTTTCTTCGCGTTAGCGTTAGACGGATCTAGCTCAAGTACTTGCTCATAATAAGGAGCAGCAGTGGTCTTTTCGCCTTTAGCGTAGTAGTAGTAGCCTAGATACTCATTGGCCTCTGCCAGACCTTCCTTGTTCTTGGCAGGATCAGCTTTTGCTAGCTCTACATATTTCTCGTAGTGCGGCTTTGCCAAACCCTGCTTGGAGTCTGGGTCCAAGTACGAGTTAACCTTAGCACGCATCAGGTACGCCGGAGCATAAGTTGGGCGAGCTGTAATGATGATGTTGTAAAGGCTGTCGGCCTGCGTGTACTGCTTGTTGCCCTGATATGCAGTGGCCAGACGGAACTGGTCAGTCAGAGCAGGGGTAGGAGTGGCTTTCATGATTTCCTTGTAGGCAGCAATAGCCGAAGGATAATCTTTGCCTAGCATGTAGCTCTGAGCAAGCTCTCCTTGCAGTTCAGCAGCTTTCTTGGGGTCTTTAGCGATAGCACTCTTGATAGCCGCTTCTCCATCCTTTGCACGACCATTTTTGGCCAGTATCTTACCGTAGTACACATAGTCTTCGGTAATGAGCTTGTCAGCTGGCTGGATCTTCATGTAGTTTTCCATAGCCGTCAAAGACTCTGGATACTTACCGTTTTCGAACATCGAGTAAGCCAACAGACGGTTCATGGTCACGTTCTGAGGGTCACGAGCCAATACTTTCTCTACCTCGGCTTGGGCTTCAGGGTACTTCTTGGTCAGAAATAGGAATGAAGCATACTTGGCGTCTGTGCCCGGCGACTTCTCAGCTACACCCTGATACTTCTGGAAAGTAGCCAGGGCATCATCATATTTGCCAGCGTAGAAATACGTCTCGGCTAGCGCATTGTAGGCAGGAGCGTAGTTTGGGTCGATTTGAATAGCCTTCTCAAAAGAAGTTTTCGCATCGTTGTAGTTACGAGCCCGAACATTGAGCTCGCCTTTGCGATAGTTGGCTAAGGCGCTATTTGGATCGGCCAAAAGGGCACGCTCGTAGCTGTTCATTGCTTCGCCACCACCTTGCTCCGACTGAGCATAGATGTCACCGCGTGCAATCATCAACTCCGGGTTGTCTTTGCCCTTGCTCAGCTTTTCGGCTTCTTGCACATACGACAAAGCTTTGGCGTTATCGGCTTTAACGTCCGACTCACCATAGGCTTGGGCAATCATTGTGTAGACCTTAGGGTCTTTCTTTTTGCTGGCCTTTACTGCATTGTCGAACTGGATTTGAGCATCAGCAGGCTTGCCTTTTGCCAATGCCGCCCGGCCAGCCGCTACCATGGTCATCGGATTCTTGGGGTCCAGCGGAACACGGCTGAAGTAATAGGCAGCAGAGTCAGCCAAGCCACGCTTCTGATAGAGACGACCTAGTTCGTAGGAAGCTTCAGGAGACTGACCTTGCTTCAATAATGCGGCGCGGGCTTCGCTGTAGCGCTCAAGTTCAATAGCTTTTTGAGGAGTCTGAGCGAAAGCGGCAGAGCCGGAAACCGACAAGGCAACGAGGAACGAGATATTCCAGGGCTTGAAGTTCATGGATAATGGGTTTAGTGGAAAAGAGGTGTGTTAAAGTGAAAAAGAGCAGACCTACTTCTTGGAAGTATTTATGATTCGAGTCTGTCCGGTAGCAGGCATCAGACCTGATTTCAAAACAATCAGTTGACCCTTGGTTCCTGCTATGAAGGATGCAAAACCGGTGCCAAGCCCTGCTCTGCCTTCCCGACTGATAATATATACTTCGCGACGCAAAGGATATTTTTTGAGTGCCAAGTACGCCTGAAAAGGCTGGTAATAATCGTCAACCGATTTCGGGCTAGCTTCGGAGCTGATACTAGCTACCCGTACGCGTTTTAAGAACCGTTGTACTGCGGCGTCATCCCGGTCGCTGATCCAGTTGGCTCCGACAATGCCGATAGCGTTCGGATGAGTTGCAACGTAATCTAGTAGCGCAGGGTTCGATTTGGCCGCAAACACTCGCTTCGAAAGCGGTGCACCACGCGTGATAGAGTCTTGCACGTAGCGAGTTGTGCTAGACCTATTGGCATCGAAAACCACATCAATAGGTCCTAGCTTGCTCTTGCCACTTACTTGCTGCCAATCTGCTTGCCTACCCGAGAAGATAGCGCTCAACTGCGCCATCGTTAGCAGAGAATCAGGATTGGAAGGATGCAGAATGATAGCTAAACCATCAGTGGCAATGTGCGTGGTACGTGGAATAAGCTTTTGCTTTTCCAATTCGCTTTTCTCAGCAGCATTGAGTTGACGCGCCAAGACAACAGCCCTAACCTTATCAGTTAAAATGTCTTGCGCAACAAAATCTTCTGGCTTATAAGCCGCCGTAACGTGCGCGTACACATACAGCTGTTGAAATGTGTCGATGTGCGATTTCAGAATCGGCGCAAACGTTTCGTCTACGCTGATATTGACCCGGCCAGTGGTAGAAGTGTCTTCGTCAGGACCGGCACTATCTGGATTTCGGTTACAAGCCGCCATCAGCAATAGCCCACAGGCGGCCACACTGAGCGAAAAAAGACGAGAGAGAGCAGGGAGTTTAGTCATATTTAGAGTCAGCATTGCGGAAATGCTGCTGATAAGTACGGACAAATCTAATAATTCCGTAGAATACGAATATACCTCCTAAGATACGCCGGTTTGCTAAAGATAGGTTCAATGCCGGAGGAGGAGCCAACCAGAGGTATATACCCAAGGCGATATAAACGAGCGTCATGAACAGCAAAAAATAGCGTATCAGGCTCTTTGAGCCGGTGCCAGCGTTTATGCGTTCTTCCGTAGTGGGGCGATTCATCATGGTGTTGGTGACGACAACTGAAGAAAAGTGTGTACTACTTAATTAACACAAAATTCTTGGCCTCAGGTTCGCCAAAACGCAGGTAAGGCCATGTTATTGCCACAAGAAAGGCGGAAAAGTGCTTGATTTCGTAGAAATCAAGCACTTTTCCGCCAGTCAAGAAGCGTAATTTGTTTAAAGCATTACTCTTAAGCTTTTTACAAGATAAACTTATTTAGCTATTCGTAGCGAAAAGTAATAGGCATTGTGTACCGCACAGATACAGCGTGCTTATTTTGCTGACCAGGTTTCCAAGTCGGCATATTCTTTACGACACGTGCAGCTTCTTCATCGGTACCAAAGCCTAAGCCTTTGAGTACTTGCACATCTGCAACAGAGCCGTCAGCCTGCACAGTAAACGAAATGTATACTTTGCCTGCTATGTTGTTGCGCAATGCTATTGATGGGTACCGTAAGTTCTTCTGCATGTAACGCTGTAGTGCCTCAGGACCTCCTAAGAACTCGGGCATTACTTCCGCAGTGAGAAAGACAGTAGGCGCTGGAGGTGCTTTGGCTACGCTTCCAGCTGTGTCTTTACCACCTATGCTACCTGTCTCTGTCGAAGTGCCAGTGCCGCCTTCAACACCACCCGTCATTACTTCTGCTATAGCCTCGGTTGGAGTTATTGTAGGCTTTGTAGGCTCTTCCCGTTTTACCTTTTCGTCAGGCACTACCTTCGTAGCTACTTCTGGTGTCCGCACGATGGGTTCCAGCGGTTTTGGCTGGCTGGCTACTGGTTTTACTTTCGCAGTTGGTAAAGGAATGAAAATAGGCTCAACTGTCTTAGAAATTTCAAGAGGATCAGGAGCTTCTACAAGCGTAGGAAATAGCCACTCCTTGATAAGAGGGGAAGCCACTAATAACAAAGTCAGCGAAATGGCAATAGCTAGCGCTCTGGCCAAATGGCGCTCATACAATTGGCGAAGCACATAGGCTCCGTACAATTTGTTTCGGCCTTCAAAGACAATGTCATTGAGTGTTGCGGTGCTTAGGTCGGGCATGGTCATGAGATATATAGGTTAAGGTGAAACGGATACATATTTTGTAATACCCAAACCCGGCCTCTTGCTCGTCCTATACCCACTATTGCCTGGCTTTCACATCTCTAACGCCTCCTATATTTATCGTAGTATGCAAGCAGATAAATATTTTATAATAAGTTTTTCACTTGTCTCCTGGTATAAGAGTTTAGCTTTTTGTAGGGTTAAGTGGAAGATGCTTGGTTAATTTCGAAGGATATAGAAGGCTACCTGTTTAGAAGAAAAGCACAAAAAGGAACCCCGCTTCCGGCCGAGGCTGAAAGCGGGGTTCCTTTTTAAATGCCAGATACGCTAGTATCCGGAAAATTTACTTGATGGCAAAGGTTACAGGTACCGTGTAAGATACGCTAACTGCCCGACCGTTCTGCTTACCAGGAGAGAACTTAGGGAGCTTCTTTACCGAGGCAACTGCCGATTCGTCGCAGCCACCGCCGATGCCTTTTTGTACCTTAACATCCGTTACTGCACCATCCGGACCTACTACAAATGAGATGAAGACTTTGCCTTCAATCTGGTTACGTAGCGCGAGTGCCGGATAAGAGGCACCTTTTTGAATGGCTGCCAGCAAAGCATCTTGGCCACCAGGGAATACGGGCATTTGCTCCACGTACTGGTAAACCTTTTGCTCTACCACTTCTTCTACGACCTTATTGCCTTCACCTTCCAAGCCGTTCAGGTCGAGCGGGTTGTCGGTGTTGCCTTTTACGGTAGCAGTTGAAACCACTTTATCTTCCAGTTCCTTCTGATCTGGAATCTCTTCTACCTTCTTCACTTCTTCGTCTTTCTTAACGACGGGGGGAGTGAACTTGATGGTAGAGAGCTTCGGTGGTGGTGGTGGCGGCGCCTCGGGTGGCGGCGGGGGTGGTGGTGGTTTCGTTTCGTCCAATGGAGGAGCATCCATCAGGACGTTCTCCTTCAGCATCTTGTCGTCTTCTACCACTGTCTCGTCGCGGAACAACCGCGCAATCAGCGGGAAGCTCACCAACAGGGCGAAAACGGCAATGGCGATGAGCAGGGCGCGCGTGACGTGCTTGGTGTACAAGCGCCGCAACACATAGGCTCCGTAGGCCTTGTTACGGCCTTCGAATACGATGTCGTTGAGGCTAGCCCGCGCTATTTGGGTGTTGTCCATCATAGCCCAGATTTTTCAATTAAGTCCTTGTCAGCTTTCGAAGCAGGCACTAGTGCGTACTTCTTCTGGTCGGTGATATTCATCTCGTCCAAGATGTCCACCATGTTCTTGTACTTCGACTTTTCGTCCGGCTTGATCAGAATAACCGTTTTAGGGTTCTGACGTTGCCGAGTGAGCAACACTTTACGAATACCATCGGCCGAATAATTGGAAGTCTTTAATTCGGGCTTCACATCGTTATCCAGCAGGCCTTCGTAATAGTACAGCTTGTCGTTTTCACCCATGATGATGGTAAAAGCATCCGAAGCTTTTAGTACGGTTTGCTCGTCCGGGTTCTTCTCTTTTACCGGTAGCGTGAGCTGCATCACGTTCGGCTTGTTGAACGAGGCGGTCAGGATGAAGAAGGTTAAAAGCAAGAAGGCCAAATCCACCATGGGAGTCATGTCGATACGAGTCGACATTTTCTTGGCCCGCTTCTTTCCACCTTTTCCACCCCCGCCGGAGTTCTGTTGTATTTCTGCCATGGCTTAGCGAGGGTTAGCGTGACACCACCGGCTTGTTTTCCAGGTCGGTGATAAGGTTGAAACGGTTGATGTTCTTATCCTGCAGAATCTTAGTCACCTTTATCACCGTTGCCACGTCGGCGTCATTGTCGCCTTTGATAGCAATGAACGTTGGTTTACCAATGGCCTCCTGGTTAGCTTTCCGTGCCTCCATCACCCAATCAATCAGTTGATTGTTGAGCGAGTCGATCGGAATACCAGTTTGGTTGACTTTCTTGCGCTGCTCTGTGCTCATGCTAAGCAAAGAACCTAGCTGTTGCACCGGTACACCAAATGAATTCAGGTTACCGAAGTTTTTCTTCTGCTTCTCGTTGAAAGAAAGCTGGTACTTGGCAGCGATTTTGTCGAGCAATAAGCTTTTTGCTTTATCACTTTCAAAACCAAAGAAGACGCGCTTGTCTTTGTCAACGAGCAGGCGGATGATGTTGCTTTCCGGCAGCTTGATTTCCGAGGTAGAAGAGGGAGTATCAACTACCACCACTTCCTCGGCAGCAAACTTGGTGGTGAGCATGAAAAACGTCACCAGCAGGAAGGCCAAATCCACCATTGGAGTCATGTCCAGCGAAGGATTGGTTCTATGGGGCTTTACTTTAGGCATGTGCTGGAGGGTTTATAGAATATTCAGAAAACGAAACTCGTAGCTTCTTATTGCGTGAACCGCAACTTAGGCCGTGTAAGTTTCCTTTTCGCCGTGCTGCGAGGCGAAAGTCTGAATAATGCTGAAGCCAGCTTCGTCGATGCTGTAGGTCAGTTCGTCAATTTTGCTGGTGAAGAAGTTGTAGGCGATGATAGCCAGAGCCGAACCGGCGATACCGATAGCCGTGTTGATCAAGGCTTCCGAAATACCTTCTGCCAGGGCTACAGCGTCAGGGCTACCAGCTTGGGCAAGTGCCGAGAAGGCCTTGATCATACCGAATACCGTACCAAGCAGACCTACCAGCGTTGATACTGAGGCAATGGTCGAGATGATAACCAGGTTTTTCTCTAGCATAGGCAATTCCAGAGCAGTCGATTCTTCGATTTCCTTCTGGATGGCCAATACCTTCTGGTCTTTGTCCATACCACGCTCGCGAGCCATTTCCTGGTACTTCAGCAGACCCGACTTCACTACGTTAGCTACTGAGCCTTTCTGCTGGTCGCAGGTAGCAATAGCGCCGGTGATGTCGTTCACATTCAGCTTCTGGCGGATGTTGCGCACGAAGCTTTCGATGCTCTTGCTGCCTTTGGCCTTGCTGATGGTCAAGTAACGCTCGATAGAGAACGTGATTACCAACAGGAAAAGCGACATCAGAATAGGTACGATGGGGCCGCCTTTGTATACAATGCCTAGGTAGTTACCGGGCAATGCAGCGTTAGCATTATTACCACCTACGAAGTTGCCTCCGTTACCCAATACAAAGATGTAGATGACGATGCTAACAATGATTGCCAGCGGAATAACGATGGCGGCAAACGCGGAACCGCCTTTTGCCTCACCTGGTGCGGCGGCCGTAGCGGCAGGCCGCACGTTCTTGTTTGTGGCATTCTTTTGTTCCATTGTTCCGGAGTTTTAAGGGAGTTGGTGGTGAAAGGTAAACTGGTGTTGAAAAGAGGTAAAATGAACGGTAGAAAGCCTTAAGACGGCGGCGGCCCCGCTCACCTGCATGTTATGCAAAAAAGCATTAATAACATGGGTTTAATCGTGTGCGGGGCCCGTCCGAAATTCAGTCGATCCTTGGCAAACCTAAGTAAAAACCTGAGTGCCGCCAAATGAAATCACGGTTTAAACGCTCTAAAACCAATCAAGACTTAAAAAAAGCTACTTTTTATTTGTCGTGGAAGTAGAAAGCAAGTTAGATTTTTTTGCCTGCTCCCAATATATATCCATCTGGGCTAAACTTAGGTCCTGAAGCTTATGCCCGTCGCGGGCAGCCTCTGACTCAAGGTATTGGAAGCGAGAAATAAACTTTCGATTGGTGCGTTCGAGAGCTTCTTCGGGGTTGATGCCGGCATGACGGGCAAAGTTGATGAGCGAAAATAATAGGTCGCCAAATTCAGCGGTTGCCCGCTCCTGATCGATTGAAGCTGGATCGGTATGAGCGAATTCAGCTTCAAATTCCCCCAGTTCTTCTTGCACCTTGTTCCAAACCTGATCGGATTTTTCCCAATCAAATCCTGCACCGCGAGCTTTCTCCTGAATGCGCATGGCTTTCACAAGGGCGGGCAGTGAAGTAGGTACGCCGCCAAGTACTGACGTGTTGCCTTTTTCTTTGAGTTTTAATTGCTCCCAGTTGCGTTTGACATCTTCTTCGGTTTCAGCTTGGGTGTCGCCGTAGATGTGCGGATGACGAAAAATAAGCTTTTCGCACTGCGCGTTCAGAACGTCTGCCACATCGAAATGCCCCGTTTCCGACGCAATCTTCGCATAAAACAACAAGTGCAAAAAAACGTCGCCGAGTTCCTTCTTTACGTCGTTCAAGTCGTGGCGGATAATGGCGTCGCTTAGCTCGTACGTTTCCTCGATAGTGAGGTGGCGTAGGCTTTGCAGGGTTTGCTTCCGGTCCCAGGGGCACTCGACGCGTAGGCGCTCGAGTACGTCAAGTAGGCGGCCGAAAGCAGCTAACTGAGCTGGTCGGCGGTCGGGCGAGTTATATTCCATACAGTCAAAGATACAAGCGTGGGGCGCACTGTGCTACCTGTTCTAACGGCTCTGTTCACGGCTGAGGCAGTACATTTGCGTCTTCTGCAGTTGGGCTTATTAGCTCCACTGTAGCGAAACCAGGGGCGTTTCTCTACTTTTGCGGACCTATTTAAAGAATCAGCCTGTGGCACTCATAAAATCAATTTCTGGTATTCGAGGTACTATCGGCGGAGCTGCTGGTGAGGGCCTTACTCCGCTCGATATAGTGAAATATACGGCGGCCTTTGGGACGTGGGTACTCGATAAAACGCAGAACAACACCATCGTTATTGGGCGCGACGCCCGTATTTCTGGTGAAATGGTAAGTAAGCTGGTAGCGGCCACGCTACAAGGACTAGGCATCAATGTAATCGACTTGGGCCTGAGCACAACGCCTACCGTAGAAATGGCTGTGCCCGCTAAAAGAGCCGGTGGAGGCATTATTCTAACGGCCTCGCACAATCCAAAGCAGTGGAACGCACTCAAGTTGCTTGATAGTTCGGGCGAATTTATTTCCGATGCCGACGGGCAGCGGGTGCTGGCGCTTGGCGACACCGAAGCCTTCACGTTTGCCCCTGTTATGAAGCTCGGCCAGTACAGCATCGACGAAACGTTTTTGCAGGAGCACATTGATGCCATCTTGCGACTGCCGCTGGTTGATGCCGAAGCCATTAAAGCCAAGAACTTTCGGGTGGTAGTTGACGCTGTAAATTCGACTGGTGGTTTTGCTGTGCCTATGCTGCTGAATGCGTTAGGCGTGGAAACCATTGAAAAGCTGTTCTGCGAACCCACCGGCGACTTTGCGCACAACCCCGAGCCACTGCCCGAAAACCTGCGTGAAATAGCCAAAAAGTTGGAAAAGGGCTCATTTGACCTTGGTATCGTAGTAGACCCCGACGTTGACCGACTAGCACTGGTAAACGAGGATGGTAGCATGTTCGGTGAAGAGTACACCTTGGTGGCCGTAGCTGACTACGTGCTGCAACAGAACGGGGGGGGCAACACCGTAAGCAACCTCAGCAGCACCCGCGCCCTGCGCGACGTAACCGAGAAACACGGTGGTAGCTATGCTGCCGCTGCGGTAGGAGAGGTGAACGTGGTAACCAAAATGAAGGAAACCAACGCCATCATTGGTGGCGAAGGAAACGGCGGCATTATCTATCCGGAGCTGCACTACGGCCGCGACTCCCTGGTTGGTATAGCACTGTTTCTAAGTCATCTGGCGAAAAGTGGCCTCACGATGACGCGCTTACGAGCCAGCTATCCTAATTACTACATCTCGAAAAACAAGATCGAGCTGACGCCGGAAATTAACACCGATAAGGTGCTGAAGCTGATGGAGAAGCGTTATGCCAAGCAGCCTGTTAATACGATTGACGGCGTGAAAATTGAGTTTGACAAGGAATGGGTGCATCTGCGCAAATCCAATACGGAACCCATTATTCGGATTTATGCCGAGTCAGAGTCCAATGCTACTGCTGATCATTTAGCAAATAAGATCATTGCTGACATAAAAGAAATTATCAATCACTAGGGTAAAACAGGTTTTCCTTCAAGTATTCGCAACCAAGTAGGCTATGGCATTGCTTGAATAGCAAAAAAGAGATTTAATAGGTTTTTACTTTGTGCTAGGATTCCGGCTACCCCGCCGGAATCCTTTATTTTTGCAGGCAGTACCCATTCCCCATTAAGCTATTGCGCCGCATGACCGTGTATTTCGATAACGCCGCCACTACCCCCCTGGACTCTGAAGTGCTGGATGCTATGTTGCCCTTTATGCGGGAGCATTTCGGTAATCCGAGCAGCATTCACGGCCACGGACGACAGGTGCGCGCCGCCATTGAAAATGCCCGGAAGACCATTGCGCACCTCATCAATGCGGCTCCCGCGGAAATCAGCTTCACATCGGGAGGAACGGAGGCGGATAATTACGCGGCTTTTGGCAGCGTCCGGGCACTTGGGCTCAAGCACGCCATTACGTCGCTGCTAGAGCATCACGCGGTGCTACACGCCTTGCAGGCTTTAGAGAAGTCTGGCGACATTCAACTTAGCTACGTGCGTCACGACGAGCAGGGGCGCTTCGATTTAGAGCACTTGGACGAGTTATTGGCCACCCATCCGCGCACGTTTGTAAGCTTGATGCATGCCAACAATGAAATTGGCAATCTGAACGACATTGAGGCTATTGGGGAAATCTGTGCCCGGCATGACGCTGTGTTTCATACGGACACGGTGCAGACCATGGGGCATTACCGGCATGACGTGCAGAAGCTGAAAAACCACTTCCTGGTGGGTTCAGCGCACAAATTTCATGGACCGAAAGGAGTTGGTTTCCTTTACCGCCGCTCGGGGTTGCTGATAGACGCCCTAATTCATGGGGGCTCGCAGGAGCGGAATCAGCGGGCGGGCACCGAAAACGTATACGGCATTGTGGGACTGGCCAAGGCGTTGGAAATTGCTTACCACGGCATGGCCGAGCATCGGCAGCATATTCAAGGCTTAAAAGACCGATTCATCACGAAGTTGCGCAACGAAATCGACGGGATAGAATTCAATGGTACATCGGCCGAAGCCAATCAAAGCCTCTACACGGTGCTGAACGTGAGCTTGCCGCCTTCCGACTTAAATGAAATGCTGCTCTTCAACTTGGATATCAACCGCGTGTCGGTGTCGGGTGGTTCGGCGTGTACCAGCGGGGCCAACGCTGGCTCTCACGTGCTGACGGCTTTGGGCTGCGACCCTAACCGGGGCGCTATTCGCTTCTCGATGAGCAAGTACAACACTACCGAAGAAGTTGATTACGCCGTAGAGCAGCTAGCGAAGATGTACCGCAAGGTGCCTGCATAAAGAGCTAGGCGGGTGCGTTTCGTTCTTGATTGCGCGGGCAGTGAATTTATTGTTGCATTGCTGTGCATAGTACATCTTTTGCACTTCAGCAAGCGGCTTTACTGAGCGGGCCGCTGATGCCATGAGCAGCCAAGAGGCAACTCTAAGTTGCACTTCGCGACGTGTTGAACGACTGGCTACGCCGTTTGAGTAGGCGTCAGCACGCACCTCGCGAAGTATAACTTCCCGCGTTACCTCTGGTAGGCCCGGCTGTAGTATGGCTCCTTCACACGCTTCAGAAGAGTTTTTGCTGCTGTAGAAATGGCCTTTTTAGCCTCTCAGCTGACGGAGCGCAATAACAGTTATTTCAATTTTGGTTTGGCGCTTGAGGCCATTAACCACGAAAAACGAACTCAGTAGCTACCATCGGCCCCGCCGCCGCCGGAGCTACCCCCGCCAAACTCGAAGCCCACTGCTGCTGGCTGCGGCACAGTGGCTGTTTCGGCAATAATAAGAGATTCAAGGTTGAATTTGGGTTGGTCCTCATCGTCGGCAGTGGCGGTGAGGCCGTGGCGAGGCTGGCGCAAATAGCGTGTTACCCACAGCATGGCCACAATAAGCACTGCGCCCGCCAATGTAGCTGCTATTTCGGGCGGCAGTACGGAGCGGTAGTGCCGCAGGGTGTAAAGTGAGAAGACCACTATCAACAGCCCGACCAGCAGCCAAACCCGGTCGTGCCGGCGTAATCCGACTATTATGTAGGCTACTGGAATGCCAGCCGTAAAAAAGTAGAACAGCCACGCAAAAGGTATTTGCGCCGACACAAGGGCATCACTTAGCAGAGCGTTGCCTTCGCGCACCACGAGGTAGTTGCCGCCTAGGTAGAAAGTCAGCAACGACAGCACTTTCAGCACCTGGAGGCAGGGCTTGTAGTACAGGTGATCAGGGCGAAGGCTAAGCTTCTTGCCTAGGAAATAAGCTGCTACGGAGGCTAGCATCACGGCAAACGGTAGAATGAGGCGGCCAATGGGAAACTCAAGCAAGACGCTTGCTAGCAGTAGCAGGGAAGTGGCATAAGCCGCTGCCGCCACCAACCGGTCGGCATAGCGGACCGTGGCGGCTAGGAGCACAGGCAGCACGAGCAACAGGGTTGTTATGGTGTAAGAGCTGGTAGATGTGTTGCCTTCATAAAGTCCACTAGTGGCAGTTTTGTGGGTGAGGTAAACCAACAGGAACACAATCCAGCCAAGCAGGTAGTAGAGCAGCGCGTTATCGATACCCGAATGGCAGAGGCGAGACTCTTTGATGGCAAATTCCAGTGCTATCAAGCTCCCGATGATGCTTAGCACTCCTGTAGTAAGCAATAGCGTTTCCTCTGAGACACCGGAAGAAAAGCCTCCGGAAAAAACCAAGGCGGCAAAACCAGAGCCCGCCAACAGCCCGATGCTAGTGAAGATGAATAAGGTGATGCGCAAAAATATGGTGGGCCGGTAATAGTCAAGAGGGTGAGCGGCTTGTATGGCCGAAAGTTGCGCCATGGAAAGCAATCCTCGCTTCTGCCACCGAGTAGCCGTTGCGCGTATGGCCTCGTGATGCGCCCAAATAGGGTTATAGGCTTTCCAGTTCATTAATTGATACGCAAGATTTTCTTGATATTCACGAAGAACACGAGCACTCCGAAACACGAGAGCAAGAAATACAACATGATCAGGGATACTGCATCTGAAGTGCTATGATCAATAAGCCGGATAAACAGATAGGTGAGGACGATGTAGCTGTACAGGGCACCCATCAATATGAAAAGGTAGGAGCGGGTGCGCCGAGCATACCAAGCCAGAAAGCCGCACAGCACCAAAATCAGAACGGCGGCAACAAGAGGAGAAAGCCACGTTTCCGAATAACCGTCAACCAGCAAGAAAGTAGCAGCCAACAGCGCCAGGTTACTGCCCAGGGAGAGGTAAGTGAAGCCGAAGTGCCGTTTCCAGTTCTTGTATTCCGATAGTAGTCCTGCGCATGCCAGCGCGAGCCCCAAGCCTACTGCCGCGCCGCTTAGGCTGCGAAAATTATTGTCGGTAAAAGCCGACAGTGGCGCCACCGATACGCCCACCCAAGAGGCCAGGGCCGTAATGCCCATGGTAAGCACGCCCCGGTGGTCGAAAAGGTAAGCCAACCAAAAAAACAGTACGGCCGGCAGAAAAACCGCCAGCCCGTAGCGGGTACCGAAAATGCCGTATTGATACTGCACGTAGCCTTCCAGGCTCAGAAATAGCAGGCAGCCGAGCAGCAGCACATAGTCGGGCACAAAGCCGGCGCGTGGTACCTCGCCCCAGGTGAAGGCCGTGCGGTAACGGGCCACGTAGCCGAAACACACCGCTGTCAGCAACGTCATGCCGGCCACTACCACCCCATGCCCAATTTCGTCGATGTGCTGGTAAAGCAGCACGCCCAGGCCTCCGGTCAGCAACACGATGCCCAGGTACAGCAAGGTGCGCACCTCGTAGTGCACGGAGAACGGGCGCGTCTGCTCGTCTCGGCGGATAAGCGCGGCTTGCTCAGGCATGACCAGGCCTTGGGTTTGCAATTCGTTGAGAAACTGGTCGGGGAACATAAGCCGATAGTATATAGGAGCGTTAATATAAAAGGAAACATACCAACTTCGCTGGAATGCGTAATATGCCACTGCCCCGGCTGCACTATCAGCAGCCGGATTCATAGAACCAGGATATATGGCCGATATCAATATTCAGCGTAAAAAGTCTTCTCCCAGCCCCTGGCTGCTCGTTCTGCTGGCGCTGGTGGTACTAGGTGGCCTAGCCTGGTACCTGTTGCGCACTGATGCCAATGAGCAAATCCCTGCCGTGCCCCCCGAGCCAACCACGCCGGCTACCGGAACTGCGGCACCGGCCGCTGGTCTTTCTGCGGCCGATAGCATGATGCTGGAAACTCCCACTGCTACGCCCGAAGACCTGGCCGCTGCTGCCCAGCGCGACCCCACTGGCCCCAACTACGCCCGCAATGGCCTCCGCGTGCTAAGCGGCGTCCTAGTAGATTTGGCCGACCGCGCCGACCTGCGCGACGCCGCCGTAGGCGAAAAGCGCGACGTGCTAACCAGCGCTACCGCCCGCCTCGACGACTCCACAGCCAGCTTGCGCCCCGGCTTCGTTGCGGCCACGGGCCTTATGCAAGCCATGCAGCAAAAAGCGTATCCTACGCTGGAACCTGCCGTAGGCGACTTACTGGACCGAGCCAACCAACTGTCTGGCCACAGCAACACGCCGGAAGACCAGCAGCAATTGCGCGAGTTTTTTGGCCGAGCCACAGAAGTAGTGCGTACGCTAAACGAGCCCAGCAAATAGCCCATTGTTATTCCGACATTCCGCGCATTAAGCGGCTTGAGGAATAACAGCAAGTTTGAATGGTTGACCTGTGTATTCCTCTTTTCAGCTTCTCAACTGTCAATTCTGTGGAACCTACTCCTATTCCTTCCGCCCAGGGCATGCACCTACGCCGCCTGCGCGACCTAACTGAGTTTGAGGTAGCCAACGGCAGCCCCGACGTGCGTGGCTGGTCTGTCCGGGGCGGCGACGGTAAGAAATTCGGCGACGTAGCCGAGCTTATTGTAGAAGAAGTTGCACTGAAAGTTCGTTACCTCGATGTGGAGCTGGACGCCAGCCTCCAAATCAACGAGCACGAGCGCCACATCCTAATTCCGGTTGGCGTAGCAGCGTTAGATGAGGAAAGCGACAATGTCTTTGTGCCTTCCCTTACCCTAGAATCGGTGCTCGATTATCCACCCTACGAGGAATTCCATATTTCCCGTGAGTACGAAGAGGCCATGCTCCGCGCGTTGAAGCTGCCGCTGCCCGAACACAACAGCACCACCTTCTACGAGCAGCCATCCTTCAACGAGCAAAGCTTCTACCAGAACCGTCGCTCCCCCAAACTCCTAGACAGCTTCCGCCGCCGCGACCGGCAGGAATAGGTGAAATGGTGAGGCTGTAGTACCACTATCGTTGAACGACCCATCCGTATGGGGGCAGCAACGATAGTGGTACTACAGCCTCACCATTTCACCATCTCACAACTTCACCACTTAATTCCGGTGAATCATGTCCACCACGGCTTGTACCCAGGTGGGGTGGGTGTTGAGGGAAGGTACTAGCTGCCAGTGTTCCCCACCGGCTTCTTCGAATAGCTCTTTAAATTCTTCGCCTACTTCGATAGTAGTCTCCAGGCAATCGGCTACGAAGGCGGGGCTGAAGGCCAGCACATTCTTGATGCCTTTGGCCGGGAAGGGTTTCAGGACTTCATCGGTATAGGGCTGGAGCCATGGGTCGCGCAGGCGGCTTTGCAGGCGGCTCTGGAACGAAACCGTGTATTGTTCGGGCGTGATGCCTAAGCCTTGCGCTACGAGGCGGGAGGTTTCGAAGCACTGTGCCCGGTAGCAGTAGCGGTTGTTTTTGTTGTAGCTGTTGCAGCAGTTGCCCAGCTTGCAATAGCCGTTGTGGCTGCCCTTCAGCACGTGGCGCTCCGGAATGCCGTGGTAGCTGAACACGATGTGGTCGTAGTCGTGCTTGGCCATTTCCTGCTTGCCTAGGTCCACAATGGTGGCAATAAAACCGGGGTCGTTGGCGAAGGTGCTGATAAAGGAAATGCTCGGTACCACCCACCACTTGCTTACCAACTCCATCACCTTCTCCTGCACCGAACCCGTGCTGGCTGCCGCGTACTGCGGAAACAGCGGTAGCACAATAATGCGCTCCACGGCCGCCTCGCGCAACTCATTCAGGGCCTTCTCTATGCTTGGGTTCTGATAGCGCATCCCAAAGGCTACTAAGTAGTCGGAGCCGAGTTGCTCTTGCACCAGCTTCTGTAAGTCGAGGCCGTGGAAGAGCAGGGGGGAGCCCCGGTCGGTCCAGAGTTGTTGATAAATCTTGGCCGACTTGGGGGCCCGCAAGGGCACTACCAGGCCCTGAAAGAGCGGGTAACGGATAGCCGCCGGCATATCAACTACGCGGCCATCGGTCAGAAATTCGTTGAGGTAACGCCGTACATCACCGGTTTGCGGCGAGTCGGGGGTACCGAGGTTAACAAGCAGGACGCCAATGCGGCCTTTGGAGGGAGCGGGCATTTTATAGTAGCTGTTAGCGGTTGGCCGCTAGCGGTCAGACTTTTGCAAGACAGACAGCCGCTAGCCGTAGGCTGATTGGTGGTAACTATGCGTTAAACCAAAAAGAAGGCTTTTTGGCTCGAATTCACTTGCAAAAAAAGCGAATAGCTAACCCCCAATAGCTAACGGCTAAGAATAACCGTACCTTTGCAGGCCAATTTCCAGATTCTGAAGTGAATACCGAACCTACTCCGCACCGCGCTGGCTTTGTGAGCATTATCGGCAAGCCCAACGTTGGCAAGTCGACGCTCATGAACGCCCTAATGGGCGAGCGGCTCAGCATTGTCACAAGCAAAGCCCAAACAACGCGCCACCGCATCCTAGGCATCCTCAACGGGGAAAACTTTCAGTTGGTGTATTCCGATACGCCAGGCATCATCCAGCCTAAATACGAGCTGCACAATGCCATGATGTCGTTCGTGTATTCGTCGCTGGAAGATGCTGATGTTGTTCTGTTTGTGACGGATATCTACGAGAAGCACGACGAAGAGCCCGTGGTGGAGCGGCTGCGCAAGATGGAGAACACGCCCATCCTGCTCCTCGTCAACAAAATCGACCAAGCCGACCAGGCCGAGGTGGAAGCTAAGGTGGAATACTGGCAGCAACAGCTGCCTAATGCCACGCGGGTACTGCCTATTTCGGCCCTGGAAAAGTTTGGCACCGGTGAATTGTTGGATCTGATTCTTGGTTATCTACCAGTGCACCCTCCGTATTATCCTAAAGACGAGCTGACCGATAAACCCGAACGGTTTTTCGCTGCCGAGATGATTCGCGAGAAAATCTTTAAGCTCTACAAAAAAGAGGTGCCCTACAGCTGCGAAGTCGGCATCGAAGAGTTTAAAGAAGAAGAAGACATTATCCGGATGCGCTCCGTCATTTATGTGGAGCGCGCCAGCCAGAAAGGCATTATCATCGGCCAGAAAGGGGCGGCTTTGAAAAAAGTCGGCACCTGGGCCCGAGAAGAAATGGAAAAGTTTTTCCAGAAAAAAGTGTTCCTGGAAATCTACGTGAAAGTGGATGAGAACTGGCGCACCGACCCCAAAGCCCTAAGCCGCTTCGGCTACCAATAAAGGTGAAATTGTGAAGTTGTGAGATGGTGAATTCAACGTTCTAACCGCGCGGGTCCGCGCATTTTGCCTAAGTAGAACGTTGAACTCACTATTTCATAACTTCACAATCTCACCACTTCTGACCTTCTTCAACTTAACTACTCCGGGCACTGCCGAACATGGTCGGGCCGGCGGCTGGAGTCAGACCCAATGAAAAACACAATTGCTATTGTGGGACGCCCTAACGTGGGCAAATCCACGCTCTTTAACCGCCTCGTCGGCCAGCGCAAGGCTATCATGGACGACGAAAGCGGTGTTACCCGCGACCGGCACTACGGCTACGGTGAATGGATTGGTAAGTACTACACCGTTATCGATACGGGTGGTTACGTGCACAACTCCGACGACATCTTCGAAGGTGAAATCAACAAGCAAGTAAAGCTGGCTATTGACGAGGCCGATGTGGTGCTGTTCATGGTAGATGCCATGGCCGGGGTGCACGGCCTCGACGAGGAATTTGCCAGCGTGCTACGGCGCTATCAAGGCAAAAAGCCGATCTACATTGTCGCTAACAAAGCCGATACCAACTCCCGCATCCACTCTTCCGGTGAGTTCTATGCCTTAGGGGTAGGCGATGGCGAAATATTTCCGGTTTCCTCCGCCAATGGTTCTGGTACCGGTGATTTGCTGGATGCTGTGGTGAGCCACTTCCAGGAAGAAGGGGTAGAAGACCCCGACCTCGGCATTCCGAAAATTGCGGTAGTAGGCCGCCCCAATGTGGGTAAGTCCAGCTTCGTGAACCTGCTGCTCGGCACCGAGCGGAGCATCGTGACGGACATTGCGGGCACCACCCGCGACTCTATTCAGGCTCGCTACAACGCCTTTGGCAACGAGTTTATCCTGGTAGACACTGCAGGTCTGCGGCGCAAAACCAAGGTACACGAGGACGTGGAGTTTTACTCGGTGCTGCGCTCCATCCGGGCGCTGGAAGAAGCCGATATATGCGTAGTGATGCTTGACGCCACCCGTGGCATCGAAGCGCAGGACGTGAACATCATCGGTTTGGCCGACAAGAACCGCAAAGGCATCGTGATTCTGGTGAACAAGTGGGACTTGATTGAAAACAAGGAAACGAACACGGCTAAGGAGTTCGAAGAGAAGATCTACGAGAAGATTGCGCCTATTGCCTATCCGCCCATCATTTTCACTTCGGTGCTCACCAAGCAGCGCGTGCATAAAGCCATTGAAACGGCTATTGATGTGTACGAGAACAAGCGTCGTAAAATCCCGACTTCGCAGCTCAATGAAGTGATGCTGAAGGAAATCGAGAATTATCCGCCGCCGGCAACCAAAGGCAAGATGGTGCGCATCAAGTACGTCACGCAGCTGCCCACGCACAACCCGGTGTTTGCCTTCTTCTGCAACCTGCCGCAGTACGTGCGCGAGAGCTACACCCGCTACCTGGAAAATCGCCTACGGGAGCATTTCAACTTCACCGGCGTACCCATCGGCATCATTTTCCGGAAGAAGTAGAAGCGTAGGAATAAATTCTTTTCACTTGTCGGGTTACCTATTGAAAGCTCGTGTATAAAGTCTCGTAATTCGTCGTGGCTCTTAGGAGAAACCATTGAGTTACGCTTCTTAAATCGACTTTCATCTCTCCAAACAACCCTACCATGAAAAAAGTATTGTTCCTCGCTCTAGCTGCTGCCTCGTTCACTTTCACTTCTTGCGACAGCAAGACTGAAAACGCTACCGAAGGTGCTGCCGAGAATACCGAAGCTGCTGGCGAAGCCAAGGCTGACGCTATGGAAGAGCAGGCTGATGCCGTTCGTGACTCGGCTGATGCTACTGCCGACAAAATGGAAGACGGCGCTGATGCTGCCGACGCTCCTGCTACTACGGCTCCTGCTACCACGCCAGCTCAGTAATTTCTGCTGGTCTTAGACCCGAAAGGGGCTTCCCATCACGGGGAGCCCCTTTTTGTTTTTGCGCCTCAAGCTCTTAGTTTCAACTATAGGTTTTCACTGTCCTCAAATCTACCCCAACCGCCGTTTCAACAAGCCATCGACTACGTCGAACAGCTTGCGCGGCGGATAGGTCCGCCAAGGCATTTCGTCGAGTTGGCCCCCAAAGTTTACGTAGTTGTCGATGTTGTATTGGCGCATTTCCCGGATAACGTGTTCCTGGAAATTGATGGCAGCTATCCAGCCTTCTTCCACATCTTCAAACCATTCCTCGTAGTAATCGTCTTCGGAACCGTGGAAGTTGAACACGTTTTCGCCAATGAGAATGAATTTGCGGATGCCCTCGTGCGTCATCAGGTCCACGATGTTGCGCTTGAGCAGCATGATGTCATTTTCAATGGCGTCGTTCCACTCGCCAATAAATTCGATGATGGCAATGCCTAGCTCATAGTCGACGAACAGGATTTTCAGAAACAGTGTATCCGAGTCGAGGCTGTCCCACTGCGGATGAATATAGTAGCCGTAGATTGTGTTAACGTAGCTGTCGAGGCTATTCTCCGTTTTAAATAGCGGAGAACGAGGGTCTTCGGAAGCAGAATACTGCTCCATCCAAGCGTAGTGAGGTTCGATGGTATGCATGAGAGTTGGAATGTAGCATAGGCTTCGGCTTGTGCCGTGCCGGAGCCGCCCAATCAAAAGGACATTTGCTCCTCTAACTGCACCCAAAGCGTTAGGGTTTCCTCATGGCAGGTCGGCCATTATGCAGCACAGGGCGTAAGCTAAAGCGTATACTACTTCAACTGCCGTGCCGCTATGGCCGCCCGCACCGAGCCATGTTGGCGCAACAACTCCGCCGCCACTTCTTGCTCGATGCTCAACTCCTCCATGAGCATCCGCTCTCCCCGATCCACTAGCTTGGCGTTAGAGAGCTGCATATCTATCATCTTATTGCCCTTCACCCGGCCTAGCCGGACGAACGTGGCGGTGGTCAGCATATTAAGCGCCAGCTTCTGCGCCGTTCCTGCCTTCAGGCGTGTGCTACCGGTTACAAACTCCGGACCCGTTAAAATCTCCACCGGAAACTCAGCTGCTGCGGCCACTGCTGAGCCGGCATTGCAAACGATGCAACCCGTAGCCAAGCCGTGCTTACGGGCTTGTTCGAGGCCGCCGATAACGTAAGGAGTACGACCCGAGGCCGCAATGCCCACCACTATATCTTGGTCGTTGATGTTGTAGGCCTCTAAGTCGCGCCAAGCCTGTTGGGCATCATCTTCGGCATTTTCCACGGCCTTGCGAATGGCCGTATCGCCGCCCGCAATAAGCCCCACCACCACGCCGTGCGGTACGCCAAAGGTAGGCGGGCACTCCGACGCGTCGAGAATGCCAAGCCGGCCACTAGTGCCTGCCCCAATGTAAAAGAGCCGTCCGCCTTTGCCTAAACGCGCTACTGTTGCTTCTACCAGCGCCTCTAGCTGCGGTAGCACTTTGCCTACTGCCTGCGGCACAGTTTGATCCACGCTATTCATGCCAGCTAGCAGCTCATGGGTGGAAAGCGTTTCGAGGTGGTCGAAGTAGGAAGGGCTTTCGGTAGTGCTCATGGGGTAAGAGGATAGGTGAGGGACGAAGAACTAGTACAAAGCAAGGGCAGAGGTTGCAAAAGCCATGAAAAGACAAGCGCAACCCTATCACCTCCTACTAAGCCAACCGTCCGATGACGGAGAATTTGTCGAATACGTTGGAATTGTGCGGCGCATCTTCATCTAGCTCACGGGTTAGGTCCTGGCCGGCCCAATGCTCGTAGTGATTGCCGCGTTGCCAGAGCCGGGAACGAGTAACATCGTAAATCAGCCCTTTGTATGCCACCCAAATTTCGTCACGGTCTTGGCCGTTTCGCAGGGCCAGCTGTGCTCGGCTGAAAGTTGCTAATGGTTGGTTGCTGGCTACCTGATGCTCTGCTGGCTGACTGCCGCTTGCCGGCTGCCGGAGCGACAAGCCCGCTACTGATGCGTCATCTGGCTCGCTGCGCATGTTAGTATCCTGTGGGGTTGAATTCAAGTTTAATTGTTTCATCATCAACTAGAAACCAGCAACCAGAAATTCATCCAAGCAGGGCTTGGGTCAGAAACCAGCGGTTGGGCATGTCGCCTTGGGCTGCGTGAATGTAGTCTTCGTAGCTGCACGGAATGATGCGTTTCACGCTACTATTAGCTAAGCTTTCCACTTCCAGCCACCATTTTTCCGTGAACTTCGATTTGTAGAAAACCAGCTTGCCGGGTGTTTCGTGCGTATCGGGCAAGCCCACGGCGTAGCGAATAAAACGCTTGCTTTGAAAATCGGGTTCGGGGCAGCGGTGGTAGAAACCTTCCACGAAGTACCAGAGCATGGTAGCCAGCGTAGCAGCAGCCAGGCCATGTACATCGTAGTCGGGACGGTAGCCGTAGAGCCCAAACGAGGTAAGCTGGTCGTTGGTGCCGGCGTACCAAGCCAGCTTGGCTGCTTCCTCGTTGGTAAGCCCGAAAGGATTAGCCGGATAATAGCCCGGCGCATCGTTCCAGCGGAGCGCGGCTATGTCGAAACTCACAAAATCGGCGTGGCGCAACAGGGGTTCCGCCTGCCGGATATCGTCGCGAATCTGGCCTAGCCGCAGCCGCTCGAAATGCATCTTCTCCAAAGCCGCCAGCACATCGGGGGCTACCAGGTACTGCTGGTGGGCTAGCTGTGCGAAGCTGAACAGGAAGTTGGGCTCGTGCATGAGCATGCGCCGCAAGTGGCTGTCTTCGGCGCGCGAGCCTACCTGCTCCGCCATGTCCACGCGGGCGTCGATAGTAGCAAAGCTCACAGTGCGGTCCAGCGTTTCGTAGGCCAGAAACTGCCCGTAGTCGAGGTCGTGGGAGCCACCTAGCAGAATGGGCACGGTGCCATGCTCTAGCAGCGCCGCAATTATTTCGCGCAGCCGCTGATACGTGTCATCTAGGGTAAGACCGGGGCGCAGGTTGCCAAGGTCGGCCAGCCGGATAACCCCCGTGCCTCTTTGCAACTGGTAGAAACGCTGACGAACCGCGTCGGCTCCGTGCGCGGGAGGCGTTCCGGCGGCACTTCCACGCCACTCATTCAGCCCAATAAGCGCTATATCAGCAGTTCGCCAATCTGGAAATACGTCCAAAAACGGCGCGACGTAGCCAGCCAGCATACTAGGAGAGGAAGCAGAAGAAACTAGCTCTTCGGAGAGCGGGTCAAAAAAGATAGCCAGATTCATCGAGCGCGGACAGTGCGGACTACGGCAAAGCTACATCAAATGCCGCCACGAGCCGCACTTACCGTACTTACAAGAATTGTAAGCTAGGCATTACGTAAAAAAAGCAGTTATTTAAGGCAGCGGTTCCTAGCCATCAATCCTGTAAACACTCGATACAACAGCTACTTCCGTTTCCTGCCTAACCCACCTCCCGCCCCATTCTATGGACATTCGTCGCACCTTCGATATTATCCCCCACCTTCAGCAGAAGTACAATAAACCGGATTGCTTCGCCTCGAAGGTCAATGGCGAGTGGACGCCAATCAGCACCGACGAGGTTGCTAAACAGGTTGATTTAGTGAGCTTGGGTTTGCATCAGCTTGGCATCGGCAAAAACGATAAGGTGGCTATTATCGCCATGAACCGGCCTGAGTGGATGCTCGCCGATTTTGCCATCGCGCAGCTTGGCGCTACCAGCGTACCCATGTACCCAAGCATCACGGTTGAAGATTACAAGTACATCTTCACGGACGCAGGAGTGAAAGCCGTTTTCGTGTCCGACCAAAAGCTGCTCGACAAAGTACGCGAAGCCACCCAAGGCCTGAGCATCCCGGCCGACAACGTGTTTACTTTCGATAAACTGCCCGGGGCCCGCCACTTTTCAGAGCTGCTGGAGATGGGGAAGAAAGGCAACCCCGCCGACCTGGAGCCCATTAAAGCCGCCGTAGAGCCCGACGATTTGCTAACGCTGATCTACACCAGCGGCACCACGGGCCAGCCGAAAGGAGTAATGCTGACCCACAATAATATTCTTAGCAACTGCCGCAATGTCAAGCGCTTCGTGCCCGTCACGTCTGCCGACAAAGCGTTGAGCTTCTTGCCACTCTGTCACATCTTCGAGCGGATGGTGACTCACCTTTACCTAGTTTATGGGGTGAGCATCTACTATGCCGAGAGCATGGAAGTTATTGCCGACAACCTGCGCGAAGTGAAGCCGCAAATCTTTACCACCGTGCCTCGTCTGCTGGAAAAGGTGTACGACAAGATTGTGGCCAAAGGCCACGAGCTGGATGGCGTCAAGAAAAACCTGTTCTTTTGGGCGCTGGACTTAGGGTTGAAGTACGACACGCAGAAAGACCAAGGCTTCTTCTACAACACGCAGCTGGCTCTGGCCAATAAGCTCATCTTCAACAAATGGCGCGAGGCTTTGGGCGGTAACCTCCGTTGCATTGTAAGCGGAGGCGGCGCTCTGCAACCCCGGTTGGCACGGGTATTTTGGGCCGCGGGCATTCGGGTGATGGAGGGCTACGGCCTCACAGAAACGTCGCCGGTTATTGCCGTAGGCGGCTACGAGCCCGAAAACAACATGATTGGCACGGTAGGCCCCGTCATCGATGACACAGAAGTGAAGATTGCAGAGGACGGGGAAATCCTGACCCGGTCGGAGTCGGTGATGAAGGGCTACTACAACAAGCCCGAACTGACGGCCAAAGAGCTCGATGAGGATGGTTGGTTCCACACCGGCGACATTGGCGAGTTGGTAAACGGCCGGTTCCTCAAAATCACCGACCGTAAAAAAGAAATGTTTAAGACCTCTGGCGGCAAGTACATTGCGCCGCAGGTAATTGAAAGCAAGCTGAAAGAGTCGCCGCTAGTCGAGCAGTGCATGGTAGTAGGCGACGGCCAGAAGTTTCCGTCGGCCCTCCTGATTCCATCTTTCGACGACCTAAAGTCCTGGTGCAAGCGCAACAGTGTAAACTGCGATTGTTCTAACGAAGAACTGGTTAAAAACGAGAAGGTGGTTAAGATGTACGAAGACCTCGTGCACAAGTACAACACTGGATTCGCGCAGTGGGAACAGGTGAAGAAAATAGTATTGCTGCCTAAACTCTGGACTGTTGAAACCGGAGAAATGACGCCTACGCTCAAAGTGAAGCGGAAAATTATTTCCGATAAAAACAAGGACTTGATAGAGAGCCTGTACTATCACCCGGAACATCACTAACCTTAGGAAAACGGAAACGGCCCCGCTCCAATTTGGAGCGGGGCCGTTTCTATGAAATACAGACGGTACCTACCTGCTAAGGCGCGAAACTTTTTTATCGTAACTTAGTATGCAAGCATAACATATTTCTGTATGTTTACCGGACTTCCCACCTACTGATGAAACCCGAAGAAACCGTCGATTACAACATAAAAGTAGCCTGGCACGCCATTTCGCGCATGTACAACACGCAGGCTGCCAAGCACGATATCACTACGAGCATTGGCTTTGTTCTGCTGAACATCGACCAGGAAAACGGCACTCCGGCAACCAAGATTGCGCCCTTGTTAGGTCTCGAAACTCGCTCCCTTACGCGTATTCTGCGCTCCATGGAAGAGAAAGGATTAATCTACAAGCAGGCCGATACCCAAGACAAACGCTCAGTTCGCATTTTCCTAACTGAGGAAGGGTTGCGAGGTAAGGAAATTTCGCGCCAGACGGTGCGCCATTTCAACTTAAAAGTACGTGAGAAAATCCCGCAAAATCAACTAGACATTATGTTCAAGGTGATTGGCCAGATTACTAGCATGATTGAGGGAAAAACGCTCTACGACGATTTTCAGCTAAAGCAGCTGCGTTCCGAGTCGCCGTCAACGTAGCAGGATTAGCCTTCCAGACCGATTCTTAGAATCATCGGGCGTCGTTGCGCTTGCATATACTCTGCATGACGAACAGTTTAAACTAAGGCTAGCAGCCAAAAGCTGGTAGCTAACCGCTTAAAAACCAATTTTCCACCCACTCATTCTCCCCACGAATGAATCGTACCATCAAAAAAGTAGCTGTATTAGGCTCCGGTGTGATGGGCTCGCGCATTGCGTGCCACTTCGCCAACATCGGGGTGCAGGTGCTGCTGCTCGACATTGCCCCCAAAGAGTTGCTGCCAGCAGAAGAAGTTAAAGGTCTGAAGCTGGACAACCCGGCCGTGCGCAACCGCATCGTGAATGCGGCGCTACAAGCGGCTATTGTCAGCAACCCCGCGCCCCTCTACCGCAAAGCCGACGCCAGCCGTATCAAAACCGGCAACTTCGACGACAACCTCAAGGACATTGCGAGCTGCGACTGGACCATTGAAGTGGTAGTAGAGCGCCTCGACATCAAGAAGAGTCTGTTCGAGCGGGTAGAGCAGTTCCGTAAGCCTGGTACGCTCATTACCTCCAACACCAGCGGCATCCCGATTCATATGATGACGGAGGGCCGCTCCGACGATTTCAAGAAATACTTCTGCGGTACCCACTTTTTCAACCCGCCACGCTACCTCAAGCTACTCGAAGTCATCCCGACGCCCGACACCGATCCGGCCATCGCTGATTTCCTGATGCACTATGGTGACTTGTACCTTGGCAAAACCACTGTACTAGCCAAAGACACGCCCGCTTTCATTGCCAACCGCGTCGGCGTATTTGCCATTATGGACGTGGTGCAGGTAATGAGCCAGCTCGGCCTGACGGTAGAGGAAGTCGATAAGCTTAGTGGCCCGGTTATCGGCCACGCCAAGTCGGCTACCTTCCGTACTTCGGATGTGGTGGGCCTGGACACGATGATCAACGTAGCCAACGGACTAGCGCAGAACCTATCCAACGACGAAGCCAAGGACGTGTTTCAGGTGCCGGACTTCATCAAGAAGATGGCCGAGAATAAGTGGCTCGGCGACAAAACCGGCCAGGGCTTCTACAAGAAAGTGCGCGGCGAAGGCGGTAAGTCTGAAATCCAGGCGCTGGACCTAAACACGCTCGAATACAAGCCGAGCGCCAAGGTGAAGTTTGCCACTCTGGAAAGCACCAAGACAATTGAAAAGCTAGCGGACCGCTTCAAAGTGCTGGTAGCCGGCAAAGACAAAGCCGCCGATTTCTACCGCAAGACCTTCGCGGGCCTGTTTGCCTACGTGTCGAATCGAATTCCTGAAATCACCGATTCGCTTTACAAGATTGACGATGCCCTGCGTGCCGGCTTCGGTTGGGAAATGGGCCCGTTTGAAACCTGGGACGCTCTTGGCGTGCAGAAAGGTTTAGAACTGGCGCAGGCGGAAGGCAAAACAGTAGCCCCGTGGGTCGAGGAAATGCTAGGCGCCGGTAATGCCACCTTCTACAAGGTGAACGAGCAAGGCGTAAAGCAGTTTTATGACATACCCTCGAAAGCTTACAAGGCTATTCCAGGTCTCGAAAACTTTATCATCCTCGACAACCAGCGCGCCACTGGCAAAGTGGTGTGGAAAAACTCGGGTGCTTCGGTAATCGACCTCGGCGACGGTATTCTGAATGTAGAGTTCCACTCTAAGATGAATGCATTAGGCTCCGATGTAATTCAGGGCCTGATGAAAGGCGTGGAACTAGCTGAAAAGGACTTCCGCGGCTTGGTGGTTGGCAACGATGCGGTGAACTTCTCTGCTGGCGCCAACTTGGGCCTGGTATACATGTTCGCGCTGGATCAAGACTTCGATGAGCTGAACCTGATGATTGCGCAGTTCCAGCAGGCTATGATGCGGATGCGCTACAGCAGCATCCCGGTAGTAGGCGCTCCGCACGGCCTTGCCCTAGGCGGTGGCTGCGAGCTAAACCTGCACTGCGACCGGGTGGTAGCAGCAGCCGAAACCTATATGGGCCTTGTAGAATTTGGCGTAGGCTTAATTCCGGGCGGTGGTGGCACCAAGGAAATGACCTTGCGCACTGCTGCCAAGTACGAAGAAGGCGAGCCCGAGTACAACCTGCTCCGCAACACCTTCGTGACCATCAGCACAGCTAAAGTTTCAACCTCTGCGGCCGAGGCCTTCGATTTAGGCTTTCTGCGCCGCGGCGACGAGGTAGTGGTAAACGGGAACCGCGTCATTGCGCAAGCCAAAGCTGCCGCCATTGAGCTAGCCGAGGATGGCTACACGCAGCCCACGCAGAAAACCAACATCAAGGTGCAAGGTAAAGGGGCCTTGGGCATGTTCCTGACGGGCGTCCACGCCATGAAGGAAGGCCGCTACATCTCCGACCACGACGTGAAAATTGCCAACAAGCTGGCTTACATCATGTGCGGCGGCGACCTAAGCAGCCCCACCGAAGTATCGGAGCAGTACCTGCTGGACCTGGAACGCGAAGCCTTCTTAAGCCTCTGCGGCGAGCGGAAAACCTTGGAGCGTATCCAGTCGATTCTCACGACCGGTAAGCCCTTGCGGAACTAGCCTCTAGTGGCTTCACCCCTTAGCCCTCTCTCCGAATGAATAGGAGAGGGAAGCTAGCATAAAAACTAAACTAGCTTCTAGTGATGCTCTGGTTGTAAGCCTACAATAGCTTAGCCCGCAGCTAGTTCCCTCTCTCCTTTTCGGGGAGAGAGCTAGGGGATGAGGCCACTAGAGCTAGAAGCTAAAGCTCCCACTTTAAACTCTAAATTGAAATGAACGCATATATCGTAGCCGGTTACCGCACAGCAGTAGGCAAAGCTAACCGCGGCGGTTTCCGCTTCACCCGGCCCGATGACCTTGCGGCCGATGTTATCAAACACTTGGTAGCCTCCGTGCCTGCTCTCGATCCTAGCCGCATCGACGATGTGATGGTGGGCAATGCCGTGCCGGAAGCCGAGCAAGGATTGCAAATGGGCCGCTTAATTTCGTTGTTGGCCCTGCCTACCAACGTGTCGGGCCTTATCGTGAACCGCTATTGCGGCTCCGGCGTGGAAACTATTGCTATGGCTGCCAGCAAAATTTCTGCTGGTATGGCCGATTGCATTGTGGCCGGTGGAACTGAGAGCATGAGCATGGTGCCTACCGTGGGTTGGAAAACGGTGCCCAATTACAAGCTGGCGCAGCAGCACCCCGACTACTACCTCGGCATGGGCCTAACCGCCGAAGCTGTAGCGCAGGACTATAAAATCTCCCGCGATGATCAGGACCAATTTTCCTACAACTCTCACCAGAAGGCCATCAAAGCTATTCAGGAGGGCAAGTTCAAGGAGCAGATTGTGCCTGTCACGGTAGAGGAAACCTACCTCGACCAAACTACCAACAAAAAGAAAACCCGTTCTTACGTAGTCGATACCGACGAAGGCCCACGCGCCGACACATCGGTGGAAGCACTAGGCAAACTAAAGCCCGTATTCGCGGCCAACGGTACCGTAACGGCTGGTAACTCTTCGCAGACTTCTGATGGTGCAGCCTTCGTGCTGGTGATGTCGGAGCGCATGGTGAAGGAGCTGAACCTGGAGCCTATTGCTCGTATGATAACCTACGCCACTGAGGGTATCGACCCGCGCATCATGGGTATGGGTCCAATCAAGGCAGTGCCGAAGGCGCTCAAGCAAGCCGGCATGAAGCTCGACGATATCGACCTGTTCGAGTTGAACGAGGCGTTTGCTTCGCAGTCCATTGCAGTGGTGCGCGAGCTAGGCATTGACGAGAGCAAGTTGAACGTGAACGGCGGTGCTATTGCCCTTGGCCACCCACTCGGCTGCTCGGGTGCCAAGCTTAGCATTCAGTTGTTCCATGAACTGCGCCAGCGCGGCAAGAAGTACGGCATGGTCACGGCCTGCGTCGGTGGTGGCCAAGGCGTAGCCGGCATCTATGAGTTGCTGAAGTAACACCAAGCCAACGCTTGGCAGGACACCTTACTTTATGAAAAAGCGGTTGCGTAAAAAGAAGCACCTCTGCGAGTTCAAACAGTTCGGCTGGTACGTAGAGTATGAGTTGTCTGAAAGAAGCGAGGAAGAGGAATTCTGGGATTTAATGCTGGATGAAATCGACTCTATTGGCCTAGAAGTAGGAGGTGCCACGACTTCCTTTTTCACGACACCGCGCAAAGGAGCTTCGCTGGAACAGACGTATGAGAAGCGGCAGCAGTTACACAGTTGGCTTCAGCAGCAGCCCGGCATAACTGGTGTAACCAGCTCACCCCTCACGGATGCTTGGTACGGCCCGTTTCAGAACTAGCCTGAAAAGAAAACCCCGAACAAACGGGGTTTTCTTTTCGTTAAATACTCGGCAAGCATAACATATTTTTGTATATTTCGCTACTATAGCCAGAAGGACACGTCTGGCCAAAAATACTCGGCAAGCCGAACACCTTGCCGCTTCTTTCGACTTCAATCAAACCTCTCACAACAATTCTCACTTTAGTCATGGAAGTTACCAACAAGCTTGTGAAAGGCGGCGAGTTCATCATCAAAGAGACCGACGCCCAAGACATATTCACGCCCGCCGATTTCACGGAAGAGCAAAACATGATGCACCAGACGGCCCTGGACTTCGTGGAAAAGGAGGTTCAGCCTCTTCTCGAGCGCCTCGATAACCATGAAGAGGGCCTCATGCGTGGCCTGATGGAAAAAGCTGGTCAGCTTGGCTTGTTCGGGGTAAGCATGCCCGAGCGGTTCGGCGGTCTGGATATGGACTTCACGACTTCCCTGCGCGTGACGGAAGGGGTAGGCGGTGGCCACTCGTTCCCGGTTGCTTTCGCGGCGCACACGGGTATTGCTATGCTGCCCATCCTTTACTTCGGCAACGATGAGCAGAAGAACAAGTACCTGCCCGGCCTAACCAACGGCGAGCTAATGGGTGCTTACTGCCTCACCGAGCCCGGCTCCGGTTCCGACGCGCTAGGTGCTAAAACCAAGGCTATTCCTACCGAAGACGGCGAGTTTTACGTGCTCAACGGCCAGAAAATGTGGATCACCAACGGCGGCTTCGCCGACGTATTCATCGTATTCGCGCAGGTAGATGGCGACAAGTTCACCGGCTTCATTGTAGAGCGCAACACGCCGGGACTAAGTCTCGGCAACGAAGAGCACAAGATGGGCATTAAGGGTTCTTCAACCCGCCAGGTGTTTCTTTCTGATGTGAAAGTGCCGAAGTCTGCCGTACTAGGCGAGATTGGCAAAGGCCACCTCATTGCGTTCAATATTCTCAACATCGGCCGTATCAAGCTGGCGGCGGCTTGCTTGGGCGCTTCTAAGATGGCGGCCACGCTGAGCGTGAAGTATGCCAACGAGCGGGTGCAGTTCAAGCTGCCCATCGCCAAGTTCGGCGCTATCAAGCACAAGCTGGCGCAGCAGGCTATCCGCATTTATGCGGTTGAGTCGGCTATCTACCGCGCCGGTATGGACATTGCCCGCATGGAGCAGGAGCTACTCAGCAAAGGCCAGAGCCACAACGAGGCTTTGCTAGGTGCCGCCCGCGAGTTTGCCGTGGAGTGCGCCGTGCTGAAAGTAGAAGGCTCGGAAGTGCTTGACTACGTAGTAGACGAAGGCGTGCAAGTGTACGGCGGTTACGGCTTCTCGGCCGACTACCCCATGGACCGCGCTTATCGGGATTCGCGCATCAACCGCATCTTCGAGGGTACCAACGAAATCAACCGCATGCTGGCCGTCGACATGATCCTGAAGAAGGGTCTGAAAGGCGAGCTTGACCTGATGGGTCCGGCACAAGCGGTACAGCAGGAACTGATGGCTATTCCAGACATGAACCTGGAAGAGGAAACCGGCCTGTTCGCTACCGAGAAAAAGACTATTGCCAAGCTGAAGAAAGCCATCCTGATGATAGCTGGCACAGCCGTGCAGAAGTACATGAACTCGCTGGCCAAAGAGCAGGAAGTATTAATGAACATTGCCGACATGGCCATCAAAGTCTACACAGCGGAGAGCACCTTGCTCCGCGTGGAAAAGGAAGCCGGCATCAAAGGCGAAGAAGCACTGTCGACGCAAATTGACATTGCCCGCGTGTACCTCTACGACACGGTGGACATGGTGAACAAGTTCGGCAAAGACGCTATTGCTACTATGACCGAAGGCGACGAGCAGCGCCTGCTAGCCATGGGCCTGAAGCGCTTCACCAAAGCCGACCTCTACAACGCCAAAGAAGCTCGCCGCCGCATCGCCGACGTGCTGATTGCAGCCAACGAGTACGCCTACTAAAGCACCGTTGCAGACAAGTTTTAAGAACTACGCAGCATAGACTGCGTAGTGAGGCCGATAAAGCCGCTCCTGTCATGGGGGCGGCTTTGTTGTTTGTGGTGGCAACGGATTGCTGTGCTATGCGTTTGCCAAACACACTCCACTCCAAACTCCTACAAACTATGGCCAACGAACAGGTACAGGGCAAGGACTTCTACGAGAGCGTGCTGCGGTTCTACGACCACGCCGCCAGCTTCTCGAAGCTAGACCCTGGTATTCTCGCCCAGATACGCGTTTGCAACAGCATCTATAAAGTGAACTTCCCGGTGGAAGTGGATGGGCATGTGCAAGTATTTGAAGGAATCCGTGTGCAGCACAGTCACCATAAGCTGCCCAGCAAGGGTGGTATTCGCTACAGCGTGTATGTAGATGAGGAAGAGGTGATGGCGCTGGCCACGCTCATGACCTTTAAGTGTGCGTTAGTAGATGTTCCGTTTGGTGGAGCCAAAGGAGGCGTAAAAATCAACCCCCGCACTAGCTCTGAGCAGCTACTAGAGCGGGTGACGCGTCGTTACGCTAGTGAGCTAATCAAGAAAAACCTAATTGGGCCGGGTACGGATGTGCCCGCTCCCGATTACGGCACTGGCAGCCGGGAAATGGCTTGGATTGCCGACACCTACCTCACCTTTAAATACGGTGACACCAACGCTTTGGGATGCGTAACTGGTAAGCCAGTAGGGCAGGGAGGCATCCGCGGCCGTACCGAGGCTACCGGCCTCGGGGTGTTCTACGGGCTGCGCGAGTTGCTGGTGGATCAGCCAATGCTAGATAAGATAGGGTTAAGTAGCGGCATTGCGGGTAAGCGCATTATTGTGCAAGGCCTCGGCAACGTGGGGTACTACGCCGCACATTTTTGCCAAGCGGCCGGCGCCACCATCACGGGCATTGCCGAGCGGGAAGGCGGCATCTTCAACCCGAAGGGGTTGGATGTGGCCGCTGTACTTAAGCATCGGCAAGATACAGGAGCTATTTGTGAATTTGAAGGCGCACAAGATGTAGCTGACTCCCTAGACCTGCTCGAATACGAGTGCGACGTGCTCTTACCTGCCGCTCTGGAAAACCAGATTCACGAAGGCAACGCGGCCAATATCAAAGCTAAAATCATTGCTGAAGGCGCCAACGGCCCCACGACGCAAGCCGCCGAAAAGATCTTGTTGGAGCGCGGCATCGTTATTCTTCCTGACCTTTACCTCAACGCGGGTGGCGTGACAGTATCCTACTTTGAGTGGTTGAAGAACCTATCCAACGTGCGGTTTGGCCGCATGGGCAAACGGGCCGAGGAAGCGGCTATGAAGCGCTTGGTGGAAACCATAGAGCGGACCACTGGCAAAACTATCACGCCTCAAGAACGGGAGTTGATTGTACACGGAGCCGATGAAATCGACCTTGTTCATTCGGGCCTGGAAGACACCATGATTACCGCTTACCACGCTATTCGGCGGGTAATGGATGAAGTGGAAGGCATTACTGATCTGCGGACAGCTGCCTTCTACAATGCCATCGAGAAGATAGGCGTGAGCTACCAGTCGTTGGGCATTTTCCCATAGCCAATTTGGTTTTCGAACCACGCCAAAGCGCCACTCCTGGCTTCAGGAGTGGCGCTTTGGTGTGGTGGCGAGTTTGTATTTAAACAGCTGTTTTGTCCTTCACCTCAGCGGTTGGGGCGTTTCGCTGTACGGCTTCAATACCATTGTCGCGGCTGGAAGCAGTGGTATAGCCTTCACTTTGTCCGATAGTCTGGCCGTTGGCGGCTTTCAGTACAAACGAGAAGCTGTTGCCGTCGCGCCGGGTGTATCGGTCGTCATCAGGAGCGTTCTTTTTCACCGATGAAACGCCGTTCTCGCAGGCCGCAAGCGTGGTATAACCTTCACTTTGCAGAATAGGCTCATGGTTACCAGCTTTCAAGCGAAAATAAAAGTCGGCATTCTTTCCTCGGAAAATCTCGAAATACCCCATAATGCTTTTGAAATGAGTGAATTAGCCTACGTATAGATAACTATATTTATTTTGACCACAAAATAAAAATGCTTGCTGATATCCTGCGAGCTACTTCCAATGTTTGTGGAGGGACATCTTACTTTACCACAATCTTGTTCAGCATCAGAGCAGCCGATTTCTTGCTTGGCCGGCTAACGCCGATGAGCGTTTTGGCGTCCAACCAAGCCGTGAAATCCTTCACATAGGAAGGGTTTTGGTCGGCTGCTACGTTCATGCCTAAGCCTTTTGGCGCTTGCACTACGCCGGTTTGCAAGTTTACGCGCCGTAGATAGAGGTCTGATTTACCTTTCAGCTTTTCCCACGTCATGAGTTGCAAATCGGGGCCAAACACAGCCGCCCGGTAGCCGATGCTGCTGAAACCCTCCGCAGCCGGCGCTACCTGATCTTTCGCAACAATACTGTGCCAGCTTGGCGATAAAAACTCGTTGTAGCCGAACAAGTGCAGCTCGCGGGTATGGCCAGGTGAATCGTCGCCACCTTCTTCGTATTTTTTCTCGCCTACCACCACCAGTTGCTTTTCATCGGTAAGCAATAAGTCAGTGAGATACACGTCCTCCAGGCGTTTGGCGGTGCCGGCGGTGGCTTTATTGGTTTCTGCTAAGTAATCAGGGGTGAAGCTGAACTCAGGAGCGAACTTCATGTCCCCTTCGCTCGAGAAATCAAACTTCACCACCTTCAAGCTGTGGTAAACCCCGGTTTCTCGCTCGTTGCAGATGGCAGCGGCGTACAGCACATTGTCGGGCTGCAGCGCAAACCGGGAGTCGAACACGTTGACTACCTTACCCCCAAACGTGCCGCCCACCGACACCGACATCACCTTGATATCGTTGTTGTCGTTGCGGTAGCGCCGGACGGTAAGCTTCTTCATTTCGTCGCTCACCAGCGTCACGTACTGCGTGCCGTCGTTGCCAACGTGGATGGTAGTGGAAAAGAACGCGCCTTGGTCGCTGAAGTCGTAGGTGCGGTCTTTGAGTTTGGTTTGCTTTTCGTCGAATATACTGGCAGTAACAGACCTGATTTGCGTGTTGCGCATGAGGTAGCGCCACGCAATTACCTTGCTCCCGTCCGGGCTAAAGGCTACCCCAGGGCGCCGGTCGCGCAAGCCGGTTTCGGTTAGCTTTTTCAGTGGTGACTTCTGGCCATTGCTCAGGTCAATAGCTTGAACGGAGAGGCTCTGCGTGGCACCGTTTTTCTCATAGACGGCCACTAAGGCCCGGCCGCTGCTGGTAGTGAAACCTTCAATGGCTTGCTCAGCCGTTAGAGGTAAGGCAGTGCTCCACTGACGTTTCAACTCAGCATCGTAGCGCTCAATAGCATACTCAGTGGCCGATTTGTGAGCGAGAATGATAAAACTACCGCCGGCCAGTGGCAGCGTCTTGCGTGACACACGCTGGTTATACCGGTCATCGGAGCGTTCGGGGAGGTAACTGAAAGGAGCTGATTTTACCTTCTGAGCCGATGCCGTGATCGGGCCAAGTAGCAAGGAGGAGGCAAGGGTGCCAGCAGCTAGCAGATAGTTAAAACGCACGGGCAAAGTAGATTAAATGAAAAATTCAGGAGAACGGGAAACTGCACTCTCCAAAGGTATCCAAGTCCAAGTTTGTACCGTACATGCTCTGCCGCTCACGGTTAGGCTCCTATAGATAACGATTTGTTTACGCAATTCTAATACAACGGCTACCAACTGTCTATTGTGTATGTGTTTAATTTGCAGCAGTTTTTGCTTACGAGTTGCGGTGAAGATTGAACACGAATGTCATTTTTGTCCTTCTAATAAAAATTTATATAAAGCAAGGTTTCGATTTTTGGCATTACCCCTCAGTTGCTTGTGAATTGCGTTTTACAAGCATTTATGAATATTCATAAAATAGTTTTCTCCTAAAATCCCCTTGAAAGGTAAGATTTGGCCTTAACTTTGTGCCGCAACGCTCCATAGCATGCACCTTTTCTATCTTATGAAATCTTTCATCCAATTCGCTCTTCTTTTTGCTCTTATCGTTGTTGGTAAACTGGCTAAGCAGCCAGAAGGCATCGTCGGTACGGCAAAAGTAAAGCCAGTGGTAAATCCGATTCTAGTGAAGCAGGTATCCTATCAGCAAGCTATTGATCAAGCATACAGCAGCCAATTATGGCACGCTACGGCTCCCACCACCAGTTCAACTCAGTAGTATACTTTAAGCAACAGCAACTTTCTTAAGCGACTCATTCGAGCCGCTTTTTTTATGCTCACTTACTCAACTGATTCGACTCCAGTTCACGGCCGTGGCAGGCAAGCTTTCAATATGGTGACGGATGTTGGCATTGTCGGGATGGTTGAGGCCCGGATCATCGTTGAGTAGTTGCTGTGCCGCCGCTCTCGATTCTGTTAGAATGCGGCCGTCTTTAGCCAAGTCAGCAATAAGCAGGTCCAGTACGCCGCTTTGCTGCGTACCCATTAGGTCGCCCGGGCCGCGCAGCTTCAGATCGATATCAGCAATTTCGAAGCCGTTGTTGGTGCGTACCATCGTTTCGATCCGAGTGCGCGAATCCTTGCTCAGCTTGTAGCCCGACATCAGAATGCAGTAGCTCTGGTCGGCGCCCCGGCCTACCCGGCCTCGCAGCTGGTGGAGTTGCGAAAGTCCAAACCGTTCGGTGCTTTCAATAACCATTACCGACGCGTTAGGCACGTTTACACCCACCTCAATTACGGTGGTAGCCACCATGATTTGCGTTTCGCGCTTCACGAAGCGCTGCATCTCGCTATCCTTCTCGCCTGCGCTCATGCGGCCGTGCACAATGCTGATCTGGAATTCTGGAAAAGCTCGTTCTATGCTTTCGTAGCCATCCATGAGGTCTTTGTAGTCGGCCATGGCCTCGCTTTCCTCGATAAGCGGGTACACAATGTATACCTGCCGGCCAAGGTTAATTTGGTCGCGCAGAAAACCGAACACTTTAAGGCGGTTGGAGTCGAACCGGTGCACCGTCACGATAGGCTTGCGACCCGCCGGCAACTCGTCGATTACTGATACATCCAAGTCGCCGTAGAGCGTCATGGCCAGGGTGCGTGGGATGGGTGTGGCGGTCATCACCAACACGTGCGGGATGACGTGGGGGTTTTTTTGCCACAGTTTCGAGCGTTGCGCCACCCCGAAGCGGTGCTGCTCGTCCATGATAGTTAGACCTAGGTTCCGGAACTGGACTACATCTTCGAGCAGAGCATGAGTGCCCACGAGCATATGCATCTCACCGGAGCGCAATTGCTCGTGTAGTACGCGCCGCTCGGCGGTGCGGGTGCTGCCAGTCAGCTTACCAATCTTGATGCCAAGCAAATCAGCAAACTGCTTTAACCCGATGTAGTGCTGATCGGCCAAGATTTCGGTGGGAGCCATCAGACAGCTTTGCGCGCCGTTGTCGGCGGCCATGAGCATGCTGATGAAGGCCACAATAGTCTTGCCTGAGCCTACGTCGCCCTGCAAGAGGCGGTTCATTTGCTTGCCCGTACAAAAGTCTTTGTAGATGTCGTGGATTACCCGCTTTTGGGCACCAGTAAGGTCGAAGGGCAAAACGTTTTTGTAGAAGTGCACCAGCGTGGGTACTTCCTTGAAAAGTTGTCCAGCTAACTCCACTTTGCGCTGGTCGCGCTGGCGCAGTAGCTTAAGCTGCACGTAAAACAACTCCTCGAACTTCAACCGAAACCGAGCCGCTTGCAGCAACTCGGTGCTTTGCGGAAAGTGGATTTGCTGGATGGCCGTCGCCTTGTCCATCAACCCATACTGCCGAATAAGGTCTGTGGAAAGCGTTTCGTGTACGTGGGGCAGCGCCAGCTTCAGCAAGTCGGCCACCATGCGTGCAATAGCCTTGCTATCGATACGGTGGTAGTTCTTGAGCTTCTCCGACGTATTGTAGACGGGTTGCAGGTAGCTTTGGCCGGGCTTGGCTTCTGTCACCTCTTCCAGTTCAGGGTGCGCCATCTGCGGCCGCCCGTTAAACATCGTGGGCTTGCCGAACACGATGTACTCCTGATGGTTCTTGATGACCTTCTCCAGGTAGTTGACGCCCTTAAACCATACCAACTCCAACTCGCCGCTGGCGTCGCCTACTTTGGCCACCATACGCTTCTTGGGGCCTTCCCCGACCACCTCGCGGTTGCGCAGAATACCTTTCACCTGCACAAACGGTAAGTCGTCGTGCAGGTCACAGATGTTGTAGAATTGCGTGCGGTCGAGGTAGCGGAACGGGTAGCGCTGAATCAGGTCACCATAGGTAAACAGGTTCAGTTCCTTTTGCAGAAGCTGCGCCCGTTGCAGCCCCACGCCGCGCAGATACTCTATCTTGGTTTGAAAAAAACTCATTTCAATCAACAATCAACATCTATCATTTAACAATCCGCGGCAAGTCAAAAGGCGCATTGCAGGCCTTGAGAACCTGATTCAAAGGAGTGACACAACTGTTAAATGTTAATTGGCAAATGTTAAATGACTACTGATACTTCAGGGTGTTAAGCAACTGCGCAATATCCTTCTTGACATAGTCAATCACCGGAGCCAGCGAATCGTTGGCCGTCGCCGTGCGGAAATATAGGGCCCCACGGAAAAAGTGTTTGGTGCTGTCCGTGGTATAGAACTGCATCTGGCTAGGTACTTCCCCCTGAAGTTCAAACACGGCCACACGCAGCCCCGCAGGCGTTTTCAAGATGTTTTCGTCAATGGCGGTGGCCTTGACTTCGTGCTTGCTAGTCAGCTTCCGAGCGTCTTCGAGCATCTTGTTGTACAGCTGCCGATTGCCCTTCAAATCAGAATACGTGATTTGAACACTAGCTTTTAAACTCGGATAGTACACATTAATCCAATGAGGCTGAGCTAGGTACGAGGAGTCGCGCAGCACTTTGGCGTAGCGTGAATACTGGAATGTGTAAGGATGCCCCGGCGCCAGTTGTTGGTAGCGGTGCGGCGGCAAGTCGATGCGGTTGTAGCCCTTGGGTTTGGGAGTATAATCGTCGGAGCCCGGCGAGGAGCAGGCCGCTACTAACAACGTTGAAAGCAAGAAGGCAAGCAGAATACGAAAAGCAGGCATTGGCAGCAATGCAAATATGTGTCTCAAAGGTAACGCGAAACCCCGGCCCCGTAGCAACGGCTGTTTGTGCTAAACTATATGGCAGCGCTAAGTCCTGCTGTACTATCACCTAAAAAAGCGCGCACGCAATGGCTAACGTAGGCCTCAAGTTACAGCTATTCTACAGGGACAAAGAGTCCCTCCATAACGCAAAAAGCTCTGGCAAAATGCCAGAGCTTGAAAATTGACGCTGAAAAAGCTTAGAAAGGCAGTTGATCCAACTCCGGTTCCTGACGGAAGGTTTGTGGTGCTTCTGCGGCAGCCGCAGTGCCGTTGGTTTGCGCTTGCCCATCACCCACCTGCGGACGGCCACCGAGCATGGTGATTTCGTCGGCAATGATTTCGGTGATGTAGCGAGTCTGGTTTTCCTTGTCCTGATACTGACGAGTGCGGATCTTGCCTTCTATGTACACCTGCTGGCCTTTCTTGAGATACTTCTCAGTCATTTCGGCCAGGCCACGCCAAGCAGCGATGTTGTGCCATTCCGTCCGCTCAACGCGAGTGCCTTGTTTGTCTTTGTAGTATTCATTGGTAGCCAACGTAAAATTGGCTACACTGACTCCACCTTCTAGGTGGCGTACCTCGGGGTCTTTGCCTAGGTTGCCTACCAAAATCACTTTGTTGATGCCTGCCATTGCTTGCTTATGGGAAAGTTATGTGCGCTTGTATTTATGTTTAAAGATATTAAAGCCTCATGTGATTACCAAATGTATTAGTAATTATTTCCAGGTTTTGTTAAGGAAGTTAGCAATGATAATGGGCTTCGGTAGTCTCTCTGCTTGCTCCACCGTAAATGCTGCCAATCCTGATGCTTGCAAGGCGGCTGTAGGTAGCGGCTCGCTTAGCCATACCGGATGAAACTTTGCTTCCACCTTCTGGTGGCTCAATACGTGGCGCATCGCTTGTACTGGTTCCTGCACTCGGTTAGTATCCAATCGGCCACCTAAGGTTTCCACTGCATCTAGCAGTTCGACAGCCGGTAATTCGGGGGCAGATGTTTCGGTAAGTGCGAAATCGTAAAGCCCTTCCCAAATGTCTTTAGGGCCACGCTTGCGCATATACACAGTATCAGCGTGGCGCAGCACGAGGTAGTGGAAATGGCGCGTACGACCTGCTTTTGCCTTGCTCTTGACAGGCAACTCGTTCACCATGCCGTGCTGAAAAGCATAGCATTGGCTTTGCAGCGGGCAAAACAAGCAGTCCGGATTGACGGGTGTACACTGAATCGCTCCAAACTCCATAATGGCTTGGTTGAATTCGGCGGGGGCAGCGGCCGGAATAAGCTGGTCGGCTAGAACTTGAAATACGCGCCGGCTAGCGGGAGCCGCAATGTCTTGCGTGAGACCAAAAATTCGGGCCAGCACCCGAAATACGTTGCCATCCAATACCGCCACCTTTTCATCGAAAGCAAAAGAAGCAATAGCCGCGGCAGTGTACTGGCCCACCCCTCGCAGTTTCAGGAGGTCGGCATAAGTTTCTGGGAAGCGCCCCCCGTATTCGTTTACTACCTGTTGCGCCGTATGGTGCATGTTGCGGGCACGGCTGTAGTAGCCGAGGCCTTGCCAGTGGCGTAGCACCTCATCTTCAGGAGCCACGGCTAGGTCTTGGACCGTAGGATAGGTGCTGATGTAGGTAAGGTAGTAGGGGAGGCCCTGCTTTACGCGGGTTTGCTGCAGAATCACCTCGGAAAGCCAGATGGCGTACGGGTCGCGGGTGTGGCGCCAAGGCAGGTCGCGACGATGGCGCGGGTACCATTCCAAGAGGGCTGCCGAAAAGTACGGATGAGCAACAGTGGAAGAAGTGGAAGTCAATGTTTTGAGAAAGAATTAGTTGGACGTAAGTAAGGATATAAATTTCATAGCAGGCTCTACTATTGCAAAACCAAAAAAGGGAACTACCTTTGTGGCCCCAATTCGCGAGCGAACAGCCTACCAGGCAAAGGCTTACGTTTGGGATTGGGCGTCAGACCCGACACATATTTTTCACACCATAGTACACTTACCAGCGTGACTAAAGCAGAAGTAATCGCCGAAATTGCCGACAAGACTGGCATTGAGAAAGCTGACGTTTCGGCTACCGTAGAAGCCTTCTTCAAAGTTGTGAAGGACTCGATGGCTGAGGGCAACAACATCTACGTACGCGGCTTCGGCAGCTTCGTAAACAAGAAACGTGCGAAGAAAGTAGCCCGCAACATTTCGAAAAACACGTCGATTATCATCGACGAGCATTTCATCCCGAGCTTCAAGCCGTCGAAGACCTTCGTTGGGAAGATCAAAAACAGCAAGAAGATCAAGGCGCTGGCTAACGCTTAAGCGCTATTGTCGTAATATTGCCGGCTGTGCCGCTGGGTATCCTGTCTAGGAAACCCGGCGGCCTGCTTTTTCCACATGGCGCAACGTAGTTCTTCGCATCAGCTTATTCTTCTGGCCGTAGCCATTGCGCTAGTAGCTGGCTTATTTTTGTTGCCGAAAGTAATTGTGAAGCCCAAGGAAGGCAAAGGAGAGCTAGCCCAAGATGCCGCCAAAACCGCTAACCGTGACGGAGGTGGTCCGAACACAAATGGCTCGAAAGCAGTAGCTTCTTCCGGCGACCAGGAACAAACAGCCGTTGGACCGTCGCTGGAGCAGCCGCATATGACGGTAGCACCAACTCAGCGCCGCGAAATCAGCGCTCTTGCTGCCAAGTACACTGCCGAGCGAGATCCTGCAGCTAAGCTTCGGCTGGCTCGGGATTTGGCCGATAAGTACAAGGCGGCAGAGAAGTTTGATAGCGCGGGCTACTTTCTCGAGCAGTTGGCGCTAGCCCGACCCGGAGAGCAAACGTGGAAGCGCGCTGCTGATGCTTATTTCGAGGCATTTAGCTTTGCAACCACGCAGGAGCGCCAGAAAATGTTGGGAGCTAAGTGTCAGGAACTCTACGGGAAAGTGTTGAAAAACAACCCCGAGAATCTTGATGCTAAAACCAACTTGGGTATGGCGTTCATGGCCAGCGAAAATCCGGTGCAAGGCGTAGTACTCCTGCGCGAAGTGCTGGTAGCCGACCCGCGCAATGAGAAGGCTATCTACAACTTGGGCTTGCTCTCGATGCAAAGCAATCAGTATGATAAAGCCGTAGAGCGTTTTCGGGAGCTAACGAAAGTTAACCCTGACAATGTGAACGGACAGTTTTACCTCGGCGTTGCGCTAGCTCAAACCGGAGCGAACAACGACGCCAAGGCTGCCTTTCAAAAGGCGAAAAGTCTGAGCACGGACCCGGGGCTAACGGCCGCGGTGGACGAGCAGCTTCAGAAGCTTCAGTGAAAAGGTTGATTGTTGCTTGTTCTCCTGTTCAAAAGCAATTAGCAATCAACAATCAATAACCAACAACCATTTAACCCCATCACAACATGCCCTGCGGTAAGAAAAGAAAGCGTCACAAGATTGCCACTCACAAGCGGAAGAAGCGTCTGCGCAAGAACCGTCACAAGAAGAAGTAAGCCTTCGGGGTTTGCTGGCGGGTTTTCTTGCTAGAAAACATCGTCTATCTCTCATTTTGTATCCCCGAGAGTGGCTGTTTATTCGCTTTCCCCGAGGCTTGCAAGGGAAGCCGGTGCTACGTGTACCGGCTTCCCTTTGCCGGTTTCGGAGGCTGCGGGCCATCAATCAGGAGTACCTAACAACCCAATCCATTGAGTAACGAATTAATAATTAATTCTACTCAGGAAGGAGAACGGATTGCCCTGCTCCAGGACAAGCGGCTGATCGAATATCATTTCGACCGCAACGACACCAATTATTCGGTGGGCGACATCTTCCTGGGCACGGTCAAGAAAGTTATGCCCGGTCTGAACGCCGCGTTCATTGACATCGGGTACGAAAAGGATGCGTTTCTGCACTACGGCGACCTGGGCGAGCAATTTCCCTCGCTCAGCAAGTGGGTGCGGGGCGTACAGTCGCAGAAAATTACGGTAGGCGCACTGAAAGCCTTTGGTCTGGAAGGGCCACTGGATAAAGTAGGAAAGGCTGCCGATATTCTCAAGAAGGGCCAGCAGATTGTGGTCCAGATTGTAAAAGAGCCGATATCAACCAAGGGGCCACGCTTGTCCACGGATATATCCATGGCCGGTCGCTACTTGGTGTTGGTACCGTTCTCGAATACCATCAGCGTCTCGAAGAAAATCGTGAGCAAGGCGGAGCGGGAGCGGCTGAAACGGCTAATCGCCTCCATTAAGCCCGAAAACTTCGGCGTCATCATTCGGACGGTAGCCGAGGGACGGGAAGTGGCCGAACTGGACCGCGACATGCAAAGCATGACTAGCAAATGGGACCAGCTCTTCACGGCCCTACGTTCGGCCAAACCGAACGATAAGGTATTGGGTGAGCTTGGCCGCACCAGCTCCATGTTGCGTGACATGCTCAACGAGTCGTTTGATGCCATTACGGTGGATACGCCGGCTCGCTACGAGGAAATGCGCGGGTACCTAGAGCAGATTGCCCCTGATAAGATCGGGCTGCTCAAACACTACACCGGAAAAGTGAAGGTGTTTGAGCACCTCGGGATTGAAAAGCAGCTTAAAACGCTGTTCGGTAAAACTGTAACGGTGCCCGGCGGCGGCTACCTGGTAATCGAGCACACCGAGGCATTACACGTCATCGATGTAAACTCAGGTAACAAGAGCAACCAGGAAAGTGACCAAGAAGCTACGGCTTTGATGGTGAACATGCTGGCTGCCAAAGAGGTGGCGCGGCAGCTGCGGCTGCGGGACATGGGTGGTATTATCGTCGTCGATTTTATTGATATGAAGTCGGCGGAGAGCCGCAAGAAGGTGGAGGATGCGGTACACAGCATCATGAAGCTCGACAAGGCCCGCTATACCATTCTGCCCATCACTAAGTTTGGCTTGCTGCAGATCACGCGGCAACGCGTGCGGCCAGCCGAAAACATTGTGACCGGCGAGGCCTGCCCAACTTGTGGCGGCACCGGCAAGATTTCCGCCTCGATTCAAGTAACCGACGAAATCGACAATAGCATTGAAGATTTGTTGGTGACGCAGAATCAGGCGGGTATTACGTTGTACGTGCATCCCTTCCTGCACGCATATTATACCAAAGGTCTGGTTTCGAAGCAGATGAAATGGTATCTGAAGTACTACAAGTGGATCAAAGTAGTGAAGGACACCAGCCTCGGCCTAACTGATTACCGAATTGAGGACGAGCAAGGCGAGGAAATAGAGCTGCACTCCGCTGCCGCTGCTATGGCCCGCCTGCAAGACCGCGAAATTGAAATAACTGACTAACCGGAAACGTTCTGCGACGACTCCTCCTGACAGAAGAAAAGCCCGCGGTACTCGAAGTACCGCGGGCTTTTTCCGCTTTTCAGCACAAGCTGATTTAAAATTTGAGGCCTAAATCCAGGGCAAACTCACTGTTCTTAAGTGTTACATCAGAGAAGCCGCGCTCGTCCTCGAAGTAGTTGTCGATGTTGAACAGACCCCGGTGGTAGCTTAAACCCGCAAAAACTTTGGTGCTTTGGCCTAACTGGTATTCGGCTCCGAAACCTAGCAATACGGCTGCATCGGGAAGAATAACGTAATCAAGAGCCTTAGTTTCCTTGTTAGTAACTGGATCTGTATAGCGTTTGTTGCCATCTATCCTTCCGGCAATAGCGCCGCCTATAGTGCCGCCCAACTGAAAGTAGAGCTTGGTATCAGTAGCTACGTCATTGGTGAATAGCTTAACTGTAACTGGTACTTCAAGGTATTGGATGCCAATTTTTCGTTCTACCCGCTGTGTTGATTCAAAATAGCTAATGGTGCCGCCTTTGCCAACCAACTGCAGGCCGGAGCTGAAGGCATAGTTTTGACCGAAAAAGTAATCTACTACAAGGCCCCCGCCGATGGCCAACTTGCTGCTTTCGTTTTGAAAACCACCACTTGAAGCTGACTCAGCGCGCAGATTGGTAATGGAAGGCGAAAGTTTTAACCCAATTTCAACCTGAGCCGAAGCGGCGCCGGCTGAAGCGCCCACGGTTAGCAGTGCTAGAAGTAATTTTTTCATGGACAATCTTGATAAACTGAATGGCTTACGAAAGCAGAGCCGTCTGGCGTTTGGTTTTAGGCTATTTTCGCCTCAAAGATAGAAGCGTGTTCTACAATCCTACTTATATGCGTCCCATTCTTGCTACTCTACTGGGGTTGGTTTTCGCACTGCTCACTGCCTGCAGCCGGGACCAGAATACGTGTGAGCTCAATCCTGAAGTAGCTAACGTAAGTGCTCCAGTAGAGTTGGAGCGGTTAGAAAAACCGTTTTTCCAAATCAAAAACACCACGGAGGCTAAGCGCTTCATTACGCAACATCCTTTGTTTGCCAACCAGTTTTTGCAGCGACGCCAGTTTCCCACCGATGACGTGTTGGCTGAAATGCTCACCCGGCTGTCCACTAATGCTGGGTTGCAGCAGCTCGGCCGTCAGACCGATAGCACCTTTCAGGATTCTGAAAAATTGAAAAGCCAGTTACAGCGCATGTTTCAGCACATCCGCTACAATTTCAAGGATTTCCGGGTGCCACCCGTCAAGACATTCGTGACGGGGCTGAGCCAAGATATGTTTGTTAACGACAGCTTGATGGTGCTAGGCCTAGACTTCTTTGTAGGGCCCAATGCTCGTTACCGCCCTAATGTGCCTGATTATATCTTGCGTCGGTACCGGCCCGAGTACGTGCTGCCAACTGCTGCACTGGCCATCAGCAGCAAATACAACAAAAAGGAACTGACAAACCAGACCATGCTAGCGGAGATGGTTCAGTTCGGTAAGTCGCTCTACTTCGCTGAGCGGGTACTGCCTTGCACTCCCGATTCTATTCTCATAGGCTACACCAATAAAGAGTTGACCGGCGTGTACTTCAACGAAGGCAAAGTGTGGGCGCACTTTCTGGATAAGAAGCTGCTTTATAACACGGCTCCTTTCACAGTTCAGAAGTATGTGGGGGAGCGGCCTAATATTCCTGAAATCGACAAGACGTGCCCGGGCCGGGTGGGGGCCTGGGTAGGCTGGCAAATCGTGCGCAAATACATGACCACGCATCCTGAGGTGACCCTGGTGCAGCTGATGGCCAATAAAAATCCTCAGCAAATTCTCAACGAATCGCGTTACCGCCCCAAGCCGCGCCGGGCAGAACGGTAGGATGAATTATGAATGTAGAATTATGAAGTAGGATCGTGAGTTAGTATGTGCCATTATAGGGTACATACTAACTCACGATCCTACTTCATAATTCCTAATTGCCCTAAGGTGCACATTGCCGTTTTCAGTCAGTACCATACCAATCCCGACTGTCCGGCAACGAGCCGGCATTATGCGTTGTTGGCGCATATTGCTCGCACGCACCGTGTTACGCTTATTACTACCCGTACCTGGGAGCAGCAACGGCTAACGCAGGAGTTTTCGTGGCTGCCGGAAGGGGTGGAGATGCACGCAGCCAATGTGCCTTACCACAACAAGATGGGTATACGGCGACGGGCGTTGGCATTCGGGCAATATGCGACTTATGCCTTACGTGAAGGGTTGCGCATAGCCAAGCCTGACGTTATCTGGGGAATAAGTACTCCTCTGACAGCGGCTTGGGCCGCTGAGCAGGTGGCTCGTTGGCGGCGGGTGCCATGGGTTTTTGAAGTGCAGGACTTATGGCCTTCGTTTCCGGTGGCCATGGGCGCTGTGCCTAACCAATGGGCACAGAAGCGGCTTTTCTCTATGGAGAAAAGCTTGTACCAATCGGCTCGTCATATCCTGCCTTTGTCGCCCGGGATGACGAGCTACATTCGCAACCTGGGAATACCCGAACAGAAGTTAACTACGGTACTCAACGGCACCGATTTCGACCTTGCAGCGCGGGCTACCGATGCCACGGTGGCAGCACTACGCCAGCAACTACACCTAGAAGGACGTCGGGTTGTGCTTTACGCGGGTACCTTTGGGCGAGCTAATAACATCCCCATGCTAATAGGTGCCGCCTTGGCGCTAGCTGCTAGTTGTCCGGAGGTGACTTGGCTGTTTATGGGGCACGGATATGATGAGGTTCTGCTAAGAGAAGCTGCCGCTGCTTATCCATTTATTCGGCTAGTGCCGCCCCAACCCCGCCACGCGGTATTCACGTGGTTTCGGCTAGCTGATGTGTCGGTGGTGTCGTTCCTAGGACTGCCCGTATTGGACGCCAACTCACCAGCTAAACTCTACGATAGCCTTGCAGTAGGTACCCCCGTCATCGTGACGAACAAGGGTTGGACGCGTGATTTAGTGGAGGACAATGGCTGCGGCTGGTACTCACCTGCCGATGACGCAAGTGCCTTGGCACAGCAGCTCCGCCACCTCTTCAAACATCCTGAACTGCTGCAAGCCGCATCTAAAGCTAGCTACCAAATAGCTGCTACTACCTTTGACCGTCAGAAAATAGCGGCTATAATGCAGGAGGTTTTGGAGCAGGCTATCAACTGAATGCATGCAGAATAACTAGTTGTACTACTAAGAACTGGTTTTATACTAAGTTGTGCTAGATGGCGTCTGATTTATGGCAGATTTCAGTGTAACGGCCCTTTTTTCTGTCGGAGCTACATTAGTAGCATAGTACTTACACCAACTAGTGAGAGGACAAATGGTACACTTAGGCTGCCGGGCTACGCAGATATACCGGCCATGCAGAATCAGCCAGTGATGGGCCTTCGGAATCAGCATCTCCGGAATATGCTTCACTAGCGCTTTCTCTACAGCCAGTGGCGTAGTAGCTGTGCGCGGAACCAAGCCTAGCCGATGCGACACCCGAAACACGTGCGTATCAACAGCCATAGCCGGCTGGTTGTAAATAACGGATACCACGACGTTGGCGGTCTTGCGCCCTACGCCCGGTAGCCGTTGTAGCTCTTCGATGCTGCTGGGTACTTCGCCACCAAACTCTTCGGTCAGCATACGCCCGAGGCCAGCTAAGTGCTTGGCTTTGTTGTTGGGATAAGAAACGCTTCGGATAAGAGGAAAAATATCTTCGGCGGTGGCCGCAGCTAGGTGAGCCGGGGTAGGAAACTGCTCGACCAAAGCCGGCATTATCTGATTAACGCGTTTATCAGTGCACTGTGCACTCAATACCACCGCCACAATTAGCTCGTAGGGGTTAGCGTAGTGCAGTTCGGTTTCGGGCTGCGGAAAGTTGGTGGTGAAATATTCAAGAAAATGGCGGAAACGCTCGGTAGTGCGCATGGCAAGATAGTAGCGAGAGCAAAGCTGATGGTTGGTGGTAGTCCTGCAGGAGTGTTGTCACCTATCAAATCAAACAGGCAAAAAACGGGACACTACGAAGTTACCGCATGGCAAGCTTCGTAGTGTCCCGTTTTTTCCTTTACTCGATTTAAGTTGCTTCCGCTAGGCGGAGCGCATGAAAGTACGCGAATACTGCAGTAGCGCCTCGGTGCTGCGTTGGCGCGGCGTGCAGGCCAATCCATCTAGGGTGCGCTGCGCTAACAGCAAGTCGGCACAGGCAGCGGCCAGTTCAGGGTCGTGCACTAAGGCTTGTTCTACTTCCTGCTGCTCATCAGCTGGCAATTCGTTGTACACGTACCGGAGCAGCTTCTCGTTGGGTAAGGTTTTGATCATAGAGAGTTGGTTGTACGGCCATCTTCTTCCGAAGGTTGATCAGCGCGTAACGCATCCTCCCCAGCGCAGTGTTGATACTAACTCCCGTGGCATCGGCAATTTCCTGGAAGCTCATGTCGCCGTAGTGGCGCATAACAAGCACTTCCTTTTGAGCCGCTGGCAGGTCTTGTATCAGTTCACGGAGCCGGGCGTAGGTTTCTTCCCGAGTCAGAGCCGCTTCAACGCCCTCTTCAGCATGCGAAAGAGTATTGAAAGCATGGCTCGTCGTGTCGAGGTTGAGCAGCGGACTGCGCTTCTCACGACGGAAAAAATCAATGGCCAGGTTATGGGCAATTCGGCAGATCCAAGAAGAAAACTTACCTTCTTCGTTGTATCGACCACTTTTCATGGTGTGAATAGCCTTGATAAAGGTATCCTGCAGCAAGTCATCGGCCACGTCTTCATCACGCACAATCAACATGATCGTGGTGAATACCCGGGCTTTATGACGTTCGAGCAATTGCGCGAAGGCTTCTTCTTTGCCGGCAATATAAAGTGAAATCAGAGCGGAGTCGCTCGGCTGCATGGTTTCCATAAAGGCTACGAATAAGGGAACGTAGAGCTTCAAACCATATTGCGTGATTACCGGTGAATTTTCTTAGATGAGGGGAGGATGAAGATTTCCTTCTGTACCAAATGTAGAGAACTGCCGGGGCAAACACAATGCCTAACCAGCGTTAGTTGAAAATATTTTTTGGTATTAAGAAACCTTTTTATATAAAATATATAATGCTTAATGTTTTGTTGCACTAGATTAATTATTTTCAATTAAGCGCACAAAGTTTATTCAGAGCATTTATTGCATTAACCAGATAATTTGCGCCGATTCGCTAACAGACGTTATAATTCAGTTTATTTCCCTAAAATCTGGTAGCAAAGGCGTTATATAGTGTTTATCATACTTAAAACACTTAAATGAGTAAGCAGTAGAAAGTAGTAATCTTCATCCAGCAACCGGGTTATAAGCTTTGGCATTTGATAGAAGATTCGTATTGTTAATAATGTAGTATCTGCTTGTAAACACCATTGCAAGAAAGGCCCAACAAAGCGCTAATAAATTTATTTAGCTTATTCGGCCTCTCCTGCGCACTTGCTCTTCTCTCGGATTGCTTCTGCTGGTAATTGTTAACTGCAACCTACTTCACTTGATTGGGTAGAAGAATCGCTTGAAGTAAACTTGGTGAGTTGGTCTTCGTTTTAGTGGCTGGCCCTACCTTTGGCTCTCCAGTTGCTCGCTTCCTATCCATGCCCACTGCTTCTGCCGCTCCGCACCACGACCCCTACGCAGCTCTACGCATACCCGAGTTTCGGCGCTTTATTTCGGCCCGTGCGTGTATGACGCTAGCCACTCAAGTGCAAGGAGTGGCCGTGAGCTGGCAAATGTTCAAGCTTACTGGTGACCCCTTAGCACTAGGTTTGATTGGTTTGGCCGAAGCTATTCCTAGCATTGTAGTGTCGCTTTACGCAGGCCACTTAGCCGATTCGGTGCGTCGCAAGAACATTATTGTCTCAATGGTAGCCGTGTTGTTGCTCTGCTCGGTGGCTTTATGGCTGTTGGCGAGCCCGACGGGGCTGCCGCTATTAACGGCTGGAGTTGGCTTTCGGCTGCCGTTGGCCGGGCTGGTGGTGCTGAAAGCGCTACCGCTTTATGCTGTTATATTCGTTAGCGGCGTGGCCAGAGGCTTTTTGGGGCCAGCTACGTTCTCGTTTATGCCACAGCTCATGCCCGCCCGCGAACACTTGGCCAACGCCATCACCTGGAGCAGCACCACCTGGCAAACTGCGGCAGTAATAGGGCCAGCTATTGGGGGCTTGTTGTTTGCCCACCTAGGAATGGCAGTTGCTTACGGTGTTGATATTATTTTGATGGCTTTCGCGCTGCTGCTCTTTATCAGTATCGCTAGCCGGCCCCTACCCGCCACCGAGGGCGATAAGCTTGGTTTGAAAGAAAGCGTGCTAAGCGGAATGCAGTTCATTTTTCACAACCAGTTAGTGTTGGCTGCTCTTTCGCTTGACCTTTTTGCGGTGTTGTTTGGTGGCGCAGTTGCCCTGCTTCCTGTTTTTGCCGACAAAGTCTTGATGGTAGGCGCCGACGGGCTAGGCTACTTGCGGGCCGCTCCGGCGGTGGGCTCGGTACTGATGGCCGTATCGTTGACTTACTTCCCGCTGCGTCGGCACGCGGGGCTGAAGTTGCTGTGGGCGGTGGGCGGCTTTGGCTTGGCTACTATCTTGTTTGCCTTGTCAAGCAGTTTCTGGCTTTCACTGTTCCTGCTGTTTATGACCGGAGTCTTCGATTCGGTTTCGGTTATCGTACGCTCGACCCTCATTCACACGTACACGCCGGAGTATATGAAAGGCCGGGTGTCAGCGGTTAACAACATATTCATCGGTTCTTCCAATGAAATTGGCGCATTCGAGTCGGGCGTGGCCGCGCGGGTATTGGGAGTGGTGCAGTCGGTTGTATTTGGAGGCGCCATGACATTGCTGGTGGTAGGCATCACCGCTTGGCGGGCCGATAAGCTACGGCGTCTTGATTTGACACCAGAACCAGTGAAAGCGTAGGAGTACAGTTACTGATTGGGAAAATTTAGCGTCTACCACAAATAAGAAACCAGACCGCCTTGGTGCTTACTCAAGCATCAAGGCGGTCTGGTTATCTAGGCTTAGAAGGAAATATCTACCGACTTGCTTGAGGCGTCGTGGCGCGCGCCTCGCGGCTTGCCTTGCTGGCTTTGGTCGGCGAGGTCCGTTTGACAGTCACGGGTACTGCGCCGGGTTGCGTGGTGCGTGCTGCTATCCACTCGCGCATCACATCTAATGCTTTGGGCGAAAAAGTAGGTTGTTGCTCGCCGTTTACAATAGCCCATTCTTCCTGCGTGGGTTGTAACCAGTGGTTAACGCCCGTTATTTTTTGGGTTTTCACGTCCTTGCTATTGCGCAGGCCACGGCGCAACATCGACAAATTACCGCTAGCCTCTACCTGCAAGTCGTTGGTGCCATTAAGAGCCAGCACTGGACATTTGACGCTGGTTAGCTTGCGGGCGGGCTCGAAGTCGATGAAATAGCGGGACCAAGGTGAGGTGAGCTGAATGGCGCGGGCACGCGCCATGTGCGGATCGAGGTCGGTGTTGCTGTTGCGCAGGGTAGAGGCCACTTTGCTACGAGCTAGGGCATCGTTAGGGGTTTGCCGGATAATCTCAATCATTTCTACGTGCAGCGCCAGTGCCGCTTTCACTTGCGCGGGGTTGGCGCCAATGAGCCGCATGATTTCCAGTTGCTGCTGCACCAGCACGTGGCGCCCCGGTAGTCCGTAGCCCGCCAACGATACCACGAAAGCAGGTTTGGCTGCGTTGGCATCGGCGGCAGAGAGCAATGCCACGTTGGCTCCTTCGCCGTGCCCAATGAAACCAACCTGCTCTGGATTAATGAGGTTCTGGCTCCGCAAAAAGCTCATGGCGGCTTGAGCGTCGCCTACCATATCAATGGTAGTGGTGTTGAAGTAGCTGCCCTGCGACCTGCCTACGCCCCGGTCGTCGAAGCGTAGCACAGCTATGCCGCGGCGGGTTAGATAATCGGCCAATATGCTGAACATGCGATATTCTTGCTCACCGGCGTCGCGGTCTTGTGGGCCCGAGTCGGAGAGGAGGACAACGGCAGGAAAAGGTCCGGTGCCGGCGGGGACAGTCAGTGTACCGGCGAGGCGTAGCTTGGCTAGCTGGTTGGTGAAGTAGACCTCGTCTTCGCGGTAGGGTGGAGTCAGGCGAACCTTGCCGGAAGCCGCAGTGGCCGAACCAGCTCGTTGCATTTCTAAATTTCCTGAGAGGCCGGGCTGCTTCCAGGCGCCAACTAAAAGAGCACCGTCTTTGAGGACCTTACCTTTAAAGCTGCTACCCGCTTGCTCGATTTGGAGGCTCAGGTCATTGCCTTTCAACGTCACTTCTACTGGCATGCGATAAATGCGCTGCTGAGGCACGTCGAGAGCAGCATAATAGGTTCCGTTAGTGAGCGGAACTATAGTGACAATAAGCTCTAAAGTGCCTCCAGGTACCTTTAACGGTCCACGCCACTGGCCATTCAACACGATAGGAGTGCCTGCTATAGATGGCAGGCTTAACAGGATAAGGCAAAAAAGAAAAAAAGTGCTTAGATTTTTCTTCATAAAGTTTTATAAAATATTGCTTGGAATAGCAATAGAGGCGATATGGAAGCGAAAATTACCAAATTAATGCCACTATTCAGATAGTTGGCTAGCTTTTTATAGTCCAATTGTATGGAATAAGTGCACATACGTGTAGAAACACTGGTTCGGTTTAACCGTAGCGCTTATTTTAATTGGTGTCATTGTACGTTACAGATATACGCATGCTCAACCGACAACTTCAACGGTACAGCTTCCTCTGTTTGCTTTTGGTTTTGACGGTGCTGAAGAGCTTTAGCCAAGCGACTACTCCGCCACTCAACCCCGACCAATGGAAAACCGAAATAGAAGCCTTCAACCGGGAGGACAGTCTTCGGAAGCCACCAAAGACACCGCTGCTATTCTATGGCAGCTCTTCGGTCCGGATGTGGAAAACGCTGGCCACTGATTTCAAAGGACGTCCCGTATTGAACCGGGGATTTGGAGGCTCCCGTTTTCCCGACGCCAGTTATTTCTTCGATAAACTAGTGGTGCGCTATCGGCCCCGCCAAGTGATTTTGTACGAGGGTGACAACGACATTTCGGCTGGCGCTTCTCCGCAGCAGGTATATGAGTCGTTCATAGAGTTCGAGAAGCAGATGCGCCTTAAACTGCCTAAGGCAGAACTGATTTTTCTGTCTATCAAGCCGAGCCTGGCTCGTTGGGCACTGTATCCGAAGATGAAGGAAGCTAATTCCCTCATTAAGCAATATGTGGAGGCGCACCCCAAACGGCTGCGGTTTGTGGACGTGGGTACGCCTATGCTTGGAGCCGACGGCCAGCCACGCCCCGAGCTATACATAGAAGACGGCTTGCACATGACCCCGGCCGGCTATGCCATCTGGACGCGGGTGTTAGAGCCGTATTTGAAGAAGTGAGTGTAGCAGGCCAGGTTTTGACCTGTCAACTGTCGAAGGTTGCGTCGTGAAGAAAGACACAACATTTGTATTGTGGAAGGTTTATGCTTCATTGATCTGTTTCTCAACGGCAGCTAGCTACCATCCCAAGCGGCCCCGCCGTACCTTCGCGCATTCAAACCGCGCCGGCTGGAAACCAAACCCCTGGTTGCGGCTGTTACCCCGTCTATGGCCGAAAATTCTGCTTTGCAAATGGCTGCTCCGGCGGCCGACCCGATTGACCAGCTCGATCCGCGTGAGTTCATCCTGATAAAAAATGCCCGGGTTCATAATCTGAAAAACCTGAGCGTGGCGCTGCCCCGCAATAAATTCATTGTCGTGACGGGCCTCTCGGGCTCGGGCAAGTCGTCGTTGGCGTTCGACACGCTGTATGCCGAGGGGCAGCGGATGTACGTGGAAAGTTTGAGCAGCTACGCCCGCCAGTTTTTGGGCCGCATGGATAAGCCCGATGTCGATTATATCCGGGGCATCTCGCCGGCCATTGCCATCGAGCAGAAGGTGAGCATTAAGAACAACCGCTCGACGGTTGGTACCAGCACCGAAATCTATGATTACCTGAAGCTGCTGTTTGCGCGGGTGGGACGTACTTACTCGCCGGTTAGTGGGGAGCAGGTGCGCAAAGACAACGTAGCCGATGTGGTGGATTACCTTATGCAGCTGCCCGCCGACACGCGTGTGATGCTGCTGGCTCCCCTGCTGCGGGCCGAAGACAACCGGCCCATGAGCAAGGAGCTGGATTTGCTGCTGCAGAAAGGTTATTCTCGGGTAGTAGCCAACGGTACAACCGCCTTCATAGAAGAGCTCATTGCCGAGGGCCAGCCCGAGGTGGAAGGCGACGTATTCATCATGATAGACCGTGCGGTAATTCATCCGGGCGACGAGGACTTGATGTTCCGGTTGTCAGATTCGGTGCAAACGGCGTTTTTTGAGGGCCACGGCACTTGCATCGTGAAACTGGACGAGGAAACCCGCACCTTCTCCGATCGGTTTGAATTGGATGGCGTGGTGTTTGAGGAGCCTAGCGTCAACTTCTTCTCCTTCAATAATCCGTACGGCGCGTGCCAAACCTGCGAAGGGTTTGGTTCGGTGCTTGGTATTGACGAAGACCTCGTAATTCCTGACAAGAGCCTGACCGTGTACGAAGGCGCCATTGCTCCTTGGCGCACCGATAAGCAGAGCGAGTGGCTGAAGCCGCTGCTGAAGAATGGTATTCGCTTCGACTTCCCGATTCACCGGCCATACAACGAGCTAAGTGAGGCCGAGCGGACCTTGCTCTGGAAAGGCAACAAGTACTTCGACGGCCTCGACGACTACTTTAAGTGGGTGGCCACGCAGACGCATAAAATTCAGTATCGGGTGCTGCAAAGCCGCTACCGGGGGCGTACCACCTGCCCGGACTGTCGCGGTACCCGTCTGCGCAAAGACGCACAATACGTTAAGATTTCCAGCCAGAGCATCACCGACCTGGTACTACTGCCGGTGAGCCGGGCGCTGGAGTTTTTCCAGAACATGAATCTGGACGAGCACGACGCCAAAGTAGCCGAGCGCCTAGTCACGGAAATCACAAACCGGCTGGAGTACCTGAACCGCGTTGGGTTGGGCTACCTTACCCTGAACCGGCTCAGCAGCACCCTATCGGGCGGAGAAAGCCAGCGGATTTCGTTGGCTACTTCGCTCGGGTCGGCGTTGGTGGGCTCGATGTATATTCTGGATGAGCCGAGCATTGGTTTGCACCCCAAGGATGCCGAGCAGCTGATCGGCGTATTGCGCTCCTTGCAGAAACTAGGCAACACGGTGATTGTGGTGGAGCACGAGGAGAAGATGATGGAGGTAGCCGACCAGATTTTGGACATCGGTCCGGAGGCGGGTACCGGCGGCGGCAATCTGATGTTCCAGGGCACGTACGACGAGCTACTTAAGAGCACCGATACCTATACCGGCCAGTACTTGAGCGGCCGGCTAGAAGTGGCCGTACCCAAAACGCGGCGCCCTTGGCGTAATACGCTGGAGCTGACGGGGGCCCGCGAAAACAACCTAAAGAACGTATCGGTGAAGTTTCCGCTGAACGTGATGACGGTGGTAACGGGGGTATCGGGCTCGGGCAAATCCACGCTGATTCGGCGGATACTGGCGCCGGCGCTGCTCAAGCAGCTAGGCGGCGGGGCCGGCGAATCGACGGGTAAGTTCGATCGGCTGACCGGGGTGAATGGGCAGGTGACCCACGTGGAGTTCGTGGATCAAAACCCCATCGGCAAAAGCAGCCGCTCCAATCCCGTAACCTACGTGAAAGCCTACGACACGATCAGGGCGCTGTTTGCCGACCAGCCGTTGGCCAAAGCGCGTGGCTTTAAACCTTCGCACTTCAGCTTCAATATTGATGGGGGCCGTTGCGAGGTGTGCCAGGGCGAAGGCCAGGTGAAGATAGAAATGCAGTTTATGGCTGACATCTTCCTGACTTGCGAGAGTTGCGGGGGCCGTAAGTTCAAGCAGGACATCTTGGATATCAAGTACCAAGACAAAGGCATCGACGAGGTGCTGAACATGACCATTGCCGACAGCATCACCTTCTTTAAGGGCCAGCCCAAACTGGTGGAGCGCCTCAAGCCCCTCGATGATGTAGGCCTAGGTTACATCCGGCTAGGGCAGTCGGCCAGCACGCTTAGTGGCGGTGAGGCGCAGCGCGTGAAGTTGGCTTCGTTCCTAACCAAAGGCGCCACGCTGCAGCACGACAAGATCCTGTTCATCTTCGACGAACCAAGCACGGGCCTGCACTTCCACGACATCAACAAGCTGATGACGGCCATGAATGCGCTGGTGGAGCAAGGCAATTCGGTGCTCATTATCGAGCACAACATGGACATTATTAAATGTGCGGATTGGGTGATTGACCTTGGCCCCGAAGGTGGTATCAACGGCGGCCACCTACTGTTCGAGGGCACGCCCGAAGACATGGCGAAGCTCAAAGACACCAACCACACGGCGCGTTTTTTGGCTGATAAGCTGTAACGCGAAGCTTCTGCTTGGCGCCTCGTTGCTGCCGTTGCAAAACCAAAAGGCCCGGAAGAGGAATCTTCCGGGCCTTTTGCGTAGTTTAGAAAAGAAGAAATCAGCCATAACCATGAGTACAGAAGCCAAAAAACGGGAAGTCATTGCAGCCATCGAGCAGTTGGAAGATGAGTTTGCTTTAGATCAAATTCAGTGGCTACTAGCCCGCAATCCGTCGCCCAAGCCTGTAGCGCCGCCGGGCTTCTCGCAGGGTGGAGTTCTCTGGATGTCAGAGGATTTCGACGAGCCTCTTGAGGACTCTAAAGACTATATGTACTAATGCGGCTGCTTCTGGACACTCATACACTACTTTGGTACAGTCGCAATAGCGCGGAGCTACTGCCACGAGTGGCGGAGCTGATTCAAAGTCCTGGTTCAATTTGCTTCGTAATCCGGGCTACTTTCTGGGAGGTAAGCATCAAAGTAAGCCTCAATAAGCTGATCCTACCGGTTCCTTTCGCACAGTGGGTAAGGCAGGTGAGAGAGGCAAGGTTACATCCGCTCGAAATCACCGACGACCACCTCACTACGCTCCTGACCCTTCCGCACCACCACCGCGACCCGTTCGACCGGCTGCTCATTGCGCAGGCCATGACGGATAACCTAATATTGCTCAGTCGCGACGCGCACTTTGCCGCCTATCCGGTGCAGGTGCGCTGGTAACGGGGCGTTGTTTAAGCAGCAGTTGCGGGTATTGCTGCCTGCTTCTGCCGTTTCGTTTTGTTGCGCCGGCCCCACCAGACAACTGTTCCGGTAATGGGTAGGCTGGCGGAAATCAGGCTTCCCAAAAACGCCACTATCTTGCCGCCAAAGCCCAGAATCTGGCCGGTGTGTAGGTCGTAGTTCATGTCGGAGAGTTTGGTGCCGGTACTCTTGTTGGCGTGGAAACGGGACTCTAGTAGCTGGCCGGAAACGGGGTGAAAGGCGTATTCGTCGCGGTGGTAGTAGTGAAGCGCCTTCTGGTAGGTCCAGCAGTACACGGGGTCTTTGCCGGTGCCGTCTGGGGCAATGAGGATCATCTCGTTGGAGGGCGAAAGGCGGCGTACGTTGCGGTACACGATGTCGGAGAGCGGCTGGGTGGCGGCCGAAACGGTTTGCAGGGTGTCAATCTTGGTCGTCATTATCTCCGGGGGAGCCGCCTTGCCACCATCAACCACAAGTCTAACCGACTCCAGCATCCAGGGGAAAATCATGAACAAGCCCGATAAGGCTAGTACCAGCCCGATGCTGGCCGCGTAAAAGCCCAGCACATTGTGCAAGTCGTAGTTGACGCGGCGCCAGCGGGCTCCCCACTTAATAGTGAAGCGCTGTTTGCGCTCCTGCTTGCGCTTTGGCCACCACAGCACCAAGCCCGTGAGCAGCATCACCACGAAAATGGAGATGCTAATGCCCACCACCCATTTCGCCACGGCTTCGGGCAGCAGCAGGTGCATGTGTATCTCCTGAATGATGGTGAAGAAATGCGTGCGCAGGTTTTGCTCGTATAGTACTCGACCCGTGTAGGGATTCAGATAGATCTGAATGGGAAGGTTGGCTTTGTCAAAGAAAAACACGGTAGCCGAACGGTCGGGGGCGAAATAGGTGACCCAGGCATCGCGCATACTAGCGCCCGGATGATGAGCCAGCGCGGCGGCCTTCAGCTGCGAAGGCAGTACCGGCGCCGTTTGCTGCACCTCCACCTTGCGCCACGGCTCCGTCAGGTCTCGGATATCATCCTGGAAGGTGAAGATGGCTCCCGTGATGCTCACAATAAACACCACGAGCCCGGACGCTAGTCCGAGCCAGAGGTGCACTTTACCGACAGCTTGCTTGAAAGTCATAATTTTAAAGCTATTATCTGCTAGCTGTTGGCTGTTAGCTTTTTAGGACTACCAGCTAAAGAGGGAAAGGCTAACAGCCAGCAGCTAGCAGCTAGATTAAAATTTGTAGCTCAGGCTGCCCACAAAGCTGCGCAGCTTCTGCGGGTTCATGGTGGTGTAGCCGATCCAGTAGTGCTCGTTAGTGAGGTTGTCTACCTTGCCTGAGATGCGGAAGCGCTGCCAATCGTAGAACACCGAGGCGTTGAGCACCGTGTAAGCCGGCAACGTAAAAGTGCCCTGGCTGACGCTATTCACGATTTTGTTGTCGCTGGCGTAGTTGCCACCGAACCCGAGTCCTATACCACGTAGCACGCCTACGGGCAGGCGGTAGCTCAGCCACACATTAGCTAAGTAAGGCGAGGACGCCGTAGTCGGGCGGAGGCCATCGGTGTCGGACGAACTGCGGGTCAGCTTGGAATTGTTGTAGGCAAAGCCGCCCACAATGTTGAAGCCTTGCACCGGATTGGCCACCAGGCTTAGCTCTACGCCCTTGCTGAGCTGCGTGCCATCCTGCGTTTGCGTGAACTTCGCGGCCGCTTCCGGGCGCGGGTCGGTGCGCAGCAGATTTTTCACTTCAATGTTGTAGTAGCTCAGGGTGGCGGTGAGTTTGCCTTCCAGCACATCCACTTTTACGCCACCTTCCCACTGGTTGGCTTGCTCCAGCTCGGCAATGCGCTGCTCGGTGCTGTCGGGCAGCGCCAGGGTGTTGTAGGCCCGGTAAGTGCCGGGGCTCCGAAAGCTGTTCTGATAATTGGCAAACAGCGCTACTTTGTCTTTCACCGGCTGAAACACCAACCCAAACTTCGGCGACAGGGCGGTTTGCTTGAATGCCGTGGCTTCAGTGCCCACCAAGCCGCCCTGGTTGTCGTATCGATCCACGCGCAACGCGGCTAGCACACTCAACTTGTCGGTGAGGTCGAGCACGTCGGAAACGAAGGCGCTATACGTGTTGATTTTGGTGGTAAGCGGGTAAGTGAATTGCGGAGGCCCGGCCGCATACTGCGCCTGGAGGGCTGCGCCGTTGAAGTCGGTGTAGGCCTGGTCGCTCAAACCGAGGGCCACCGGGGTGCCAAACGTGCTGCCAAAGAAGTTCTGGTTGTTGCTGATGCGCAGGTAGTCGAAACCTAGCACGAAGCGGTTGCGCCGCGTGCCGAGCAGAAAGTCGCCGTTGAAGAGCTGCTGCACTTCGGTAGCGGTGGCGCGGCTGTCGCCGGTCGATTGGTCGGCCTGGGTTAGGAAGTTGGTGGAGCCCAGCCGCGTGTTATCGCCGGTGGTGATGCTGTCGGCAATGGGCGTCACGTAGAAGTAGGGGCCAAAGCCATCGGAGTAGCTCCGGCTGTGCGTAACGTTGGTCGAGGAGGTAAAGCCGGGCGCCAGCTGGTAGTTTATCTGTGCAAAGTAGTTGGAGCTGTGAGAGTTCTGCGTGAGGCCGCTACCCATATAAGACTGGCGGTAGTCCAGGTTAAGCTGATCGGGGCGGGTAGCACCCAAAGCGCTGGTAGGGAAGTAGAAGAAGATGATTTGCTTGCCCACGTTCTGCGTGCGGTATAGCTCGGCATCTACATTAATGGTAAGCCGGTCGGTGGGCTTGTAAGTGAGAGTAGGCGCAATAGCCAGGTTCTTGTCGAAGCCCTGGTAGCCGCGGTTCTGGAAGTTACGCTCGTAGCTGCCCGCCGTGTTCAAGCGGAACAGCACCTTCTTTTCCTTGTCGAGGGGCGTGTTGAGGTCGAGGCTGAGGCGGTTGAAGTTGAAGCTGCCCCCGGCGTAGGTAGCTTCTCCGCCGAAATGGTCGTACGCTTTTTTTGTTACGCGGTTAATCAGGCCGCCGTAGGAAGTGAGGGAGCTACCAAAGAGCGTGGCCGATGGGCCCTTAATTACTTCCAACTTCTCCAGGTTAACGGCGTCGGTGGTGCCACTAACAATGCCGGCAATGCCGTTGCGCAACTGACTCTGCACAATAAAGCCCCGGCTACTGTAGTAGCTGCCCCCGTCGCCGGAGCGGCCGGTGGCCTCCCACATCCGTTGCAGGCCAGGAGCGTTGCGTACGGCATCATCCACGGTATAAACCAGCTGCTCGGCCAGTAATTCCTTGCCCACGGTGGCATACACCTGCGGGTTTTCCAGGTTCTTAAGCGGCATCTTCGACACGTACTCCGACTCTTTGCGGGCGAACTTGTTGAAGGCACTGCCTTCTACTACCACCTCGTTTAGCTGCTCGGTGTTTTCAGTGAGTTGAAAATCTTGCGTGCTCGCTTGGCCTGCTGCCACTTCTACTTGCCGCTCCTGGGTGCCGTATCCTACCAGGCGTACCCCTAAGGTGTAAGTGCCCGGCTGCAGTCCGGCTATGCGGTAACTGCCATTGTTATCGGTATTAGCACCTTTGCCAGTGCCTTTGATGCCAATGGAAACGCCTATAATAGGTTGCCCGCCAATGGTAGTGATACGGCCCTGTACGCTGCCTCTCTGCGCTTGAACTGACAGAGAGAGAGTAGACAGAAGAAAAACAAGCAAAACAGTAAGTTGCTGGCTTGTCAGATGAGGAAGATAAGATTTCATGCGGTGTTGCAGTGGGATGTACAGCCGCAAAAATCGGTAGGAAAACTGATTATTTAGAAGCTTTATAAATAATATTTAGACATATTTTAAATAAAGGTTTAAAAACAAGCTGCTTTGTAACTTTGGCAGAAGTACTTGCACTATACACAACGGCCATCGTCTAGCGTACTGTTACCACAAACCTTTCTGCTTATGTCTAACTCTTTTACTACTAACTATTCTGCTGCGTACGAGTCCAGTCCGAGCCGCCTTTGGCGCTGGGCAGCTACTCTGGCCGTGTTAGGCAACATAGGGCTCAACTATTATTCCAATGCTTTTCCGTTTAATGGGCAAAGCATGGGCACCGTCTCCGGTAAGTACCCGACCTTGTTGACGCCCGCTGGCTATGCCTTTTCCATTTGGGGAATAATTTTTCTGGCGCTAACCGTCTATGTAATCTGGCAGCACTTGCCTGCGCAGCGAAACAACCTGCTGCCCGATGCCGTGGCGCAACCTCTCACAATGGCCAGCCTGGCCACTGCGTTGTGGGTGGTGCTGTTTGCCTACGAACGAATATTGCCGTGCTGGCTAGCTATGATGGTTATCCTCGGGGCACTTGTAATTGCTTATGGTCGGGCGCGGCGGCTGGTGCTGGCTGATGTTGCTCCTCGTTGGGTTAGTGCGCCGTTTGCTTTGTATCTGGGTTGGATTTCAGTGGCCTTCACCGTCAACAGCGTCATTGGGCTGCGGCAGCTAGGCTGGCAACCTGATCTGAACCTGGCCATGCTGCTGGGCCTGTTACTCCTGGCTATAGTTGTGGGGCTGGGGCTGCTTATAAGTCGTGAATTCAAGGAAAAGACTTTTCCGCTGGTGGTGGCCTGGGCGTTGGTGGCCATTTGGGTAGCACATCGCAATACCTACCCCGAACTAAGCTGGGCGGCCCTGATAGGAGCCGTCATTGTAGGGCTAGGCGGCTTGGTGCTGGCTTCGCGGCGCGGGCGGCGTATGCTAGAGGTGTAGCCTGGCCGGTCAGAAAAGACCGAATAGGTTGAACAGACCCACTAACTTGCGTCCATCTTCTACCTCAATTCGTCCTCCATGCGTAAGAATATTGTTGCCGGCAACTGGAAAATGAACACCACTTATCAGGACGGCCTCGCCCTGGTATCGGAAATCACCAATATGGTGCAGGACGAGGTTACGGGCTCCGACGGCGTAGTAGTGGTCATCTGCCCGCCATTCCCATTCCTGGCGGCTATTGGCAAGCAGCTACCCGCCAACAGCCGATTCCACCTGGGCGCGCAGAACTGCAGCCAAAAGGAAAGCGGCGCCTATACCGGCGAAGTATCCGCCAAAATGCTCCAGTCAGTGGGCTGTGAATATGTGATACTGGGCCACTCCGAGCGGCGGCAGTATTTTCGTGAAGACGACGAACTACTCAGCCAGAAGCTAAAAGCGGTGCTAGCCGTGGGCCTGAAGCCTATTTTCTGCGTAGGCGAATCGTTGGAAACGCGCGAAGCCGATGACACTTTCAACTTCATCAGCAAACAGTTGAAGGATGGTTTGTTTCATCTTTCCAATGAAGAGTTCGACCAGGTAGTTATTGCCTACGAGCCTATTTGGGCCATCGGGACGGGCAAAACGGCCACGAGCGCGCAGGCGCAGGAGGTGCACGCCTTCATCCGGGAGCAAATTGCCCGCGCCTACGACGCCGAAGCGGCCGTGAATACCACTATCCTGTACGGCGGCTCAGCCAACGCGCAAAACGCCCGCGAGCTGTTCAGCCAGCCCGACGTCGATGGCGGCTTAATCGGCGGCGCCTCCCTTAAGTCGCGCGACTTCACTGAAATCATTAAGTCGTTTTAACTTTCAGTGAGGAGGTAACGAGGTGCTATACGTGTTTGTGTTGTCTTGAAGCGAGTTGCTGGCAGGCTCTTTGTTCTAGTAGTTAATCTTACTGTCTTCTCATCACCTGCTCACCTTATCGCCTCCTATGCTCCACTCGCTCCTCCTGTCTGGCTTGCTGGCCCTGAATCCATTTGCGGCACCAGCGCCTCGCGTGCCGTTTGCGGCGCCGGTGTCAGTAGCTTCCTTGGAGCCCTGTCGTATCTACGGCACCATCTACCTGGAGCGTGACCCGCGCCGGCGAGGCATTTGCTTTGGGGTGGTGTACGAGGAGCCAGAAGAGGCCTTTGCTGATGTATTGGTGTATGCGGAAGACAACAAGCTGTTTGCCGACAAAGCCGGCCTCTGGTATTTCACCGAAGCCCGCGACTTCGCCGATTACGTGCTGTTCGTGTCCGACAAGCGCGCCCTCGCCGACTTCAGCATTCATTACACCAAAGTACGTTCCTTCGCGGGCTGCCGTCAGCAGTAGCATCCAGATAAGCATAGTGCATACTGAAAAGCCCTTCTGTTAATAGCGGAAGGGCTTTTTTGTGGATTGCAGTAAGAATTACAACTTCACCAGCTCTACCCGGCGGTTTTTGGCTTTGCCTTCCTCGGTAGCATTATCAGCCAACGGTTTGCTCTGACCAAAGCCGGCTGACTGCAAACGGCTGTCTTCAATCCCCGCCTGCGCAAGTGAGGCCACCACCGATTGCGCCCGACCTTCCGAAGGCTGCTGATTGTGAGCCAGCGTGCCAACATTATCGGTGTGGCCTTGTATGCCCAGGCGCAACTTCGGATTCTGGCGTAGCAGCGTCACCACCTCGGCCACCGTCGGCTCCGATTCGGGCCGGATAATGGTTTTGTCGGTGTCGAAATTGACGTAGAGCGCCACGTGGCCTTCAGCGTCTAGTTTTTTTTAACTGATCGGCTTTGATGATGGTTGCCTGCTCTGGGGCATAGCGGACCGCTCCATTACCGTGAGGTTGTAGTCGCCGTCGCCGCCCAAAGAAGTTACCTGTACCCACACTTCCTTGTCTTTCTGCCGAATGACGTAGGCGTCCGTGTCATGATCAGTGCTGACACTCCATTTGCCATACTTATAAGCATTGGCCTGGCCTACCTTTTCGATGGCTTCCCGTGAAACTGGCCCCGCGAAAACCTTGGTTGCGCCTAACCCCTTCAGCAAGTCTTCGTAGTTGCGATGTATCATCGTTTCGGACGCTTTCTTTTCCCCGTTGATGCTATCAAAAAAGTGTTGTGATACTTTGCCTTCTACTGACAGCAGTTTTTTACCGTCGTACACATACGCGCGCTCGAAGTCGTAGTCCTCGCTATTGCCGGAGCTCACTTCGTAGTTTTTCAGCGCGCTCAAGTAAGGAAACGTACCAAGGTCAGCAGTTGAAACGGGAACCTGACTGATGTCAAACGTGGCGGCTTCTGAGGCTGTCGTTGCTGTTCCGGGAGCAGCAGCGTCCGGCGTGGCGGCAGCTTCTGGGGCTGCGGTGGTTTCCGTTGGGGCTGGCGGGGTAGCAGTTGCTGTTTCTTCGGTTTTGGCTTTGGGGCTACCAGACCAAGTAAAACACAGCTTGCTACGAGGCGCGTCGTTTTGTTCATAAGTGAGAGGCGGTGTGGAAAGTGGAAGCCAAATGAAACGATATATAAATTAATATATAGTGAAAGAAGGGTTAGGCTTTCGCTACCATTATCAGTTTAGCTGGCTTTTTCCCACGAACTTTGCCGCCCGGCCCGGCCGGTTTCACTAAGTTTCCCTCCTGTTTTTGAACTATGGATTTTGTAGAAGTGCGGGTAGTGGCCCCGCGCGAACTGGCCGACATACTGGTCGCAGAATTAGCTGAAGTAGGCTATAATACCTTCGAGGACAACGACGAGGGCTTCTGCGCCTACATCGACGAAGACCAGTTTGCCGCCGATGCCGTGGCCGAAATCATGAGCCGCTACGAGGGCCAGGGAGAGCTTGGCTACGAGCACCGCGTTATTACGCGCCAAAACTGGAATGCCGAATGGGAAAAAAACTTTGAGCCTCTCGTCATTACCGATAAAGTGTCGGTGCGGGCACCTTTTCACGAAGCTCGCCCCGACTTGGCTTACGAAATTGTGATTATGCCGCGCATGTCGTTCGGCACCGGCCACCACGATACCACGGCCCTCATGATTACCAACCAGCTCGACCTCGACCACCAAAACAAGCGGGTGCTGGACATGGGCTGCGGCACGGGTATTCTGGCTGTTATGGCCGTTCATCTTGGTGCCAGCTACGTGCTAGCCGTGGACGTAGAGCCCTGGACCGCCGAAAATGCCGCCGACAATGCTCAGGAAAACAATGTGCAAGACAAAGTAGAAGCCCGCCTCGGCGACATCACGGCCTTGGAAGGGGAGGAGCCCTTCGATATTATTCTGGCCAACATCAACCGCAATGTGCTGCTGGAAGATATGGGGGCCTATGGGCAGTATTTAAAGCCCAACAGTCCTATTTTGTTCTCTGGCTTCTACGAGGAAGACTTGCCCCTCATCCGCCAAGCCGCCGAGCAGCACAACCTCCGCTACGAAAGCCACCGCACCCAGAATCATTGGGTGTCGGCGGTATTTCATAAATAAAGAATCCAAGAGACAGGAGCTAGAAGTTAGGAGCACATAGCAACCCATTTCGGGCATCTGCTAACTTCTCGCTCCTGTCTTCTCGCTTCCAATACTAAAGGCATAACGCCAGCCATTCCTCATCGGAAAGGCCGTAGTCAATTGGGTTTTCGTGAACCAGTGACCGATTATCGAGTTTGGGCAGAACATTTTGGGGAGGTACCAAGTAATGACTGGCTAGCCGATCGAGAGCGGCGCGGCCCCGGCGCACGATGACGGTGCCGCATTCTGGCCGCTCCTGCACCTCCGGATCGACCAGCAGCAGCAGGTCGCGCCATTCAGCTACGGTAGCCGACGACTTTCCCAAGCGTTGAGTAATGTCGTCACGTAGATTCTGTACTACGCGCAGCAGCGCGTTCGGGGCAAGGGCGGAAAGCCGGGAAGCAGCGTTATGCATAGCAGTTTAGAAAAGAATTACACTATAAAGTACGCAGATGGCGTTTGGAAAGATACCGTGAAGTAAGACAACAACCCAGAAGTAGTGAAGAAATAATGTAACTGTTGCTGAGCTTTTTTCAGATGGGTCTTGTTGCCGGTCTGCTACGCCTGTTGGCACCCAAATGTGCAGTGTTTGATAGTTTTGTAGGACCGTAGGCGGTAGGAATAGTGCAAAACCACAAAAATCATAGTCGCGTGCAATTCAACTCGAATAGTATGGCGACTATTACCGAAATTGTAGACGACTAATCAGGTCCCGACGGAATTTTCTATGAAGCAAGCTATTCTCAAATGGCTTTGCTTGGTGCTGTTAGGGGTGAGTGCCCCGGTCCTGGCCCAGCAAAATAAGCCGCAACCATCTAAAACGCAGCCAGCGGCTCCGGCTACCGGAGCCGCTACGGCCGTGCCTAAGTTTTCAGGTAAATTATCTTCCGATCCTGCCCAATTTATGCAGGATGTGCAGTTGATGATGGCCACCACCCGCAACGCTGCAGCCATCGGCGTAGGTGTTCGGTTGCAACAGCTTTGGGCTAGCAACAAGCTCACCGCCACGCAGCAAGGCAAAGTTGTAGCACTGTCGCAGCAGATGCTGGCTTTAGGCTTCCGGCCGAAGCCACACCTCGAGTCGATGTTTATGGGCTTGATTGCCGGCTCGACGGTGCAGAACATGTCCGACCAGCAGATGGACGGCTTGTTGGATGTGCTAACCAAAACCGTAGTAAATATTCCGGGACCCGAAGCGGCCAAGTTTATTGCCACTACCACGCAGTTTCTGCAAAACAAGGTATTGTACAGCTCGCGCTACAACAAGCTGCGCGTGTCGGGGGGCTCGTTCTCTTTTGCTTACAACGAGCAGGATATGCCGAGTATGGCGCCAAATCCCGCCCCTGTAGCGGCCCCAACTCCTGCACCCGTGCCCACAACGCCAGCCAAAGCGGGCGCCAAGCCCGCCGCCAAATCCAAAGCAGCCCCCAAGAAAAGAAGCAGCGACGGTTGGGACACCGCCGACCTGTGGAGCAGTGGCAGCGGCAGCGGCTGGGGCGACAGCAACGACGGCTGGAGTACGCCCGCCAAGAAGACACCAGCCAAAACGGCTGCCAAACCCGGCACCGCCGCCAAACCTGCTGCCGAGCCAGAACCAGTTTTCACTCCCGCTCCTTACTTCGACAATTACATGGCACCCTCTACTCGGGGACCGGTTTTAGTGCTTAAGGAGGTTGACTTGGTTCTTTCGGCCAACGGCGATTCAACTACGATTCGCAAAACCAGCGGAGCTGTTGTGCCCCTCTCCAGCCAATTTGTGGGCTATGGCGGGCAGTATGCCTGGCAAGTAAACGCTAACCCCGCTACGGCCGACCTCACCAGCTACAACTTCGATATAAGCCGGGCCGAGTTTACGGCCGAGCCCGTTAGCCTGACGTATCCTGCCGTGCTGGAGGCGCCCGTGAAAGGCGCATTATCCTATAAAAGTGTAAAGAAGAAGCCCGGCGCTACTGATTCGGGCTACCCCCGTTTTATCTCGCTCACCAACGACGCCCGCGTTAAGAACATCGGCGACAACATCCGCTATTACGGAGGCTTCTCTTTGGCCGGTAGTCGTACCCTGTCGGCTTCGCTCGACGGCTCGTTGTCACGCATCTTTGTGGATTTGGATGGTAAACCTAAATTTCGGGCTTCCAGCCGCGCCTACGTGCTCGGCGACTCCATTATTTCTGCTGAGCGAGCTTCCGTTACCATTTTCGAGGACAAGGTGGACTCGCTCACGCACCCTGGCGTGCGGCTCAAGTTTTCGAAGAAGCGCCAGGTGCTACAACTGGCCCGCGAAAACGGCCTCTACAAATCCACGCCTTATTTCGACTCTTACCACCAGATGGAAATCACGTCGGAGCTCCTGACGTGGCCCATCCGTACGCCCACCATCGACTTCTCGATTCTTACCGCCAAAAACCAGGTTACAGCTAGCTTCGAGAGCAAGGAATTCTACACTAACACACGCTATCAGCAAATCAAGGCCATCAATAAGCTGCACCCGCTGCAGATGATAGTGGGCTATAGCTTGGAAAACAACAACATACGGCGCTTCACGGTGCAGGAAGTTGCTACTTTCCGTAAGCTTCAGCCGGCCAACGTCCGCTCGGCGATAGCTGGCCTGGCCCGCGACGGCTACGTGGACTGGAACCCGCAAACGCAGCAGATAACCCTGCGCCCCAAAGCGCTGCACTACGTCAACTCGTCGCGGGGCAAGAAAGACTACGACCACATTGCCATCAAGAGCTTGTCGCCGTCTGGCAAAAACGCTACGCTTAACCTGGCTACCAACGACCTGTTGGTACGCGGCGTGGACCGCTTCAACTTCTCGGACGATTCGGTGACGGTGTTTGTGAAGCCGGATTCCAGCATCATTCACATTCAGAAAAACCGAGGCATTCTGTTCAATGGTACGGTAGTGGCGTCGGCCTTTGTGTTCAAGGGCAAGGAGTTCAAGTTCGACTACGACGGTTTCTTCATTGACTTGGCCAAGATTGACTCCATCATTGTGAAGGGCCGGAATTCGAAAGGCTCGGTGATGAAGGCACGCAAGGAGACGGATTTCACTTTGACCAACAAGAAAAAGGAATCGGCTGGCAAACTGTACATCAACCACCCCAACAACAAGTCGGGCCGCAAGAAGCTCGGGGCTTACCCATCGTTTGATGCCAGCACCGGGGCTTACGTGTTCTTCGACAAGCCCGAGGTGCTAGGCGGGGCGTACGATACCACCGTCTACTTCGACATTCCGCCTTTCAAACTCGACTCGCTTAACAACAAAAACCGCTCGGCAGTAGGCTTTAAAGGCACTTTCGTGTCGGGGGGGATCTTACCCGACTTGAAAACCAAGCTGACGCTGCAGGAAGATGGCTCGTTGGGCTTCAACTATGATCTGCCCAAGGAAGGCGTACCTGTTTACGGCGGCAAGGCCCGGCTCTTCAATAAAGTGAAGATGAGCAACCAGGGTATTCAAGGCATTGGTGACATAAAATACCTAACAAGTACGCTGCAAAGCGACCAGTTCGTATTCTATAGAGACTCGGTGGTGACAGTGGGTAAGTCGGGCGTTATCCAGCCGGGGCCGCTCAACGGCGTGGAGTTTGCGAAAGTGAATCTGCCGCTTGGCTACCAGATGAAGTGGGCCGTGAAGTCGGATTCGATGTATTTGAGCAGCCAGCCCAACGGCCAGCCGCTGAAGATGTACGGCGACCAATACGGCTTTAAGGGCACGGCTACTCTTAGTCCCGGCGGCCTCTACGGCAACGGCCGCATAGACGGCCCACAGTCGTTTATCCGCTCGCCCAAGATTGTGTTCAAGCCTACCAGTTACACGGGCAACAAGTCGACGCTGAGTATCAAATCGGCGGAAGCCAACAAGCCGGCGCTAACGGCGAACAACGTAGCATTTGCTTTCGATGTTAAGAACGCCAATGCGGTTTTCTCGCGTGAGGAAGGCGACACCAAGTCCAGCATCGACTTGCCGTACTCCGACTACAGAACCACGCTTTCGGGCGGTAAGTGGGACTTCAAGAAAAAGAACGTGCAGCTGAAAGTAGCCCCCGGCGCCGACTCTACCCGCTCGTACTTCTACTCCACCAAACCCGAGCAGAACGGCTTGAAATTCCGGGCAGCCACCGGCGAATACGACTTGGCGCGCTACCGCTTGGTGGCCGGCGGTGTACCGCGCATTGCCTCGGCTGATGCCTGGATCGAGCCGGATTCCAGCAAAGTGTACATCTTGGCCAATGCTCAAATGCGTGGCTTCAAGAATGCCAGCATTGTGATGGATACGCTGGCTAAATTTCACAGCCTGTATAAGGGCGAAGTGCAGGTGTTGTCGCGTAACGCCTTTAGTGGCAACGCGCTCTACAGCTACAAAAACGCCGCTGCTGATTCCTTTGCTATCAAGTTTGCCAACTTTCAGATCGACTCCACCGGCACGGGATTGGTAGCGGGCAAGGCTGCGAAAGGTGGCAAGAGCCTACTTAAGAAACGAGTTACCGACGAACCTCTGGCACCGGCCACCTTAGCCGTGGCTAATATTCAGGCCACCGAAAAATTTCATTTAGCTCCGCGCGTTGCCTACCGCGGCGGCGTCAATATGAATTCCAAGAAACGCGGCTTCACCTTCGACGGACAGGCCCGGTTGGAGTTCAGCAACAAGCCAAGCTCGGCCGAATGGTTTGCCGTGCAAGACAGCATCGACCCGAAGGGAGTGCGCATCAAGCTGCTGGATCCTAAAACAGAAGAAGGACTGCCCATGCTCACCGGCTTATTTATGTCGGATGAGAGTAGCAAAGTGTACCCACTGTTCGTGGCTGGTAAGCCTTCCGCCACCGATATGAACCTGTTTACCACCAAGGGCTACCTGACTTTCGACCAAAAGAAAAGGATATTCACGATTGCCAACCACGACCTCTCCGACCCCAACGTCTATGAGGGCTCCGTGCTGACTTTCAACGATTCGACGGCGGCCATGAAGTTCCGGGGTAAGTTCAACTTCATCAATTCCAACAAAGACTACGGCATCACGGCCTCGGGCGTGGGTACCGCCAAACCCGATAGCAACAAGTACGCGCTCGATGCCTTTATGGCCTTCGATATCAACCTGCCTGAAAAGGCCGTGGAGGCCATGGGTATTGATATAGCAACCAACACCAAAGGGGCACCGGAGGCACTCAATGGTTCGCAGGAAGAACTGTACAAGCTCGGCGAATTCATAGGCAGCAAGGCGGTACAGGGCTATGCTGAGCGGCGCGGCAAGTATGAGCCTTTGCAGAAAATCTCGCCTAAATTCTTGCACACTGTTGTGCTCAACAAGGTGGATTTGCGCTGGAATGATAAGCTGAACGCCTGGTATTCGGTTGGTAAAATTGGTTTGGTGAGCGTGGGTAAGAAAGACATCAACGCCCTCATCGACGGCCACATCGAGATTCGCAAGGAAGCCGGTGCCGATTTGGTAGAGCTATACTTGGAAGCCGAGCCGCAAACCTGGTATTACCTGAAATATTCGGGGTCGGCGCTGCTGGCAAAAGCGCAGCACGGTTCTTTCGACGAAATCATCGGCTACAAAGCCAAGGGTGACTACAACACCGCCACGCAATACGGTTTCTACCTTGGCGACGACCAGGAGGTGCAGCAGTTCTTGACCCACTTCCGCAAGGATTACTTGAAGGAAGATCCGAAGACGAAAAAAGCAGTGGTTTCTTCGGCCCCCGCTGGTGGTGGCTTCGAGGAAGATGTAGACGCTGGCAAAAAGAAAAAGAAGAAAGGCAACGAGCCTGTCTTCGACGCCGATGGTATGCCAATAGACGAGGCTCCGGTTGACACCAAGAAAAAGAAGAGCAAGAAAGAGGTAGCAGCTGATGCGGCTGATCCTTTCGGCAGTGGTGATGCCAACGCGGCGCCAGCGGCGGATACCAGTAAAAAGAAGAAAAAGGAAGAAGCCGCTGCCGCTGAGCCTGCTCCCGATAACGCCGCTCCGGCAGAAGAAACTAGCAAGAAGAAGAAAGACAAGAAAGCCGCTGCCGCTGAACCCGTCGCTGAGCCAGATGCTGATGCGCCTGTAGACAAGGACGCTGGCAAAAAGAAAAAAGACAAAAAGAAGAAGGATGGCGTTGACCCCAACGACCCCTTCGGTGGTTCGCGCTAGGCCGCAGCCCGTTTCGCTAAACGTTCTAGCACCTCAAAAAGCCCCGACCTTTGGTTGGGGCTTTTTGTATGCTTGTTTTTTGCGAGTTTCGCGCAGCTCCGCCGTGTTTTCTTAGCCATACCAACATGGCTGGTAGCCGAGCTCGTAGAACTACCAACCCACCACCAACTACCAATGAACATTCCCCTCGTCCTCGGCCTTTTGCTCGGCGCTTATCTGCTTGGTTCCATCCCAACTGCCTTGTGGGTAGGGCAGCGCTTTTTCGGCCTCGATATTCGGGAACATGGCTCTGGCAATGCGGGAGCTACCAACACCTTTCGGGTGCTAGGCAAGAAACCGGGTTCCTTCGTGATGGCCATTGATGTGCTGAAAGGCTGGGCCGCTACCTCCCTGGCTACTGTTATGCTACGGCAAGGGGCCATCCAGCCCGATCAGCTGCTGTACTTCCAGCTAGCGTGCGGTATTCTGGCCATTGTGGGGCACATTTACCCGGTTTTCGCCGGTTTTCGGGGTGGAAAGGGCGTGGCCACGGTGCTGGGCATGACGCTGGCCATTGCGCCGGCTACGGTCGGGGTGTGCATCCTGGTGTTTCTGGCGGTGCTAGCCGTTTCGCAGTACGTGTCTTTGTCGTCGATGACGGCGGGCGTCACATTTGCCTTGTTGCAGCTGCTACCTGCGTTCCGGCCGCAAAACCCGCTGCTGCTGTGGTTTGGCTTCATCCTAGCTGCGCTGCTTATTTATACCCACCGGGCCAATATTGGCCGCCTGCGCGCCGGCACCGAAAGCCGCGTGCCGCTGCCGTGGAAACAGAAGTAGTGTAATTGACTAATTGCTTATACGTATTCCTATGATCACTTACAGCAAGAAATTAGGTTTTGCAATAGGAGTGGCAGTGGTGCTAATTCTATTGCCTTTTGGTGCATATGCTCTTGGTGATATTTGGCCAGATCCTGTGGAGCTACTTGCCTTTATTGCAAAGGTATTGTTCCTGCCGCCGGTGCTGGTGGTATGCGTGATTATGCTTGTCAGGCTCATTGTCAAGCCGGAAATCCAATCAACCTCTAAATCAGAAGATGCGCTAGTCACTGCAGAGCCTGTACTGTTAAAGCAGCATATGTTACGCGCGGTAGCATTTAGTGCGCCCTTACATGCCGCTACGATGTACTTAGCCTCATTCTTTTTAGATGGTGTAGAAATAAGGCAAATACTCAAATTTTATGCGCTGTTCGGCCTACCTACTTTAGGCATAATGGTGCTGCTGTGGCTTAACCGGCGACCCAAAACCAGCTTAGGAATAGGTCTCAGCTGGGTGCTCGTATCTGTTATGTTGATGAATTCGACGTTAGACAAGGGTAAAGCCGTAGCTGACTACGTAACCCGAACGAAAGTAGCGGAGGAAGTTCCCTTTGAAGATAAACAGGCGGCTGTGGAACCAACAATAACGGATACTTATGCCATAGATACAGCAATACTAGCTATGCCAACTGATACATCCTCCCATTATACCTATACTTATGTAGAACAGATGCCTGGGTTTGTAGGCGGAACCTCAGCCTTGCGCCAAGCTATTGCAGAGTTGATGCATTATCCTTCGCAGGCTCTTTCCAATCAAGTACGAGGCCCGGTATACGTTAATTTTGTGGTGAAACCCGACGGTAGCTTAAGTGATGTACATGTACAGACAGGCCAAGGTTTTGGCTGCGACGAAGAAGCAGTACGTGTCGTGCAGAGTCTGCCACGATTTACACCCGGGCAGCAGAATAACCGGCGAGTAGCTGTTTCTATGACTATACCTATTCAGTTCCGACCTCCAGCAGAGGCGCAGTAAGGGGCGTTCAAAATGTAAAAGAAGCGTACGGCTCGTACTACCTTTACCTAGCATTCCCAACTAACCCCATTGCCCGCATGGCTTCCTACCTCGCAAGCAACCAAGACCGTTTTCTAACTGAGTTAATTGATTGGCTCCGTATTCCCTCCGTTTCTGCCGACCCTAAGTTTCAGGCCGACGTGCGCAAGGCCGCCGATTACTTGGCCGACCGCCTGCGGGAAGTGGGCCTGGAAAACGTGGAGTTCTGTGAAACGGCCGGCAACCCCATCGTGTACGCCGATAAAATCATCGACCCGAGTTTGCCCACGGTACTCGTATATGGCCACTACGACGTGCAGCCCGCCGATCCGTACGAGTTATGGGATTCGCCGCCCTTTGAACCTGTTATCAAAAACGGTAACATCTACGCCCGCGGCGCCTGCGACGACAAAGGCCAGGTATACATGCACGTCAAGGCCTTCGAGGTGATGATGCAGGAAGACGGCGGTGTACCCTGCAACGTGAAGGTGATGTTTGAGGGCGAAGAAGAAATTGGCTCTAATAACCTAGGCATCTTCGTGAAGGCCAACAAAGAGAAGCTGGCCGCCGACGTCATCCTGATTTCCGATACCGGCATTCTGGCCAACGACACGCCGAGCATCGAAGTAGGCTTGCGTGGCTTGAGTTACCATGAAGTGGAAGTAACCGGCCCGAACCGCGACTTGCACTCCGGCCTCTACGGTGGCGCAGTGCCCAACCCCATCAACGTGCTCTGCAAGATGATTGCCAGCCTGCACGACGAAAACAACTACATCACCATCCCGGGCTTCTACGATAACGTAGCCGAACTCAGCGCCGAAGAACGCGCCGAAATGGCCAAAGCACCGCATTCCGACGAGGAGTTTAAGCAAAGTATCGGCTTGAAAGACATCTACGGCGAGAAAGGCTACAGCACGATGGAGCGCACCAGCATCCGGCCTACCCTCGACGTGAACGGTATCTGGGGTGGCTACACCGGCGAGGGTGCCAAAACGGTTATTGCGTCCAAAGCCTACGCCAAGATTTCCATGCGCTTGGTACCGCACCAAACCTCCGACGAAATCACGGCCCTATTCCAAAAGCACTTCGCAAGCATAGCCCCAAGTGGCGTAACGGTAGCCGTAAAACCCCACCACGGTGGTGAACCCGTCGTGACGCCCACCGACTCTGTAGCCTATAAAGCAGCTGCCGATGCCATGGAAACCACCTTCGGCAAGCGCCCCATTCCAACGCGCGGCGGCGGTTCTATACCCATCGTGGCGATGTTCAAAACCGAACTAGGTCTCGACACTGTGCTGCTCGGCTTCGGGCTCGATTCCGATGCTATTCACTCTCCAAACGAACATTATGGGGTGTTCAACTTCCTGAAGGGCATTGAAACCATCCCGCACTTTTATCGGAATTACGCGGCGGCTACGCGGAAGTAGAAGTTGCTTCTCATCGTAAACGAAAGGTCCGGCTTCATCACAAGAAGCCGGACCTTTCGTTTACGATGAGAGTTTATTAGCGCCCGTTGAAGGAATACGTCAGGTAGAGCTGAAAGGCGCTGTTGCGAATGTTGTCTTGGTAGGTGATGGTGCCTGCTGTAGAGGGCTTATCCACTTTGGTGATGCCACCGTTGTAGCGTAGCCCAATGCCAAGGCCGCTTTTGCGTTGGTAGCCTAAGCCAAACAAGTAACCAAAATCGACGGTGTTATAGGAGTTCTTATCGTCGACGCTGGTGTTCGTAGTTTTATTTTTAGCAGCTAATAAGAACCCAACCTGCGGACCGGCTTCAAAAAACAAGCCATCAGCATTAACATGAAACGCCAAAGGCACATCCAGGTAGCTTAGCCGTTTGGTGAAAGCATCCTTAAGTTTTGCTCCTTTCTGCGAATAAATAATTTCTGGCTGAAACGCGAAAAGTCTGGTGAAGCCAATATTGGCGAAACCACCTCCATGAAAACCAAACGTATTTTCATAGCCACTAGACTCTTTGCCCGCAAAAGACGAAAGGGTGCCACCCACTTTTAAACCAAGTGAAACGTCGCTTTGTGCCTGTACTGCACCAACTGAGCCAACCAGCAATAAAAAGGAGAAAAGTAATTTCTTCATAAGAAGTACCAAGGAAAAGTAGTCCAACAAACGCACGAAGCTAGAACGAAAACGAGAGATGCTTCCATGCGAATAACCAAAAAGCCCCTTTCCGCGGTTGGAAAGGAACTTTTATTAGCGAACTAATTGGGGTGCTATTTGCTCGGAATCAAGTAGCCGAGCGAAAGTTGAAAGGCTGAATGGCGGGCATTTTTCAGGTCGCCGTTGAAATAGGTGCCGTTGTCGCTCTTCACAAAGTCGCTGAAGGCGCCGGTGTAACGCAGGTTTAGGCTTACACCGTTGTCGGCTTGGTAGCCGATGCCGGCCACATACCCTAGCTCGCTCCGATTGAAACCGCTCAGATCTTTCTTGTTCTCGGCTTCCGATACAGTAGGCGTACCGTTGGGCTGCCGGGTCCGGGTGACCTTGGTTTCGTCGTTGGCGCTGAGCAGGTATGAATACTGCGGGCCGGCTTCCACAATGAAACCACCCGCATTGATTTTGAGCAGCACGGGCACGTCCAAGTAATTGTAGTTGACATTGCCTTCGCGCTTTTCAGTATAGCCTACACCTAATAGAGTATTGGTGTACTCAGTAGGCTTGTTTTCGAAGCCCTTTTGCGAGTACAGTATCTCGGGTTGAATCGAGAAGAAACCGTCGCCGGTGATGTCGGCGTTTAGCATCACGCCACCTAAGAAACCTATTTTGTTGTTGTAAGTAGTTTCATGCTGAACGTTGCCGGCCAGGTTGGAGTAGTTGGCGCCGGCCCGCAAACCCAGGCGTACACCCTGCGCCCGTGCAACTGAAACAGAAGCTATAGTCAGCAAAGCGGCCAGTACAAAGGAGGTCTTTTTCATGAGTGCGAAAAGAAATAAGTGAGAAAAGGGATGCACATGCCTCACTGAAATCTAAAAGTGTGCCAAGGCGCTTGTCGAGCTTGGGTGCAGACACGAAAAAAGCCTCATCTGGTCTACAGATGAGGCTTTTAGAAATTTCAATCAGTTGTTACTTGCTTGGCAGCAGGAAGCCAACCGAAGCCTGAAATACCGAGTTGCGGGCATTACGGGTGTCGGCGTCCTGGTAGCCGTCTTTCCCGAAATCCGTGAAAGATCCATTATAACGCAAGCCTAGCAGCAAGCCCCCTTCCGACTGATAGCCCAACCCGGCCGCATATCCGATTTCGTTGCGGTTCACGTTGTCGAGGTTGCTCGTGTTAGAAGTTTGGGTTATCGGAGTGCCATTGACAGTGCCGGTAAAGTCGTTTTTGACCTTCAGCAAGTAGCTGTACTGCGGTCCGGCTTCGAAATACACACTACCTGCCTTGATCTTCAGCAGCACGGGTACATCGATGTAATTGTAGGTAACGTCGCCGTCGTATTTAAATCTGCTGCCAGCAACCGTAAACTCATCATTAGCATAAGTGAAGCCTTTCTGAGAAAACAGAACCTCTGGCTGAACCGACAGAAAACCGTCGTCCACCAAGCCAATATTGAGCATCACGCCCCCATGAAAGCCTAACTTATTTTCATATCGGTCTTCGTTGGTAAGGTCGCCGGAGAGGTTGGAAAGGTTGGCACCGCCTTTAATGCCGAAACGGATACCCTGCGCGTGGGCAGCAGGCGCCGCGGCCATAGCCGCTAAAAGGCTGGCGAATAATACAATTTTCGTGTTCATGAGAAGTGAGATAAGCGGGTGGGCAAAAATTGTTGCTCCAGAAAACAGGTAGCAATACGAGACTGGATATTTTATGGCTGATAAAACTCCATAAATAACCTCCACAACAAAAAAGCGGCCGTTCCAGAAGGAAACGGCCGCTTTCGATAAGGAAAAACAAGTTGCTACTTGGTAGGAATCAGGTAGCCTAACTGCAACGTGTAGGCATTGTTGAAAGCCTTTGGTTCGTTGTCGGTATCCTTGCTGTCGATCAGCGAGTTGAAGCCACGGGCATAACGTAAGCCGATGCTAAGACCCCCCTGCGACATATAACCCAGGCCAGCAACGCCGCTGAAGTCAACGTTTGACAAGTCGCCTTTGTACTTCTCCTTACGAATGCCGCCGAGGTAATCAACAAACTCCGACCGGTCTTCTACCTTGTCCTTCGTGCCGTCGGTATACTTCGTCGTCGTCTGGTTTTTCACGCGTGAGCCGAATAGGTAGCTTACTTGCGGACCTAGCTCAAAGAACAAGCCACCAGCGTTGATCTTAGCTAAGATAGGGAGGTCGATGTAGTGCAGAACGCGCTGCTGCTCACTTTCTATCTTAGAAACGTTAGCAGGTAGGCCAGACTTCTGATCTGACTTGATTTCGTATCCCTTGCGGTTATAAAGCAGTTCGGGAGATACCGAGAAGAAACCGTCGCTACTCAGTGGAATGGTGAGGGAGACGCCTGCGTTGTAGCCCAATTTATAATCACCGATAGAGGTGCTGTAGCCAGCGCCAGTGAATTGTGATACATCGTCGCCGGAAACGTTGGAATAAGTAGCACCGGCTTTAACGCCAATCCGAAAACCACCCGCATCTTGGGCTTGAACTAAAGAAGCAGAGGCAACCGCTACTGCGGTGAGTAAGAGAAACTTTTTCATAAAAAAATTAGGGTGAGGTGGCAAACACAATTCAGCAACACGAACCTGAGCCAGAAGGCCCCGATGGGCCGCTTACAGCCCTCATAGCGCAAAACCTCCTTGTTATGTTACAGATAATTGAAAAAATAATCTTATGCTGAGCTACACCGCACACTAGCAGAGCAATCCGTATTTTTGTGCTCTTGGCTATTTCATGATGCGGGCTTTCCATTTTTCCAGATTTATACTCGTTTGCATAGCTTTTCTGCTCATACTGCCGGCTTTGGCGCAGGTGCCGACAGCAAAAGTGCCTCCCGGGCCCCTTATCATCGGTGTTTATGGACAAGGCAGTTTTATTATCGCACACACGCCTGCCGTCAAGCATTTAGCTGTATCGCATCCCACCGGACTAGAGCTAAATCTGCAACGACAAACTAATGGCTCTGAGCCCTGGCACGCCTGGTATCGCTACCCTCGTATTGGGATGGCCTTAGTATATTATAACTACCACAATCCGGTGCTCGACCGTTCATATGCCGCTACCATCTACATCAGCAAAAGCCTGTTTCGGTTGCCTCGGCAAGAGTTGAACTTTCGATTAGGTACGGGTTTGGCCTATTTCACTAATCCCTTCAATCTCGAAACCAACCACAAGAATTCCATTGTCAGCTCCCGTTTGAATGCCACCATGCAAATGCGGTTCGAATACGACGTATCGGTAGCTAAAAATTTAGGGGTCTTGGTTGGCTTAGGGCTCAACCATTATTCCAACGGGGCCACTACTAAGCCCAACTTCGGCATCAATTTGCCTACCGTATACTTGGGCATGAACTATCATCAGCAACGGCCCTTTGCGCCGGCTGTAGCAGCCGCCACTGATATGCCCACCGATATCGGCCGCGACTTCTTCAACTTAAGTACCAGTGTTGGCTTCAAACAGCGTAGCCCAGTTGACCAGCATAAGTATTTAGTGCAATCGGCATCGGTGTTAGGAGGACGACGGGTAAGCCGTAAAAGCAGCCTGCTAGTAGGGTTGGAGGGCTTCTACGACCGAAGCCTGGTGCCGCAGCTTCGCGATACTGCCCGGATTACCGACAATTTGCCCGATGTAAAAAAAGCCAGCGTAGTGTTCGGCCACGAATTACTTTTTGGGCGGCTGTCCTTTGTTACGCACTTAGGTTTCTACTTCTATAATCCTTACAAATCCAATACCATCTATTATGAGCGGTTAGGGTTGAAATACCATTTCACCAACCAGCTCTTTGGCGCAGTTGATTTGAAAGTGCATCGTGGCGCTGCTGATGTGGTTGAACTAAAAGCAGGGCTGAAGCTCTATCGTTGAAGCAAGACAGCGTCAGCTCTACTTGACCAAGCTCTGATTGATGCGCTTTACCAGGCCTGGTCCCTCATAAATGAAGCCGCTATGTACTTGAATTAGCGCTGCTCCGGCTGCTAGCTTTTCGCGCGCATCGGCAATTAAGTGAATACCTCCCACGCCAATAATAGGCAAGGAGCCCTCAGAACGTTGATGCAGATAGCGGATGACTTCCGTTGCTCTATGGCGCAAGGGCTGGCTGCTCCTACTGCCGCTACTTAGTTTCAGAAAGTAAAAAATAGTGTGGTAGACAACTGATATAGAGTAGAATATATAGAATAAGCTACTGGCTATTAGTTAACATGTTCTTCAGATTTGGAATTCACAAACCATCCCCGTACTTTTGCCATCCCATCCAGAAAATAGCTTTCTGACTGAGGAAACTGATTCTGTAGCTCAGCTGGTAGAGCAATACACTTTTAATGTATGGGTCCTGGGTTCGAATCCCAGCGGGATCACCAAAACCCTTCTTGCAGTTCGCAGGAAGGGTTTTTTGTTGTTAACTCCGGTAGCAGGTACCAAAGTAAGGCAGCCTGAACAGCTAACCTAAGTCTTACATCAGCCAGCCCAGCCTTCTCTATCTAAGCTGCGGTATTGAATGGCTTCAGCTAGATGCTCGATGCGAATTTCCTCGGTGCCGGCCAAGTCGGCAATGGTGCGGGCTACTTTTAGGATTCGGTCGTAGGCACGAGCCGAGAGACCGAGGCGTTCCATGGCAGTTTTGAGCAATATGCGGCCGGCTTCGTTGATGGCACAGATGTCTTTCACCATCTGCGGAGGCATCATGGCGTTCGAAAAGATGTCGGGGAACTGCGCGAACCGTGCCGTTTGCACTGCCCGTGCTTTTTCTACGCGCAATTGTATGTCGTGGCTAGTCTCGGCCTTGCGCGTCTCCGTCATCTGGTCGAAGGTGACAGGCGTGACTTCTACGTGCAAGTCGATCCGGTCGAGTAAGGGGCCGCTTACTTTGTTGAGGTAGCGTTGCACCACGCCGGGGCCACACACGCACTCCTTTTCAGGGTGGTTGTAATAGCCGCAGGGGCAGGGATTCATGCTGGCTATGAGCATGAAGTTGGCCGGAAAGTCTATGCTAACTTTGGCGCGTGAAATAGTAACCCGACGCTCTTCCAGCGGCTGCCGCATTACCTCCAGTACGGTGCGCTTAAACTCGGGCAACTCATCTAGAAACAGCACGCCGTTGTGCGCCAGTGAGATTTCGCCAGGCTGCGGATTGCTACCGCCGCCTACCAGTGCCACATCGGATATCGTGTGATGGGGTGCTCGGAAAGGACGGGTGCCTAGCAAAGAGGCATTGGTTCCAAGCTTGCCTGCCACCGAATGAATTTTGGTGGTTTCCAACGCTTCCAGCATGTTCAGCGGCGGCAGAATAGTGGGCAGGCGCTTAGCCAACATGGTTTTACCTGCGCCAGGCGGCCCAATCATGATGACGTTGTGGCCGCCTGCTGCCGCTATTTCCAGGGCGCGCTTGATGTTTTCCTGCCCTTGTACGTCGGCAAAGTCGGCGGCATAGAGGTTGGCCTCTTGCTGAAAGATGTCGCGCGTGTCTAGCACCAGCGGCGTGATGTCAAGGCGGCCTTCAAAGAAGTCGATGGCCTCCTGCATGGTCTCGACCGGAATGATGTCGAGGTTGTTGACAATGGCCGCTTCCCGGGCGTTTTCCTTGGGCAGGATAAAGCCTTTGAAGCCTTCTTTGCGGGCCTGAATAGCAATTGGCAGCACGCCCCTGATCGGCCGCAAGGCGCCATCCAGCGCCAACTCGCCCATGATAATGTATTCTGGCAGTCGCTCGGTAGTAAGCTGCTGCGAACCGTGCAGGATGCCTAGCGCAATCGGCAGATCATAGCTGGAGCCTTCCTTGCGAATATCGGCCGGAGCCATGTTCACCACCACTTTGGTGCGCGGCATCCGGTAACCCCGAAATTTTAGCGCTGCCTCAATCCGCTGCTGGCTTTCTTTAATTGCATTATCAGGCAGCCCAACCACATAGAAATTAGTGCCCTGCGAAACGACTACTTCAATGGTAATAGTATAAGCATTAACGCCCTGTACGGCCGAGCCGAAGGTCTTCGTAAGCATATAAACCGATAAGAAGAATAGAATTGATTGACGAAGATAAAGGAAATGCTTCTCGTATGGAGGAGTAGTTTTTAAATAGAAACAAGCGGACGGTGCGGAATCGTATGGCCGCTTCGCGTCCGCCGGTCAAAGACCGAAGCGGTTGGGCGGCCCACGGTCTTGGCCGACTGCGTCGGCTTAGACCGTGGCCAGTATGGGCTAGGGTGTAGGAGTGCGGTGCCTGGCTATTTAGCGACTAACTGCTCGATGAGCATAATCAGGATATGAATAGCCTTGATATGAATTTCTTGTATGCGGTCGGCGTAGCCGGTATGGGGTGCTCGGATTTCTATATCGCAGAGGGTTGCTAACTGCCCACCGTCCTTGCCGGTCAGGCCTACTACTTGTATACCAGTGGTTTTAGCGGTTTCGGCGGCGCGGAGGATGTTAGCAGAGTTGCCGCTGGTGCTAATGGCTAGCAGCACATCGCCGGGGCGGCCGATGGCTTCGACGTAACGGCTGAACACGTGGTCGTAGCCGTAGTCGTTGGCGACGCAGCTCATGTGGGAAGCTTCGGTGAGGGCAATAGCGCCGAGAGCCGGCCGGTCGTGGCGGTAGCGGCCGCTGAGTTCCTCGGCAAAGTGTTGCGCGTCGCAGAGGCTGCCCCCATTGCCACAACTCAGCAACTTGCCTCCTCGCTGTAAACTGTCAGCCATAAGGCGAGCCGCCTGTTCTATAGCAACAAGATTGGCCGGCTCGTTCACGAAACGGTCAAGGACAGCTTGGGCTTCAATAAGCTCGGTCCGAATAAGGTCAGTTAAGGCAGTAGCATCAGTCACGACGCGAAGATACACGGGCTACGCTAGTGGCCCACTCTCACGATCGGAAGAGACGGGGCGGACGGGAGGTACAGGCGTGGGCGCTGTATAGCCTTCTGGGTGTACGGTGGTACCGGGGCGGGCTGCGCCTACGCTGGCGCTTGTGCTGCGTTGCTCGAGCTGGTGGTCATAGAGCCGAGCTTTGAGTTCATTGATTTTGCCCTCGCGCGAGGCTACATCCCGCCGCAACAGCACACTATCTAAGTTCTCAGTGATAAGCTGTAACGTCAAGAGCGCAGCGCCAATCAGGAACATGGTGTAATAAAACGCGGCAGCATCGTTGCCTGCCGTCACAGCCATTAAGCCGTCGCGCGAACCAGGACTCAACAGTAGCAGTAGTACCAGCAGTAGGTACACCATGACGAGAACAGTAACCAGACGTTTTAGAGCGAGCATAAGAAGACGATGCTAAAGTGAATAGGTAGTGCCCGTCGTACGCAAAAATGCAGCGGTCGGGTTAAATATAGGCTTTCGTAGGCTGAAATTCCGCACTAAGGACGAGCTTTCTGCAATCAACTCACAGTTGAGCCTGGTTGCTGAGTAGCTCTCTAAGCGCTACAGAGAATTTAGCCGCCGGCGAGCAGTTCTCAGCTTTTGTAGCTCGATTTGAAACAAGTTCTCGGTTGGTTGCTGCCCAAGCGAGTCGAGCAATCGACGGGCGGCGGTTGTGTCCTGTTGGTCAAGTAGGGCGTTTGCTCTCAATAGCGCATTGTCGTAAGCGTGGCTGGCTGCTATCTTCTTCTGCAGGATGGCTGCATCTTGTTGCTGGGGTACACTTTGGGCCCGACGGTAGCTGCGCCACCCCCAAGTAATAGCTTGCAAAACCAGCAGCAGCACAATGAGAGTTGCTACAAGGCGGCGCTTGGAGTCGGTGGAAGCTGCCATGAACTTCTTGGAAGACCGCCTAGCGTAAGGCAGTTGTCGTGTCGGCTAACAAGGCGGAGTCGGCCGTAATAACTGGCGCCGTGCTTGCGGCTTCCGAGGCTCGGAGTTGCTCCTTGAAACTTTCATTTCGCTCGTTCAGGCGTTCCATGGTTGCTTCGTAGCTGGGGCGCTGCTCTTGGCGCCAGGCCTTATAGCCGATACGCAAGCCCAATACCAGCAAGCCAATTATCCAAAACCAGCGCGACTGATACCAAGGTGTTTTAGGAGCAGGAGTTGTCATAATTCAGCAATGAAAGGCTTATTGGTCGTTAGGAAGAAATATAGAAATTGCTCAAGTTCCTGTACCGAGGCATCAGAAGCAATAGCGCTTCGCGCTATTGCTTCACCTGAAAACGCCTACGGAATAGAACTACTGTGCAGGAGGGGCTTGTCTACGGCGGGCCCGGAGGGTATCGTAGCGCTGCATCAAGGCTTCGGTAGCAATGAACATATTCGGATTAGCGTCAGCATCGCGCAGTGAGTCGAGCAGGAGGCGGGCGGGGTCGTAGCTGCCTTGCGCCATAAGGGCATCGGCGCGGGCGAGCAGGCGCTGGCCGTTGGCTTCGGCGGCCGGTGAATCGGCTTCGCGCAGTACATGGCCCTTGCCATCAGTTCGGAAGTAGAAGAAATACGCCATCCAAAGCACCATGCCCAAAAACATGACGAGGATGGAAATCAACGCAAACTTCAAAAAACGCATAGTGTATAGGCAGTTACTGATGTTTGCGCTAAACCTACGCAATCCTGCTCTATAAACTGTCGAGCTACACCAGGGCCGCGTTGGTAGCTTGTAGTTGGCTTAGGCGCTGGTAGAGCCCGCCGGGTTGGCGCAGAAGCTCGTCGTGAGTGCCGCGCTCGGCAATGCGGCCTTGGTGCAGCACAATGATTTCGTCGGCATGCTGTACCGTGCTTAGGCGATGGGCAATTACCAGCGAGGTGCGGTGCTGCATTAGGCGCGTCAGGGCTTCCTGCACCAGCTTTTCGCTTTCCGTATCGAGGGCGGAAGTGGCTTCGTCGAGGATAAGAATGGGCGGATTACGCAGAATGGCCCGGGCAATGCTTAGGCGCTGCCGCTGCCCACCCGAAAGCCGCCCGCCCCGGTCGCCGATGATGGTTTGGTAGCCGTCGGGGGTAGCCACGATGAAGTCGTGGGCGTTGGCAATGCGGGCGGCCTCTATAACTTCTGCTTCGGTGGCCTGCGTGTTGAAGCGGATGTTGTTGAAGATGGTATCATTGAAGAGGATGCTTTCCTGCGTTACAATACCCATCTGCTCGCGCACCGAGTGAATGGTACAGTCGCGCACGTCGTGGCCGTCGATGAGGATCTGGCCACCGGTAGCATCGTAGAACCGTGGCAACAGGTCGGCCAGAGTGCTTTTTCCTGAACCCGAGGGGCCTACCAGCGCCACCGTTTTACCTTTCTGAATAGTTAGGTTGATGTCTTGCAGAACGGGCGCATCGGCGTAGGCAAACTGCAGGTTGCGCAACTCAATCTGGTGCTCGAAGGGCGGCAGAACCTGCGCATTGGGCTTGTCGCGGATGGCGGGCTCGGTATCAATGATGCGCAATACCCGCTCGCCGGCTACCAGCCCACGCTGGATATTGCCGAACGACGAAGACAAGGCTTTGGCCGGGGTGAGGACCTGCGAAAACAGAATCACGTAGCCGATAAACGTTTCGCCCGTCAAACTCGATTGCCCACCCAAAATCAAGAGCCCCCCGAAGTAAAGCAGCCCCGCCACCACCGAAACGCCCGCAAACTCGGAAAATGGCGAAGCCAGGTCGCGGGTGTTGTCGATGGAGCGGGAAGTGTGGGCGTATAAGTCGTTTTGCTGCGCGAATTTCTCTTTGATGTAGTCCTGCGCGTTGAAGGCTTTAATAACCCGCACGCCGCCAAGGGTTTCATCTATCACTGAGAGCATGGTTCCGAGTGTACTTTGACTTTGCTGCGCTTGGCGGCGCAGGCGCTTGGCCACGCCGGCTATCAAGCCCCCCGAAATAGGTAGCAATATCAGCGTGAAAAGGGTGAGCGGCACCGAGATGTAAAAGAGCAGCGCGAAATACGCAATGATGTTCAGCGGCTCGCGGATAACAGCCGTCATAGTATTCACCACCGATGATTCCACTTCCTGCACATCCGACGTGAAGTGCGACATCAAATCACCCTTCCGCTCATTCCCAAAAAAACTTAAAGGCAGGCCAATAATGCGCTGATAGAGGTCGTAGCGGAGGTTATGAATAACCCGGGCCCGCACTTTGGCCAATAGTCGAAGACTTAGGTACCGAAACACGTTGCTCAGCAGCACCGACACCACCACCACGGCACACACAAAGGCCAGAGCGCCCATTTTGCCTTGTGAGGCCAGCACGTCGTCAAAGAAAAAGTAGAAGCTGTCGCGCACCCAATCGAAGCTAGGACGGAAAGCGGGCAGGTGGTCGGGGGCCTGCAACGGAATCTTGTCGGTCTTATCGAAGAGTACGCTCAACAGGGGGATGATGAGCGTGAAATTAGCCAGCCCAAAAAAAATGTTCAGCAGCGTGTACAGCAAGTATTGCGGCAGAAAATTGGCCAGCGGCCGGGCGTACTGCAGAATGCGGAGGTAGGTCTTCATTGGAAGCGGCAAAGGTAACGCATCTGCTAAGCTTAGTAACGGAGCTGCCCCAAGCAAACAGGTGGTCTATTCTTCCTTGAAGACGGCCACTACCTCAATTTGCCCCATAATATGGCGGTTGAACTCGGCAAGCTCTTCGGCTGGCACCCACAATTCCTCGTGCTCCCGGTTGCCTACGTTCTGTACCGGAAACGAGGCGGCGTAGTCGGCATCGACGGCAAAGCGTAGCACGTAGCCTACGCCGTAGTATGGCACGCTCCAGTCGCGTGCAATCTGAGCGGCGTATGCCTCATTCAGTACCGGATAGAAAATTGGCTGCTCCGGTAGTCGCGGCGGAAACTCCAGCCACCCCGAAGCAGCAATCAAATCCAGTTCCTGCTGATTAACCGGCCGATAAAGCAACAGATTAGCAGGCTCGTGACGCATGAGTTGGTTGTTGAGACTTGATTGTTGAATGACTGATTGCTGAGTGATTGTTCTGGTGACTTGTTGCACGATCAAACAATCAGCAATCAGCCATTCAACAATCAAAACTCATGTAGCCGCTGCGCGATGTTCCAGCGCAGGGCTACTGATGGGAACACCGTATTTTGGGTGGCTGCGTCGGTAAATGACTGGCGGCGCACAATCAGCTTAGCATCCAGCCAGAGGTTGTGCCGGGGCTGGTAGGTGGCCGTAAAATCGGTGTGCACCAAACGGGAGCGGTTACCTTGCCCTACGGTGTTGCCATAGTTCTGCTCTTCCGGCTTAGTGTCGTAGGAAATTAGCGGATTGCCACCGTAGTTATAGATAGAGCCGTCGTCGTTCGTGCGATCTAGGCCCTGCACAGTGTAGAACAACTTACCCACTAGCTGCAAACGCGGAATAGGCTGGTAGCTTACGATACCGAGCAGCTCATACAGGTTAGCACCCATAGGATGCGCGAGGGGCTGCTGATAGTTCTGGTAGTCGGTATAGCTGTCTTTGTGCTGATACGTGTACGGGCGGATATAATTGAACTCTGCCTGCACATCAAGCGTGCGAATACCAGCTACATCTACATATTTAGTGCCCAACTGGAATGCCTGCTTATTGGCCCACCAGCCGTTGCCCGCCCGTACTTCGCTCAGCTTGAACTCGTCCAGCATAAGCTGCCCGTAAAGCTGCGCCGTGTTTCTAATATTCCATTTGAAATCAAGGCCGAGGACTGTGTTATCGGCTGAACCAACTTGCTGCTCAACGGCGCGATAGAAAATGATGGGGTTCAGGTACTGCAACTCGAAGCCGCGACGCTGGCTACCCGGAATATTCTGACCTAAACTGTCGCGTCTAAAATTGCGGCCGCCCAAAATGGTGCTTTCGAATACACCCACATTGAAGGTTGGCGTCACATCAAAGCTAAGGTGGTGCAGCGCCATGTATTTCTTCGGATAGATGGCATCTACCGGGCTACCATTTCCATCGTAGGTGCGGTTGGCAATCATTTCGGTGAACAGGTTCTGGTAGTTGAGCTTCCAGATGCGCGTGTTCAGCTTCAGAAAGAAATACGGGGCGCTGTAATCGGAGAGGATGAGGGAGCGGTAACCGTTGCCGATGAAGTTTCGATCGTGGCCTAACTGAACGTTGATGTGCTTAGTGGCGGCGTACGTAACATAGCCGCGGGCCGTGAAGAAGTCGTACTGGTTGCCGCCTTCTCCTCTGAAGGATTTCCAATAGCCCTCGTGTGGTACCATCCGGTCGCGCCGGATGCGCTGCTGCACGTAGGCTGGCACGCCCTGCTGGTTGTCGGCCAGGAAGGTGTAAAAGCCTAGCCGCTCATCGATGGTGCCTTCCACCTGCACGCCCCGCGTGTTCACGTAGCGCAGCCCATCCGTTTCCGAATCCTTGCCGGCCGAAAGCCCGAGCACGGGATTCACGCGCAGCGTGAAATCGGGAACAGACACACTATACAGGTCAGACTGGCGCTGGTAGAATTGCTTAAGCAGTGGCCGGCGGCTTTGGTTGGGCGCAGCGGCCCGAGCGGAATAGCTCCAGTTGTCGCGCAGCAGGTACTCGGCATTAAAACGATCCTGCGCCGATAAGTTGGCGCTGTCGGCTAGCATCCGCTCGGCCAGGCGCGCCACCGCCGTGCGGGTGTACGGGCGCACCGATGTATGCAGATTGCTGCCTATTGAGTCGCCTCCATACTTAATGGCATATCGGTCAATGAGCCGATACACGTCCACGTCGAGCGGTACTGTATTAGGGGCCGTTGGAATGTCGGCAGTCGGAGTTTGAGGCGCGGGAATAGGGCCATCAAACTGATACGACATACTTTGGCCGGCAACCTGACTAGCGAGTAAGGTGTGAAACGTTAAAAAGAGAAGATATTTTTTCATAAAATGAAGTCTGCCTCCTAAAAACTAGCGAGCAGTTCAACAAACCTACGCACTTGCTGCAAGAGTTAAGATGCAGCAACGCAGACGGGGAGGTATTCCGTATAGTTTAAGGCGCTCAGCCTCGATTGCCATGATGTCCCGAGGAGCGCGGCTGGCTACCTTTGCCGCGTGCCACCTCGTCTGCTCCGCTACTCTGAACTCGACCTTGCTGCATGGGACGCTTGTGTAGCGGCAGCCCAAGAAGTGGTGCCGTACGCGCAAAGCTGGTGGCTGCGTGCAACGGCTGGCCGTTGGGAGGCTTCGGTGGAAATAGAACAGGGTACGGGCCAGTATTTATCGGTTTTGCCACTGCCCACTAAGTGGCGCCTTAGTGGAAGCGAAGTATATCAACCAGCCTTCACGCAACAGCTCGGCTTACTAACCTTGCCCGACAGTAAGTATTCAACGGTACAGCTGCACCTGCGCCATTTGCCGAATCGCTACGCCCGCTGCTACACGCAGCTCAACGACCAGATGCATCTGCCGTCCCTGGAGCTGCCCTTCACCTGCCAAACCCGTATTACCTACCACCTGTCGCTGCACCCCATCTATGCTGTAGTGCACGCTGGCTACGCGGCCGACTACCGCCGTCGTCTGCGCCTGAATCAGGAGCTGCCTGTTCCACTTACAGTTGCTAACGCCTTCGGCGTAGAAGAAATGCTTACGCTGTTCCGACAGCACAGCGGGGAAGCTGCCGGCTTAAAAAGTAGGCACTACCAGCAGCTGTTAGCCCTGTATGCGGCGCTGCAACAGCACGGCCAGGCGCTACCGCTGGAAGTGCGAGCCCCCGAAACGGGCGAGCTACTGGCAGCAGCATTATTCATAAGATTTCGCACACGGCTAGTTTATTTGTTTGCGGCAGCCTCGCCGGCCGGTAAGAAAGTTGGAGCGCCGCTGTTGGTGCTCGATTATATAATTCAACGCCACGCCGGTACGCCTGACTTGGTGCTGGATTTCGAGGGCGGCATGATAAAATCAATTGCCCGTTTTTTCGCCAACTTCGGGGCCACGCCCGTACCCTATGCGGCCCTTTCTTTCACCCAACGCCCCTGGTATCTGCAATGGATCCGCTAACCCCCGACACTTCCGGCCTGACTGCCGCTGAGTTAACTCCCCGCGTGCATGTGGTGTGCGCCGAGCCCTCAATCGCCAATCATTTTCTGGCCGAGCTGCGCGACGTAGAAGTGCAACGCGACTCGCTCCGCTTCCGCCGCAACCTGCAGCGTCTCGGCGAAATAATAGCCTACCGCATCAGCTCTCAGCTCAGCTACACCGACAAAACGGTGCAGACACCCCTCGGCGAGTCCAGCAGCAAACAGCTCCGCGACTTTCCGGTGCTGGCCACCGTGCTCCGTGCGGGGCTGCCGTTTCACCAAGGCTTCCTCAATTATTTCGACCAGTCGCCTAGTGCCTTTGTGGCTGCTTACCGCATCGAGGGCACGGCGCAGGTGCAGGTACAGGTCGATTATCTGTCGGCGCCGCGGCTCGACGAGCTGGTGCTGATTCTGGCCGATCCTATGCTGGCTTCCGGCAAGTCGTTGGTGCAGACCTACCGGGCTATGCTGCGCTTCGGCACGCCCCGGCAAGTACACATTGCCGCCGTTATTGCCAGCCCTGAAGGTGTGGCCTACGTCACCCGCGAAATCCCCGAAGCCACTTTGTGGGTAGCCGCCATCGACGAAAAGCTCAACGCTCAAGCCTACATCGTACCCGGCCTCGGCGATGCCGGCGACTTATCGTACGGCAGCAAGCTGTAGGCAACAGGCAAAGTATCCTAGCAGGAAGGCATCAGGAGTTGCTGGTTTTGCGTTACATCACCTTGCTGTTACTTTTTCCGTCGGAACCATTGTAGTGCCTTGGTTCTTTGTAATTTCGAGTTCGGCCACGGCGAGGCTTTCCTTTTATCTGCTGTTCATCTCGTGTTACCTCATCTCTTCAAATACGCGTCCGTTTTCTTGCTAGGGATGGTCAAGTTTGTGGCCGCCCCGGTAGCCGGTATTGCCGCCGGACTGTCGGTGCCTCTGATTTGGGGGCTGTCGGTAGCCGGTATGATGACGACGGTAGTGCTGGTGTCGGGGGTAGGAAAGGTATGGGCGCTGCACCTGCGGCGTAAGCGCCAGCAAAAAGGTAAGCCGCTGTTCAGCCGCAAAAGCCGCCGTATCGTGGGCATCTTCCGCCGCTTCGGTATGGGCGGCATTGCCTTCCTAACCCCTATTCTGTTTAGCCCCATCGGCGGCACCGTCATTGCCACGCAGCTGCACGTGCCTCGTTGGCGCATCCTGCTTCATATGCTCTGGAGCGCCGTGTTATGGGGAGGCGCTTTCACCATGCTAGCCGTCCACTTCAGCCACCTGGCCATCTTCCACCACTGATTTATTAGAATTATTCGGATTACACAGATTTTGTAGACAATTATTCTTCAACTCGGAGCACGACAAAAGAAAAGAGGCTTGCCGTTGGCAAGCCTCTTTTGGTGTCAACCCGGAGGAGTAAGGGCGTCCACAAAATCCGTGAAATCCGAGTAATCCAAACAAATCAGTGGTCTATTTACGCTTGCCTTTCGAGCGGGCAATGGCTGCTTTCACGGCTTTCACGGCGGGCTTGGAAGCGGTGCCTTTCGAGGGGTTGGCTTTGTTGCCTTTCTGGCTGCGGTTGGGACCTTCCACGTAGGTGCGACCGGTGCGCTTGTCGATGCTAACGCCGGGTTTCACGTACTCTTTCCGCTCGTGGAAGGCACCTTGGAAGTTCGGGTCTTCGCGGCGGCGGCGCTCATCCTGCTCGCGGTTCATGCTTTGCTGCTCTTCGAAGGGCGTTTCGGCTATTTCCACCTCGGGCGGGAGGGGGAGCAGAGGAATAGGCTGCTTGATAAGCTCTTCGATACGGGCTACGTGGTGCATCTCAGCTTCATTGGCAAACGTGATGGCTGCGCCTGTATGCTGCGCCCGCCCGGTGCGCCCAATGCGGTGCACATAGTCGTCGTAAATCAGAGGCACATCGAAGTTGATAACGTGGCTTACCTGCGGCACATCAATACCGCGGGCGGCCACATCGGTTGCCACCAAAAAGCGCACATCACCAGCCTTGAAAGCCTCCATGGCATTGATGCGCGAGTTCTGACCTTTGTTGCCGTGAATGGCCCGTACCTCGCCGGCCACCCTACGACCTAAGAAGTGGGCTACGTTTTCGGCGTGCACCTTACTTCGCGTGAAAATCATCACCCGGTTGAAGGTCGCTTGGTCGCGGAGCAGATAGCCGAGCAAGTTGATCTTGGTTACCAAGTTCGGCACTTCATACAAGCTCTGAACCACGTTCTGCGCCGAGGTGGCCGAAGGCGTTACTTCTATCCGCATCGGGAATTCCAAGAACTCCTCACTTAGTACCGTCACCTTCTCCGCCATGGTGGCCGAAAACAGGGCGTTCTGCCGCTTGCTCGGAATAACCTCCAGAATGCGGCGGATTTGAGGCATAAAGCCCATATCCATCATCTTGTCGGCTTCGTCGAGAACTAACGTTTTCAGCTCTTTCAGCACCAAGTCGCCGCGCGAATACAGTTCCAGCAAGCGGCCGGGGGTGGCAATCAAAATGTCGACGCCTTTGGCAATAGTTTCAATTTGCGTTTTCGGACCGAGCCCGCCATAAATGGCGAAGATGCGAAGGTCGGTGTAAGTGGAGAGGCGCTTCAAATGAGTTTCAATCTGCATGGCCAGCTCACGGGTAGGAGCCAAAACTAGCGCCCGGGGATTGTTGCCTTGGGCGTATTTCACCTTCATCAGAAGCGGCAAGCCGAAGGCGGCAGTCTTGCCGGTGCCAGTTTGGGCAATACCTAGCACATCGTGGCCTGCCAGCAGCAACGGAATAGTTTGCACCTGCACGGGTGTAGGCTCGCTGAAGCCCGCTTCAGCTATGGCCGTGAGTAATTGCTTGTTGAGCTTGAAATCGGCGAAAGAAACCGCCTGCGGCGTATCGGACATGATAAAGAAGGTGTTACGGGGCGCAAAGGTACGGAACCCACTGTCGGTACCATGATGCGGCGTTTCGTTCAGTCAACGTGCCGCATCGTAGCGTTGCAGGCTTATCGGTAGTCGAATGAAGGGCCGCTTGGCGGTACAGACAACAGCGGCCGGATAAAAAAGTGCGGGTTAAACTTGCGAATTCGTCTGTATGCGCTACTTTTGTTGCTCCAATACCAAACACGGTAGGTATAGCTCAGCCGGTTAGAGCGTCGGATTGTGATTCCGAAGGTCGTGGGTTCGAGCCCCATTACTTACCCACTACGAAAGCCTCAAGCCATATGCTTGAGGCTTTTTATTTTTCTGTCTAGCTGCTCTTTACCAGTTAGTTAAGTTTTGTTGCTGTTCGTTGTAAGGCGGCTGATTCAACAAAATCGGGTGTAGTGCGGAAGGATTTGGATATTTGTGGCGTTGCAAGACAAATTATCTGCTTGAATCACTTTACCCTTTCTTCATATGAGCTTGGTCGTAATCGGCTCCGTAGCCTTCGATGCCCTAGAAACGCCTTTCGGCAAAACCGACAAAATCATTGGTGGTGCTGCTACTTACATCTCCCTTTCGGCCAGCTATTCGCTGAAGCCCGTGAAGCTGGTAGCCGTAGTAGGCGACGATTTTCCGCAGTCCGATATTCTGCTGCTCGAAGAGCACGGCGTCAACACGGAGGGCCTGCAAATCAAAGAAGGCGAAAAGTCGTTTTTCTGGTCCGGCAAGTATTCCAACGACCTGAACTCGCGCGAAACCTTGGTTACCGAGCTCAACGTGCTGGCCAATTTCGACCCCGTTATCCCCGACAGCTACCAGGATTGCAAGTACCTGATGCTCGGCAACCTGGCACCGCAGGTACAGCGCCTTGTTATTCAGCGCCTAGTTAACCGTCCCAAGCTCATCGTCATGGACACGATGAACTTCTGGATGGATGTGGCGCTGGATGAGCTAAAGACGACCATCGAGATGGTGGACGTGCTGAGCATCAACGACGAAGAAGCCCGTCAGCTTTCGGGGCAGCACTCGTTGGTGAAGGCCGCCAAAATCATCATGGGTATGGGTCCCAAAACGGTTATCATCAAGAAAGGCGAACATGGCGCGCTGCTGTTCTGCAAAAACAAAGTGTTTTATGCACCAGCTCTGCCCCTGGAAGAAGTATTTGACCCAACCGGCGCTGGCGATACTTTCGCTGGTGGCTTTATCGGTTACCTGGCCGCCACCGACGATATCAGCTTCGAGAACATGAAGCGCGCCGTTATACACGGCTCGGCAATGGCTTCTTTCTGCGTTGAGAAGTTCGGCACGGAGCGCCTGCTAAACCTGACCCCCGAGGAAGTGGAAGCGCGGGAGCAAAGGTTTGCTGACCTGGTGGCCGTAGTGCCCGCTACGGCTGCTCAGAATGCCTAGCCCTTACATATAAGCTGAAGCAGACTTCATAAAGAAGCCGCCGGAAACTGAAGCCACTCGCGCTTTGGCTTCCGGCGGCTTCTTCCATAAACTGTGCTTTGTTTTGACAACCCTATGACCAGCAAGGTGGTAAAAGAAAGAATAATATTCCACCTTTAGCTTCTACGGCCATGTCTAAGCATAAAAAAGAGAATCCCACGTCGAATCAGAAAATCAATTCGCCCATGGGGCCCGATGCTCTGAATGGGATGCCCGCTTCCATTGATCCTAGCACGGAGGCTGATGCCAACGGCGTGCAAAACCTGAATCAGAACCACATCACCGAAACCGGCAACCAAATCAAGAACAACACGCCCGGCGGCAATTTCAACGAAGTGCGCCACTCCCGCATCAACAAGCCCCGCAACAGCCCGAACCCAAGCCAGCAAAACCAGAAGTAAATTGCTGGTAAGTATATAAAAGAGCCCTGTCAGCTAGCTGGCAGGGCTCTTTTGTGATTATTAGCTGTATAAATGAAGAGCTAAACCGCCTCTACGGCAACACCGTCAGGCGTACTACGCGGGTATCCACGTCACCGTTATCGAAGAAATCCTGCTCGAAAAGGATGGTTTTGTTGTCGAGCCAGCGGGGTTGGGTGCAGCCCCATTCCGTTTGTCGTTCCCACAGTAGCCGGAGGTTGCCGTTTTCTACTACCCATAGCTGCAAGCCGTTGGGTTCGTAGCGGGCTAGCACATCGGAGTTGCCGCATACGAAATGGCGGCCGTTGGGCGCTACCGCCGGAGGGCTCCACACGCGGGTGCGGCGCCCGTTATGCTGGTTTATCAAAAGATAGTACCCGCCTTCGTACAGCCGTACTGCTACCAGCCACTGTCGAATGGCCGGCATGGAAGCTATATACTCGTAAGCCACGCCGGTTTCGTCCTCAGCGGTAATATTTACAAGCCGGAGCGGCTTCGTGAGGGCTGGCTGCAGCCACAGAACGTGCTTGCGGCGCTGTACCATGGGGCCAGCGCCACGTAGCCGCAGCCGCTCTTCAGCTGCAAAATCGAAGGCATCTTCCTCTTCTGCAGAGGCTGGAACGGGCGGAAGCTTCAGGGGTTGAGGCAGCTTCTCGTATACGCCTCGCGATGCTTGATAAATAGTTAGCACCCGGCCGGGCAGTTGTACCAGCGTATCAAGGTGACTAAGGCGGTAGATGCGGGGCGGTTTGGGGCGTGGTAATGGCGTTACCGGGGGTGTGGTAGGCACACCCGGTTGGGCCCGCTCAGCGGGGCCTCGGAAAGAACATGATAATAGAAGTATCGCCAGGGGCAGCACCACTATCACTGCACGAAGCCGGAACATGGGATTAATTGGAAAAACTGAACGCCGCGCTTAAAACTCCTGCTTCAACCAATTCCGGAAGCTCGCTTGCTGCTCGGGCGTAGCGTCGGGCAACTTTTCAATGGTAATTTTTTGCCAAAAACGCTGGCCCTCCTGCCCAACTAAAGGCACCGTTAGCAACCGATTCTGGCGAAACACACTGACTTCGTAATGCTGGTCTTCTCGCGTTGAAAGAAGGCTGTGCAGGTTCATATCTACTCGCCGCCCGTTCACGGCCACTATCTCGTCGTCGATGGTAAGCGCGGCGGCAGCCGGTGAGCCCGGCAAGATATCGGTGACTTCGGTGCGCTCGTTCTTCACTACGGTGCGGAAGCCAAATACTCCTTCCGACGGAGCCGCATTCTCCTGGGTGCGGAGGGTACAGCCTACGAAGCTCAACGCCTTGTCAAGCGGTTCTTCCAGTGGCGCGGTGCCATAGATAAACTTATCGAAATAAGCCTGCATATCCCGTCCAGCCACTTCCTTCACAATACGCATATAGTCTTGCTCGGTATAGCCAATACCCGTCTGGCCAAATTCCTCCCACAGTCGGCGCATCACCTCATCGAGGCTGCGGGCATGGTTGGAAAGTCGGCGTAGCGTGATGTCGAGCAACAGCGCCACCAAAGCTCCCTTGTGGTACACCGATACTTTTCGGTCGGGTACACCTGCCTTGTAGCCGTCGAGCCAGAGGTCCATGCTGGCATCGGCCAGAGAAAGGTTGAAGCGGCCGTAGTCGTCGTAGTTCTTGCGCAGTACCGTGTTCAACTCCGCGAAGTACTGCGCGGCGGTACGCACGCCAGCACGGGCCAGCAGGTATTCGCCGTAGTAGGTGGTGATGCCTTCGGCGATAAAGCAAGTGCGGAAATAGTTTTCCTTGGAGTAGTCGTAGGGCTGCATTTCAGCCGGTCGAATACTCTTGATGTTCCAGGCGTGGAACAATTCGTGGCAGCTAACGCCCAATAACTCCTTGTATAGCCCTTCTGTCATTAGCAACTCGGCGGGCCCAAGCGTAATAACGGTGGAGTTGAGGTGTTCTACGCCGTGGTAGTGCTTGTACGGCAGTATCTGATTCAGGAAATGATAGTCCTGCGCCGGAAACGAGCCAAACAATGCCAGCTGCTCGGCACTGAAAGCCCGAAAATCAGCAACCAGCCGCATCCAGTCCACAGGGCACTCCCCCTGAATCCAGATATAGAACGGCAGACCCTGCACTTCATAGTTGCGGTATTGCAGCGTGGGGCTAGCAATCAGCGGCGAATCGGCTAGATGGTCGAAGTTCTGAGCTTGTAATGTATTGGGGCCAGTTTGGGGCAGTCCGCACGCCAGTTGCCAGCCTTCAGGGAGTTGCAGCTGGACTTGGCACGGCTCCTGCTGTCGCCCTTCGATGTACATGAAGCCCTGCACCGGATTCAGGTATAGTTGAGTTTCGTCCAGCCACGAACCACCGGCATCCATTTGGTGCGCGTAGAAGTTGTAATGTACCTGCACCGTTCGGCCCGGCGCACCACTTACTTCCCACCGGTCTTTAGTCAGCTTGCGAGTAGGCAGCACTTCTTGCGAAGAAGCATCAGTTACCTCGACACGTTGAATTTTTTGAGCGAAGTTCTGTAGCTCGTAGCGTCCGGGCCGCCAGGCTGGCAACTGCAATTCCAGCGTTTCGGGGCCTGTTTTAGGCACCTCGAAAGTCATTTGCAGCTGCACGTAGTAAGTAAGCGGGTTCTCGAACGAAACGTAATAGTGAATCATAGAAACGCAAAGCGGGTAGGCAAAAACCTGGTGTAAAGCTACGGCTATCCGGTTGAAAAATGCGGATAAAACGTGGTCTTTGATACGGGCAAAGCAGGAGTTCCGACTAGGCTAAGCAGCCGAAAATCTAGCAGTTGGTGGTAGCAGTTGCTATAAAAAAGGTGACAACACCTTTGTCTTTTCAAACTCAAGCTCGTACCTTTGCCGGCCTTACTTGTCACTGAGTCACTACCTATACCATGAAACGTACCTTCCAGCCTTCGCAGCGCAAACGCCGCAATAAGCATGGCTTCCGCTCCCGCATGGAAACCGCCAACGGCCGCAATGTGTTGGCCCGCCGCCGTGCCAAAGGCCGCAAGCGCCTGACTGTATCCGACGAAGGCCGTCACAAGCGCTAAGCGCCTGTGAGTAACCTGTTACCGTCTGGCGTTTCCCCTTCAGGGGAGGAGCCAGAGGATAAGGTTCGTTCCTACTCGTTTTCGAAAGAAGAACATCTGTGCCGCAAGAAGCTCATCGATGAGCTTTTCGGTCGGGGTTCTTCTTTTGGTTTATACCCCTTGCGGTTGGTCTGGCTGCCTAACGAAGCGCCTACGGCCGCACCCCCTCAAGTACTAGTTAGCGTTAGCAAGCGCAGTTTCAAGCGCGCCGTCGACCGCAACAATCTAAAGCGCCTTATACGTGAGGCCTACCGCCTCAACAAGCACCGCCTCACAGAGGCGGAGGGCGGCCATCCTATTGGGGTGCTCGCAATTATCTATACCGGCAAAGAAAAAAAGCCTTTCGCGCTGGTTGAAAAAAAATTAATTTCAGGGCTGGAGCGTTTATTAACTGAACCCTTTGTGGCACCCGCAACAAAGGCTCAAAAAAAGCGTCCTTGAACTAGTCGCGGCTTCAATGACTTCCGCGGTACCACTTCTCTTTACCATCAGCCTTCTCGCACCGAAGTGGCTAGTGGTAAGTTTTATACCAGCCTTCGTTTATGCGTAAAAAGTCTATTGTGGCCGGGTTGCTTCTTGGGGGAGCCACGCTGGTATCTGTTGCCGCCGCTTCGGCCGACAACGAGCGGTATTTCGAAATTGCCAAGAACCTCGACATCTTCGCCACTCTTTTCAAGGAGGTGAACACCTACTATGTAGACGAGGTGCCACCTGCCAAGCTAGTGAAGACGGGTATCGACGCCATGCTGAAGTCGCTCGACCCGTACACCAACTATATTCCTGAGGACGATATCGAGGATTTTCGCACCCTGACCACTGGCCAGTACGGCGGTATTGGGGCAGTGGTAATCAAGCGTGCCGGCAAAACCATAGTGCAGGCCGCTTACGAAGGCTACCCCGCACAAAAAGCTGGTTTGCTGCCCGGCGACGAAATTCTGACCATCAACGGCGTTAACGTTGATAAAAAGAACAACAGCGACATCAGCAAACTGCTCAAAGGGCAGGCTAATTCGCTGGTGAAGCTGATGGTAACGCGCTACGGCCAGGACGCACCGGTTGAAGTCAACATCACCCGCGACAAAATTCAGGTCGACAATGTGCCGTACTACGGCATGCTGACCAACGACATCGGTTATTTCCAACTTGCCGGCTTCACTGTTGATGCAGGCAAGGAAGTACGCATGGCTCTCACCAAACTTAAAGAGCAAGGCGCCAAGAAAATCGTATTCGATATTCGCGACAATCCGGGCGGCTTGCTCAACGAATCAGTCAATATCTCCAACCTGTTTGTAGATAAAGGCCTTGATATCGTGAGCACCAAAGGCAAGGTGACCGAGTGGAACAAAACTTATAAGGCACTCGACGTCCCTTTCGACACGCAGATTCCGGTTGCCATCATCACCTCCAACCGCTCGGCTTCGGCTTCTGAAATCGTATCCGGCGTATTGCAGGACTACGACCGGGCCGTGGTGATAGGGGAGAGGACCTTTGGTAAAGGTTTGGTGCAGGCTACCCGGCCTCTTAGCTACAACTCGCAATTGAAAGTAACGACCGCCAAGTACTACATTCCAAGCGGCCGGTGCATTCAAGAAATCGACTACGCCCACCGGGCCGACGATGGTACGCTTGGCAAGGTGCCCGACTCCTTGCGCACGGCCTTCAAAACCCAAGCCGGCCGCACGGTGTACGACGGTGGCGGTGTAGCACCCGACGTAGAAGTGATGGACCGCGAAATTGCCGACATCACTCGCGTGTTGTTGCAAAAGAGCTACCTCTTCGACTACGCCACCCGCTACCGTGCCGAGCATCCGACTATTGCGCCCGCTCGGCAGTTCAAGCTCGCTGATGCTGATTATCAGAAGTTTGTCGACTTCTTGAAAGGCAAAGACATCAGCTACAGCACCGACGCCGAAAAGTCTTTGGCCGACCTCACCAAAAAAGTGAAGGACGAAAAGCATTACGACGACGTAAAAACCGAACTGGAAGCCATGCGCCGCAAGGTGAGCACCAACAAAAGCAACGACTTGACCCGCTTCAAGCCAGAAATCAAGGATCTGCTGGAGCAGGAAATTGTGTCGCGCTACTACTTCCAGAAAGGTCAAATCGAAGCCACCTTCGACGACGACCCCAACATCCTGATGGCTATGAGCGTGCTCAATGACCCCAACCGCTACGCCGCCCTGCTACGTCCAAGTGGGCGGGCCGCCAGCAGCACCAAAGGTGCTGGCACATCGAAGTAGAAATTAATTTCATTAGTTAGTTAAAAAGCAGGTTCTTAGAGCCTGCTTTTTAATTTCTAGCGTAGCAATGGAAGACCGAGAACAGCATCTCACAACAGTACTGAATAGAAAGCCGGTTCTTGGGTGTGTTGTTCAGGATTATGAAGTCTTAACTACCCTAGCAGCTTCGCTAAACGGGCGTACGGAAATAGCAGCCCGGCTTGAAAAAATGGATTCTGAATTGGCAAAAAGCCGCGCTGAGTTCATTCGCCGACAAACTGCTGGCGAAGAAGCCAAAGAATTATTTGACACTTGGCAGGAGCAGTGGGGAATACCTTGTTTTCAGGAGGGTTTGATAAATGCTTCAGACTTTAAAGGAGGCTTTATGTGGCGGTTTCGCGACCACACTACCTCGTGGGCTGAAAATCAGCACGCGCAAGAGTGGTTTCTGACTTCAGTAGAAGCCCAAACAATTACTTGTTACGAGTTCTGGAGTTGTGATAATAGCCCTAAGAAGTGTGACGAAGTGATAACGGGTAGTTACAAGCAGATACTGGAAGAGTTGCTTGAAGCGGGTATCTATGAGGTATTGATTAGTCCTGTTTTTACCACTCGCGAGTTGACTGATTTTATGCACGCGTATGATGAAGACGAAAATGACTTTGCCCTGGAGGAAGTAGTCGAAAATTATATCAGTCATAACCCGAACTTTGTGGCTGTTTGATACCTGCCCCATGCCGAGCCTTATCCTCTCCCTTGAAACTTCGTCGGCCGTCTGCTCTGTAGCCTTGCACCAGCTAACCGATGGCAGCTTAATAAGCCAGACGGAGCTACGATTAGAGAAGTCGCACTCCTCTCACCTGAGTGTGCTGGTAAGTCAGCTGCTGGAAAACAGCCAGCATACCTTACAAGATGTAGCGGCCGTAGCTGTTTCCGACGGACCAGGTTCTTACACCGGATTGCGGATTGGGGCGGCGGCAGCCAAAGGTTTATGCTATGCGCTGGATATTCCGCTGGTAGCGGTAAGTACCTTGCGGGCCCTGGCCCGGCAGGTAGCAGCCGTGACTGCTTCCGCTGAAGATATGTTGTTCTGTCCCATGCTCGATGCGCGGCGGATGGAAGTGTACTCAGCCGTCTATACACACGATGGACAAGAAGTATTGGCTCCTACGCCGCTGCTGCTGGATTCCGATACACTGGCCGAACAATTAACCCACCATCGGGTGTTATGCTTTGGCAACGGTGCAGCAAAGTTTCAGCCGCTCGTTGCCGACAACTCCAACGCTAGTTTCTTAACTGGTATCGAACCTTCGGCTGTGGCTGTAGGAGCACTAGCGGTAGAAGCGTATCGGCGGGGCGAGTTTCGGGATGTGGTGTACTACGAGCCGTTTTACTTGAAAGAAGTGTACACCACCACACCTAAAAGCAGAGCTTAGATTTTGAGAAGATGCTAGACTTTCGGTCTAGGTCCTTGGTGGCCGCACGGTAGTCTTACTTCTCATATCTCACCATCTCACTTCTAATCATCATGGAAGATATCATCGTTAACCGCGTAACGCAAAGTGCCCTTACCTCTCTCAACCTGGAAGAGTTCATTCATCCCGGCGAGCGAGTTGTGTACGACATCAAGGACAATCTTTTTCACGGTTTGATGCTGCGCGAAAAGGACTTTCGGGAGTTCATCAAAACCTACGATTGGAGCCAATACGATGGGAAGAACGTCGCCATCATTTGCTCGGCCGATGCTATAGTACCCACCTGGGCCTATATGCTGCTAGCCAGCAAGCTCCAAGGCCATGCGCACCGCTACGTGTTCGGCAATCTGGAGGCCCTAGAGCAGGAGTTGTTCCAGGAGGCCATTGCTAGCATCAATGCCGAAGAGTACCGCGATGCGAAAGTTGTGGTGAAGGGTTGTGGCGAAAAGCCGGTGCCTACTTATGCTTACGTTGCCATTATGCAGAAACTGTTACCTGTAACATCAAGCATCATGTATGGCGAGCCCTGCAGTACAGTACCGCTGTATAAGCGCCCTAAGGTTGTCTAGGGTCACTGCTGAGGCGTTTCTATTTAAGCTTTCAACCCATAGCAAGCCCCTGCGCCCTCACAAGCGCCAGGGGCTTGTTGTTTTCGTACTATCAGATAAGGAGTAAGTGAGAGTGACCAGTGAGCACACTCACAGCAAGTTTGCATCTTTAGCTCCGCAATTACCTCTTCATGCCGCAGCCGTCTACTGAAACCTATAAAATCAGTCGCACAACTGGTGTTGCCATCGTCGTTGCCAATATGGTCGGCACGGGAGTATTCACGAGTCTTGGCTTTCAGGTTATCGATATTCAAAGCGGCTTTGCGCTGCTGATGCTTTGGGCGGTCGGGGGACTGATTGCCTTGTGCGGCGCCTTAAGCTACGGCGAACTTGCCGCGGCCATGCCCCGTTCGGGCGGCGAATACCACTTTCTATCCCGCATTTACCATCCAGCCGTAGGGTTCCTGTCAGGGTGGGTGTCGGCTACGGTGGGCTTTGCTGCTCCCACAGCATTGGCGGCTATGGCACTTGGTAAGTACGCCAAGAGCGTGTGGCCTGCCTTGCACCCCGAATGGCTGTCGGTGGGAGTGGTTTTAGCTTTCACGGCCGTTCATGCCATGAGCCGGCAAGTCGGGAGCCGACTACAAGTGGCAGTTACTGCCATAAAAGTACTGGTACTAGTAGCTTTCATCGGGGCCGGACTCTTGGCCGCTACTCCACAGCCCATACCGTTCATGCCGACCGCCGTTAGCTGGCGAGAGGTGCTAAGCCCAGCCTTTGCTATTTCGCTGGTATATGTATCCTATGCCTATTCTGGCTGGAATGCAGCTGTGTATCTCACTGGCGAAGTAGAAGAGCCACAACGTAACCTGCCACGCATCTTGCTTACTGGCACTGCCGCAGTACTCCTATTGTATATAGGATTGAATTTCGTGTTTCTGTATTCCACTCCCCTAGACAAGCTAAAGGGCCAAGTGGAAGTAGGCTTCGTGGCCGCTACGCAAATATTCGGTGCTATAGGCGGGCGGCTGATGGGCGGTATTATTGCCGTGTTGTTGCTGTCTACTATCAGCTCCATGATTTTTGCCGGACCTCGCGTTGTGCAGGTAATGGGCGAAGATCTTCCCACGCTTGGTGGACTTGCTAAACTCAGTGCTACCGGTATCCCGGTACGAGCGACCTTGTTTCAAACGGCACTCACGCTTCTCTTCATTATCACTTCTACCTTCGAGCAAGTGCTGCTCTACGCCGGGTTTGTGCTAAGCTTGTTCACGTTTCTGACGGTGCTCGGGTTGTTTGTCTTGCGGGTGCGCCAGCCAGAACTGCCGCGGCCTTACCGTGCGTGGGGTTACCCGCTTACGCCCTTGTTGTTCCTGTTACTTAATGCCTGGACGCTCTGGTTTATCGTCCACGACAAGCCCAAGGAATCACTGTATGGTTTGATGACCGTGTTCGTCGGCCTGCTCGTCTACTTTGTGAGCCTGCGCCGCCAGCCTACAGTGTAAGTTGTGCTTATTTCTTCATGCCAGCTAAAAGCAATGTATTGATGTAGCACTTCAAACAAAGCTACGAACGAGTACTACACCTCTGCAATCCATAGAAAGCTCACACAATGCAGCAGGGTATTGTGAGTTACCGTAAGGCATCACCTCAACTAGTATTCAGTAACTTTCGCCTTTCATCAACATCGTGCCTGATGCGCTTCCCGGTTAGCCGATTCACTTTATCGGTCGCTTTACTTCTTCTTGCGGCTTGTACCGAACAAAAGAACCCCCAAACCAAACAGTCGCAGTCCGCAAGGCCAGCACTAGCTGCCGACACAGTTGCTGCCGCTCTCTCACCCAAGCCAACACGCCCTGACACGGCCTACGTGCAAGACGTAGCGGCCTATCTGGCCGGGCAGCCCGTTAGCAGCCCAAGCGCGCTACGGGCCCTCACCATGCAACCCACCTGGCAAGCTTTTGCAGCCGATGCCGATAAAAGCTGGACGCAATACCACGCCACCCGCACCAATAAAGTTGAACAGTGGGCGGCCACTGAACTAGATTCTGTGCGCGCCAATAGTCCCACCATTTTCTATCCCTTCAGCGGCCCTGACTTGCTGAATGCTGTGACTATGTTTCCCGACAGCAAAACCTACGTGCTGCTTGGTCTGGAACCAGTAGGCTCGGTACCGCGTCGGAATACACTTGAAAATCCCAAGCTTTTTCCGGCTCTGAAAGCTTCTCTATGGTCGGTGCTGAATTTCAGTTTCTTCCGCACCAACGACATGGCCGTTGAGTTGAATTCAAAGAAGCTGAACAGTTCCAGCAAGCCAGAGCGAGGTGGTGCTATTCAGAAGGTCGTAGCAAATTCAAGTGCAGCAACTGATTCAACCTCCAAGGCGCGCAGCAAGATAAGTGCGATGCCCAAACCGGTTATGTTAGACGGCGTGTTGCCCGTGATGATGCTCTTTGCCACTCGCACCGGGCATCAAGTGCAGAACGTACGGTATGTGCAACTCAACACAGAAGGCCAACTCACCGATGCAGATAGCATCGTGATTCAGAAACCCGGCGCAAATGTTATTCCCGGAGTCGAGCTAACGATGCTCAACAAAGCAGGGATTGAGCAAAAGGTGTATTACTTCTCCGCTGATATCAGCGACTGGAAAATGGGGTCTAATAAGGATGCTGTCATTCAATTTGCCAAGAGTTTAGGTGAATTGACCACGTATGTAAAGTCAGCTACCTACCTCATGCATAAGCAGTATTTCAGCAAAGTCCGTAATCTTATTCTGGAGCGTAGCAACTACGTCCTGCAAGATGATTCTGGCATTGCCTTGAAATATTTTCGCCCCTCAGACTGGCAGCTAACCTACTACGGCACGTACAAACGGCCCATCAACCTTTTTGCCAAGCACTATCAGCCCGACATGACGATGGCCTACGCCGATACCATTAATCGTGCACGCCCTCTGCCTTTCGGTACCGGCTACAACTGGCGTCAAAACGATTCTAACTTGCTGCTAGCACGCCGGCAAAAGTCTCTATAGCGTTCCAGACGCATAAGTTTGCTTATCTAAAAAAGAGCCGTAGCTGATACCTGCGGCTCTTTTGCGCTACAGCACGTCCTGTGTTTTCAACGTAGTAAACCAAATTTACCTGCGTTGCTACGGCCCAATATCAACGGCAGCAACTCACACAAGTCGCATTCTTCATGAAGACGAGAAAAGCGTACTGATTTCACACATTGTCATCTTGCCACAGGATAACAGAATGCCATTCCGACTCTTATCTGGCTTATTCCTCTTAATTGGTATACCAGCACTTCAGTTTTTATTTCCACTAGATGGCTACGGACAGCCTCCTGCCTCAGCTATAGGTTCTAGCCAAACCATTCATATCCCCAATAGTCCACTACTCGACAGCCTCCTACGCTCCGACAGTCGCTTAACACCCGTCGTCAACCGCGCCGCAGACTATGAACTGCAAATAATTTACACGCAAATCAGCCGCGACGCACAAAACCAACCGCATTTCATTCAACATGATTTCAGGCTCGACGCCAAGCAGTATTTCAATCCCGCCAGCTTAGTGAAGCTACCAACGGCTGCCTTAGCTCTAGAGAAGTTGAATAAGCTGCACCAGCCTGGCCTTACCAGACACAGCCCTATGGTCACCCGCACGGCTTTCCGCTGCCAAACGGCTGCCCCATATAACCCTGCTGCCGATTCCGATAGAGTGAATACTGTAGGCAACTATATCAAGCGGATGCTCTTAGTTAGTGACAACAGCGCTTACAACCGCTTGTATGAATTTCTCGGTCAGCGTCCCCTCAACGAACGACTAGCTCAACTAGGTTATCCCAACATCCGCATCACCCGCCGCTTCGCCCCCTGCGATACCTTCTCCAATCGTCACACAAATCCAATTGATTTTTTAGGAGCTTCAGGCCAACCTATATATCAGCAGCTGGCTGTTTTCAATCCCACTTCCTTTAAGTCTGCTCTTGGCCGTATTACAAAAGGACGAGCTTATCAAGCTGGTGGCCATGTTGTTCCTCGGCCCTATGATTTCACCACGGCCAATTATGTCCCACTTCAAGACGTCACAGATATTCTAAAGTCCTTATTATTTCCGGAGGTTACGCCTGCCACTCAACGCTTCGACCTAACTCCCAACGATTATGCTTTCCTTCGGTACTATCTCCACCATACGCCCCATAGTTCCGGCTACCAGCCCTACATTGCCAAGCAGTTCTTCGATGCTTACAAAAAGTATCTCTACTATGGTCGCTCCCCTCGAATATCTCTAGATTCTACCTTTCGTATTTATAATGTAGTAGGTATGTCACACGGCTATCTTTCTGATGTCGCCTATTTTATCAGTCCCGATCAGCACTCCGAGTTCTTACTGAGTGCTGTCCTCTATGTGAACCAAGATGGCATCATTAACGATGGTGCTTATGAGTACAGTAGTATCGGTCTTCCATTTCTTGCGCAGCTAGGGCAACTCATTCAGCAATACGAGGCAAACCGTGGGCAGTCAAAGGCATCTTCTATAGTCGAGACTTTCCCGCTGGAAGTGAAGTAAAAAAGTTTGTTCACTTCATGAACTTATCTACTCACATAAGTAGTTTATCAGCAATGCACTAACAATTGAAGAGTAAAACTTATCTAAGTAGAGGCTGACTATTTAGCAGAAATTATTTTCAATCACTGTTGTGCAAGAAAATAAAGCCTAGTAATTTTGCACTCCCAATCTGAGAAGTGGATTGCAAAACAACCTAAGGATAAAGCTTAGCTGCTTTTTGTAGAAGAGCTCACTCCTAAAATATATTAATGTTCATTTACCAGGATGAACTAAACTATTTTCAAAAGTTGTTTGGCTAGAAATAATCATGGTACCTTTGCTTCCTCAAATCGAGCGGATTTGTTGATGAAGTGAAAAAAAAGTTGATTCAGAGCTTGCAGGTAAACTTAATGTCTTGTTATCTTTGCAGCCCGGTTTAGATGAAGAAGAGTTGAACCACTACAAAGTGAAAACCTTTTCTAGTTTAGGAGGGAAACTTTTTACTTCAAGCTTTTGTATTTGATCTACTACGCCGAATAAAAGCGGCAAGAAAAATTTCACACTTTTTCTTGTTTTGGTTGAAACGAGTAGTATCTTTGCACCCCGCTTCGAAACGAAGCCCCGCAAGTAGGCGACAAACGGTCGCCGCCGCGAACGCTCAGCAGGAGCGTTCACACGTTCTTTGAATGGATGGAAAGACAAAAGGAAGGACATTGTTTTCTGGCGGCTTCGGCAGCCAGCGCAATGGACTCCGCGTAGAAGACGAGACACAACAACTCGTTATACGAGTCGGATCAGCCCTCGACATCGTTTCTTCTTCGGGAGAGATAAGTAGTACATTATACAATGGAGAGTTTGATCCTGGCTCAGGATGAACGC
>NZ_DASVSY010000110.1:0-77122 GCF_036387835.1 Hymenobacter sp. | reverse complement strand
CCCCGTCCAGTAGTCCCGACAAGCCCGTGGCCGTGGTCGCCCCCGTCGAACTCAGCAAATAATCCGTGTACAGGTCCAGTGTGCAACTCATCATAAGGTTCCTAAACGAATGAACTGTCCCTGCGACTGCGTAACATCAGTTAATAAGTTAACTCAACTGGACAGTGTAGCGTATGGAACCTAGACAGCTAGAACGATTTAGCGCAGCGGAGAAGGAGGGCGAGCCACAAATTCAGGGTTCAACTAAACCCTATCTTATCTGAGCAGGTTGTTTCCAAGTCAACCTACAGCTTGGGCGTTTGACTTTCAGTGCGTGAGGCCACGTGACTAGCTTCGGTTTTACTTCATATCTCCTGCTTTATGTCAAATAACTTAACTCCGGACGACTTCGCCGGAACGCCCGCTGGTGTCCCGCCCGAAGATAAATCCAGGCGCTCCTTCATGAAGCAGGCCGGTGGTATTTTGGGTTTGGCCCTTACGCCGCCATTGGTCAGCCAAGCCGAGCGCCTGACGGCCTATTCGAAAACGGTGGAGGGCGTGTCGGAAATGACGTTACGTGTGAACGGCACCGCCCGCACGCTGCGCGCCGAGCCCCGCGTAACGCTGCTCGATGCCTTGCGCGAAAACCTGAACCTAACCGGCAGCAAAAAAGGCTGCGACCATGGCCAGTGCGGCGCCTGCACGGTGCTCGTCGATGGCCGCCGCATCAACAGCTGCCTCACGCTGGCCGTGATGAATCAGGGCAAGGAAATTACCACCATCGAAGGCCTGGCTAAAGGCGAGGAGTTGCACCCCATGCAGGTAGCCTTCGTGAAGCACGACGGTTTCCAGTGCGGCTACTGCACGCCGGGCCAAATCATGTCGGGCGTAGCTTGCGTGAAAGAAGGCCACGCCACCACCGACGCCCAGGCCCGCGAATGGATGAGTGGCAACCTCTGCCGCTGCGGTGCCTACCCCAACATTACCGCCGCCGTGCGGGAAGTGGCGGGGTAAAGGGTGAAATTGTGAGATGGTGAAATGGTGAGTTTGACGTGCTGGCCGCGCCACTGGCGCCAGTAGTGCAAACCCGCACCAGCCGAACATCAAACTCACCATTTCACCATCTCACAACTTAACCACTACTAAATCATGAACAACTTCAGCTATACCACCGTCAGCACGGCCAAAGAAGCTACCGGAGCGCGCAAAGACAGTGCGCAGGCCGCTTTCATAGCCGGCGGCACCACGCTGCTCGACTTGATGAAGCTCAACGTCGAGCAGCACCCGCAACTCGTGGATATCAACATGGTGCCTTTCAAGGGCATCAGCGAAACCACCGATGGCTTGCGTATCGGGGCCTTGGAGCGGATGAGCGACGTGGGCGAAAACCCACTGGTCGTGCAGCAGTACCCGGCTATTTCCGAGGCGCTGCTGCTTAGTGCTTCGCCGCAGCTGCGCAACATGGCCAGCATCGGCGGCAACCTGATGCAGCGCACCCGCTGCACCTACTTCCGCGACACGGCTTTCCCCTGCAACAAGCGCAACCCCGGCTCGGGCTGCCCCGCCCAAACCGGCGACAACCGCGGCCTCGCCATCCTAGGCGGCAGCACCGCTTGCATCGCCACCAACCCCGGCGATATGGCCGTGGCCCTGGTGGCCCTGGATGCGGTGGTAACGCTCGAAAACAGCAAAGGCAAGCAGCGCCGCATACCCCTTCTCGATTTTCACTTGTTGCCCGGTACCACGCCCCAACGCGAAACTGTGCTCGAAGCCGACGAGTTGATTGTGGCCGTAACGGTGCCCGCCGCCGCGCACGCCCGCAAGTCGCACTACGTGAAGGTGCGCGACAGGGCGTCGTATGCTTTTGCGCTGGTATCGGCGGCCGTGGGGCTCGATGTGCAGGGCGGGCAGATTCGGTCGGCGCGCATTGCTATGGGCAGCGTGGGCACCAAGCCGTGGCGGGCGCTGGAAGCGGAAAAAATGCTGGTGGGCAAGCCCGCCACGGAAGCCAGCTTCCGGGCTGCCGCGGCGGCTGCCGTGCGGGGCGCGGCCCCGCGCGAGCACAACCGGTTCAAGGTGGACATGGCGCAGAAAACCATTGTCCGGGCCTTGCAAGAAATAACGGCGTAATACCAACGCAGAGTGGGCTAATGGCTGCTGACGTTCAACGACTGTAGCATGAAGCTTTCCTTTGGCGCCTTGTTGAACGGGTACTGCTAAGGTGAAAGAACAACAACGTTCAACGATCCGCGAAGCGTAAGCTTCGCGCCACATCCTACGATTTCGCATCAACCCTCATGGATACCGAACCTAGATTTTTTGAAACCAACGGCCCCGGCACCGGCGGCGTGGTGGGGCAACCGCTCAGCCGCGTAGATGGCTACGACAAGGTAACCGGCAAGGCAAAGTATTCCGCCGAGTTTCCAATGCAAGGCTTGGTGTACGGCGTGCTGAAAGGCAGCGAAATTGCTAAAGGCAAAATTCTGAACATCGACGTTACGGCAGCCATGAAGGAGCCGGGCGTGCTAACAGTACTCACGCATCAGAATCTGCCCAAGCTCGCCAAAACACCCAACGACCAAGAAGGTAAAAAAGCCATTGGCGCACCTATGGGCTTTCTGCCGCTTACCTCGGATGTGGTGCACTACGCCGGGCAGCCGGTGGCGTTGGTAGTTGCCGATACGTTCGAACGGGCCACGCACGCGGCCTCGCTGGTGAAGGTGCAGTACGCTGCCGAGAAGCCTTTAGCCTCGTACCAGGACCCCAAGGCGGAAATCTTCAATCCGGAGAAGGTGCAGGACGACAAAACCAAGGGCTACACCCGCCGCGGCGACGCGCAGGCGGCCCTGGCGTCGGCGCCCATCAAGCACAAAGCCACCTACACCCACGCCATCAACCACCACAACCCCATGGAGCCCGGTTCCACCACGGCCGTGTGGGAAGCGCCCGACCGGCTGACGGTGTACGAGTCCACGCAGGGCATTACGCGCACGCAGAAGTCGTTGGCAACCATGCTAGGGCTGCCGCAGGAGCAGGTTCGGGTGGTGACCAAATACATTGGCGGCGGCTTCGGCTGCAAGGGCTCCACTTGGCCCCATACAGTGCTGACGGTGCAGGCCGCCAAGGCCGTGAACCGGCCGGTGAAGCTGGTACTCACGCGCCAGCAGATGTTTACGAGCATGGGCCACCGCGAAGACCAAACCCAAACCCTGCAAATCGGGGCCACCAAGGAAGGTAAGCTGCTGGCGTTGGTACACGAAAAAACCTCGACCACCTCGCCCTGGGACAATTACGCCGAGCCCAACAGCCGCATCATCAACCTGCTCTACGACTGCCCCACCTTCGAGTCGTCGTACCAGTTGGCCCGCGCCAACGTGATGACGTCCACGTTTACCCGCGCCCCCGGCGAGGCGCCCGGCTCGTTTGCCATCGAGTGCTCGATGGATGATCTGGCGGCGCAGCTTGGGATTGATCCGCTGGAAATCCGACTGCGCAACTACGCCGAAAAAGACCCCACCAACGGCAAGCCGTGGTCGAGCAAGAGCCTGAAAGAATGCTACGCCCGCGGCGCCGAGCTGTTTGGCTGGAACAAGCGCAACCCCCAAGCCGGTGCCACCCGCGACGGGCGCTACCTGATGGGCATGGGCATGGCTACGGCCTCGTACCCGGTGCACAATTCGCAGGGCACGGCCCGCGTCCGCCTTTATGCCGACGGCCACGCCGTGGTGCAAAGCGGCGCCACCGACCTCGGCACCGGCACCTACACCGTGATGACACAGGTAGCGGCCGATGCGTTGGGACTGGCTCCCGATAAAATCCGCTTCGAGCTAGGCGATTCGCGCTTGCCGACGGCGCCTAACTCGGGCGGCTCGGTGGCCGGGGGCACGGTGTCGTCGTCGGTGTACGTGGCGGCGCAGGAGGTGTGGCAGAAACTGAAGAAGCTGGCCGTGGCCGATAAAAAGTCGCCGCTCTACAAAACTAAAATCGAGGACGTGGTGGTCGAGAAAAACCGGCTCGTGCTCAAGGCCAACAAGCAGAAGGGCGAAGACTTCGCGGCCCTGATGAAGCGCAACGAAATGAGCGACATCGAGGGCACCGGCAACGGCAAGTACGGCGCCGGCTACGAAAGCGGCCTCGCCCCCGGCCCCGCCGACTCGGGTCATCAGGACGATAATGCCGGCCACTCCATGCACTCGTTTGGGGCGCATTTCTGCGAGGTGCGCGTCGATGCCGAGCTGGGCACGGTGCGCGTCACGCGTTGGGTGAGCGTACACGGTGCCGGCCGCATTCTGAATGCTAAAACGGCCCGTAGCCAAATTATTGGCGGCAGCATCTTTGGCATAGGAGCAGCCCTGATGGAGGAAACTTACCGCGACCCAAACTTCGCCCGCTACACCAACGCCAGCCTCGGCGAGTACCACATTCCCGTCAACGCCGATATACCGGAAATGACCGTGGAATTTATCGAGGAGCACGACCCCTACATCAACGCCATGGGCGTGAAGGGCATCGGCGAAATATCCATGGTAGGTGTATCCGCAGCCGTAGCCAACGCTGTATTCCACGCCACCGGTAAGCGGGTTCGTGACCTGCCCATCACCCCGGACAAAGTGATGGACGCTTTGTCTGTCTAGCGTTGTTGCTATTGTCTGGCCAGAGTTGGTTGGAAGAACGTGCAATTGCTTAGAAGGAAGCTAGAGGAATAACGGCTGGTTCCCTTCCTCATTTGAGGAGGGGAACCAGCTGCTGGCTTTAATTCTGTTACGGAAAAGCAACTTTAGGGCGTCAAAAGCTTCTTTACCTCGTATAAGCCTTATGCCTTTTAGCGCAAACTGATTATTCGCATGACTGAGCTTCAGCGTCTTCTTCTGGCTTACGACGAGCACCGCGCTGCTAACCGCGCCTGTGCACTGGCGTCGGTGGTTGATGTGGCGGGTTCGGCGTACCGGCGTCCGGGTGCCCGGATGTTGGTCACGGAAGACGGACAGCTTACCGGGGCCATCAGCGGCGGCTGCCTCGAAGGTGATGCCCGGCGCCGCGCCCGCCAAACTATTCGGCAGGGCCGCCCGACCGTCGTCACCTACGATTCCACTGACCCCGACGATGATTTGCAGTTTGGCGCCGCGCTTGGCTGCCAGGGCATCGTGCAAATTTTGTTGGAGCCGCTTGCTTTCACTGATCCTGACAATCCGCTGGAGCTGCTGCGCCGCTGGGCTGAAGGAGTGGAGGCACCGGCCGTAGTAGCCACTGTGTTTAGCTTGGCGGGGGCACAGGCTCCGGCCCAAATGGGGGAGCGGCTCTTGTTGTTGCCTAATGGTGCGGTGCAAGGTACACTGGCCGCCGATTCTGCGCTATATGATACGCTGTTGACCGATGCCCGCGCTGCGCTGCAAGCCGGGCAGCCTGCCACCCGCCAGTATGCGGCCGGCGCCGGTACGGTGCGAGTGTGTCTGGAAATCCTGCGCCCACCCGTACGCCTTACCATCTATGGGGCTGGCAACGATGTGCAGCCACTCGTGCGTTTGGCGGCCGGCCTAGGTTGGCGCGTGCAAGTACTCGATGGCCGGCCGGCACAGGCGCAGCCCACCCGGTTCCCGGAAGCCGAGCAAGTGCGGGTGCTGCCGTTAGCTGAAGTAGGAGAGGAGCCCCACGATGCGCGTTTCGCCCTGCTCATGACCCACAATTACTACTACGATTTAGCTGTGCTGCGCCACCTGTTGCGCGCCCCTGCGCGCTACATCGGGCTGCTAGGACCCCGCAAAAAGTACGAGCGGCTGCTTACCGATTTGCAAAAGGACGAGCCCACCGCCGGGGAGTTGCTAGCCAGCCGGCTCCATAGCCCCATCGGCCTCAACTTGGGGGCCGAAACTCCCGAAGAAATTGCGCTGTCCATCGTAGCCGAAATCCAAGCTGTACTGGCTGGTCGCCCTGCCGGCTTCCTCCGCGACTCGCCCCATCCCATTCATCCACCCCTGCATACCGATGGGCCGCTGGTGTCGGATGGGGAAGTAGCGGCTGTATGCGAATTATAAGAAGTTGCTGGCTTCTACATAGTTAGCCGCGTATCCCAAAAGGTGATGCAGCTCTCAGCATAACTAAAATCAGCAGCTTCTTACAATGCCTACTGCCGTCATTCTTCTTGCTGCCGGTTCTTCTTCGCGCCTAGGCAAGCCCAAACAACTGCTGCAGTATCAGGGGCAAACGCTGCTACGTCGCGCTGCCGAAACCGCCGTGGCTGCAGCGGCAGGAGCGCCCGTGGTGGTCGTGACGGGTGCTTTGCATGAGGAACTACTGCCGGAATTAGTGGGCTCACCCGTCTTAGCTGTGCGCTGCTTAAACTGGGCCCAAGGAATGGGGGCCTCGCTTAAAACTGGGTTGTTTGCCTTGGAAAGCGCGTGCACCACCTGGGCCAGTGTAATAGTTATGCTCTGCGACCAACCGTATGTGACGCCTGTTCTCCTGGACCAGCTGGAAGCCAGCTATATCCGTACAGGTCAGCCCATAGTAGCTGCCGAATATGGAGCCGTGCGAGGCGTACCGGTACTATTTGGGGCCGAAGTGTTGCCGCTGCTTCATGAGCTTCCCAATGAAGCCGGAGCCGCACAACTACTCCGGCAGCATCCCCAACTGGTAGCTACAGTGCCGTTTCCGGAGGGCGCCATAGACGTAGACACGCCCGAGCAATATGCCGAACTGTTGCGCAGCGAAGCGCTGCCCATAAACAGGCAATAGCCAACATTACCGCCGACCTAACAACCACAACCGTTGAATCCCGTTATCTTGGCCGGTATTCCACCTCAACCCTGTCTCTATGACAACTGCCTCGGCTACCGCGCCGGACACCGGCTTCGAGAACATTCCCAAAGACGATAAGCGCATCACCCGCGGCTGGACCTTCTACGACTGGGCCAATTCCGTGTACCCGCTGGTTATTACGTCCAGCATCTTCCCAATCTATTGGAGTTCAATGGTGAAGGAAGTTACAGGTACCGACAGCGGCAAAACCCCCGTTGAGTTTCTGGGGCTGCACGTTCCTGGTACTTCCTTACAGAACTACTCGGTATCGGCTGCCTTCCTCATTATTGCTCTCATCAGCCCACTGCTTACGTCTCTGGCCGATTTTTCGGGACGTAAAAAGCTGTTTCTCCAGTTCTTCTGTTACTTGGGTGCGGCCTCCTGCGCAGGGCTTTATTTCTTCGAGCCAAGTACGTTTACGCTGAGCGTATTCGTGTTTATTATGGCCACCATCGGCTTCTCGGGCTCCATTGTTTTCTACAATTCTTATTTGCCCGATATTTCATCCGAAGAGAAATTCGACTCGCTTTCGGCCAGGGGCTTTTCTATGGGCTATATTGGGTCGGTGGTACTGCTGATTATGTGCCTGATGCTCATTCAGGGGCCTACTTTATCGGGTACGCCTATGTTTGGGCTGAGTACCGGCCAAGCCACGCGGTTTAGCTTCCTGCTCACGGGCGTGTGGTGGGCCGGCTTCGCCCAAATTCCCTTTTTCACGCTACCCGCCGACCCTGGCCGTCCGGCCGGTGCCGCCTCCGACTCGGGCTGGCTGCTCAACGGCTTCCGGGAGTTGGGTAAGGTGTGGGAGGAAACCAAAAAACAGCCTAACCTCAAACGGTTCTTGCTGGCCTATTTCACTTACAACATGGGCGTGCAAACCGTGATGTACGTGGCGACCCTCTTCGGCTCCGAGGAACTGAAGCTCGATAGCACCTCACTTATTATCACCATTTTGCTGCTTCAGGTTGTCGGAATTCTGGGCGCCTACCTGTTTGCCAAACTTTCGGAGCGCATCGGCAACACACGGGCCTTGAGCTGGGCCGTGTTTATCTGGATGCTGATTTGCGTGGCCGGCTACTTCGTGCAGGCCGGCTGGAGCTTCTACGCCCTGGCGGCTGTAATTGGGCTAACGATGGGAGCCGTGCAAAGCCTCTCGCGCTCCACATATTCCAAGATTATCCCCGAAAACACCCCCAACTCAGCGGCTTATTTCAGCTTTTTCGACGTGACGGAGAAAGTGGGTATCGTCATTGGGCTCATCGTTTTCGGCGGTATCTCGCAGCTGATGGGCGGCAACATGCGCTACAGCATTCTGGCCCTGATTGTGTTTTTTATCCTGGGTCTGCTATTCCTATTGCAGCTACGCGGCCGGAAGCTTCGGGAGGATTCCACGCCAGCCACTGAGGGCGGCGCGCTGGCCCCGCCGCTGGCTACGCCTAACGTGGGTATGCCGGCTACTCCTAAGTAGCGCGTATCACCACAAAATGGGACTTTCTGCGTCATGATTCTTGAGTACCAATAACTTTTTGCCAGGAACCGGCTTCTAAAGCTCCTCGCTAGTCTCACAATAGCTTTCTTACCTCTCCCATGACGACCGAACCCCAACCCACCTTGCAGGCGGCCCTTAGCCAAGAGTTGAAACAAGAACTGAAGCTGACGCGGCGTCTGCTGGAGCGGGTGCCCACCGAACAGTTCGGCTGGCAGCCCCACCCCAAATCTATGAAGCTTGGTACGCTCGCTTCACACATGGCCAACCTAGTCGGCTTCCTGGAAATGTCGATGGCGGGTCCTGAAACAGACTTAGCTAGCGCCAAAATGCCCGAGTCGCCAACCAGCACCGATGAGGTCCTACGCCGCTTCGATGTCAACGGCGAGAACATCCATAAAGCGCTAGAGCAAGTAGACGATGCCACCTTTCAGGGCACATGGTCGTTGCGCCGCGGTGAGCAGGTATTCATGACCCTATCCCGCGCCGCCGTAGCCCGTACCCTGGTTTTAAATCACCTCATTCACCACCGCGGCCAACTCAGCGTGTACCTCCGCCTGCTCGACATTCCGGTGCCCGCCATTTACGGCGGCTCTGCCGATGAAAGCCCACAAAGGCCAGCTTAAATGAATATTAACATGAATTAATAGTTATATTCATCCGCAACAGCATTGCTATCAATAGGTCTATGAAGAAAAACTATACTTTCTTCGCCCGCGGAGTGGTTATCATGATAGCGATGCTGCTGCTCAGCCTACCAATTTGGGCCCAAAGTTCTGTTGTTGATCCGAGCTTTCCTCCTGTCCAAGCTACCGGTATGCAGAGCGGTAGTGTAGTGCCTGCTACCATCAGCGATATAGTGCGCCAGGCAGATGGGAAATATATTATTGTTGGCGATTTTACGGCAATTAACGGGGTGCCAGCTTCCAGAATAGCCCGCTTGGAACTCAACGGGACAGTGGATCTGGCTTTCACGGCAGCGTGTGCTGCCGATGGCGCGGTCCGCTCCCTGGTTCTGCTCCCTGACGGACGCATATTGGTTGGTGGACGCTTCACTACCCTGGCCGGAAGTACGCACGTATACATAGGCCGCTTGCTACCTTCAGGGGCAATAGATCCAACCTTCGCTCCTTATTCATCAATCAGCACTACTAATTCGGGTGTGCACAAGATAGTGCTGCAGCCCAACGGCCAGGTACTGGTCTGTGGCTCGTTTAATATGCGGGGTGCCAGTTTCAGTACTCAGTACATTGTTCGGTTAAATGGCAGCGACGGCCAATACGATTCAAGTTTCCAGTTCACTCTTCCAACGCCTGATACATTTCCTCACACAATCTTGCTACAGCCCGATGGGAATGTGCTGGTAGGAGCAGATGGACCATCTTACCGTCGCGCCTATATGCTTATGCGGTTGCAGTCCAACGGTGCGGCAGATGCAAATTTCTCTCCTCTGGAAAGTACCTTCACCTCCGAGCTGAATGCTGTAGCACTGGATGCAGTTGGCAGAATCTACGCGGGCGGCTCGTTCCAAAACGGCCCTGGCAATAGTTTTTTACGCCGGTACCTGCCAAACGGCACAGTCGATGGTTCTTTCGCTTATCCACGTACCTTCTCTTCATTACCGTTCTTAAGGCCAGTAAAGAGTTTGGCTGTGCAGCCTAACGGGCGTGTGCTAGTCGCACAATCTGCGGCGGAACGTGTGCAACCCAACGGCAGCTTCGATACAGGTTTTACAGCTGGTATCGGGGGCAATATCCGGCGTTTCCTAGTTCAGCCCGATGGCGCCATCATGATAGCGGGCGTAGGCTTGACTGGGGCCGGACCAGCCAGCGGTATTGGTTTGGTGCGGGTGCTTGATGCCAACGTGTTAACAGTAAAACCATCGTTATCCGATGCCCGCACTACAGCTTGGCCAGTGCCAGCCCATGAAACGCTTAACTTACATCTAGATGCGGAAAGCCGTCCGCATCGCGTACAATTGCTCGATGCCTTAGGCCGGCCGGTGCTCACTCTAGACCAGCCCACAGCCACGCTTACGTTGCCGGTAGCAGGTTTGGCCGCTGGTACCTATCATGTGCAGGTCGAGTATGCCAAAGCAAACCGGGTGACACGGCGGGTAGTGCTGTACTAACTCGTGAAAACTTAATGGAAAGGGCCAGCCGTTATACAACGGCTGGCCCTTTTCGCATTAGCCAAGAAAACTTACCGGGGAATTGCGGTGTACACCTGCTCGCCGGCAATCCAGGTTTGCTGCACTTTGGCGCCGCGCAGCTTTTCTTTGGGGGCTTGCAGCAAGTCAGTGTCCAGCACCACGAAGTCGGCGGCCATGCCGGGGTGGATGCTGCCTTTCTGCTTTTCTTCGAAGGCGGCGTGGGCGGCCCAAGTGGTCATGCCACGCAGGGCATCGGGGCGGCTGAGGGCGTTTTCCATCTGGAATCCTTTGGCCGGGTAGTTTTTGGCATCTTGCCGGGCCACGGCGCTGTGGAATCCGAAAAGCGGGTTTATGTCTTCCACCGGAAAGTCGGAGCCGAGGGCTACCTGGCCGTACTGCTGGCGCAGGTCGTTGAAGGCGTAAGCCGTTTTCAGGCGCTCGGTGCCGAGCCGCTCACCAGCCCAGTACATATCGGAAGTGGCGTGGGTGGGCTGCACCGACGGCACAATGCTGAACTGCCCGAACTTGGCCACGTCGGCGCGGCTTACCACCTGCGCGTGCTCGATGCGCCAGCGCCGGTCGTTTTTGCCTTTCAGAACCTCGCCGTAAATGTCGAGCAGCAGGCGGTTGCTGGAGTCGCCGATGGCGTGGGTGTTCATCTGAAACTTGCTGGCGGCCAGCTCTTTCGCCAGGGCCCGGTAATCGGCAATAGAGGAGAGCAGGAAGCCGGTTTCCTTGGGTTTGTCGGTGTAGGGGTGGAGCAGGCAGGCCCCGCGGGAGCCCAGGGCCCCATCGGCATACACCTTGAAGCTGCACACCGTAAGCCGATCCTCGAACACCGGGCCGTTCTTGAAGTAGAACTCTTTGTTGGCCTTGGTGGGGTAGAGCATGGTATAGAGGCGCAGTTTCAGCTTGCCCTGTTGCTGCAAGGCCGCCATCTGGTCGATGTTTGCTTTGTCGAGGCCGGCGTCGGCGAGGCTGGTGAGGCCCACGGCTACGCAGCGCTGCTGGCCTTCCAGCAGCAGGGTAGTGGCTTCGGCGGCCGTCGGCTCCGGAATTTTCCCCGATACTAGGCCCACCGCATTATCCACCAGCAGGCCCGTCAGGCGGCCAGCGGCATCCTTGGTGATGGTGCCGCCGCTAATGGGCGTTTGGGTGGTAATGCCGGCCATGTCCAAAGCCTTCTGGTTGACGAGGGCCGCGTGCCCATCCACCCGCACGATGAACACGGGCGTGTTCGGAAACAGTGCGTCCAGTGAGTCTTTGGTGGGAAACTGCTTGCCGGGCCAGTCGTTCTGGTCCCAGCCGCGGCCCGTCAGCCAGGTGGCTTGCGGGTATTGCCGGCGTTGCTGCCGGAGCTTCTGCAGCACCTGCGCCCAGGATGTGGTGCCTACCAGATCGGCGTCGCGCAAACCCAGGGCGTAGCGGTAGAAGTGGCAATGGGCATCGTAAAAGCCCGGATAAACAAACTGCCCCCGCGCATCAACCGTCGATTTGGCCGTGTACTTGTCACGGATAGCCTTCTCGTCGCCAACGGCCACAAATTTTCCATCCTTCACGGCAAAGGCTGTAGCCTTGGAAAAAGCGGAATCGACGGTGTAAACAGTAGCATTGTACACCACCAAATCAACAGCCTGATTGGAAGTACTCTGGCAGCTACTAAAAAAGCCCAGCAACGGCAGCAGGGCAAACAAGCGGAAAGATCGAAGCATGCCGCGAAAGTAGTGATTTAGTGAGACGGTGAATTAGTGAAGTGGTGATTTAGTGACTTAGCGAGTTGAACTATAAACTCACTCAGTCACTAAATCACCACTTCGCCTTCTTACTTCTCCACTGAGTCGCGTTGCAGACAGTGGTCGAGCCAGACGCGGGCGGGGGCTTCATCAGTGAACCGCTGAATCAGATAAGGCTGACTTGGCGAAGTGGTAGTGGTTTGAAGCCCACTGTTAGCCAAGGCGCCAGCTAGTTGATGAGGCGCCATAAGCAGCGCTATGTAAGTGGTACGTCCTAAGCGAGGGAGCAAGCGTGGAAAGAATTCTTCCATCATCCAAAACACATCCGATGCATCAACCCCTGCCCGGCGTTGGACATCGAGTAGCCAAAAGCGGCAATTCATTTCAGCAGCAATATCAAGGATGGCGGCGTAACCGCGCTGCAGTTCAAAGGGCATAACGCCTCGCTTCCAATGGCCGTGTAAAAGTTGTTGCTCGGGATAGTAGGCTACGTCAAGGTAAGCAGTAGAGAATGAATCCATAGCGGGTTAGAGCAGCGTGAATAGGAAGATAAAAGCCAGCGGATGCTTACAATAAGTTGAAGCGTATAACAAGAAAAACCCCAGCGGGTTGGAGCCGCTGGGGTTTTTCCTGTAGCGCCGCTATGCAAGCTAAGCGAAAGACACTGGTTTCGCTACTCAAAGCGCATATGCTTTACCGACTCGCCGGAGTTCTTCAGCTCTAACAATGAATCAATTCCGATTTGTAAGTGCGTCGTTACGAAGTCGGCTGTTACTTTTTTGTCGCTCTCCGAGGTTTTCACGCCTTCTGGCGTCATAGGGTTGTCGCTGACGAGAAGTAGCGCGCCGTGGGGAATTTCATTTACGAAACCCACTGTGAAAATGGTCGCTGTTTCCATGTCCACGGCCATGGCCCGAATCTGGCGCAGGTATTCTTTGAAGTTTTCGTCGTGCTCCCACACCCGGCGGTTGGTGGTGTATACGGTGCCGGTCCAGTAGTCTTTCTCGTGCTTCTTGATCATCGACGACACCGCCCGCTGTAAGCGGAAGGAGGGCAGCGCCGGAATTTCGGCGGGCAGATAGTCATCGGAAGTACCCTCGCCCCGGATGGCCGCAATTGGTAAAATCAGGTCGCCGAGTTTGGTTTTACTTTTCAAGCCGCCGCACTTGCCCAGAAACAGCGCAGCTTTCGGCTTCACGGCCGATATAAGGTCCATGACCGTAGCGGCCATGGGAGAACCCATGCCGAAATTGATGATGGTGATGCCCCCGGCCGTAGCCGTTTGCATCGGTTTGTCGAGCCCGTTCACCTCCACGCCGAACTGCTCGGCGAACATGTGCACGTAGTTGATGAAGTTGGTAAGCAAAATATACTGCCCGAACTCCTTGAGCGGAACGCCAGTGTAGCGCGGCAGCCAGTTTTCAACAATGTCAGATTTGGTCTTCATGAATTAAAAAATTGAATTGCTGCACTGTTAGATGGCTGATTGTTCTGGCGGATTATTGAACTGCCAGCCATTTAACAATGCAGCAATTCAGCCATTAAAATAAAAAACCGCCGACCCAGCGAATGGGCGACGGTACGGGGATGAAAAGCGGGAACCAGAGCCCAGGGCCGTACCTTTGGAGGTGATGCAAGAGCTGAACCTGCCGCCTTTCGAATACAAACTTACGCAAAGCGGCGAAACTATATATATCTGGGACGTACTGCGCCGCAAACAGGTGGTGCTAACGCCGGAAGAGTGGGTGCGCCAGCACATAATCCACTACCTGATAAACCACCGTGGTTATCCTCGTGCCCTGCTTAGCGCGGAGCGCGGCCACCGTTACAACCAACGCCAGAAGCGCACCGACCTTTGGGCCCTCGGTCCCAATGGCACACCCTTGCTACTAGTCGAATGTAAGAGACCCACCGTGCCTATTACAGCAGCCGTGGCTCACCAAGCCGCCACCTACAACCAAACCATCGGTGCGCCGTTGCTGCTACTCACCAACGGCCTCCAGCATTTTTGCTGGCGCGTAAACTTCGAGTTGCGCACCAACGAAATACTAACGGAGGTGCCTATGTACGGTGAGGCAGCAAAATAGTGCCTCGTCATTACTGAAAAAACGTTGCTAGTGCTTTTCAGCAAGACAGTAAATAGCCATTAAATAAAATGCCCGCGCAGGCAGTAGAGAAAAACCAGACTCACTGTAAGCCTGAATTATCTGAATGCTAATTTTGCAAGGAGAGCTAGAAAGAGCGCAGTGCAAATTACCAATGCTAATCCTGCTCCCTCCCTCCTGATATACTTCCTGTATTGATTTTTCACATCTAAATATACAAACCACCTCTTAAAAGTTCAAAATATAGATTGTGTTACTCTTTATATAGCGCATTGTCAGCCAAGCCATTCAAATAAAACTGCACACATGCTTTCAACTCGTCGCCGTATTGGCGGAGTTTCTGCGAGTCGGGAGCGAGCAGGGGCGTGGCGGGCAGGGCGTGGTTCTGGTAAGGGTAGAGTCGTACTTGGTTATCAACGGTGAGTTCGGCTACGTAGTCGGAGTGGACTAGAAAGTAGCTGCCGCCACTCAGGAATAAAGCGCGGCCAGTGGTGCCGGCATCGAATACAGAATAGCCGAAGGGGAGCAGCGGCTGATTGGGCGCCAAGCCAAGGTAGTCAAGCACGGAGGCCGGAATGTCGGCTTGTTGGGTGATGCGCTCCATGTTGGCCGCGGGTAGCTTACGACTCGGGTGAAAGAGCAGCAGCGGCGTTTTATAAGAACCCAGAGTGTTTTGGTATTCGGGCTGTAGTGTTTGCGAGGTGTGGTCGGCTAGCACGATGAACAGCGTGTTTTTGTACCAGGGCTGCCGCGCGGCGGCTTTGAAAAACTGCTGTAGCGCGAAATCAGTGTAGCCAATCGAGGCGTGAATAGGTAGCTCACCAGCCGCAAACCTATTTTTATATTGCGCCGGCACCGGAAACGGCTCGTGCGAGGTTAAAGTGAAAACCGTAGAAAAGAACGGTTGTGGCTGCTGACCTAATTGCCGGGCGAAATACTGCAAATACGGCTCGTCGAAGATACCCCAGTGGCCGTCGAAGTCCGGGCTTTTGGTGCTGCCAGGGTACTCGTCGAGGCCGTAGTATTGCTGCATACCCGTAATGCCAGCAAAGGTGTTGAACCCCATGGTGCCATTTTGCGCCCCGTGAAACACCGAGGTGGCGTAGCCGCTCCGACCTAGTAACTCGCCCAGGCCGTGCAGCTCATCAGTCTGAAAATTCGAGGTGATAAACGAATTTTCGGTCAGCGCCGGCAAACCTGCCAGCACGGCTGGCAACGCCTCAATAGAGCGGCGCCCATTCGCGTAGTGCTGCCGGAAAAACAGTCCCTTGGTCGCCAACGAATCGAAAAAAGGTGTGTATCCCTTGCCGCCGTTTTCGATACCGTTGTACTCGGAAGCAAAGCTTTCAATCAAAAGAATCACCACGTTGTCATGCGGAGCGCCGGGGCGCGGGCCAGGGTGGCGGGCAGCCAATGCCGGCCGCAATGCCGCCATCGACGGAAAGTAGCTGCGTCGCTCTGGGGCATCAGCGCGCAGGCTTTTCAGGAAAGTGAACGTGCTGTTCAGTGCCACGTGGCCCAGGATGGGAGGCGTCTGCATGAAGGCGTGGCCCGTCCGCAACGGCTTGAGTTGCACGCCCCCCCGAATGCCGAGTACCGCTAGCCCTGCTATTACCAAAACTTCCAATACCGTCCGCAGCACTGGCCGGCGCCGCGTGCCACTTTGGTAATAGGCGGCATCAGCCGCCGTAGGCATGGGATAGAAGTACCACACCAACCCGAAAAGCATCCCGAACGGAATCAGCAGAAACCAGTAATGCCCGACCAACTGGCTTGCCTGCCGCTGGATATCGTCGGTGATGGTGAACAGCTCGTTGCTAGTGCGCCGACCAATGAACTTGAAGTACTGCGTGTCAATCAGGTTCAGCGCAATGCCGCAGGCATTGAAAGTGAGGTAGACCCCTCGCACAAACCCCTGCCACCGGAAGCTAAAAGCTGGCACCAGGGAAAGCAGCAGAAACGGCAGATTGAGCAGCAGCAGCGCCGAGATGTCGTACCGGAAGCCGTGCCAGAACGCCAGCAGTACCTGCCCGGTTGTGGCTTCTTTGAATACCGCATAGTTGGCCAAGTAGAAGCCTAGCCGCAGCAGCACATACACGCCCATCAGCAGCAGCAACCGGCGCAGCAGCAGACGCAGAAGTGGTGAAATCATGAGTGGTAAGGGAAATCTTTACTCGGCCGTGAGCTGTACCGTTTGGCCGTCGGGCAGGTCCTTGATTTTGTGGTAGAAGTCGGCCAGCCACGCCAGCCGATCCGCAATGCCTACGGCTTCCAGTGTGGGAGGCTTACCACTGTTGATGGCTATGCAGAAAGGAGGAAAAACCTTCAGTAACTGGCCCGGTTGGAGCACGCCGCCCTGTAACTGAAAGCCGCGCAAAGGCTCCATGCCCAACGCATCGACCGGATATTTTTCCACCCCAAACAAGAAGTGCTTGAAGTCCACCTCCAAGTCGGCCAGTTCGCCGGTTTCGGTATCGAGCAGTAATACGGCGTCGCCGCGCAGCAAAAATTGATTGCCGACGCAATCTTGCCCAAACGGAATATCAGCTTCCAGTACGTCTTCGTAGGTGCGCCAGAAGGCAGCAGGACCTTGCCAGGCAGCGCCGAGCGAATGCCACGTGGGCTCTGCTACGCAACCGCGCAAATGCAGTCCACCGAAGTACGCCACCGCGCCGTTTTGTTCGCGCAGGAACGCCTGTAGATAAACTGGCAGGCGCGCAAACGTTGCAAGATCAGTTAGTTCGCCGCCGGTATAAAGGGTGCCTTTCATAGAATGTAGCGCGAAGCTCCAGCTTCGCGCATCGTTGAACGTCGGCGCGTAAGCCGTTTCAACAGGATTCATGCGACGATGCGCGAAGCTGGAGCTTCGCGCTACAGAAAAAGCCTTTCTGGCCGCTTGGTCAGAAAGGCTTTAACAATCAGCAATTAAGCAATCAACAATTAAACAGCTGCTTCTTCTAGCACGTTATGCACGTCAACTAAAGGCAGGTTCCAGGCTTCGGCTACGCCTTTGTATACCACTTCGCCGTGTACCACGTTCAGGCCGAGGCGCAGGGCCTCGTCGCGGCGGCAAGCTTCCTGCCAGCCGAGGTTGGCCAGCTTCACCGCATACGGCAGGGTGGCATTGGTGAGAGCAAGCGTAGACGTGTACGGTACCGCACCCGGCATGTTGGCCACGCAGTAATGCACGATGTCGTCGATGATGAAGGTAGGGTCTTCGTGCGTGGTGGGGCGGCAGGTTTCGATGCAGCCACCCTGGTCCACTGCCACGTCAACCAGCACCGTGCCGGGCTTCATGGTCTTCAGCATGTCGCGGGTGATGAGGTGCGGGGCTTTAGCACCCGGAATCAGCACGGCACCAATGATGAGGTCGGCGGTTTTGATGGCCGCCCGGATATTGTATTCGTTGGAATACTGCGTCACCACGTTTTTGGGCATGAAGTCGTCGAGCTCGCGCAGGCGGTTCAGGCTGATGTCCATGATGGTCACTTGCGCGCCCAAGCCGGCGGCAATTTTGGCAGACTGCGTGCCCACAATGCCGGCACCCAACACCAGTACTTCGGCTGGCTTTACGCCGGGCACGCCCCCGAGCAGAATGCCCCGGCCTTTCAGCGGCTTCTCCAGGTACTTAGCACCTTCCTGCGGAGCCATACGGCCGGCTACTTCGCTCATCGGAATCAGCAGGGGCAGGGCGCGGTTGGAAAGCTCCACGGTTTCATAAGCCAAGCAAACGGCCTTCCGCTCGATCATGGCGTGGGTCAACTCCTCGCCCGAAGCAAAGTGGAAATAGGTGAACAGCAGTTGGTTTTCTTTGATCAGCGGATACTCCTGCGCAATCGGCTCCTTCACCTTCACAATCATTTCGGCCTTGGCATACACCTCGTCGATGGTCGGCAGAATGGTGGCGCCGGCTTCTTCGTACTCAGGGTCCAGAAAGCCGCTGCCCAAGCCAGCCGTGCTTTGCACATACAACTCGTGGCCGTGCTTGCGGAGTTCAGCTACGCCAGCAGGCGTCAAGCCTACGCGGTTCTCGTTGTTCTTGATTTCTTTCGGTACGCCGATGATCATGGCAGAGCGGGAAGGAGAAGTAAAGGGGATAATAAAATTGGAGGGCACAAAGATAGGTGAACCTACCGTCATTGCGAGAAACCACAACAACGCAATGCTGGCGCAAGTGCCACGTGCACACAATTACGTACATTAAAAAAGCCCCTGACGCCTGTGTGGTCGTCAAGGGCTTTTCGCTAATCAGATTTCACGGCCAACACCCAACCACCCTTACTACTTGGGCATCAGGTGCAGGAAATCTACTTAAATGGTATTACGGCGTTGGTTTCCTTTACCATGCTGCTGCTGTTCAAGTCGCGCACAATGTTGGCTTTCAGGGTAATCTTCACGTCGCCATTCAGGTCGTTGGAGCTCAGTGTCGCTACATCCGACATTTGGCCGGTCTGGCGCTGCGCGTACAGCAGTTCAATCACCGCACTCTGGCCCGGCTTCACCACCGGCGGCACCGACTTATAGCCCACGCAGTTGCAGGCCGACGTTATCATGCCGAGTTCCAGCGGCTGCTTGCCCGTGTTTTTCACTGTGAACTTAGCCGCCGGCTGCTGCCCCGACTCGATCTTGCCGAAGTCGTGGGTGGTACGGTCCAGGGTCAGGCGCGGCGACTGCGCCAGCTGCGCCGGGGTCATGGTGGCTTTGGCTTGCTCCTTGTTCACCACATCACCTTTGATGGTGAGCACCGTGCTCGGCACACTGGCATTGCTGGTTACCGTCACGGTTTTGTTGAACACGCCCGGACGGCCCGCGCTGCTGTACATGGCCTTCACAATGCCCGATTTGCCGGGGAGTACGGGCGTCTTGGTCCAGTCGGGGGTGGTGCAGCCGCACGAGGCTTGCACGTTGGCAATAACTACGGGCTGATTTCCGGTGTTCTTGAACTTGAACTCGTGGGTAGCCATGGTACCTTCGGGCACACTGCCGAAATCGTGCAAATCTTTTTCGAAGGTGATAACGCCTTGGGCGCGGGCACTTACGGCCAGCAGCACGGCGAAGAAGAGGGAGGCAAAGTGTTTCATAGGAGTATTCAGTTGTCGGTTGTGAGTTGCCAGTTGCCAGATATGGGTTGCTGAAGCCTGTATTTGTTTCCAAAGGAAAACTGGCAACCGGCAACTTATAACTGGCAACTGATATTCCAAAGATAAACAAAAACGTCCCTCGTTGCGTGTCAATGAAAGCTGCCGGCCAAATCCGTACTTTTGCGCGTCTGTTCCCACCGAGCGGGCCTTCCTGCCTTTCCTGGCATCAACTCCATCCGTTTTATGCCCACAACCGAATCTGCCGACCTGCTGGCTCCCGTAGCCACTCTCAGTAAAGACGAACTCCTGCGCGACTATCGCCTCGGGTGGGAAAGTCGGTACGCCTCGTTGGCGGGCCGCAAGGAGGTATTCATGGGCAAAGCTAAGTTTGGCATCTTTGGCGACGGCAAAGAGCTGCCCCAACTAGCTATGGCCCGCGCCTTCCGCGCCGGCGACTGGCGCGCCGGCTACTACCGCGACCAGACCTTTATGCTGGCCATCGGCGAACTGACGTTGCAACAGTACTTCGCCCAGCTCTACGCCCACACCGACGTGGAAGCCGAACCCGCCACGGCCGGCCGCGCCATGAACGGCCACTTCGCCACCCGTATCCTCGACGAAGACGGCAACTTCAAAAACTTGGCAACCAGCAAAAACTCCTCGGCCGACATTTCGCCCACTGCCGGCCAGATGCCCCGCCTGGTGGGCTTGGCCTACGCTTCTAAGCTGTACCGCCAAAACCCCGAGCTGCAGCAGTTCGAACAGTTTTCGGTGAATGGCAACGAGGTGGCTTTTGGCACGATTGGCAACGCCAGCACTTCCGAAGGCATGTTTTTCGAGGCGCTCAACGCCGCCGGAGTCCTCCAGATTCCGATGTTGATGAGCGTTTGGGACGACCACTACGGCATATCGGTGCCCGCCGAGTACCAGACCACCAAGCAAAGTATATCGGCCATTCTGATGGGCTTGCAGCGCGAAAGCGAAGGCGAGCAAGGCTTCGAGATTTTCGTGGTGAGAGGATGGGATTACCCGGCCTTGTTTGACACCTATCAGCGCGCCGCCGAGCTCTGCCGCACGCAACACGTGCCCGTGCTTATCCACGTAACCGAAGTCACGCAGCCACAGGGCCACAGCACCAGCGGCTCGCACGAACGCTACAAGCCCAAAGACCGCCTGGTGTGGGAGCAGGAGCACGATTGCCTCCTGAAAATGAAGTTGTGGCTCATGGCGGAAGGTCATGCCACCGAAGACGAGCTGCAACAGATTGAAAGCGAATCCCGGGAAGTGGTAAAAGCGGCCCGCACTGCCGCTTGGGCCGCTTTCTTCGACCCCATCAGGCAGGAGCGCGACGACCTGCTGACCCTACTTACTCAGTTGGCCACGGAAGCCGGTCCCGAAAGTGGGGTGCAGCAGCAGCTGGATTCTCTCAAGCAAAATCCAACCCCCATCCGGGCCGACCTCATGCGCACCGCGCGCCGGGCCTTGCGCCAGGTGCGCGGCCAGCGCCGGGCCGCCCGCCGCAACCTGCTAAACTGGCTCGACCAAGCGCAGGCCGAAAACGCTGACCGCTATAATTCTTACCTCTTCAGCCAAAGCGAAGAAGCCATTGGCAACATCGAAGTAGTGCCCGTTCAATTTGCCCCCGATGCTGCCCAAGTAGACGGCCGCGAAGTGCTGCAAGCTTGCTTCGACGCCAATTTTCAACGCGACCCGCGCATTTTTGCCATTGGGGAAGACGTGGGCCGTATCGGCGATGTTAACCAGGCTTTTGCCGGCTTACAAGAAAAGTTCGGTGAACTGCGCATAACCGATACTGGTATCCGGGAGTGCACCATCGTCGGGCAGGGGATAGGGGCGGCGCTACGCGGTCTGCGCCCCATCAGCGAGATTCAGTACCTGGATTATCTGCTCTACGCCATCCAGATTTTAAGTGACGATCTGGCCAATCTGCAATACCGCACCAAGGGCGGCCAGAAAGCGCCGCTCATTGTGCGTACCCGCGGCCACCGCCTCGAAGGCATCTGGCATTCCGGCTCCCCGATCCAAATGATCCTCGGTGCCATTCGGGGCATTCACCTCTGCGTGCCCCGCGACATGACGCAGGCCGCCGGGTTCTACAACACGCTCCTGCGCTCCGATGAGCCGGCCATTGTAATTGAACCCCTGAACGGGTACCGCCTCAAAGAGCGAATCCCGAGCAACGTTGGCGAGTTTACGTTGCCCCTAGGTGTGCCCGAGGTGTTGCGCGAAGGCTCCGACGTGACGGTAGTAACCTACGGCTCGATGTGCCGCATCGTGCTGGATGCCGCCAAGCAGCTGGCCGAAGTAGGTATTTCGATAGAAGTGCTGGACGTACAAACCCTGCTGCCCTTCGACCTAGAGCACGTCATCACCGACAGCATTCAGAAAACCAGCCGCGTCCTCTTCACCGACGAAGACGTGCCCGGCGGCGCCACTGCCTACATGATGCAGCAGGTGCTCGACGACCAGGACGCCTACCGCCACCTCGACTCCGCCCCGCGCTGCCTGGCTGCTCAAGCCCACCGTCCCCCCTACGGTTCCGACGGCGACTACTTCTCGAAGCCCAATGCGGAAGAGGTATTCGACACCGTGTACGAAATGATGCGCGAAGCTGAACCCAAGCGTTTTCCGGCTATTTATTAGGCTGTTTCTGAAAACGCTAGCTCGTCATGCAGAGGTGCAGCCGAAGCATCTCGCTAGTATGGTAAGCTCATTTAGTGCTACAACGTCAGCATGCGAGATGCTTCGGCTGCGCCTCTGCATGACGGGCTTTCAAGGAAAACAACCTCACTAAGGATTCCTCAGACATAGCCTAGCACCAATTGGGAAGGCACAGCTGTTAAGGGAATGGGTAATCCGAAAATTAATCTGTTTACATCTTCATGAAAAAAGGCGAGCAACGCAACTAAAAATCGCATTGCTCGCCTTGTATTTTTTCCTTAACAATTACCGCTCGATAACGTGACTGGAAGTAAATATCTCGTTGCTCCGGTTTAAAGCGCGGTCTTTGATGCTAACCCTGTAACGAATCTCAGAACCAGGGGGAAATACCGGGCCGACAGTTACGCTTGTGTTGAACTTTAGTGTTCCTTTAAGCGGAGCTTCTTTGTCAGATTCGGGTGCAAGACGAGGATAGCGACTGTTATACACACCTGCTGGTAAACCTGTAGCAACATAGTCTTCCCAATCACCAGTGCTTGGATTCTTTATTTGCGTTTGAACGAAGTAGTTGTAATAATTCTCATTCACCTCCTTTGTCACTGGATCTACTGTTCTGTCATAAGGAGGCATAGTATCAGTAGTAGAGAGACCCAAATCACCATTGCCATCCTCGAAATAAATCCGGATAGTATCCGAGTATTCAGTCTGGAAGCCAGGTGGGTTGGGCAAACGCACTATATCCAGGTTTTCAAACTTGATGCGTGGCGTATCCGAAAAATCAGGAGGGCTGATACAGGAGGTGGCGGCCGCGCAGAGCAGCGCGAAAAGTAAGCCTAAGGAAAGCGTACGAGACATGGCCATAGTAAGAAGAAAGACAAATAAAATATCGCCGCGGCGACGGGTAAAAGGTACAGCTTCTCAACGAAGACTTACTGCTTTTGTTATGTGTTTTCCTAACTCCATAACCCTGCAATGAGTTTCCGCGAAGAGCACTTGCGTCAGCTGCCGCACCTAACTACTTCCAACGTTTCGGAAGTGGCTTTGCGTATGTTTCGCTACCAGGCGAAGCACTGCCCACCCTATAGAGCATATTTAGAGGCATTAGGTTGCAATCCGGCCACTGTAGAGCGGCTAACGGATATTCCTTTCCTGCCCATCGAGTTTTTCAAGACGCACGACGTACGTACCGACCCCCAGGATTGGGAGCCGCGGGAGCTGTTCTTAAGCAGTGGCACCACGATGCAGCAGCGGAGCCAGCACCACGTCCGCGACCCGCAGCTCTACCGCCACAATGCGGCCAGAATTTTCGAGCAATACTATGGCCCGCTGACTAACTGGACGTTTCTGGCGTTGCTGCCCTCTTATCTGGAGCAAGGAAACTCCTCCCTAGTGGCCATGGTCGACTACTTCGCCAAGGAATCAGGCCAGACGCAACCCGCCTTCTTTTTGCACGACCACGCGGCTTTGCTGCAAGCGTTGCGCGAAGCGAAGCAAGACACCAGCCGCCGCGTCATGCTCTTCGGCGTGAGCTACGCTCTGCTGGACCTAGCTGCTGAAGTTGGCCCGGCGCCGGAACTACAAGACCTAACGGTGTTGGAAACCGGGGGCATGAAGGGCCGCCGCCGAGAAATGATCCGGGAAGAGCTGCACCAGGAGCTACAACAAGTTTTCGGCCCCGATGGCATCCACTCCGAATACGGTATGACCGAACTGCTAAGTCAAGCCTACAGCCTCGGCGACGGCCGTTTCCACGCGCCCCCGCAGTTGCGCATCCTGCTCCGCGACCCCGCCGACCCGTTCTCTGTTTCGGAAACCCGCCCCGATGGTGCCATCAACCTCATCGACCTGGCCAACGTGGATAGCTGCGCCTTCATCGAAACCAAAGACCTGGCCCGCCTGCACCCCGACGGCTCGTTCGAAGTGCTAGGCCGGCTTGACAACTCGGACGTGCGCGGCTGCAACCAGATGGCGTAGTGAGTTGCCAGTTGCCAGTTGATAGAACAGACTGGCAACCGGCAACTCACAACTGATAACTCATTTCCCCGCAAATGCTCTGGCATCGGCTTCTGAAATGGTGTCGTCGCTCATGATAACGAGGCGCTCTACCACATTGCGTAGCTCGCGGATGTTGCCACGCCAGTCGAGGCCTTGCAGGTATTTGAGGGCGGCGGCGTCTACCTTCTTGGGCTTGTTGCCGTAGTCGTTGGCAATGTCTTGCAGGAACTTTTGGATCAGGTCGGGGATGTCCTCGCGCCGGTCGTTGAGGGAAGGCACCTGGATGAGGATGACCGAGAGGCGGTGGTACAGGTCTTCGCGGAAGTTGCGGTCGGCTATTTCCTGCAGCAGGTTCTTGTTGGTGGCGGCCAGCACGCGCACATTCACTGAAATTTCCTTTTCGCCGCCCACGCGCGTGATTTTGTTTTCCTGCAAGGCCCGCAGCACTTTGGCCTGCGCCGAAAGGCTCATGTCGCCGATTTCGTCCAGAAAGAGCGTGCCGCCATCGGCCTGCTCGAACTTGCCGATGCGCTGCTTTACCGCCGACGTGAACGAGCCTTTTTCATGGCCAAATAGCTCGCTCTCAATCAACTCCGACGGAATGGCGGCGCAGTTTACCTCAATAAGCGGGCCGCTGGAACGGTTGCTTTGCTCGTGCAGCTGGCGCGCTACCATTTCCTTGCCGGCTCCGTTAGGACCCGTAATGAGCACGCGGGCATCGGTTGGTGCTACTTTCTCGATGGCCTTGCGCACGGCACCAAGCGCCCCCGACGAACCCACCATTTCCGAGCTTTTGGCAACCTTCTTCTTGAGCGTCTTGGTTTCGGCTACCAGCTTGGTGCGGTCCAGGGCGTTGCGGACGGTTACGAGCAAGCGGTTGAGGTCTGGTGGCTTTTGCAGGAAATCGTAAGCGCCTTTTTTGGTGGCATCTACGGCCATTTCCACGTTGCCATGGGCCGACACCATGATAAAAGCCGAATCGGGCGCCACAATGCGGGCCCGCTCCAGCACCTCAATGCCGTCCATCTTGGGCATCTTGATGTCGCAGAGCACTACGTCGTACTTGTCGCGAATCAGCATGTCGAGGCCCGTGGGGCCGTCTTCGGCTTGGTCTACCTGGTAGCTTTCATACTCCAAAATCTCCTTCAGCGTATTGCGAATGGCTTTTTCGTCGTCGATAATGAGAATGCGGGGCATAGAACGGGTTCAGCAAAAAGGGGAAAGCGAAAGGAACGAAGGTAACGAAAAGCCATACTTGGTTGGTGTGCGCGAACAAAATACAGCGCCCCGACGACCCGGCTGCAACTCCTGCTTAAAACCTGCCGACTTTGCTTTTCGCACCAGCATAACTAGTTTGCCGTGCCGCACCAGCAACAGAAGTAACCTCTGCTGTAGGAATGTAGTAAGCAAGCAAGCTAAGCCGGTGGCTTATCGATCTGATTTTCAGCGTTACACCCTTTGATTGACGGAACCCTCCTCCTATGAAACACCTCTTGACCCGCTACTTGTTGCTGCCCTCGGCTTTGGTTGGCAGTTTGGCACTCTACGCCTTAACCAGCAAAGTAGGGCCCCCGGTACCCGACGCCGACAATGCCGGCCTGAAACTACCAGCCGGTTTTGGAGCCTTGAAAGTGGTGGAAACCGGTGCCCGTACCCGCCACCTGACCATCACGCCCCAGGGCACGATCTACGTGAAGCTGGCCCGGCCCGACAAGAGCGGCAAAACCATCCTGATGCTCCGCGAAAACAGCGGCGGCAAGGCCACCGTGGCCAATAGCTTCGGTAGCTACGGCGGCACGGGTATCTGCATCAAAAACGGCTACTTGTACGCGTCGTCCGAGGAAGAAGTGTTTCGCTACAAGCTCAACGAGAAAAATGAAGTGCTGAACCCCGACAAGCCCGAAAAGATAATTACGGGCCTCATCAACCGGGGCCAGCACGAAACCAAGTCAGTGGCGCTCGATAACGAGGGCAACATCTACGTCAACATCGGGGCTTTTTCCAATTCCTGCCAGGTGAAAGACCGGCAGAAAGGCTCGCTTGGGCAACCCAATTGCCCGGTGCTGGATTCGGCCGGGGGCATCTGGCAGTTTCGCGCCGACAAGCTCAACCAGACCTACGGCGACGGTACGCGCTACGCCACCGGCCTGCGCAACGTGGTGGGCCTCGACTGGAATCAGCAAGCCAACCAGCTCTTCGTGATGCAGCACGGCCGCGACCAGCTTCACGACATTTTTCCGGACATGTACGACGTTAAGCAGTCGTCGCTGCTCCCCGCCGAATGCATGTACGCCCTCAAAAAAGGGGATAACGCCGGCTGGCCCTACATGTACTACGATGGGCTACAGCGCAAGAAGATGATGGCCCCTGAGTACGGCGGCGACGGCAAGAAGGAAGCAACCGGCAACTTTATTGACCCGGTAGCGGCATTTCCGGCCCATATGGCTCCCAACGCGCTGCTGTTCTACACGGGCACTATGTTTCCCGAGAAGTACCGCAACGGCGCGTTCATTGCGTTTCATGGGTCATGGAACCGGGCTCCGGAGCCGCAGGCGGGCTACTACGTAGTTTTCCAGCCCTTCAAAAATGGCAAGCCGTTTGGCGAATCGGAGGTATTTGCCGATAATTTTGCCGGCTCGCCCGAGAAAGTAGCTTCCGGCCGCGCTGACCACAAGCCCTGCGGCTTGGCCCAGGGCCCCGATGGTTCGCTCTACGTCTCCGACGATAAGATGGGCACGATTTACCGCATTGTATACGCCAAGAAATAAGTGCTTCAATGAAGAAGTTAATTGTTGCTCTTGCCGGACTGGCCTTATGTAGCTTGTCGGCAGCGGCCCAAAAAAAACCTGCTCCTAAAGCTAAAACAACTACGCCAGTAGTTTCGGCGGCTGCCCTTGCCCAGGGAAAAACGGTGTACACCCAAAACTGCCTGAGTTGCCACCAAGCCGATGGACTAGGCGTAGACGGCATGAACCCGCCACTCAGCAAAACCAGCTACGTGTTGGGCGACAAAACCCGCATCGTAAAAGTGGTGCTCAACGGCTTGCAAGGCGTAGACATTGATGGAGAGTCCTATAATGGCGCCATGCCGTCATACGATTTCCTCACCGACCAGCAGATAGCGGACGTGCTGACGTACGTGCGTAACAGCTTCGGCAACAAAGCGGTAGCTGTCGGCGTAGCGGAAGTGAAAGCCGTAAGGGCGGCTAATAAGAAGTAGGGTGTTAAGGAACGTCATGCGGAGGCGGAGCTGGCGCATCTCGCGTGCCGACTCAAGATTGCCATTATACTGTCGGCACACGAGATACTTCGGCTCTGCCTCTGCATGACGGGCTAGAATCCTGTCGTTCAGTGAAAAAGGCCGCCGCAACACAAGTTGCGGCGGCCTTTTTGTTGTGGGTGACAAGTCTATAAGCCGGGTTTTGTACGTGGCCCCGAAAGGCCGCGTCTCCACCATTTATCTAGGCCAGTCCTCGCGGAAAGGCTCCATCAACCTACCCGCTGGCTCCGGACGAGCCGCCCGGTACGTCCTCGCAGGGCGCGCGCCAGCTTATTTGGTCTTTCAACCCCTGAGGTTTACCCAGCCGGGACAGTCGCCTGCCCGCTGGTGCGCTCTTACCGCACCTTTTCACCCTTACCAGTGGCGAATGAGTGGCTGAGTGAATGAGTGAAGTAGCCTCTGGCGCTGTAGTCAGCTTGCGTAGGCTACTTCACTCAATTACTCTCATTCACCGCTTCGGCGGTTATTTTCTGTGGCACTGGCTGTCCTGGTTCGCATTATACTTGCCAGTCCTTCCCGTTAGGAAGCAGGGTGCTCTACGTTGCCCGGACTTTCCTCGTCGCCCCGGAAGGCGCCGCGGTGGAGCGACTTGTCACGCAGGCAAAGGTAGGAAATGGTTTCGTACTGAAACTATCAAGGAAGACGGACAAGACGGCCCCGCTCAAATACAAAACGATACGTGCCTTGTGAGCCTTCTTCGTCCAGAATGCCACGGAGCACTATCAGCTTACTAGTTAAGCGAAAATCAATAGGACTAAACTCGTCAGGCACATTGCCGCTCCAACAGCATACTGTTGCGTCCTCGAAGTATACAGTGCCCGTCTGCGCGTCGATGATGGCGTAGCTAAGGCATTCTGCGCCACAACCCCAAGCGGCTAGTATATAATGCCCGGCGAAGTTAGGCCGGAGCTTGGCTGCCTCCCGGATACGGGTTCTAAACATCCAAGCTGCCGTATGGCGGGTGATTTTGGGCACCGCAGATGAGCCTTTATATAATTCAGATGCTGGAAAATTTTGAAAGGAGGATTGTTGGCCGAAGGCAACTGTCGCATTAATCCAAAACCCCAATTCAAACAAGAGCCAAAATAGGAGGCTACCGCATAGAGGAAAATAACTGGGATTTATGCCCGTCTAGCTTCAATCAACTCGTAACCTTCATCTACCAGCAGCTTGCCCTGAGTGGCGCTCCGCACGGCGAGCTGGTCGCAACGTTCGTTTTCGGGGTGGCCGTTGTGGCCGCGTACCCACTTGAACGACACCTTGCGCTGGGCATACACCTTCAGGAAACGGCGCCACAAGTCCTCGTTGGCTTTCTTGCCGAAGTCAGCCTTTTTCTCCCACCCAAACACCCATTTCTTGTCCACCGCATCCACTACGTACTTCGAGTCGGTCACGACGGTGATGGGCAACTCGGGGCGGGTTATGGCTTCGAGGCCCTTGATGACGGCCAGCAGCTCCATGCGGTTGTTGGTGGTGAGGCGGAAGCCTTCGGTCAGCTCCTTCTCGTGCTGGCCGAAGCGCAGAATGGCGCCGTAGCCGCCCGGGCCCGGGTTGCCGCGGGAAGAGCCATCGGTGAAGAGGTAAATCATTTTGAATGACTAGGTGGCTGAATGGTTAAATGGTTGATTGTTTAGGTGTCGTGTAAGTATGACAAGCCATTTAACCATTCAACCATTTAGCCATTCAGCTAAAAATTACTTTTAAACAGTTTGATGGCAATGGCCAGCAGAATCACGCCGAATACGCGGCGCAAGATGTCTTCGCCGGCTTTGCCCAGTTTACGCTCGATCCAGGCGCTGCTTTTAAGCACGAGGTACACAAACACCAGATTCAGGGCAATGCCAACCAGCACGTTGGGCAGCGAATATGCGGCGCGCAAGGAGAGCAGCGTCGTCATGGTGCCAGCTCCTACAATGATGGGAAAAGCCAGGGGCACAATCGAGCCCGTGGAGGTCAGCGGGTTATGGCGGAACAGCTCAACACCTAGTATCATTTCCATGCCAATGAGGAAGATGATAATGGCGCCAGCCAGCGCGAACGATTGATAATCAACCCCAAAAAGCGATAAGATGCTCTGGCCCAAAAACAGGAACACCACCATCAGCACGCCCGCTACCAGCGTAGCTTTTTCGGAGTGAATCTTACCCTCGCGCTGCCTGATTTGAATGATGATAGGAATAGAACCCAGCACATCAATCACGGCAAACAGCGTGAGCGTGACAGAGAAGATTTCCTTGAGGCTAAACATGGGGAAAGGGGAAATCATGAAAGGTGAGGTTGTGAATTGCGCCTTAGGTACAATTCACGGAGTTGAACGCCAATTCACAAACTCACAACTTCACTATTTCACCGCTAGGCAAACTCTTTGGCGAAGAACTGTACTAACTGCTCGAAGGCTTGATCTGGGATGGCGGGGAAATTGGCGATACGGAAGCTGCCGGCTTTCCAGCTGCCGTAGCCGTTGCCGAGCTGCAAGCCTTGCGTGAGAGCCCGACGCTTCACCTCGTCGATGAGGGGAGGAGGGCCTTGCAGACCAATGACGGTGGTGGAGCGGGTTTCGGGGTTGTTGATGAGAGGCTTGAACGGGGTAGCTTGCTCGAAGTAGTCGTAGAGCTTGGTGGCGCGCTCCAGCAGGTGCTGATGCACCATCTTGATGGGCTCCCGGTCTTGCATAACCCGGCTCAGTAGGTAGATACCGAGCACGTTGGGCGTGTGAGTGGTCTGGAAGTTGAGCATCTTCTCGTACTGCGCCGTGAGCGAGTTGTAGTGGCTGCGCTCATTGATTTGCCGAAACCGGTCAACGGCCCGCGGCGACAAAATCATCAGCGACAAGCCCGCGGGCAAGCCAAAGCACTTTTGCACCGAGCCGTACCAAACATCGGCCTTGATGTACTTCATTTGAATACCGCCCAGCGAGGAAGTGGCGTCTACGGCCAGCAGCGAGTTGCCGAGGCGGTTGTAGAGGTTCAGGATAAAGCCGTCGCGCAGTTGGGTGGCGTTGCTGGTTTCGTTTTGGGTGATGCACACCAAGTCGATTTCCTGATCGGGGAGGGGCAGGGCGGCTACATCGGGTATCTCGTCGGGGCCGAAGGGGAAGGCCATGGTATCGGGCCGTAGGGCTTTGGCATACTCGTACCACTTCTCGCCGAAGGCGCCGCTGTAGAGGTGGAAACTCTTGCGGGGCGTTAGACTCTGGGTGAGAACTTCCCAGCACTCGGTGGCCGAGTTCATAAAGAACACCGTGTAGTCCTGGGGCACGTTGAGCTTGTTTTTCAGCTCGGCTACGGTTTGGCGCATCAGGCTCGTAAACCGCTCGCCCCGGTGCGGAGCCGACAGCCAGCCTTCATCGAAAGCATCCTGAAGATACTGGCGCACCTGCGGGTACACCTGCGACGGGCCGGGATTGAATGTATACATAGGTAGTGAAGGGCTTGGGAAATGGAGGTGCAAAGGTAGGAACGACAAAGTGGGGATTTGGCGACTTCGTGATTTAGTGAGTTTGCCGTTCAAACTGCGCACACGGCTCTTATAAAACAGTAAACTCGCCGAATCGCTCTATCACCATTTCACCACGGCTACACTTTGAACCCTAGACGTTTGGGGCGGAGGCTGTCGAAGTACTGCACAGCTAGGCGGTAGCTTTCCAGCTTGAAGCCGCTGATGCTGCCCACACAGTGTTTACCGAGCAAACTTTTCTGGCGAAACTCTTCGCGGGCGTGCAGGTTGCTGAGGTGCACTTCTACTACTGGGGCGTTGATGGCGGCAATGGCATCGGCCAGCGCTACGCTGGTATGGGTGTAGCCACCCGCATTGAGCACGATACCGTGGTAGGTGTAGCCTACTTCGTGCAGCTTGTCCAGCAGCTCGCCTTCATGGTTGCTTTGGAAGTACTCGATGGTAAGGTCGGGGAAGGCATTGCGCAATTCGGGCAGATAGTCGTCGAATGAGCGGGTGCCATAGATGCCTGGTTCGCGCCGGCCTAGCAGGTTCAGGTTGGGGCCGTTGAGGATAAGAAGGTGCATTTAGTACTTGTTGATTGCTGAATTGTTGACTGCTGGCTTGTGCCCGGCAAAACCTGTTCTTAAGGCAAGTCTAGCTAAACTTGCATGAATATCCGGGCAACCTTCCAACAACGAGCACCCAACAAGCAACAATTCAACAATCAGCTTATGTCGACTTGGGCGATTACGCTACGGCAGTTTGAAGGCTACCTACAATTGGAAAAGTCACTTTCTGCCAACTCGGTTGAGGCGTATGTGCGCGACGTAGGCAAACTGCGTTATTTTCTGGAAATCCGCCACTTGCCCAACAACCCCAAGGAAGTGACAACTGCGCTGTTGCGGGAGTTTTTGGATTGGCTCGGCGAGCTAGGTATGAGTGCTACCTCGCAGGCCCGCACCTTGTCGGGCGTTAAGGCGTTTTTCAGCTTCATGATTATGGAGGATCTGCTGCTAATTGACCCCACCGACACGCTGGAAGCTCCCAAAACCGGCCGCAAGCTCCCCGACACGCTCAGCTACGAAGACATCCTGAAACTGCTAGAAGCCGTGGATTTAAGTACTCCCGAAGGCACCCGCAATCGGGCCATTCTGGAAGTGCTCTACAGCTCGGGGCTGCGCGTGAGCGAGCTAACCGAATTGCGCCTCTCGAATTTATATGTCGACCAAGGCTTCGTGCGCGTCACGGGCAAAGGCAATAAGGAACGCCTGGTACCCATCGGCCGCGACGCGCTGAAACACGTGGGACTTTATCTGCAAGGCATCCGCTGCCACCTCGATATCAAGCCTGGCAACGAGGATTTCGTATTCCTGAACCGACGAGGCGCCAAACTTTCTCGGATCATGATTTTCAACATCATCAAGGAAGCCGCTGATAAAGCCGGAGTCCGCAAGAGCATTAGCCCCCACACGTTCCGCCACTCTTTCGCCACCCACCTCATCGAAGGCGGAGCCGACCTACGCGCCGTCCAGGAGATGCTCGGCCACGAAAGCATCACCACCACCGAAATCTACACCCACCTAGACCGGGACTACCTACGGCAGGTTATTACGGCCTTTCACCCCCGAAGCTGATTAACATTTAACAATTACATTTAACAGCAGCCGTGCATTCGGCCTCATTGTCTGCCGAGGGAGTAGCTTCGGCGCTACTATCGAGAGATCCTAGTGCAAGCGCCGGCAGATACCGCACTGTTAAATGATAAATGTTAATTGTTAGCTGTTCCCTTGCATTCGCGCAGCCAGTCTTCGGCATCATTCACAGACTCGAAGAGCTGCAATTCGGTGCCCGTGCTGCGGGTCCAGCTGGTATCTAAGTCACTAACATTGGCGTCGCCACCGGGCTGCATTACGTGAGCCACGCACGCAGGCGGAGGAGTCTGGGTACTATCCCAGGCATAACGTAGCCACGTCAAGGAGTCAAACCAAGGGTTGAGCACCTGGCTGTTATCGTTGAGAAAAAGCGTAACCACCGGATTACTCAGCACGCCCAAAGACGAGACAATACTTTGCAAAGCGTGCTGCGGATTGATAAAGCCATGCCAGGTGGCACGTAACCATTTATTGTTAGCATCATATTCAACTCGGCAAAATGGTTGCTCGGCTGAAAGAGTAGAAAGTTGTGGCATGGAACAATGCGAAGACAAAGAAAAACCTTAATCGGGCATTGCAATAGGTAGTAGGGAGTAGCAGGGCAGTGGTAATTTCGCAGTAAATCTAATCATTGTGCCATCATCTAGGATATATAATTCGCCTCGTATCTCCCCTTTGGTGCTGGCACTACTTGGGTTGCTGCTGTTCCTGCTGCCTTATGTAGTCTTGCAAGACCATAGCTACATAACCATCGACGATAACCTGGAAGCGGAGTTTGCTATTCCGTATCTACTTGTAAAGCAGAAGGTAGCCCTTGATTACCGTCCGGGCGTGGTGCTGCCAGCCGTGATGGATGGCCTGCCCCGCAACGCGGCCCGGTCGGGGCTGAGCGTAACCGTAGGTTTATTTCAGTTGCTGCCGCCTTGGGCGGTTTATTTAGTGCAGCAGGGGTTGGTGCGGCTACTAGGCTTGCTGGCCATGTACGCATTGCTGCGGCGCTTTTGGCTAGGGGATGCGCAACAGAAAGCCTTGGCTGCGGGTGTGGCGTTGTGCTGGGCGCTGCTGCCGCTGTACACCATGTATGGAATGCTAGTACTGGGGCAGGCGGCGCTGCTGCTGGCATTTCTGGAACTACGGCGGGGGCCGGCGCGGTGGTGGCACTGGCTTATTATCGGGGCTTTTCCGCTTTGGAGCATATTTGCTTTTGTGGGGCCGTTTGTACTGGCCGCCCTCGGGCTGTTCGTGCTCTACGACTGCTGGCAAGCAGGCCGCTTGAAATGGCGCTTAGTGGCCGGACTGCTGCTCCTGTTGGGTATGTACTTAGTGGTGGAATGGCCGCTGTTCTACTCGCTGCTCATTGCCAAGCAGTTTGTACCGCACCGGCTGGAATTTGATATGCGCCTAATCAACCCCATGGGCTTGCGGGCAGGTTTGCGCAGTGCCGGGCAGTTCTTCTTTACCGGGCAGTACCATGCCAGTCGTTTTCTGCGGCTGGCGGCGTTGTTGGCGGTAGGGGCAGTGATAGGGCGGGCTCCGGCGGGGCAGCGAGTTGCACAATTGCGGCGCTTCGGGGCGTGGCTGCTGGTATTGGCGGCATTGGCCTTCTTTAGTGGATTTTATCCGCAGCTGGTGGCTGTTGTGCAGCCGTGGCTGCCAGCAGTAGGAGCTTTCAATTTTGGGCGCTTCCACTTTCTGACTCCGCTGCTGTGGTTTATCGTGCTGGTTTTAGCGTTGCGTGAGTTGCCAAACCGTTGGCAGGTGGGGCTGGTAAGCCTGCAATTGCTGGTGGGTCTAGCCATGAATGCCGAGTGGCTAAACAACCTTCGCGAGCTAGCGGGGCGGCCGCGGGCATACGAGCCCAACTATGCCGCCTATGTGAGTGCGCCCCTATTCGAGCAAGTACAGCAAACTATTCGGCAGCAAACAGGCCTTGAGCCCGCCGACTACCGAGTGGCCTGCCTCGGTTTTCCGCCCGCAGTAGCTCAGCTCAACAACTTTTACACCCTCGATTCTTACCAGAATAATTACCCGCTTTCCTACAAGCATCAGTTTCGGCCGCTTATTGCCGGCGAGTTGGCCAAGAGCCCGATGTTGCAGACTTACTTCGATGCCTGGGGGAACCGCTGCTTCTTATTTTCCGCCGAACTAGGCAAGGATTTCCGCGTAGGTGCGTTTCAACACCGTGTTGTGCAGGATTTCACGTTTGATCCTAGTACCTTCCGAAAGTTGAGGGGCCGTTACGTTTTAGCAGCAACTCAACTAGCTCGGCCCGCTTCAAGCGGCCTCCGCCCGGTTGGCGTGTTCAGCCGGCCAGATGCCTACTGGCGGATTTACCTATACGAAGTCAAGAGTGAATGAGCGGATAAGTGACTGAGTGAAGTAGCCTACGTCGGCTGACGTGCGGGCCATCTGGTGCCATAGACTACTTCACTCATTCACTTATCCGCTCATTCACTCAATGTAAATGCCTAGATTTGGCCCTTTGGAGCGTTAGAATGGCTAAAAATACATACAAGCAAGATCAACCTTTACCGGCCAGCCGGGTCAACGAGCCGCGGCCGTCACGGACGGCTGCGCCCCGTTCGGTCCCGGCCGAGCCAGCGGCGCCCCGCGAAAATCGTCGGGCCTCCGAAGCGAAAGCAGCGCCAAAACCGCCGCGGCGCCCCCTGAAATTGCCTTCCTTCAATCTGGGCGGCATGTTCGGGTTTGTGCGTGACCGGCGGTTCCAGCTTTTCCTAGGGTTCTTCTTCCTGCTAGGGTCTCTCTACCTGACTATTGCGTTTCTCTCGTTCTTGTTCACCGGCCACGCCGACCAAAGCGTAGTAGCGGGAATCGACCGCACCACGGTGAAAGAGGCGGGTCAGGAAACGGGCAACTGGTTTGGGTTGCTGGGGGCCATAATAGCGCAGGCTTTTATTTATAGAGGTTTTGGAGTGGCGGCATTTGCCCTCATCCCTATCGTGTTTTTCCTGGGCTACAAGATTGTATTCCGTCGGGCCGGCGTGTCGGTGAGCTATGTGCTGGCCTTGTGCGTCTTTTTGATGGGCTGGCTGAGCGTGCTGCTTGGCTACGTGGTGCTCACCATGCAAGCCCCCGATGCCGACCCCACCCTCGGGCACCGCCTCGACTTTTTGAGTGGCGGCATTGGGTACGAAGTGGCCCTTTGGCTCAACAGTTTAATTGGTTGGGGCACAGTGCTGCTGCTGGCGTTTCTGCTGATTTCCTTCGTTGTTTTCTTCTTCAACGTTACGTCGCTCACCATGCCCCGCTTCGGTGCCGAAGCCGAAGAAGAGGAGGAAGTTTCTGACAGTCAGACTATAGTTAATCAGGCCCGTCCGGCAGCAAGCAACGTCGCCTCGCCTGCCTTCGACAATAAAGAAGAGGAAGAGCGTGACTTTGGGATGACGGTGCGCTCTGTGCGTCCGGTTCCGCTTGTAGCAACTACCCGTCCGGCGGCCGTGTTGCAGCCCAAAGAAGACAATGAGCCCGATGCTTCAATTATTACGTCCGGCTCCGTAGCCTCGCCGAATTTCAGCGTGGTACCAACCAGCGGCGCCGGGCTACTGACAGGAGCGGCCGCGGCTACTACTGCTACTGGTGCGGCTTTGCCGCTTTCCGTTGCTCCCGCCGCCAGCGCCGCCTTAAGTGCTGCCAGCGCCGCGGCTACTGTAGCTTCTGGTGGTGCTACAACTCCAGCCAAGGGCCCTAGCTTCTCCATAGAGTCAACGGTTGACCCGGAGCCAGTTGCCACCATGCCATCACGGGTTCCGACGCCACTTTCCTTGGCCGATTTGGCTGATGATAGTGTCCCGCTGCCGGCAGCTAACAGCCAACAATCAACTACCAGCAATCAACAGCCAGCCCTACAAATCACCGTCAAACAGGGAGAGCTAGATCCTGCCGCTGGCGCTGATATGGCTGTCATTGCCGACGAAGACGAGGATGCCGACGCCATGCCGGCGGTCAACTACGATCCTACGCTGGACCTCTCGCGCTACCAATATCCCACGTTGGATCTGCTCAACGACTACGGGCAGGCCAAAGCGCAGGTAACCAAAGAGGAGCTGGAAGCCAACAAGGACCGCATTGTGGAAACCTTGGGGCACTACGGTATCAACATTGCCAGCATCAAGGCCACCATCGGCCCCACGGTCACGCTCTACGAAATCGTGCCCGATGCAGGGGTGCGCATTTCGAAGATCAAGAGCCTGGAAGATGATATTGCTTTGAGCTTGGCCGCTTTAGGCATCCGTATTATTGCTCCAATTCCGGGCAAAGGCACCATTGGTATTGAGGTGCCGAACACCAAAAAGGAGATGGTGAGTATCCGTTCGGTGTTTGCTACCGAGAAGTTTGCGCACACCGAAATGGACTTGCCCATTGCCTTCGGCCGTACCATTACCAACGAAGTGTTTGTAGTGGATTTGGCCAAAATGCCCCACTTGCTGATGGCTGGTGCCACGGGTCAGGGTAAGTCGGTGGGCTTGAACGTTATTCTGGCTTCGTTGCTCTACAAGCGCCACCCCGCGCAGCTGAAGTTCGTGCTCGTCGATCCTAAAAAGGTGGAACTGAGCATCTTCAACAAGATCGAGCGCCACTTCCTGGCCAAGCTGCCCGACACCGAAGAAGCCATCATCACCGACACCAAGAAGGTGGTGAACACGCTGAACTCGCTGTGCATGGAAATGGACCGGCGCTACGACCTGTTGAAGGACGCCGGCTGCCGGAACCTGAAAGAGTACAATCGCAAATTCATTGAGCGCCGCCTCAACCCCAAGAAAGGCCACCGCTATCTGCCCTTCATCGTGCTGGTAATCGACGAGCTGGCCGACTTGATGATGACGGCCGGCAAGGAAGTGGAAACTCCGATTGCGCGTCTGGCCCAGCTGGCCCGCGCCATTGGTATTCACCTCATTGTGGCCACGCAGCGCCCTTCCGTGAACGTAATTACCGGTATCATCAAGGCCAACTTCCCGTGCCGGATTTCCTTCAAGGTTACCTCCAAGATTGACTCCCGCACCATCCTCGATGCCGGCGGTGCCGACCAGCTTGTGGGCCAGGGCGACATGCTCATCTCCCAGGGCTCTGATATCATCCGGGTGCAGTGCGCTTTCATCGATACGCCCGAAGTGGACCGGCTCTGCGACTTTGTGAGCGAGCAGCAAGGCTACCCCGATGCCTACCTGCTGCCCGAAGTGGTAGGAGAATCGGGCGGGGGCAACGGCGACCTGGAAGACATGGACCCCAGCCAGCGTGACTCGATGTTCGAGGAAGCGGCCCGCGTTATTGTTACGCACCAGCAGGGCAGTACGTCGTTGCTGCAGCGCCGCCTGAAGCTTGGCTACAACCGCGCCGGCCGCCTCATCGACCAGTTAGAACATGCCGGCGTGGTAGGACCGTTTGAAGGCAGCAAAGCGCGTGAGGTCTTGATTCCCGACGAATATAGTTTGGAACAGTTGTTGAATACACTGCCGAAATAGTAAGTACATTATAATACCGGGCAAAGAGGAGGATCATTTTAAACTTCTTTTTGTTAAGTCTTAAACAAAGCCCGGTTTCGTACGTCTCTGTACTTACCTCTACTGAACCACCTTTTTGTAATGAAAAAACTTTTCGCCCTGTTCGCCCTTTCGGTTTCCCTACTCTCAACCGCCACGGCGCAGCAGGACCCCAAAGCTGGTAAGATTCTGGACCAGATGAGTGCCAAATATCAGGCAATGAAGGCCTATAAAGCATCTTTTACCCAGACGCTGGAAAACGACGCGGCCAAAGTAAAAGAGAACATGAGCGGCGACATCACCGTGAGCGGCCAAAAGTTCCGGTTGAAAATGAGCGGCCAAGAAGTTATCAACGACGGCAAAACCATGTACACCTACATGAAAGCCGAAAACGAGGTAAATATCTCTGATTATGAGTCGGATGAGCAGGAGATTTCGCCCGCTCAAATCTATACGCTCTACAAAAAAGGCTACAAGTATTCTTACGTACAGGAAGCCAAGGAAGGTGGCGAGCTAGTGGACATCATCGAACTCGCCCCCGAAGACCGGAGCAATCCGGTTTTCAAGGTGCGTATGAAAGTTAGCAAGACCGATAACTCGGTGAGAAGCTGGCAAATGTTTAAAAAGAACGGCAACCGCTACACCGTAAAAATCAACAAGTTTACGCCCAACGTACCAGTTGACGCTACCACTTTTGCCTTCGACAAGGCCAAATACAAAGGCGTGAAAGTTATCGACCTGCGTTAAGCTTCTTTGCTTGTCAATGCGTCCGGCCCGTCTCTGCTACTCGCGGAGGCGGGCCGGACTGTCTTACGACAAATAGTGTTTTAAGCTTATTGGCGAGAAGTTGGCGTAATAAGCTTTAGCATCCTTGGCGCAAACTTCTGCGCCATCGGCGGGAATCAATGCCTGATCATTTCAAAGAGTGAGTCCAGGGTTGAGTGCTGAAAGCCTTATATTTCGAGCTTATATATTCTATTATGCAAGAAGATTTTCTCCATTACGTTTGGCAGCATCAATATTTCGATAAAACCGATTTGCGTACCACCGATGGCCAGCTTATTACCGTTTTAAAACCTGGTTACCGCAACGCCGACGCCGGCCCTGACTTCCTGACGGCCCGCTTGCAGCTAGACGAAGTAGAGTGGAACGGAGCCGTAGAAATCCACTTGAAAGCCTCCGACTGGCACCGCCACCAGCACCAGACCGACCCTAAATACGACCAGGTAGTCTTGCACGTAGTGTACGAAGCCGACCAGCCCGTACAACGCCTTGATAGCAGCATAGTACCCGCCTTGTCGCTAGGCCCGCGCATTGCCCCTGATTTGCTGCGCGCTTACCATGCTCTGCTGGAGCAGCCAACGTCCTTGTTGCCCTGTGCCGCACAATTGCCCTTGGTACCCGAAATTACCCGTACCAGCATGGTGGAGCGCGCGTTGCTGGAACGCATGGAGCTAAAAGCTTCCGTAGTAGCGGCTTTGCACCAGCGCCTGGGCGACGATTGGGAAGCAACTGCGTATCACACGCTGGCTGCTGCCTTCGGGTTTCAGAAGAACAGTGAGCCGCTGGCCCGGCTGGCGAAGGCACTACCGCTCCATGTAGTGCGCCGCCACCGCCACGACCAACTGCAACTGGAAGCACTGCTGTTCGGACAGGCTGGGCTACTAGAAGAAACGCAGGCTTCGGCAGACGAATATATCGTTGCTCTCCGCCGTGAATTCGAGTTCTTGCGCCACAAATACAGCTTGCACGGTACCGCTTTGGCCGCGCACGAGTGGAATTTTCTGCGGCTGCGGCCCGCCAATTTTCCACCGGTGCGCCTGGCGCAGCTAGCAGCGGTACTGCACGCGCGGCCTGCTCTGTTTGATGCCATGCTAACCGCCGCCGACTTGCCTACGCTAACTAAGTTCTTCCAAGCGCCTACTTCCAAGTACTGGCGCGAGCATTATCGGCCGGGCGCGACGGGCAAGGTGCCAGCCTTGGGCAAAAGCAGTATTTATCTGTTGATTACCAACGTAGTAGTGCCGCTACGTATAGCCTACGCCCGGCATACGGGGCAGCCCGAACTAGTAGAGAATGCTCTTGCTCTGCTAAGTTTGCTGCCCGCCGAACACAACCACATCACCGACGACTATGATGCGCTAGGCTTCCAGCACCGTAGTTCAGCCGATTCGCAGGGCTTGCTGGCGCTGCACCGGACGTACTGCGCGCCGCGCCGCTGCCTGCATTGTGCCGTAGGCAGCCGGATTTTACAACGTAACCTGGTCAGCCAGTGAAGCTACTTGTTGCCGTCCTGCTCAATGCGGCCCTGGCCATTTGGCTCTGGCGCTGGGTTCGTGCGCAGTTGCGCGTGCCGCAGCTGGGGCGTTGGCTGCTGCCGGTAATGGCCCTGAAGCTGCTGTCTTGGATGATAGCGTGCTGGAAGCCAAGCTCCGATGCCCGTCATATGCATCAGTTCTCTACGACCATGACGTTGCAACTGTGGGAAAGACCAAGCGCTTGGGTGCAGGCCATGTTGGGCAATGAATTTCATTACAACAAGGAACTCTACCTCATCTATCACGGCTATTCTAATACGTTTTTCACGGCCAAAATCCTGTCGGTTCTAAATCTGGCCAGCTACAGTAGCAGCTGGTGGAATGGCCTGTACCTTACGTTGTTCTGCTTTATTGCCTGCTGGACCTTGGTGCGAACTTTAGCTCATACATTCCCGCAGACGCCTGCCGGGGCTGCCCTGATCGGCTTTTTGGTGTGGCCGACGGTGGTTTTTTGGTCGGCAGGTATTACCAAGGAGAGTCTAGTGTTAGGTAGTGCGGCGGGACTGGTGGCTATCCTGATTGGCTGGCTTTATGATAGTGAGCGGTTTTCAATCTGGCGCATTTTAGTGTTCGTATTACTGGCCGTGCTGCACTTCAAAATGCGCTATTTCTTTGCGGCACTACTTTTCAGCGCGTTGGGAGGCCTCACGGTAGTGCGCTTGCTGCAGCAGTTGGGTCTTGCGCGTCAGCGGTGGGCGGTAGTGGTGTTTTTTTCAGCCACTATTGGGGTTGGGGCTTGGCTGGCAAGTGAAGTAGCGTTGGTTTTCCGGCCAAACCGCATCACGCTCCAACTAGTGCGCAACTACAACGAGCTAAGTAAACAGTCTGCAAACCGGCCACGCATTCAATACGAAGAACTTAGCCCCAACACTGAGAGTGTCGTCCGAAACGCTCCACAGGCAGTTTGGGAAACACTTAGCCGGCCCTGGTTTTGGGAAGGCAGTCTGGGCTATAAGGGGTTGGGGCTGGAAAACCTGTTATTGCTCGGTATTCTGGTAACTGCCTTGCTGGCCACCCTACGCGGACGGAAAGGCGAATTGCCGTTTGCGTTGGTGGTGGCCATCTTATTCTACTGCCTGGCCTTGGCAACTCTACTTGGGTTGAGTGCGCCCAACCTTGGCACCATGAACCGCTACCGGGCAGCTTTACTGCCGTTTGTGTTGTGGCTGGCACTGCAAAACGAATATGCCGCCCGATTGCTGCGCCGGTTGGGGCTATAGAGGTATACATTGATGGTTTGTTGTTGATTAATGCTCATTTGAAATATAAGAGAAAGCAACCTGTAGCAATCAACAACCATCAATCAGCAATCAGCAACCAAGTGTGGCGTATCTTTGCGGTTTGAATTTGGTCGGCGCGCTGTCGGCTCCCTTTCGCTACGTATGGAAAATCCCGTTATCATTCTTGGTGCCCAAACCGTGGGCATTGCTGCCCTCGACGCTTTTCTTTCCAACGATGTGGTAGTATACTGCCTCCTCGACGACGACACCAAGCTGCAAAACACCGAAGTATTCGACGTGCCCGTAATGGGCAACACCGACGATAAAGAATTACTCAAACTCCTCGGCAAGAAGTGCGAAGTATTTGTGGCTACCGAGGACACGGCCAGCCGCCGCAGCCTCACCGCCATGCTTCACGACGAATACGAAGTCGTGCCCGTGAATGCCATTCACCAGCGCGCCAGCGTGTCGCCGCACGCTTGGCTAGGGCACGGCAATCAGGTAGGAGCCAATGCCGTGGTAGCCGGTACGGCCAAGGTCGGCAATGGCTGCCTGATTGGGCCTAATGCCGTGATAGACGCCAAAGCCGAGTTGGGCGACTACTCGCAATTAAGCGCCGGCGCCATTCTGAATGCCGGGGTAGTGATAGGCGAGCAGGTCTTTATCGGGGCTGGCGTAGTGGTAGTAGCCGGGGTCAAAATTGGCAACAAGGCCCGCGTAGGAGCCGGTTCGGTAGTGGTGGCAGACATTCCCGCCAACCAAACTGTATTCGGCAACCCGGCAGTCAAGGTTTAATTAGTAATTAAGAATTATGAATTCTGAATTCATTTGAATGGTACCTCCAATTCAGAATTCTCGATTCATAATTCATAATTTTCAAAAGGATGGATTACCGCGTTTTACTTTATTACTGCTACACGCCCATAGCTGACGTGGAGGCGTTCCGGGAGGAACATCACCGGCTGTGTTTGCAATTGAACCTGCGGGGGCGCATTATTGTAGCCCCCGAGGGCTTGAATGGCACCGTTTCGGGGCTGGTGGCCGACTGTGCAGAGTACATGCGGCTGGTGAAGGCCGATCCGCGCTTTGCGGCGCTGGAGTTCAAGGTAGAAGAAGCTGAAACCCATACGTTTCAGAAGCTGCACGTGCGCGTGAAGCCGGAAATTGTGCACGTGGGCTTGCCGCACATCAAACCCTACGAGCGCACCGGCATTCACCTCTCGCCCGAGGAGTTTCGCGACATGAAAGACCAGGACGACGTCGTGATTCTCGATGTGCGCTCTGATTACGAGTACGAACTCGGGCGCTTCAAGAACGCCGTCACGCTCGACATCGAAAACTTTCGGGAGTTTCCGGACCGACTGGAGCGGCTGGAGCAGTATAAAGACAAGAAGATTCTGACGTACTGCACCGGCGGTATCAAGTGCGAAAAAGCCAGCGCTTACTTGCTGGAGCAAGGTTTTGAAAACGTGTATCAGCTGCACGGCGGCATCATCAAGTACGGGCTGGAAGCAGGAGGTGAAGATTTCGAGGGTAAGTGTTACGTCTTCGATGGCCGCGTAGCCGTGGACGTCAACCACGTCAACCCAAGTATCATCAGCCAGTGCCACCACTGCCACACGCCCTCCGATAGAATGGTGAACTGTGCCAACCCGCACTGCAACGCCCACGTGCCGCTCTGCGAAGCTTGCGGCGCGCAGTTACAAGGCGCCTGCTCATCCACTTGCCAAGCGCATCCCGACAAGCGCCCCTACGACGGTACTGGCACTTACCCCAAGATCAGCAACCACTACCGCCCCGAGCAAGGCCTGATTTCTTATCGGGCACCGGCGCGTTAGTTTTTTGTTTTTGGTTGTTTGTTTTTCGTTTTTCGCCGTTAAACGAAGCGTTTTAAGGGCAATAAAGGTCGTAGGTCATTACCGGCGCCGAAAAATGAACAACTAAAAACGAACAACGAAAATGCCTATTCCCGAATCCGAGCTGATTTTCAACAAAGACGGCAGTATCTACCATCTCAACCTGCAGCCCGACCACATTTCCGACACCATTATCACGGTCGGGGACCCGGAGCGGGTGCCGTTGGTGAGCGAGCATTTCGATTCCATTGAGACGCAGATCCACAAGCGCGAATTTGTGACGCACGTCGGCTACTACAAGGGCAAGCGCCTCACTGTAATCAGCACGGGCATGGGCACCGACAACATCGACATTCTGCTCAACGAGCTGGATGCTTTGGTAAATATTGATTTTATATCCCGCGAGGTGCGGCCCCACGAAGAGCATATTACGCTGCGTATCATTCGGGTGGGAACCAGCGGGGCCTTGCAGGCGGATATTCCGGTTGGCTCGCACTTAGTCACCGAGCACGCTGTTGGGCTCGATTCGCTGATGCAGTTCTACCCACTGGTGGAAACCGGATTAGAGATAGAAGTAGCTACGGGCGTGCAGCAAGCGCTGGCTCTCGATTATCGTCCGTACTGCGTGCGGGGAACCGACTTGCTGCGCGAGCAGCTAGGTGCGGGCATGGTGGTAGGCAATACGCTTACCTGCCCTGGCTTCTACGGGCCTCAAGGCCGCGTACTGCGCCTCGACCTCCGCCGCCCCGACCTTATCGAACAGTTCCAGAACTTCCGCTACAACAGCGCGGAAGGTGAATTCCGGCTTACCAATTTCGAGATGGAAACCGCTGGCTATTATGCCTTGGGTCGCCTGCTAGGCCACGAGGTGGTGTCGTTGAACGCCATTGTAGCCAACCGCGCCACCGGCGAGTTTGCCACCAACACCGACGCCGTGATGCACGATTTAATTACTAAAACGCTGGAGCGGGTATAGGTCCTAAGTTTGTAAATGCCGAGTGTAGCACGGCACTCCAAGTGTGCTTTGTTGAAAGCAAAAAGGCAAGGCCCACCGGAAACTTCCGGTGGGCCTTGCCTTTTATGAGTAAAGAACTCTTTGACTAGCGCTTACGGGCAGCGCGCAGACGCTTTAGGCCATAAGCAGCTCCTGCTGCCAAGAGCAAAGAAGCACCGCCATCAATAGGCACGGCTGTGGGGCTAGGAGTAGGGCCACCAGAACCTGGACCCTGTGCCGAAGCAGGTTGCGCTACACTCAGAGCACCTAGCAACAGCATGGTACCGAGCAAGTAGCGGTAAGTTGAAATAAATCTTTTCATGCAAACAGAGATTTAAGTTTAGGTTTTAGGAGCCGGTCTTGCTACGTGCAAGACCGGCTTACACATGGTTTATTCTACAACAAGGCGTTTGTTAACAACTCCGGCGCTAGTGCTCAAACGTACGGTGTAGATACCTTTAGCTACGCCGCTGAGTGACAACAGTTGCACATCCGTACCGCGGGTAGCGGACAGTTCCCGAGTCAGAACCACTTGGCCGAGAGTATTCACCACCGATACGCGAACAGCTTGTTTGGCTAGTGCGGCAGGTAGGCTCAACGAAACTTGCTCGCGGGCCGGGTTGGGGTACAGCGCTACTTGCTGGCTGAGGGCTGCAGGCGCATTGGCCAAAATCCGCTGCTGCGTGAGTTGCAGTGAGAAGCGGCCCGTTGCGGCGCCTGGTGTTAAGGTGAATGAGTAGCTAGCCTGAGCAGCCAAGTCGGTAACGGTGCCGGTCTGCTGGTCGCGCAAGTAAGCGTAGGTGCCTGCGGGCAGATTGAGCAACTCAGTGGCGCGTAGCGTGTAGCTACCTGCCTGAGCACCGTCTACCACAAGCGGTACGAGCACATCACCAGTTCCCAAAGCGGGCATGCCGTTGATAGACAAACGCTCGGCGCTGGTTTGCGAGGCCAGCAGCAGCGGGCTGCTACCCGTCAGCTTATAGGCATCGAAGCTGGAATCGAAGCCGGTGGTAGCACCCGCCGCGAAGTAAACTACGGCTTCGTCGGCGTTGCCACCAGCATTGCGCAAGTCCAGGCGAACCAGTGGGTCAGTGGTGGTGCGTTGGAACGTTGGGTTGGCGTAGGTGGTCAGGCGGGCGGCGTTGGTGAACGTCAGGGTGCCGGCTGCGCCAGCAGTGCTGCTGCGTACGAAGAAGCCCTGGCCCGTTGCAATCTGGTCGGTGCCGCCGTTGGTGCCGGTGCCGTTGGCTACGTAGCTAGAATAAGTGCCAGCGTATGGGCCCGACGAACGGAACACGTACACGGTAGCATCAACGCTGCTACGGCCTACCAAGTCCCAATCAATGGGCGAAGGGTAGGGGTTACCTAGCAAGTGCCAGCCCGATTCAGCTTGCGTGCCGCGGGTGAGGTTGCTGCGGGTAACGGTGCCGTTGTTGAGGGTACCAAGAAAGTCAACCGTCTGCGAGGCCGGAATATTAACGGTGTAGCCACGGCCGGTTTCGAGGGCGTCGCCGAGGGCGGCAGGAGAGAAGAAGCCTTTGTCGAAGTCCTGAGGTGCAGGATTGCCGGTGGTAGTTACGCGGCTCTCATCGTAGCCGAATACTGTGGGGAAAGGCGTTACCGAGCTTGGGTCGGCGGCTGTGTTGTAAGCAGAGTTAACCACTGGCGAGAAGCCGCTGGTAGTTAAGTCGGCTACGGTGCTGCCGCTAACGGGCGCCGAGTAGTGGCGGTAGCCAGCACTGGCATTAGCCCCGCCGTCGATGTAGCGCTGTACCGTGGCATTACCTACTACCGTGCCGTTGATGTTGACCACATGGGCGGTGCCGGTGGCGTTGGAAAGCAGGGTCAGGTTGCCATTCGAGGTTAGGTTGCCGTTCAGGGCCAGGACTCGCTGCACCTGTACTGGGCCACCAGCCGTGAGGCCCGCCGCGCCAGTCGTCAGGTTGTTGAAGAACGTGGTTGTACCGCTGATGGTCTGCGCCGCCGCGCCGTTGAACACAATAGAACCTGTACCGCTACCGAGCGTGGTGCCGCCGTTGTTGGTGAAGTTGCCGTTGATGGTCAATACACCACCAGGGGCACTAGTGAGGGTTGCCCCACTAACCAGTGTGACGTTGTTAGCTTGCTGCCCGTCGCTTACTACTGGGTCGTTGGCTACGTTCGGAATGGTTACGTTGTCAGCGGCGGTAGGTACCTGGGCTGGGCTCCAGTTAGCAGCCGTTCCCCAATCGGTGCTAACTGCGCCGGTCCAGGTCAGGCCCGCGAAGGTAGGCGTGAGGAAGGCTGCCAGACCGGTCAGGTTGCTGCCATTGCCAATGCGGCCCACCAGGCTGGCCGTGCCAGCCGTTAGGTTCACCGTGTACAGGTTGTCGGTAGTGGTGCCAGTTGGGGCCGCTACCAGGAAAGCGGAGTTGACGGGAGTGGCCGGAGTGCTCAGGTCGGCGAAAATGTCGAAGTCAACGCCGATGGGGTTAACCGTAATGCCCGAAGATCCTACATCGCCGTACACGCCGCCGTTGGCATTCGAGGAAAGCTGCAGTACGTTGCGCGTCTGGTCGTAGCCGAACAGTTGGGTGCTCGTTGCCGTGTTGTTGTCGTTGTTGGTATACGCCACTGCCGACAAGACCGGCGCGCCGGCTGGATTGTTGAGCGGAGTATCCAACGTAACGGCCCCACTGTTGGGGTTCACCCGGAAGTTAGCCTGGTTGGTAGCCGACACCACCCGGATCAAATCCACGGTGGGGTTGAAATCGAAGCCGATAGCTGTGGCCGTAGCTCCTAGAGCCAGCGGATTTGGGCCGCCAACCGCCGTAAGAGCGCCGCTCGTCAGGTTTACCGTGTAAAGCTGCGCTTGCTGATTAGTAGCATCATAGCCTAGGGCGTACAAGTCGCCGGTGGCGGGGCGGAAGTCAGCGCCTACTATTACTTGTGTATTTGTCGGGGTAGCTGGCAGACCCGTGATGTTTACGGCCGTGCGAATAACGCTAGGGTTACTGGAATCAAATGATACCAAGTTACCGCCGGCAATACCATAAAGCAGTCGGCCAGCAACAGCTGCCGTGCTGTTCGGAATGCTGGCTGCATCAAGCGCCGCCGAAATATCGCGCACCGGTACGCCGTAGCCAATGGTACCCACCGGGGCGCCGGTGCCGGCCGTTAAGTTCACCGTAAACAGACTGCTATTGGTCGAGCCCGTTGGAATGGCGGCCAGAAACGCCTGGTTGGTTTGCGTAGCAGTATTGTAGTAGATGTCTAAATCTACCTGCGGGTTGGCGGCATTTACTGTCAGGCCCGTGCTGGCGCCTTGGGTGTTGAGCGTGCCGTTGTTTGGCGGATTTTGCAGCGCCAGTACGTTCAGTCCCTCATCCAGGTCGTAGAGGGCCGTGCCCGTGCTACCCGCAAAGCTGTTGGTGTAGGCTGCCGAGCCGATGCGGGGCGTAGCGCCCGCGTTGGCGTCGCCAGCGGCGTAGGTCAACGTGCCATCGGTAGCAGCCAGGGCGCCGTTGTTGGGGTTGAGGCGTATGTTGGCGCGATTGGTGCTCACCACCCGAATCCGGTCCACGGTAGGGTTGAAGTCGAAGCCGATGTTGTCGGTAGCACCGCCTAGCTCCAGGCGGATAGCGGCGCCCACACTGGTAGCCACGCCGGTAGTCAGGTTGATGGTGTACAGCTGCGAGTTGGCGCCGGTAGTGGTGGCGTCATAGCCTAAACCGAACAATTGGCCGGTGTTAGGACGGAAGTCGGTGCCCACTAACGTTTGTCCGGCTACAATTCCCGTAACAGAGCTAATAGAGCGAATAATGCTCGGGTTGGTTGAGTCGAACGACAGCAAGTTGGTGTTGATACCTGTTGCCGCGGTGCCAAACACCTGCGTCGCGTACAGCAGTTGACCCATAACAGCCGGCAATGTCCGGTCAATTGCAATAGCAATGTCCGTTACGGCAATGGTGCCATCGCCAATAGGTGCCTGCGACGTGGTAGCGCCCGAGCCCAGATTCAGACCGTAGAAATTGGTGAGCGTGCTGGTGCCCGTTAGGTTGGGTGTAGCTACCACCAAATACGCTTGGTTGATACGGGTACTTGGGTTGAAGTAGATATCCAAGTCGGCCGACTGATTTAAGGCGCTGGTCGTAACCCCCAAAGAGCCAATCGTATTTAGTACCCCGTCGTTTGGTGGTACCTGCGTTACCAGACGGCTGGCTGCTTCATCAATGTCATAAAGGGTGGTAGCTGCCGTGCCGATGTAGCTGTTGGTATAAGCCGCGGCACCTACGCCGGGATTAGTGCCGGCGTTGGCATCCGTGGCTGCGTAGTTGAGCGCGAGGTCGGTAGCGGCAATAGCTCCGGTGTTGGGGTTGAGACGGTAGTTGGCATCATTAGAGCTTACCACCCGAATCCGGTCGACGGTGGGGTTGAAGTCGAAGCCGATGCGCGGTAAGTCGAGTACCGAACCTAGGGGCAGCGAAATGGCTGCGCCAACTGGCGTAGCGGCGCCAGTCGTTACGTTAATGGTGTAAAGTTGTGCGTTACCGGTGGTGAGGGCTGCATTGTAGCCTAAGGCAAACAGTTGCCCGGTGTTGGGCCGAACGTCCATGCCTACAACCGTTTGCCCGACGGCAATGCCAGTAATGGCCGTAGTGGCGGTGATGGTACCCGGTGCAGTGGCTTGGAACGTAACCAAATTGGTGCCCGAAAGGCCATACACCGTTTGAGCAGCAGCCGGCGCAGCAGCCAGCAAACCCAACCCTAGCGTCATTCCGAGCAAACCATGCCGACGGAAGCGGTTCTTCCCGTCACCGAGGGGAAGTAATGGTACAATTTTACGCATACAGCAAGCGCAAGTAAAAGTGAAAAATAGGAGGGAAATTTATGGTGAAATCAGGTGCTCACAAATTGTGAAGACTTTGACCAGGAGCCATACGAAACTTGTACGCCCTTTGGATTGCTTGTTGTCTAGCTTGTTTTCAACAAAAGTCATTTAAATATTGAGCAAAAAAAATAAGAATAACTTTATTTCTTAAAGAGCGTATTCGAGAGTTTTTCATGAAAGGTGTATATACATCTAAACGGCCTAAAACTGACTGTATAGGCGTTTGTATGCACCTATTGGTAACGAGGGGTAGCAAAAAGTTTACATTGAAAAAATAAATGCCAGAAATCTTTAAGATTTCTGGCATTAAAAATTCCTTAAATAATTTAAAAACGAGCGCCAGGGTGTAAGGCAATAGCTTCCCGTAATAATCCGACGAAAGGCTGAATTAGCTGTTGCTTGCTCGGCTCTTTTATTTAAAGTATGTGGTCTATAACTCAGCTAAAAAAGCCATAGTATCTACGCCGTCGGCATACTCTGCAACACCAGGGCACTGCGCCAACCCAAAAGCTACACTACCCGCCCACTGCCCACCACCGGATACGATGCACTGCGTTTGCGCCGCAACGTCAGTTAGTTGGTCTACCAAGTCCACCTCGTGAGCATACGTAGCGTAGTGCAGTATCGAAATCGGCGACACCAGCAGGGGACTTTCGAGCAGCAGCAGGAAACCTGTATCGAGGTGAGGTACCCCGTTCACCAGCAGAATGCTCTTGTTGTAGTCGTAGTTGTTGTTGTACTTATGATGGTCGAGGACGTGGTGCCAAGGGCGTAGGGAGTCAAGCAAGGGCGAGAAGTTATAGTTCTTCGGCACGAAGAGTTTGCTCACGTTGCGGCAGCCCAAGCCGTAGTAGCGAAATATGTCTTCGCCGAGCAGGCCTAGCTCGTGCGTGCTTTCCTGGCCTTTTAGCACTGCCACGCTGGTGCGGTTACGGCGAATAATATGAGGCCGCTTCCCAAAATAGTAGTCGAAATACCGGGCCGTGTTATCAGAGCCAGTAGCAATGAAGGCATCCGCCGCATTGAGCCGCTCCAGCACCTGAATCTGGTCTTGGAAACGCGGTTCAATTCGCGTCAGCTCACCCAGCAGCCAAAGCATGAGGGTAGAGTCGTCTTTGCTGAGCTTAGCGAGCAAGGTATGCCCACTTAGCAGCACGCACAGCGCGTCATGAAAGCCCACCATGGGAATATTGCCGGCCATCACTACGCCTACTTGGCGCGGTGCGTCAGGCTCGGCCTTGTAGCGGGCCGCCCACCGACGCAGCGGTTCCTCGGCCAGCATCTCGGCCACGCTCTGCATAGCTAAGGTTACGTTGGGCAAATCGAACCAGGCATTGCGGTTGCGGGCTTGAGCAGCTAAAGAGGCGATGGTGTCGGCAGGAAGCTGGTGCAAGTGCTGGCCTAAGGCCACAAAAGCAGCCAGGCGTTCGGAATGGGTCATTATCAGAGGTGAAGTGGTGAAACGGGGAAGTGGTGACTTAGCGATTTAGTGGGTTTGCTGTTCGAATTTCGCAAGTAGCGTTAGTTGAACAACAAACCCACTAAATCACTAAGTCACCACTTCCCCACTACGTATCCGCAAAAAACTCGCAAGACTACGAGTTAGTTTCTACTTTTGAGGACCAAAGAAACCGCCATGCGGATTTTTTTCGCGTACATGCTTTCCATTATTCACTTTACCTGATTCCACGGCTATGGCCATCATGATAACCGATGAGTGCATCAACTGCGGTGCCTGCGAACCAGAATGCCCCAACACGGCCATCTACGAAGGGGGTGCTGCCTGGCGCTGGTCTGATGGCACTGCCTTAAAAGAAGTAACTATCGATGGCGGGGCAACGGTGTCCGGCGTAGCACCCCAAACGCCCATCTCCGACGAGTATTACTACATCGTGTCCGATAAGTGCACCGAATGCGTAGGCTTCCACGAAGAGCCGCAGTGCGCCGCCGTTTGCCCCGTCGATTGCTGCGTAGACGACCCCGATTACCGTGAGTCGCGCGAGAAACTGACGTCGAAAAAAGATTGGTTGCACGGGGAAGGTTAAAAAACCTCGTCATTCAATCAGTAACAACAAACAAAAACCCACTCGCAGGAGTGGGTTTTTGTTTTAAAGCGAAATCCAGTTGCTCCGTGAACTGTACTGCCTTCATTCAGGCTCTTGAACAGATGCGCTGTGCTCTGCATGACGAGAGCAGCTTGACGGATAATCTTAACTGTCCACACAGCCAGCTTAATACATAGAACCGATGCCGCTCTTATCACCAGCTGGCAAGCCAGTGCGTTGAAAGTTGAGTTGTCTTTTTTGACTATAGTAGGCTAGCCATTCGAGGAGAAAGAGCCGTACATCGTGATGGACCCAAAATCCAAGGGGCCAAAGTCGGTGCCGGTGTAGCCGCTCGCGGTGTACTTGACGAAGTTGTTCTCGTACCCGCTCTCGATATTTTCGGTGAATGAAAGCGGGGCGCAGACTTTATAGCCTGCGCCCCGCTCGTATAATAGAATTGCCAGGAATCTAAGTGCCGCAGTTGAAGTACTTATCGTAGGCCGATTCTGGAATCAAATTTAATTGACTGAGAATTTTGATGGGCCAGCGAAGCTTGCGGATCAGGGAATAATTGTTGGGATAGTCGCGGAAGGTTTTGGGGGGAGTCTTTACAATTTCCTCGAATTCCGCGCGCGTCAAGCCCAAGCGCTTGATGCACAAATTGATGACCCGTTCGTCTTCAATGCCATTGATATGCTTGACGCGTTCCAACGCCACTTCACGGCTCATTTGGTCGGAGCGTATTAGCGCCGAGTAGTTGAATAGGCGCCGGTCAATGTTGAACTTGGTCCGGTTGAGGTAGTAGATGACGCTTTGGTACAAGTCATCGAAATAGTGCGCGCCAGGATTCACCCACTCCAGTTCTCGGGCTAACAACTCGTCTACGTCGGCCCGCACGTAATCCACGTGGTAGAGCAACGTTACAGTTTTAATACGGCGGATGAAGGCGTAGTAGAACATCTGCTCCAGATCCAGATGGAAGCCAGGGTCATCGGCTTTCCACGGGCGCAGGGGCACCGTGCCAAACTGCTTGTGTACTGCTTTCAAGTACTTGCCGTCCAGGTAATTCCACGTGAGCGGGGCAATGCCCTCCGTGCGGAAAGACTGCCCAATAACAATGCGCTGAATACCTTCTTTGGCGGCTACCCCATACAGGGCGGTAGCAATGCCCACGTCGGTGCCTTCTTCCATATCGGGCGTCGAGGCTTTCAGGAAGGCTATCTTCAGATCCTTTGATTCGCGCCAGTCCGAGGTGATAGTCCGCATTTCTACCCCGAGCTTTTGGCAGGCCTTCACCATGTTCTCGCCGGCTACGGGATTGCCAAAACCATCGTTGAAGTGTACGGCCAGCGGGCGCAGACCTAGCTTTACTACGCAGTACCAAAGGGTAAACGACGAGTCACGGCCGCCACTTACGCCTAACACACAATCGTATTTCTTGCCTCGGCCGAGCCGCTTGATGTCGGCGGCTATTTCCTGTACTTTCTGGCGACCGGCTTCACCGAGCGGAAATGCTCGGTCCATGTGGCTATGTACTTCGCAAAAATTACACTCTCCCTGTTCATCGAAGGTGATGCCGGGAACGGTGGTGTCCATGATGCAACGAGTACAGCGCTGATAGGAGTGTGCGGTGGTGTACTGGGATAAGGTACCTTCGCGAGTACGAATCTCCATGTTTGAATGGTATTAAGGGAGAGCAGGTTGGTTGCAGAATCTTATCGATTCTGGCAGGTAGAGTGGAGCAGGTAATCAGGGCAGAAAGGAATCCGAAGATTCCGGCAATATAGGATTGATTAGGAGGGAAGGGTATCGAACTTAAAGCCTTTGCGCAACAGCATCTCTCCAATTTGCGTGCCTTTTTCAAGGCGGTCGGGCCGGGGAATGTCAACTACGACTAAATCGCCCGCAAATTCGTTGAATTTACCTTGCGCCCGAATGCCGGCTGCGTCCACTGCCAACGAGCAGCCGATGCTTTTTTTGCCTTCATAAGGTCCCCCCACAATGTAGCCTACGGAAGTGGTGCCTACTACCGCCACATTGTAGAGCCGCGCCAGAATGGAATAAGGCTTCACCCACTTCTCGCGATAGGGGTCGTGCTCTTCCGTGATGGAATAATCAACGGTCCACGACGAGGGAGAGAGAATGAATTCGGCGCCCATACGGGCTAGGGTATGGCCAATAGAAAGACCATCAATAAAATTGTCGGCGCAGATATTGACGCCAATTTTACCTAGAGGAGTATCTACCACGTTCAGGGTTTGGCCTATCGCGTAGTAAGGCTGCTCAACGGTGAGCAGGTTGATTTTGTGGTACTTGGTGATGATCTCGCCTTTCGGGTTGATGAGCAGGGCAGCGTTGTAAACCCGGCCATCGGCGGCTTTCTCCGTGAGGCCCGCGCAGATATAAAGCTGATGCCGGATAGCCTCCTGGCATAAGCGGTCGGAGTAGAGGCCCGGAATAGGCTGCGCTTCCGTGAGGGCGCTTGGATGAGTCCAAGCAAAATCAAGTGTTTCGGGCAACAGAATGACGTCGCAACCACGGCTGGCTGCTTCTGCAATCATTAGGGACGCCCGAGCTAGATTGCGGTCTGGCTCGCCGCCTTCCACCAGCAACTGGCCCATACCAATGCGAATAGTAGTGGTAGCAGCGGGCGAAGCCGGCGTAACAGGAGCAGTGGCTGCCTGAGCAATAGAAGCGGCCGGTATGGCGGGAGCTACTGGCTGCGGAGGAGTGGTTTTAAGAAATTTAAACAAAGCAGCCATATAGCGGGAGAAAGCCAATGCAGAAGGGTTTACTACTTACATCAAAATAGTAAGATATAGGTTAAACTCAGCCATAAATCAACTGAGCACCTCAAATCTAGTGTTTATCATTGATTTTGCTGTCTTTATTTGTGATTAAAAAGGAATAAAGAACGGCTAAAAAGGATAGGCAAGTAGGCTCTGTCAAGTCACGACTGTAAAGCCCTACTTTTGCGGCTAATATAAACTGTCTTTTTTCTATTGTCGATGTCCATCGCCAAAACGTATAATCCCGCCGATGTTGAAACCAAGTGGTATCAGCGCTGGCAGGAGGAGGGCTTTTTCAAAGCCAAAGCCAACCAACTCAAAACACCGTACTCGGTAGTTATTCCGCCGCCCAACGTAACGGGGGTGTTGCACATGGGGCATATGCTCAACAACACCATTCAGGATGTGTTGGTGCGCCGGGCCCGCATGCAGGGCAAGGAAGCCTGCTGGGTGCCCGGTACCGACCACGCTTCTATTGCCACCGAGGCGAAGGTGGTGGCCTTGCTGAAAGAAAAAGGTATTGAGAAGAAAAGCCTGACCCGGGAGCAGTTCCTAGAGTATGCCTGGGAGTGGAAGGAAAAATACGGCGGCATTATTCTAGAGCAGCTCAAGAAGCTCGGCGCCTCCTGCGACTGGGACCGGACCCGCTTCACCATGGAGCCTGAGCTGACCGAGGCCGTGCTGCGCGTATTCCTGGACCTCCATCAGAAAGGGCTGATTTACCGCGGCATCCGCATGGTCAACTGGGACCCCCAAGGCGGCACCGCCGTGTCCGACGAGGAGGTTATTGCCAAGGACACCATGGCCAAGATGTACCACTTGCGGTATGAAGTGGTGGGAGCGGCAAGCTCGCAGCCGCAAGCCGCAAGCGCCGCCGCAGAAGGTAACAGCCAGAACGAAAGCTTGCCGCTTGCCGCTGACCGCTTGTGGCTCACGGTGGCTACTTCCCGGCCCGAGACGATTATGGCGGACGTGGCGGTGGCGGTAAATCCGAACGACCCGCGTTACACGCACCTGCACGGCGCGAAAGTGCGGATTCCGCTGCTCGGGCGCGAAATCCCGGTGATTCTGGATGAGTACGTGTCGATTGAATTCGGGACGGGCGCGCTAAAGGTGACGCCCGCGCACGATTTGAACGATTATGAGTTGGGCCTCAAGCACAACTTGCCTGTTATCGACATTCTCAACAACGACGGCTCACTCAATGAAAAGGCCGAGCTGTATGTGGGCCAGGATCGGTTTGCGGCACGCCGTAGCATCGTGAAAGATCTTGACGCGGCCAACTTACTAGATAAGGTAGAGGAGTACGCCAGTGTGCTTCAGACCTCCGAGCGCACCGGAGCCGTAATCGAGCCGCGCCTGAGCTTGCAGTGGTTCCTGAAAATGGAGCACTTGGCCAAACCCGCGCTGGCCGCGGTGGAAAGCGACGAAATCAAGCTGCATCCGCCCAAGTTCAAGAATATGTACCGGGCCTGGATGGAGAACGTGCACGACTGGTGCATTTCGCGGCAGCTGTGGTGGGGCCAGCGCATCCCGGCCTACTACCTCCCCGACGGCAGCTATGTAGTAGCCCTGAACGCGGAAGAGGCGTTGAAACTGGCGCGAGAGAAAAGCAGCAACCCTGAGTTGCAGCTAACGGACCTGCGGCAGGATGAAGACGTGCTCGATACCTGGTTTTCGTCGTGGCTGTGGCCGATTTCGGTGTTCGATGGTTTCAAAGATCCCGACAATGCCGACGTCAACTATTTCTACCCGACCAATGATTTGGTGACGGCGCCCGAAATCCTGTTCTTCTGGGTGGCCCGCATGATTATGGCCGGACTGGAATACCGCCGCGAGGTACCGTTCCGCAACGTCTACCTCACCGGTATCGTGCGCGACGACCAGGGCCGCAAGATGAGCAAGCAGCTCGGCAACTCGCCCGACCCGCTCGACCTGATTGCGCAGTACGGCGCCGACGGCGTCCGGACGGGCATGCTGTTTTCGTCGCCGGCCGGCAATGACTTGCTGTACGATGTCAAGCTGGTAGAGCAGGGGCGCAACTTCACCAACAAACTCTGGAATGCCTTCCGCCTCACGCAGGGTTGGGAGGTGGATGCTTCCTTGCCATTTGCCAATGCCCGGGCCGTGGAGTGGTTTTCGGCCAAGCTGCACACCACCTTAGCGGAGCTGGACGAGCACTTCGACAAGTTCCGGATGAGCGACGCACTGATGACGATTTACAAGCTGGTGTGGGACGACTTTTGCTCGTTTTACCTGGAAATGGTAAAGCCGGCTTACCAAGCGCCCATCGACCCGGAAACGTTGCAGTACACCACCAACTTCCTGGAAACGCTGCTCAAGCTGCTGCACCCGTTCATGCCCTTCATCACCGAAGAAATCTGGCACGAGCTAGCCGAGCGCGGACCCAAGGAATATGTGTGCGTAGCAGCCTGGCCCAAGGCGCAGTCGGTATCGGGAGGAGTTGAGTTGCTGGCCCGGATGGAAAAGGCCCTGGAGATTGTGGCTGGTGTACGCAACATCCGCAACCAGAAAGGCTTAGGTCCTAACAAGCCGCTGACCCTGGCCGCCAAAACCGACGATGCCACTCTACTGCAAGACTACGACGGCATCATCCGGAAGCTGGCGGCGCTCAGTGAAATCAGCTTGGTGGAAACCGCGCCGGCGGCTTCCGTTAGCTTCGTAACGGGCGGTACGGAATACTTTGTGCCGCTGGAAGGCCAGATTGATTTAGGCGCTGAAAAGGTCCGCCTGGAAAAGGAGTTGGAGTACGCCATCGGCTTCCGCGACTCGGTGCAGAAAAAACTTTCCAACGAGAAATTCGTGTTGAATGCCAAGTTGGAAGTGCTGGAGCGGGAGCAGCAAAAGCTAGCCGATGCCGAAGCCAAAATTGCCACCCTGCAACAAAGTCTGAATAGCCTGTAGTTCAGCTTCAACTGAGGTTCTTAAGTAGGCACCTGCCTAGATAAGACTATCGGTTTTATGTAGCAACAATACACTGGCCGTTTTCTGAAGCCGCAATGCGGTGGTAGATGACGGCCAGTTCTACTAGCAGCCGCTTCAAAAAATGGTAACATTTTCTGGTGCCGCCGCTTATGTTTTATTTCAGCTGCCTCCGAACTGGCTTTAGAGGCGGCAGTACCTTTGTTGAACCTGAACAGCCTTATGCTCACTCCACCCGTTGCCACGCCCAAACCCAAGCAGCTCACCTCACCCCACGGCACCCGTACCGACAACTACTATTGGCTGAATGAGCGCGAGAACCCGGAGGTAATCGAGTACCTGAACGCCGAAAACGCCTATTTCGAGGAGCAGATGGCACCGGTAAAGCAGTTGCAAGCCGACCTATTCACTGAAATCAAGAGCCGCATCAAGGAGCAGGACGAGTCGGTGCCGTACCGTGACAACGGCTATTATTACTATGTGCGCTACGAGGCCGGCGGCGAGTACCCGATTTACTGCCGCAAGCAAGGCAGTTTGGAGGCGCCGGAGGAAATATTGCTCGACGCCAACACCATGGGACAAGGAGAAGCCTACTTCCAGATTGGCGGCTTTCAGGTAAGCAACGACAATCAGTTGCTCGCCTTCAGCGTGGACACCGTGGGCCGCCGCATGTACACGCTGCGCCTCAAGAATCTGGCAACCGGCGAGCTATACCCTGAGCAGATAGTGAATACCGGTGGCGAAGCCGTGTGGGCCGCCGACAACCAAACGGTGTTCTACTCCAAGCAGGACGTAAACACGCTTCTGACTTATCAGATATACCGCCACCAACTCGGTACCGACCCCGCGCAGGATGTGCTGGTGTATGAGGAAGAAGACAACACGTTCCACATCGGGGTGGGGCAATCGAAGTCGCGCCAGTACATCTTTGTGCAGATGGGCAGCACCATGTCGTCGGAAACACGCTTTTTGGAGGCCACCAACCCAACGGGCAATTTCCAGGTATTCCTGTCCCGCGAGGACGACCATCTGTACGAAATCGAGCATTTCGAGGATAATTTCTACGTGTTGTCCAACGACGGGGCCCCGAACTTCCGGCTGCTGAAAACCCCCGTGACGAACACTGCCAAAACCGCTTGGCAGGAGATAATTCCGCATCGGGCCGATGTGTTTCTGGAAAACATGGAGCTGTTCCGGGACTACCTGGTGCTTGGGGAGCGGCAGGAAGGCCTGCTACAGCTGCGCGTACTACAGTGGCAGGACGGGCAGGAGCACTACCTCAACTTCGGTGAGCCTACCTACACGGCGGCCATCGGCATCAATCCGGAGTTTGACACGCCAGTGCTACGCTACGGCTACTCCTCGCTCACTACGCCCACCAGCACCTACGATTACGACATGAGCACCCGCACCAAAACGCTTCTGAAAGAGCAGGCAGTGCTAGGTGATTTCCGCAAAGAAAACTACGTGACCGAGCGGCTCTACGCCACCGCGCAGGATGGCACCCGGATTCCGATGTCCATCGTGTACAAGCAAGGCTTCCAGAAAGATGGACGGGCGCCGCTGCTGCAATATGCCTACGGGTCCTACGGTATTTCCATCGATCCTACGTTCAGCGCCGCCCGTCTGAGCTTGCTCGACCGGGGCTTTGCCTACGTTATCTGCCACATTCGGGGTGGGCAAGAGCTAGGCCGGCAGTGGTACGAAGACGGCAAGCTGCTCAACAAGAAAAACACCTTCACCGACTTCACTGACTGCTCGGCCTATCTGATTCAGGAGCAGTACACGTCGGCGGCCACGCTGTTTGCGGCGGGTGGTTCGGCGGGCGGGCTGCTGATGGGGGCCGTCATCAACATGCACCCCGAGTATTACAAAGGCATAGTGGCCGCCGTGCCCTTTGTGGATGTGGTAACCACCATGCTCGACGATACCATTCCCCTCACCACCGGCGAGTACGACGAGTGGGGCAACCCCAACGAGCAACCCTACTACGACTACATGCTCTCGTATTCGCCCTACGACAACGTGCAAGCGCAAAACTACCCCAACCTGCTCGTCACGACCGGCCTGCATGACTCGCAGGTGCAATACTTCGAGCCCGCCAAGTGGGTGGCCAAGCTACGCGCCACCAAAACCGACAACAACCTGGTTTTGATGCACACGGATATGGAAGCGGGCCACGGCGGCGCCTCCGGCCGCTTCAAGTCCATTCATGATGCCGCCCGGCAGTTTGCCTTCATGCTGCTGCTCCTGAAATAGGGTAGGAACTGCGCCTCCCGGGCCCGTTGCAACCGCCGTAGCTGCTACGACGGTTGCAATGGCCGTGCTCATGCGGGCAGGTCTGCAACTTCAAGCAATAGGGAGGATAACGCTAAACATATTCAAGCAGAATAAGAAAAGAGCTAAAACGTTTTACCAAAAATTAAGTATATGATTAACAACAACTTATAATGCAAGCAAATTTATTTGAAACGCTCCAATAAACTTGTGGCGCTTTTTGAGGTCAACAAATAACAGATATAGCTTTCTTTTTCAGAAGAGAGGTAAAACCTGAGCTATGCTGGCAGGAAAAACACGGTTCAGGTAGTAATACCCCTTTGAATAATAGAAATGCATCAACCAGACAACATTTGTTGACTGCTCGTGGTAAGCACTACCGTTGAGCGTAAAATGCAGGCACGGACAACTGTAGGTAGCTGATTCTGCCGGGTACGTATTGTTCACGAATAATCATAGAGTAATAAGGCGACGTGAAGCCACTAATTGGTCGAAGCTGTGTCTGTGGCTCCGGTGACAAGTAAAGAAGGTTTACCGGATTGATTTAAGGTAAAGTGAAGCCTAAGCAGCCAGACAACCCAAGGCTGCTTTTTAACGGAAGAAAATAAAGACCCGAGCCGGGAAAGCAGGGCAATAGTCGTTTGTTGATTGTATGAAAAAGATTTCCTTTCTAGTAGTGCTTCTTGGTAGTGGCTATATGGCCTTGGCGCAGGAACCAGCCGGCACGGGTCGACCACAGGGCGGTCCGCCTGCCGGAGGACAGCGTCCGGCGTTGGGTGCACCCGCGCAGCCGCAGCAAGGTAATGGCCGCATTACGGGCATAATTACCGATGCAAGTACCAAACAGCCCGTGCCATACGCCACGGTGGTGCTCCTCAATCCGACCACTGGCAAACCCGTAGACGGCGGCGCCGCTGATGAAAGCGGCAAATTCACCGTAAGCAAAATTGCCGCGGGTACTTATACACTGCAAATTAGCTTTTTAGGTTACAAATCCATCGATAAGCCGGGCGTTGTCATCACCGACGCGGGCAACACCGTGGCGTTGGGCACGATAGCACTGGCCTCATCGGCGCAGGCGCTGAAGGAAGTGGTGGTAGAAGGTCAGCGCTCCTTGGTAGAAGAAAAGGTGGACCGCACGGTGTACAACGCCGAGAAAGACGAAACCACCCGCGGCGGCGACGCCACCGACGTACTCAAGCGCGTGCCGATGCTTTCTGTCGACCTCGATGGCAATGTGAGCCTACGCGGCAGCAGCAATATCCGGGTGCTCATCAACAACCGGCCCTCCACTATTTCAGCTAACAGCATTGCCGATGCGCTGAAGCAGATTCCGGCCGACCAGATCAAGTCGGTGGAGGTGATTACCTCCCCTTCGGCCAAGTACGACGCCGAGGGCTCGGGTGGTATCATCAACATCGTGACCAAGCAAAACAACCTGCAGGGCTTCACGCTGGACGCGCGCGGCAGCGGCGGCTTGCGTAGTGCCGATTTTGGCTTGAACGGTAGCTACCGCACCGGCAAAATGGGTTTCTCGCTCGGGGGCGGTGGCCGGGCGCAATACAACACACCAGGGCGCTTCTCGAACGTGCAAAACACCTTCGACACCGACGGTACCTACCTGGCGCAGGCCACCCAAACGGCCAAAACGCGCAACAACAACCTGTTCGGTCGCTATTCGCTGGGCTGGGACTACGACATCAACAAGTACAACTTCCTTTCCGCTTCGGTGCAGCTAGGCGTGCGCAATGGCACCAACTACCAAGACAACCTGCTAAGCGAGTCGTACCGCCTCAACTCCTTCGGGGATTATCCGCTGAGTAGCCGCACCGTGCGTAACGCCCGCACGCTGGATCAGTCGAACACGCTCGATTTGAATCTGAACTACACGCATACTTTCGAGACGCCGCAACAAGAGTTTAGCGCATTAGCGCTCTACAGCCGCAATAACCGCACAAACAACTTCACCAACGACATCCTCGAAAGCCTCGACCAGAACTCGGCTAGCCAGATTCGTAACCAGAACGACAGCTACAACGAAGAGATGACGTTGCAGTTCGACTACCAGATGCCAGTTGGTAAAAATCAAATGGTGGAAGTGGGCGCTAAAGACATTATGCGCCAGGTGAACAGTGAATACGCCACTTTCGCAGATGGTGTGCAAACAGTAGGGAGCAATTTATCCAACACCTTCACCTACGACCAGAACGTGGCCGCCGGTTACGCTTCGTACACGCTAGGCTTTCTGAAGAACTACACCGTGAAAGCCGGTGCCCGCTACGAGTACACCACTATCGATGCTAATTTTCAGGCCTCCGACACCGACGTTAACATTCCTTCGTATGGCGTGCTGGTGCCGAGCGTGAATCTCTCGCGCAAGTTTGCCAGCGGCAACACCTTGAAGGCCGGTTACAACCGCCGAATTCAGCGCCCTTCGCTGCAATTCCTGAACCCCAACCGGCAGGCGGCCAACCCTTTGAACGTTACGGAAGGAAATCCGGAGCTGCGGCCTGAATACACCAACAACTACGAGTTGGGGTACAGCACGTTCATCAAGAAAACCTCGCTTAATTTTTCGGCTTTCGCGCGTAACACGACCGGCTCAATTCAGGCGGTGCGCACCAGTAACTTCGACACTATTCGTACTTCCTTCGCCAACATCGGCCAGGAAAACGCCTACGGCGGGAGCGTATTCGCCAACGTTAACCTCAACAACAAGTTCACTCTTGGGGGCGGTTTCGATACCTATTATGCGGTATTAGACAACAATGTGTCAGACCGCATTTTCCAAGCCAGCAACCGCGGGTGGGTGATTAGTGGCCGGATGCAGGGTAGCTACGCCTTTACCAAAGGATGGGGCCTGCAGTTCTTCAGCTTTTACCGCGGGCGTCAGGTGCAACTACAAGGCTACCAGAGCGGCTTCGGGGTGTATAGCTTGGGCGTGAAGAAGGATTTCAACGAGAAGAAAGGCAGCATCGGCGTTGGTGCCGACAACTTCTTTACCCCCCGCAACAACATCCGCACTGAAATCAACTCGCCCATTCTGGCGCAGAATAGCGTCAACGTGCTGTATCGTACGGGTTTCCGCGTGAATTTAAGCTACCGCATCGGCAAGCTGACTACGGCACCGCCTAAGCGCAAAAAATCGGTTAACAACGACGACCAGAAAGAAGATGGTGGCGGTGACAACGGCGGCCAGCAAGGCGGCGGACGGCCCTAATTGGGTGCTGCGCACTACCGCGCCTTCCATTACTCTAAAGTAAATTGGCGCCGCATATATGCGGCGCCAATTTGCTTTATGGCTTTTGGAGTGTAGCCTTAGTGATACACTATACCAAGTTCTTGCTGTGCTTTACCAGTCTTCAGCTAGAGTTGGTTAACACCCGACCTTTTTCCTTTCTCATGAAGAAGTAACACGGATATGGCCGCTGGCCACGGCGGGGCCTCTGGCCGCTTCAAATCCATCAACGACGTGGCTCGGCAGTATGCTTTTATGCTGATGTTGTTGGGAGTGAAAGCCTAACCTAATTTATCCTTCAGTGAAAAGCCCCGCTATGCACAACATGGTGGGGCTTTTTGCTGGAAGACAGATCAAGAACGGAAGTTAGTCGCGCACTTTCAGGCTGTCGGGCACCGGGCCGCGGGTGGCGGCTACCAGTTGGTTTTGCAGCTGGAAGTTTACGGTCTCGCAATCCGAAAATCGTTGCTCTGACTGCTTTAGGGTTTCTTCCAGTTTGTTGACGCGCAGGTATAGAAAAATGATGAGACCTAAGGAAATGAGCAGGGCGGCAAGAGGCAGCACTTTGTTCATGGAGTAATTGATGAATGGCTGAATGGTTGGCTGTTCAACAGATTGTCGGAACGTCCAACCATTAAACAATCAGCCATAAAACCATTCAACAATTAAATGGCCGTATTAGGGTCAAATTGCTCTAAATAATCGGCCACTTTGCGCACAAACATGCCCCCCAACGAGCCGTCAACCACGCGATGGTCGTAGGAGTGGGAAAGGAACATGAAGTGTCGCACGCCAATCAGGTCGCCCTGCGGGGTTTCGATAACGGCCGGCTTCTTCTTGATAGCGCCTACGGCCATGATGGCTACCTGCGGCTGCATGATGATGGGCGTGCCCATTACGTTGCCAAAAGAGCCTACATTGGAGACAGTGTAGGTGCCTCCTTCCAAGTCAGCGGGAGTCAGCTTATTGATGCGGGCCCGGTTGGCCAAGTCGTTGACCTTTTTGCTGAGGCCATTGAGGTTGAGTTGGTCGGCATTGTGAATGACCGGTACAATCAGGTTGCCGGAAGGCAGAGCCACGGCCACGCCAATGTTGATGTCGCGCTTCTTGATGATGTAGTCCCCGTCCACCGATACGTTGATGTTCGGGAAGTCTTGGATGGCACGGGCAATGGCTTGAATGAAGATGGGGGTGAAGGTCAGGTTCTCGCCCTCCCGCTTCTTGTACGCATCCTTATTCGCGTTGCGCCAGTTCACGATGTCCGTTACGTCGGCTTCTACAAACGACGTGACGTGCGGGGCAATTCGCTTGGAATCTACCATGCGTTGCGCAATCATTTTGCGCATCCGATCCATTTCAATCAGCTCCTGGCCACCGCTGATAGAGGGCACGGCCTTAGAGGGTTGTTGATTGTTGCTTGCTGGTTGCAAACTTGCAGGAGCAGCTTGCGGGGTGGACGGGGCGGGGGCCGCCGGAGCAGGAGCCTCGGGGGTTGCTGGTGCAGGAGTTGGGGCAGCTGGTTGCGGTGCGGCAGCTTGCGCAGCTAAGGGTTTTTTGCCAGCAGCCACGTAGTCGAGGATGTCTTTCTTGGTGACGCGGTTTTCGTTGCCGGTGCCGGGCAGGTACTCAAGGTCAGCCATCGAAATGCCTTCTTCACGAGCAATACTGAGCACGAGCGGCGAGTAGAAGCGGCCCGGTTGGGGCTGTGCGGCTGGTTGCACCGCGGCGGTACTAGTTTCGGGAATGTAGGGCACTTCGGCCACGCCATTGTCGGGAATGGCTGGCAGAGCTTGCGTTGTAGCAGGCGCAGCTTCGGCGGCGGGAGCGGCGGCCGGGGTGGCTGCGCTGGCACTGGCCGGCTCGGTTTCCACAATGGCAATGGGGGCTCCTACCGCTACTACCTGGCCTTCCTGCACCAATATCTCCTGCAACACGCCAGCCTGAATAGCGGGTACTTCGGTATCTACTTTGTCGGTTGCCACTTCCAGCACCGATTCATCTTGCTCAATCGTGTCGCCGACTTGCTTGAGCCATTTCAGAACGGTGCCTTCCATAATGCTTTCGCCCATTTTGGGCATCACCATTTCCACTCGTGCCATGCGGTTGGGGTAGGGGTTGGGTTATTGGGTGGGGAGTATTCGAGCCCAAAGGTAGGGAATAGGTGAGATGGTGAGTGGTGAAGTTATGAAAGGTGAAGTTGTGGCGCCTCGAGTTGTCCGGAGGGCTTCGTAGTGCCACTAGCGTTGCTGACGTCTGCCTCGTCGTTCCACCCGCGCTGGCGTGCTGCCGCTATCGTTCAATGATAGTGGCACCACAACGGGAAAAGGTCGGGGCACCACGCCTCAGCTTCACCACCTCACAATTTCACCTCTACCGGCAGGTTCTGGCGGAGCAGGTTCAGGGACATGGTTACGGTATACTCCACGTTGAGCTGGCGGCCGCGGTTGAAGCTGAACTGGCGGCTGATGGTTTGGTGGGCGTCGGCGTAGGCCAGGCAAATGGTGCCAACGGGCTTGGCTTCGGTACCACCATCGGGGCCGGCAATGCCGCTGGTAGCCAGGGCCACATCTACGCCGAGGCGGCGGCGGGCCCCTTCGGCCATCTCGCGTACGGTGGCTTCACTTACCGCCCCGTGCGCGGCCAGCGTCTCGGGCAGTACGCCTAGCTCCTGCATTTTTATGTCGTTGTGGTAGGCTATTACGCTGCCGCGGAAATAGGTTGAGCTACCCGGTACGCTGGTGATTTTATGCGCCAGCAAGCCGCCCGTGCAGCTTTCGGCAGTACCCACCGTGAGGCCCCGTTCCAGCAGCAGTTGGCCAATAGCTGCTTCCAGCTTTATTTCCCCTTCCGCGAAGATGTACTCGCCAATGGTGGCCCGTAGCTCGGGCAATAAGGCTTCCATGCGCTGGCGCAGGTGCGGCAAGCCGTCGTCGTGGCCGGTGAGGCGCAGCCGGACGCCGCCTAAGTAGGGCAAATAGGCGAGCTTGATGTTGGGAGGGAGGGCGGACTCCCAATTCGCAATTTTCTCGGCCAGAAACGACTCGCCGAGGCCAACGGTTTGGACCACCACATGCTCGATGGGTGGCACCTGAAAGCGAGTTTGCAGCCGGGGCAACACTTGCTCGGTCATCAGGTACTTCATTTCGTGGGGCACTCCGGGCATGCTCACAAACACGGTGCCCGCATCGTCAAACCACATGCCCGGCGCCGTGCCCACGGCGTTGAACAGCACCTCGCAGTTGGCGGGCACCATGGCCTGCTGCCGGTTTACGTCGAGCATCGGCCGGTTGAAACGGCGAAATATGTCTTCTACATGCGTAAGCGTGGGCTGATGCAGTACCAGCTCGCTCTGGAAGTAGCGGGCCAGTACGTGCTTGGTGAGGTCATCTTTGGTAGGGCCGAGGCCACCGGTGATGAGCACTACTTGAGCCCGTTGGCGAGCCAGATCGAGGGCGGTTACAATTTCATCGGCGCGGTCGGAAACGCTGGAAATTTGCCGCACGCGCAGCCCAATCGTAGCCAGCTCCTGGCCCATAAAGGCCGAATTAGTGTCGATAACCTGCCCGTACAGCAGTTCGTCGCCAATGGTCATGATTTCAACGTCGGGGAGCAAGGACATAAGGAGGAGGTTAGGATACAACAAGGAAATGGCGCAATTTGAGGCCCTGATGCGTAAGACCACCACGAGGGTGGTCTGGTTTTAGTCTTTTATTGATTTTAATTATGAATTGTTTTCGCACTCTCACTATTGCTTTCGCAATAAGCGCGGTAGCTCCGTTGGCTGTTCAGGCCCAAACCACGACCAAAAAAACAACAACTACCACCAAGAAAGCCACCACAACCAAAAAACCTGCTGCCAAAACTCCGGCCAAAACCACGACCACCAAAACAACCACTGCCAAAACTGCGGTTGCTGCCGCGGCAGCCGTCGTAAAAACTCCCCTCACCGATGCTGAAGCCAACAGCGGCTTGAAGGAGGCCCTCACCCAAAGCATTACGCGCAGCATCGAGCAGGCTTCCGCCACCGACGGTTTCAACGCCAACACCGACATCCGCATCCCATTCCCACCCGAGGCCGAACTGGTATCGGCGACTATGCGTAAGCTGCGCTTGGGGGCGTTGGTTGATAATTTCGAAGTAGCCCTGAACCGGAGTGCCGAGGCCGCCGCCAAAGAAGCGGGCCCAATTTTTTTAGGAGCCGTGCAGAATCTAAGCTTCCAGGATGCCCTTGGGTTGGCAACCAGCAAAGAAGACGATGCCGCCACCACTTTCCTCTACGGCAAAACGGCTGACCAGCTCAAAACCGCCTTCCAACCCATCATTCAGCAGTCGTTGGAGCAAACCGGGGCGACCAAGCTTTACGCCGAAATGGTAGGCCGATACAACAAGCTTCCGCTCGTCACGAAGCTAGAGCCTCAACTAACGCCTTACGCTTCGCAGAAAACGGTAGATGGTCTTTTCACGCTGGTGGCTTCCGAGGAAGCCAAAATCAGAGCGAATCCTGCGGCTCGCGGCAGTGAGCTGCTGAAGCGGGTATTCGGCAAGTAGAGGCCGAAGCACTGCGCTTCGATTGTAGCGCGCTGTAGGGTGGACCTATTTCCACGCTGCGGCGCGCTACGTTGGTTTTGGTCCGGTTTCTGCAAAAGGCGAAATACAATCCGTACCTCGTCTTTCTTCGCCATGAACTACCGCCGTTTCCTTGCTTTGCCGCTCGTGTTGCTGGGTTTGCAGCTTAGTGCTTCTGCTCAGATATTCAACCTGCCTAAAATCGGCCAGATCAAGCTCCCGACTCCCAAAGCCTCGACCAGCTCGACCAGCACTAGCCGGGGTAGCCTAACCAACACCGAGGCAGCCAACGGCCTCAAAGAAGCCCTCGTGCAAGGCATCAGCAAGGGCACCGACCAAGCTTCCAAAACGGACGGCTTCTACCTCAACCGGCTGATCCGCATTCCGTTTCCACCCGATGCGCAGCGCGTGGCCAACAGCTTGCGTTCCATCGGCCTCGGCAGCCAGGTCGATAAGTTCGAGTTGTCGTTGAACCGTGGGGCGGAAGATGCCGCTAAAAGCGCCAAGCCTATCTTTCTGTCGGCCATCAAAAGCCTGACCTTCTCGGATGTGTGGAACATTCTGACCGGCGAGAAGAATGCTGCCACGCAGTACCTACAGCGCACTACCACGCCGCAGCTCACCATGGCCTTCCAGCCCATCATCCAGCAAAGCCTCGACAAAGTAGGTGCCACCCGCTACTACACCGACCTCTCCACCCGCTACAACCGGATTCCGCTGGTAACGCCCGTGCAAACCGACTTAAACCAATACGCCACCGGCAAAGCCATTGAAGGCTTATTTACCCTAGTGGCCCAAGAAGAAATGAATATTCGAGAAAACCCGGTAGCCCGTACCACCGAGCTCCTGAAGCGCGTGTTTGGCCGCAAGAGCTAAGTGATTGATAGTGGTTGATGGCTGATTGTCAATTGTTAATCATAGAGGACCAAGCAGTGCTTAACGCATCAAAAAGGCCCCGCTCTAAGTTAGAGCGGGGCCTTCTGCATTTTATAAGCAATCAACAATCAGCCGTCAACAATCAACTAGAAGTCATCGTCGTCGAAGCCGCCACGACCGCTGCGGCGGCTCGGGCCACTTAGGTCATCGTCGTCATCGTCGTTGAAGTCATCATCGTCATCGTCGATGCTGCTAAAACCGCGGCTGCCGTCGGGGTCTTCGGCGGCTTCGGCGGTGGTATATTCTTCTTCGGTCATGCTGGCGAGGTCCAGTGCCTCGTCGTGGGAGGAGCCTGTATCACGCCACATCAGATAGTCGGCGTACTTGGCCGAAAGTTGATCTTCGGAAGAGCCACGGGTTTTGCTGCCGCCAGTTTTGGCGAAGCCATCCAGGTCATCGTCATCCAAGTCGTCGTCGTCGAGGTCGTCGTATTGTCTCATGGCCTTGTCAGGGGCTTGGGAGGTTTATAATAATTTAGGCTCGCAGTGGTAGGGCCACCGCTGCGAAGATACGTGACGAAAGGTTTTGGGTTAATGGTTGAGCTGGTAAAAAAGAGTACACACAGCCGGAAGGTCCACGGCATTTCAAGCAAATAAGCTACTGCTGATTCCAGTTGAATAGCAGGCTATTCAGCAAATGCACAGAGCCATATGCTCTTTTCTCGTTCCTGATTTATTGGGAGCGGTGCTTCAACTTAGGAAAGTGATTTTCCGGTAGATTTCTGTTAGCGGTAGTTCCAATTCTAAGGCGGGCAACGGGAGAGTGGCCTGAAGATCCTTGTATTCCTGAAACAGCCAGCTATTATCTGCGCCTCTGGTATAGACGCCCACTAGCGGGCGTTGGCTTTCTATCACCACGTAGTGTTGAAGGCTAGGAATGCTCTTGTAAAACAAAAACTTGTCGCCGCGGTCGTACTTGCCCGTGCTAAGTGAAAGCACTTCCAGCAGCACCAGCGGATTAAGCAGCGTATCCAAATGGGTGTCTTCCAGGTACTGCTCCTCGCCGCACACCACTGATACATCCGGGTAGGTGTAGAGGCCGCTAGCCGGCACGTGAACCCGCATGTCGCTTGGGAAAACACTGCACGTATCGCCTAATCGATTGTTCAAACTGGTGACAAGATTAGAAACCACGAGATTGTGCGCCCGACTAGCTCCGGACATAGCGTATACTTCCCCATCAAAGTATTCGCTCTTGAAGTCGGACTCGCGCTCTGTTGTGAGGTAGTCTTCGGGCGTGATGTAGGGTTTGCGCTGCGTAGCCATAGAAGAAAAACTTTGCTTTAAATTACACAGACTGGTACAAACAAGCACCTAACGCGCTGCGCGAGCCCCGAAATCCGTTACATTCAGTTGCTCGGTGCAGAAGTCGTACTCTTCCGGTACGTTGCTGGATACGAGTACGGTGCGGCCCGGCAGCGTGGCCCGCACGTGCTCCTGGTACCAGGCCATACCGGCGCGGTCGAGGTTGGTGGTTGGCTCGTCGAGAAGGAGTAGGGGCGTGTCGGCGTAAAGCGCCAGGGCTAGCTTGAGGCGTTGCTTCATGCCTGATGAGAAGTCGCGCACCAGCTTGTGGCGCGACTTCTCGAGGTACATCAGCTCGATGAGCTGTAATTGCGTAATACCGGGCCGCAGAGGTTTGAAGCGGGAGTGAAAATGCAACAGCTCGGTCAGCGTCAGCTCCTCAATCAGCTCCAGGTAAGGTGCGGCATAGGCCAGTAAAGGCGGTATTTCTTCCACAGGTACGGCTTTGCCTTGGTGCTCGTAGCGCAAGGTGCCGTCGGTGGGAAGCTGCTGGCCGGAGAGCGTGTTGAGCAGCGTGCTTTTGCCGGCGCCATTCGGGCCTAAGATGGCCGTGGTTGAACCCGACCGAAACGTATAGGTCAGGCCCCGGAAAATCCATTCGCGGGCGTAGCGTTTGCCGAGCCCAGTCGCTTCAATCTGCACCGTTACCGTTACGCGAATAGCCCTTAATTACGCCCCGGCCGGAGTTGCGCACAAAGTTCACCACTTCGTCGCGCTCCGGAGAAGGCGCTAGTTCCAGCTCGATTTTGTCGAGGGCGTCGTTGTTGTTCATGCCGCCCAAAAACAGCAACCGGTACAGCTGCTGAATCTCGGAAATCTTTTGATCTGAGTAGCCGCGGCGGCGCAGTCCGATGCTGTTGATGCCCGCGTAGGTAAGCGGTTCGCGCCCGGCCTTCACGAAAGGCGGAACATCCTTGCGTACCAACGAGCCGCCCGAAACCATGGCATGCTGTCCTACCTTTACAAACTGGTGCACGGCTGAAGTACCACCAATAATGGCATGGTCGCCGATTTCGACGTGGCCGGCAAGCTGCACCCCGTTGGCTAGCACGCAGTAGTTGCCGATGATGCAGTCGTGGGCGACGTGCACGTAGGCCATGAGCAGGCAGTTGGCGCCCACTACCGTTTTTAGCCGGTCCACCGTGCCGCGGTTCACCGTTACGCACTCCCGAATTACCGTGTTGTCGCCGATGTGGACCGTGGTTTTCTCGCCTGCGAATTTCAGATCTTGCGGAATGGCGGCAATTACGGCGCCCGGAAACACCTTGCAATTTTTGCCAATGCGGGCCCCTGCCATAATCGTCACGTTCGGACCAATCCAGGTACCGTCCCCAATCTCCACATCCTTATCGATAGTCGTGAAGGGTTCCACAACCACGTTCTGCGCGATTTTGGCTTGAGGGTGGATATAGGCGAGCGGCTGATTCATTCGGATTCAATTAACATTTAACAACTAACATTTAACAGTCAATTCCATCAACTAATCAGCAAACGCACAGCCGATGGCTGAATATTGCGCTTTGCCGACTGTTAATTGTTAATTGTTAAACGTTAATTGATTTAAGCTTCTTTACGTACGATGGCGGCACTCATTTCGGCTTCCATTACCACTTTGCCATTCACAAAGGCTTGGCCTTTCATCTTGGCAATGCCGCGCTTAACCGGAGCCAGCAGCCAGCAGCGAAAAATGATGGTGTCGCCGGGCTTCACCATGCGGCGAAAACGGCAGTTTTCAATACCCACAAAGTACGGGGTATAATTCTCCGGATCCGGTACAGTATTCAGCACCAAAATGCCGCCTGTTTGGGCCATGGCCTCCACTTGCAGCACGCCCGGAAACACCGGGTTGCCGGGGTAGTGGCCCGTGAAGAACGGCTCGTTGATGGTCACGTTTTTGATGCTGGCCACGGACGTTTCATCGAGGTGGATTACCTTGTCGATCAGCAGGAACGGGTAGCGGTGCGGCAGTACCTGCATGATCTTGTTGATGTCCATGACCGGCTCGCGCGTGGGGTCGTAGTGCGGCACGGCGGAGGAGTTGGCCTCCATCATCTTCTTCTTGATCTTCTTGGCGAAGGCCACATTGGCCGCATGGCCAGGGCGCGCCGCCAGAATCTGACCTTTCAGCGGCCGGCCCACCAGGGCTAAGTCGCCTACCAGGTCGAGGAGCTTGTGGCGGGCGGGCTCGTTTTTGTAGCGTAGGTCTACGTTGTTTAGGATGCCTTCTTTCTTGACGGCCACCTTGGGTTTGCCAAGCATGGTCGCCAACTCGCTCAACTCATCCTCGCTCACCACACGGTCCACCACCACAATGGCGTTGCTTAGGTCACCGCCTTTGATAAGGTTTTGCTTGTAAAGAGCCTCCAATTCGTGCAGAAAGCAGAAAGTGCGCGAGCTGGAAATATCGTTCTTGAACAAGCTGATATCCGTCAGCGAGGCGTGTTGGGAGCCTAGCACCGGCGAATTATAATCAACCATCACCGTGAGGCGGTAATCGTTGAGGGGGAGGGCGGCTAGCTCCACGGCCCGACCGTTGTCTACGAAGCGAATTTCCTCGGGTATCTCGTAGAAGTTGCGTAGCGCGTTCTGCTCTTCCAGACCAGCATCTTCCAGCGCCTGAATGAACTGGTAGCTTGACCCATCCATGATGGGCGGCTCGGGACCGTCGAGCTTGATGAGGACATTGTCGATCTGCAAGCCTACCAAGGCGGCCAGCGTGTGTTCCACGGTATTTACGCGGGCACCGTTCTGCTCGATAGTCGTGCCGCGCGAAAGGTCCACAACGTTGTCGACATCAGCCACCACGATGGGCTGGTCGGGCAAATCCATGCGCTGAAACTGATAGCCGTGGCCGACAGGAGCCGGGCAAAACGTCATGGTGGCTTGAACGCCGGTGTGCAGCCCGATGCCGCTTACCGTCACGGGAGCCTTGATAGTATGTTGCTTGTCGTTCATTTATAGGAGCTAGGAGCTGGGAGCTAGGAGTTAGGAGGGTAGCAAAAGACAGGGCACTGAATCTACCCCGGCTTCTAGCTCCTGACTCCTGGCTTCTAGCTTCTCAGGGGGGCAAAGCTAGGACTTTTCCGGCGGGTTCGTACGGCGTTCTAGTTGCGTAAGGCGGCGCTCCAGGTCGGGCAGGTGCCGGAAAACGGCTTGGGCCCGCAGACTATCACGTAAGCTGAAGGCCGGGGCACCTTGCAGGAACTGGCCTTCTTCCTTGATAGACTTGCCCACGCCCGATTGCGCCGTAACCGTCGTGCGGTTGGCCAGCGTCAAATGGCCTGCCAGTCCTACCTGGCCCGCTAGTACGCAGAAGTCTCCCACTTTAGTGGAACCCGAAATGCCGCTTTGCGAGGCCACAACCGTGTGTCGCCCTATTTCCACGTTGTGGGCAATCTGTACGAGGTTGTCGATTTTGGCGCCTTCCCGGATGATGGTGGAGCCCATAGTAGCGCAGTCGACGGTGGCGTTGGCGCCGATGCTGACGTTGTCTTCCAGCACCACATTGCCAATCTGCGGAATGGTGCGGTACGAGCCGTCGGGCTGCGGCGCGAAACCGAAGCCATCGGAGCCAACGACGGCGCCGGCATGGATGGTGCACCGCTCGCCAATGACGGTTTCGGCGTAAATCTTGGCACCAGCATACAAGATGGTGCCGTTGCCAATTTTGCACCGGTCGCCGATGAACACGTGCGGGAATATCACCACGTCGTCGCCGATCTGGCAGTTCTCGCCGATGTAGGAAAAAGCTCCGCGGTAGTGGTTGCCGCCAATGCTGGAGTTGGCCCCGATAAAGCTCGGTTCTTCCACGCCGCGCTTACCGGTGCGGGTGGCTTGCTGGTAAAACTCCAGCAGCGTAGTGAAGCTGGAATACGGGTCATCGACGCGGATAAGCGTGGTTTGCACGGGTTGGCGCAACTCCAGGTTGCGGCTCACAATAACGGCCGAAGCACCCGTAGTGTACAGGTGGGCTTCGTACTTGAGGTTAGCTAGAAAAGAGAGGGAGCCCGCTTGGGCTTCTTCGATCTTTGCCAGCCAATTAATTTGCTGGTTTGCGTCGCCTTCCACTGCGCCGCGCAGCACTTCTGCTATCTGGCCTACCGTAAATTCCATCGGGCAAAAGTAGAGAAATATTTAGTTGCCAGTTACCAGTTGCCGGTTGCCACTTAGGAGTTATCAGAAGAATACTGGCAACTGGTAACTCACAACCGGCAACTCAAAGTATCTCTTTGGGATAGCAGATATAGTGTTTTTCGACGCGCTGACCGAGGGCTTTGATGTTGGGCAGGTCGGAAGCTTCGGCGACGTTCACCACGCGGCCGCGCTTGGTAAGTACATCGATGGTGTCCTGGCCGTCGGCGTCGTAGGCGTTGTTGCTGATGCGGCCGGTTAGCATGAGTTGAGCAGCCTCGTTGGGGGAGAGGCCAAACCGCTCGGCAATCAGCTCGACGATGCCAATTTGGAAGTCTTCGTCGAAGGCTTCGGCTTGGAGGCTGATTTTGAACAGGTGCCGGTCGAGGATGCTTTGGGCCAGGTAGCTCAGCACTTTGTCGGGGTGGTCGGCCCACAGCTTTACGGCGCTCCACACGTCGGTGTCGTCGAGGCGGGTGAAGCGGCGCAGGATGGCATCATCGGCTTCAAACTCCACCTGGCTTACGGCTTTGGCCAGAAAGAAATGCAGGGCCGGCGAGGCAGGTACTTTGTGGCCGGCGCGGGTCAGCTCTTGGGCGCGCTGCATGATGCGGATAATCATCTGCTCGGCACTCGTGACGGTTTTGTGCAGGTACACCTGCCAGTACATCAGGCGGCGACTCACCAGGAAGTTCTCGATGCTGTAGACCGCCTTTTCTTCGAGCACCAGCCGCTCGTTGACTACGGTCAGCATCTTGATGAGGCGGTCGGCGCCGGGGCGGCCTTCCTGCACGCCGGTATAGAACGAGTCGCGGTTGAGGTAGTCGAGGCGGTCCATGTCGAGCTGGCTGCTGACAAGCTGGTGGAAGAACGGCCGGTGGTAGGTACCCTGGAAGATGTCGATGGTTAAATCCAGGGCGCCGTCAAACTCGACGTTCAGCTTCCGCATCAGGTGCAGGCTAATTTCCTCGTGGTTGACGTCGTGGAAAATGCTGCGCTCCAGGGCGTGGGAGAGGGGACCGTGGCCGATGTCGTGGAGCAGGATGGCCGCCATAGCCGCCTCGCCTTCCTTGGCTGAAATCTTGACGCCTTTGTCTTTGAGCGTGCGCAGGGCCAGCGTCATGAGGTGCATGGCGCCGAGGGCGTGGTGGAAGCGGGTGTGCAGCGCCCCCGGATACACGAACATGGTCAGGCCGAGTTGCTGAATCCGCCGAAGGCGCTGAAAGTAAGAATGTTCAATCAAGTCGAACAACAATTCCGTGGGAATGGTTACGAAGCCATACACCGGGTCGTTGAAGATTTTCTTCTTGTTCATGCAGTGCAGTAACGCCAAGCTCCAGCTTGGTGAATCGTTGAACGATGGTCGTTGCAAGGGCGTGGTCGACCGCAACGATTCGCCAAGCTGGAGCTTGGCGTTACATCCTACTGGAACTAACCCACAAATTTTCCGCTTCTTTACGGCGGAGTTTGAGGGGAATATCGGTTGGTAGTAATTTTTTAAATCAAAAACCAGGGATTGGCAGTAAAGCTACTTACGAAACTTCAGTTGCAACCTGTTTAAGCTAAACGGCCTCTTTGCAGTCTAATGGCCTTGCAGGTGGCGCAACTACTTGCTGAAGCTCGTTTAATGAGTCACCAACTCAAAGTTGGTGTTACACCCCAATCCCCACCAAATGCAACGCTACAGCATTCTTTGGGCCGATGATGAAATCGACCTGCTTAAGCCCCACATTCTCTTTCTACAGGAGAAAGGCTACGACGTAACCGGCGTCAACTCCGGGGCCGATGCTATTGAACAAGTTCAGGAGCAGAACTACGACATCGTATTTCTCGACGAAAATATGCCCGGCCTGACCGGCCTCGAAACCCTCACCGAAATCAAAGCCGCTAAGCCCACGCTGCCCGTTATCATGATAACGAAGAGCGAGGAAGAGCATATTATGGAGGACGCTATCGGCTCTAAAATTGCCGATTACCTCATCAAACCCGTCAACCCGAGCCAGATTCTGCTCTCGGTGAAGAAAGTGCTCGACAACAAGCGCCTCGTTTCCGAAAAAACCAACTCCGGCTACCAGCGCGACTTCCGCCAGCTCGGCATGCAGCTCTCCGACCGCCTCAGCCCCTCCGAGTGGGCCGACGTGTACAAGAAGCTGGTGTATTGGGAGCTGGAAATCAACGAGACGGAAGGCAAGAGCATGGCCGATGTCTTCAACATGCAGAAGGACGAGGCCAACACCTACTTCGGCCGCTTCATCACCGAGGATTACGAAGATTGGGTGAATGGCGACGACAAAGACGCCCCGCTCATGTCGCACCAGTTGTTCAAGGACCGGGTGTTCCCGCTCATGAAATCCACCGGCGACACGCCCGTGTACTTCGTGCTCATCGACAACCTGCGCTACGACCAGTGGAAGATTCTGGAGCCCATCATTGCCGAACTGTTCACCGTGGACCAAGAGGAAATGTATTACTCCATTCTGCCCACCACCACGGCCTACGCCCGCAACGCCATTTTCGCGGGCATGATGCCCGGTGACATCCAGAAGAAATACCCCAACCTGTGGGTGTGGGACGACGACGACGAAGGCAAAAACCTGCACGAAGCCGAGCTGGTGGAAATCAACTTCCAGAAGTCGGGCCAGAAGCAGAAGTTCAGCTACAACAAGGTAACCAACCTGCAAGCCGGTAAAGACCTGCTCGGCAAAATGGCCAACCTGCACAACAACAACAAGCTGAATATCATCGTCTACAACTTCGTAGACATGCTCTCGCACGCCCGCACCGACATGGCCATGATTCGGGAGCTGGCCGCCGACGAGTCGGCGTATCGCAGCATTACCCGCTCGTGGTTCCTGCACTCGCCGCTCTACGAAATGCTCCAGCAGATTGCCGAGCGCAAAGGCAAGCTTGTCATCACCACCGACCACGGCACCATCCGCGTAAAGCGCCCCTACAAAATCGTAGGCGACCGGAACACCAACACCAACCTGCGCTACAAGCACGGCAAAAACCTCGGCTTCGACGACAGCAAGGACGTATACACGGTCCGCAAGCCGGAGCGCATTTTCCTGCCCCGCGAAAACGTGAGCACCGCCTACGTCTTCACGGTCGGTGACTACTTCTTCGCCTACCCCAACAACTACAACTACTACGTGAACTACTACAAGGACACGTTCCAGCACGGTGGTATTTCGTTGGAGGAATGCATCATCCCCTACATTACGCTGACACCGAAAGGGTAGAAGTTAAGTTTCGCTTTCTGAAAGCTCAGACAAAATAAGAAGGCCAGTTCTTTATAGAACTGGCCTTCTTATTTTGCTTTAAATAAGCATTATAAAATATCAGTCTTCGTCATCATCTTCGTCCTCATCGGAAGGCGGATACTGTGAAATCATAATACCAGCACCGATTTCTGCGCATAGTTTTATTAGTTCGGCAGGCAAGAAATCAACTTGTGCAGCAACCTTGAACATGCGGGTATACAGGCCAAAGTCGAAATGTAAATCTGCATCATCCAAACACAAACTTAAGTCGCGAAGGATACATAAGTCTTGGCGGTTGGCTTTAATGAAGTTAATTACATCGACTACCTGTTGCTTGAATGAATTGAAATCTGCTTCACTGGCAATGATAGATAAGATGGATTTGATTAGTGGTTTACCCCTGCCTGAAAGTTCACCTTGACGCCGAACATTAGAAGGCTCAAGCTGAAGCATTGCGACCACAGCATCAACATCAAATTCTCTAGCCGAGAAATGT
>NZ_DASVSY010000109.1:0-88472 GCF_036387835.1 Hymenobacter sp. | reverse complement strand
GTTGTGAGTTGCCAGTATTGTTTAACTGGCAACTCACAACCGGCAACTGGCAACTGATTAGGCAAACAGAAAGCCCCACCAATCACATAAACTGGCGGGGCTTTCATATTTTATTGTTGTTTGCCGAAGTACTCCGGCAATAAGGTTCTCAGCTTCTAGAAGCCGTTTTCAGTGCCGCTGCTGTACGTGCCGTACTCAGCGCCACGGCCAGTATCGTGCAGGCCGTTCACAGCACCGCGGTATACCGAGTCACTGCTGGAATCCCACTTAGTTGCCTTAGTTGCCTTGCTGCTCTTGCTCTTAGGCTTGTAAGGCGCGTAGATGCTGGACGACTTGGATTTCTTCCCGCGCAACGCCAACCAGCCTATGCCACCGGCGAGCAGGGCACCGGCCGCCACTTTCTGCGTGGTCGAGAGGCTGTTCACTTGCGCTACGGCTTTGTTGCTGAAATCCAGCAATACTTGGGGCAACTGGTTCACGTTTTTCAGCAGTTCCTCCTGGTTCAGCCACGACTTGCGTTGCGTGCTCTCCGGCTGGCTGCTTTCAGCCGTTGAAGCAGAGGCTTCTGGCTGGCTGGTGGTAGTGGCAAATGAGTCGTCGTTGGCAGCGCCTAGCGAGGCAGCGGTGTCCGTGAGGCTATCATTAGCGGAAAGGGAAGAAGCGTCGAGATTTGCTTGATTTTGCTTAGCCATGATTCAAGAGGGGGAAAGGTAAAACAAAGTGAAAGTCCCGCTAATCAGCGGTTTTCGTGCGTGCTTATTCGTTGAAATACCCGTTCGGGTTGCGGTTTGGTTGATATCATTTCCTGCGCGGGCGCTGCTCACAACCCTGCTACGGCTCAGGCAGTAAGCCCAACAGCAGAACGAGCTTCCAACCCATTCCTCTGCTACGACACACGCCCCTGCTCTTTCTGTTACGCTTGTTGATATGCGAAAGATGTCCGAGGTCCTTGCCAGTAAGATTTAAACTTATGGTCGAGGTTACCGCTTTTCCGTTGGCCCATCAGGGATGAGGTGACAGGCGAGGAGGGAATAAGTAAGAGTGGATTTCGCCTAAGAAGCTTGACCACTTCACTGTTCTTCCTCCTTTTTAACCTGTTACCTACTACTAAATCACTTGCCACCTATGCAGCAACGCTTCAAAAACAAAGTATGCCTCGTCACGGGCGCTACATCGGGTATCGGGCGGGCGGTGGCCGTGCAGATGGGCCGGGAAGGCGGCTGCGTCGCCATATTGGGCCGAGATGCCGACGATGGCCGAGAAGTGGTGCGCGAAATAAAAGCAGCCGGCAGTGAAGCCATTTTCGTCAAGGTTGACTTAGGGCGCGATGCCCCTCTGCAAGCCGCTGTGCGTAAAGTGCTGGCCACTTGGGGCCGCATCGATGTGCTGGTTAGCAATGCCGCCGTCATGACTTTCAAGCCGCTACTCAAGCTCGACCCCAAAGATTGGGACCAGGTACTGAACGTGAACCTGCGGGCGCTGTTCCGGCTCTCGCAGCTGTGTTTGCCCCACATGAAGCGCGGTTCCATTGTAGCCGTCAGTTCCGTACACGCCCACCAGACGACCCCCAATGTAGTACCCTACGCCGCCAGCAAAGGCGCCATCGAAGCTTTTGTGCGGGGCTTAAGCCTGGAAATACCGCACACCCACGCCCGCATCAACGCCGTAGCACCCGGTGCCGTCGACACGCCCATGCTTTGGAGCAACCCCAACGTGAAAAGCGGCAAAGAGAAAATCACCGGCCAGGTAGGCACCCCCAACGAGCTAGCCGCAGCCATCTGCTTTATGGCGTCCCCGGAAGCCAGCTTTATCAACGGCACCACCCTCGTAGTAGACGGCGGCCGGTTGGCTTCTCTCTAAGTGAACGAGTAAGTGAGTGAATGAGTTAAGTAGCCTATGTCAGCCGGGAGCCGTGCCATTCGCGCCGTAGGCTACTCCGCTCATTCACTCAGTCACCACCTCACCGGGCTCCTTGGTGCATTTTGGCGGGGTCAGGGAGGGGCTGGCCGCGGGTGTAGAGGGTAGCGTTGAGGATAGCGGCTTCGCGGGCGGCCACTTCAAAGGGGATATTGTAGTAGCCGTGACGCAGCCAGTCAAGGAAGTAGCGGCGCAGGAAACCAAATTTGCCGTGTTCCTGGAACTGCCGGATGTGCTCCATCTCGTGGGCTACCCAGTAAGGATCGTTGAGAAATTCCTCGCGCGTGGCTCCGCTTAAGTGGATCTTATTGCCCAGCACCATGGCTACGCTCCTAGTACCAAGCTTGATTCGTGCAAGCCGAGCAATAGGGGAATTTTCAATGATTACCGGGGACTTCATAGACTAAGGAAAAATGAGGCCGATTATACGTTGAAAACCAGTCAGTTGGTTGCACCAGGTTACGCATCATTTCCAACAATAAGTTGTTTTTAAACAAGAATATTATGCCATTTTGGGTCTTAAACTTGGATAGTTGCCTCTTTTTGGTTTAGCTTTAACCATAGCCCAAGGTAGCACACTGTTACTTTTTAGCTTTTTTGCTGGTTTTATTAGCTCCCTTTTTCACTCCGCTTCTATCGAATAAGAAGTACTTCTCCGGTCCCTTCGGCATACCCCGAACACCTATCTTGCCACCCCACGACGGACAATGAAGCATATTACCCTGTCTTGCCTCGCCGCGGCCTCCATGGCCCTCTCCTTCTTCTTCGAGCATACACCTACCACTGCCAACAATTCCCCTTCGGACCTTATTGTGGCCGAAGCCTCCCTCCTCCCCTCCTTCTTGGGTGAGGAAGACAAAAAGCCTGGCGCCTCTGCCGCCAGCGACTCTGCCGCCTACGACTACTATGGTCAGGCGCTCGGTGTTCATCTCTCACGCACCGAAAACAAAGACTTGCTCCGCACCGTCCTCGACTGGATAGGCACTCCCTACCGCTACGGCAGCAACTCCAAGCAAGGCACTGATTGTTCGGGCTTTGTTACCCGCGTTTACAAAGAAGTATACGGCATCACGCTCCAGCGTAGCTCCCATTCCATGTTCAGCAGCGTGAAGCGCGTCGAGAAGGACGCCATGGAAACCGGCGACCTAGTGTTCTTCCGCCGGGGTCCGGGCCAGCCCATCTACCACGTTGGCATCTATTTGAAAGACGGCAAGTTTGCGCATTCTGCCTGCAATGGCGGTGTCATGGTCAGTTCGCTTGAGCAGCAGTACTATCACCGCAACTTCTACGCGGCAGGTCGCGTTGAGACTGAAACCAACTAACAGCCACCGAAAGCGCCCCTCTTACAAGCCCTGCTCGTATGCGAGCAGGGCTTTTTGTTTGTAACCCACAGTAACATAGCCGATAACTATTTTGCGCTGAAACAGTATAGGCAGGCAACAACAGTCGGGGCTACTTTTACTGCCTCACCTTTCCACCCTCAGTTTTCTTGCACTATGGCTAAGCAAAATCCCCAGGGCGACCAGATAGCTTCGTCGCCTCTCTTCAAGAAGTTTTTGGGCACCGCAGAAGAATATCTCAAACGCCCAACCCGCGTTAAGCAACTGCTGAACGATGCGTACAAAAAAGCCAGCGAGAAGAAGGATATCGGCTCTATTGCCCATGAGGCTTGGGAAACGATGCAAACCCTCTTCCGCTTGATCAGGGCTTCTATTGCCGGCGAGTACACCGGCCTGCCCACCACTACTGTAGTAGCGGCTGTAGCTGTTACCATCTACTTCATGAGCCCCATCGACTTGATTCCGGACTTTATTCCGGTGCTCGGCTTACTCGATGATGTGGCACTGGTTGCCTGGTTCGGCGCCACCATCAAGGAAGAAATGGACAGATTCACGGAGTGGGAAAAAACCCGGCCTGCCGTAATGGAAGTAACGGGGGGCGCTGCCTCCTCCGATAGCTACACCACCGCTACCGACGTAACCCCGTCCACCTCGCGGCCCCCGACGTCCAATACCGACTCCGGCCTAGGCTCACCCGAGAGTAGCCGCCCCGCGTCCAGCCAGCCCATCAGCACGGGCCCGGCCACCCATGATGCCGCCCCACACGCCGACATCCCCGCCAATACCACTGACAGCAGCCGCTACGGCAGCGACACCGGCTTCTCTGGCGGCGACCCAGGCGGAAATGTTCGATAGCGAAGTTTCTGGTTGCTTCTCGCTAATAAATGAGCAGCTAGCAACTATATAAAAGCAAGGGCCCCTGTCCAGCAGACAGGGGCCCTTGCTTTTGTGGTTTTAATAGAGTCTGGCAGCCAGTTGAACATCAACTAGCAACTCACGCTATGCCGCACGGGCATGCGAAACTACGTAGCTCACCAGGTCGCCGACGGTAGCCAAGGGCACTTCGTCGGGAATGGTGATGTGAAAATTGCGCTCTAGCTCAATGATAATATCTACAACATCGACCGTGTCGAAACCCAGCTCGCGGCTGAGGTTGCTACCGATACGCAGGCGCTGCGGCTTAATTGATTTGCGCTTGCTGATGATACGCAGCACTTGCTGCTGAATGGATTTGGAGGCGGGAGTCGTTGATGAAATCATGAGGTTAAACGACAAAGAACAAGGGTATTATAAAAAAGGAGGGCTATTCTTTCTGGGTGGCCCCTCCTCCCGTTCGGGCGAAGGAGTCCGTTGTTGCCAGAAAGGGTTGCAAGCCGTTCCGGAAGAATTTTAAGCCTCCGCCATTACCGGCGGCTTGGGTGCCCGTACCTCGGGGGCATCAGTAGGAGTTTCAGAGTCTTTCTTGAGCCGGAGCTTTAGGCTTTCGCTTAGCAGGTACATTACCGGCACTACCAGCAGGGTAACAGCCGTGGCAAATACCAGACCGAAAATGATCGTCCAGGCTAATGGGCCCCAAAATACCACCGACTCCCCACCAATAAAGAAGTGCGCGTGACCGGAAGCGAACAGCTCGTAGAAGTCGATGTTCAGGCCTATGGCCAGCGGAATCAGCCCCAGCGTGGCGGCCGTAGCCGTCAGGATTACCGGGTTGAGGCGGGTGCGGCCAGCTAGTACAATGGCTTCGCGCAGGGGCATTCCCTGGCTGCGCAGGATGTCGGTGAATTCCACCAGTAGAATACCGTTTTTCACCACAATACCGGCCAGGGCAATAATACCGACGCCCGTCATTACGATACTTACATTCATGCCCGTAATGGCCAGGCCCCAGAACACGCCGGCAATAGAGAACAGCACTTCCGACAGGATGATAACCGGCTTGCTGAACGAGTTAAACTGCGTTACCAGGATCAGGAAGATGAGGGCTAGGGCCCCAAGGCCAGCCAGGGGCAGGAAGTCGGTGGTTTCCTTCTGGTCTTCCTCGGCGCCACCCATTTTGATGGTATAGCCGGCTGGCGTGGGGAAGGCATTGAGTGCCTGTCGTACTTGATCAGCCGTGCCAGGCTCGGAGAAGCCTCTTATTACGTTGGAACTGATGGTGATAATGCGCTTGGTGTCTTTGCGCCGGATACCGCCGTACGTGGAGCCGTAGCTTACCTGGGCAATAGACGAAATAGGCACCTGGCGCACGGCACCGGTAGCGTCGCGGAAGGTCAGCGGGGAGTTGATGATGGCGTCTACATCGTTGCGGTAAGGCTTGGCGTAGCGCACCTGCACGGGGTATTCGTCGTCAGCGGTTTTGAATTTGCTGGCCTCCGAGCCGTAGATGGCAGTGCGCACTTCCACACCAATCTGGCCAGTGCTGATGCCTTCCCGGTTGGCGCGGGTACGGTCGATGTTCACGGCAATTTCGGGGTTGCGGTCTTCCAGGTTGGAGCGCAATGCTTCTACCCCACCGATGTTGAGCGAATCGACGTAGCGGGTTACTTTCTTGCTGAGCTTGGCCAGGGTAGGATAATCGTCGCCGATAACCTCGATGGCAATGGGCTTGGCCTGGGGCGGACCGCTGGCTTCCTGGTCCACCGAAATTTCGGCGCCGGGAATACCCTTTACCACTTCCCGGATTTTATCCATGTAGGTACCGGTAGTTGGGCCGGTCCGGTCGCTTAGCTCTTTGAAAGCCACCGCCACCTTGCCCATGTTCGACATAGCCGTTCCGCTCGATGAGGAAGCGTCGCTGGGGTCGCCGGCCCCGATGGCCACGTTGGTAATCACGGATTCCACGTCGGGGTTTTTGCGGCCAATAACGCCGTAGATGCGGTTCTCCAACACTTTAGTAATGGAGTCGGTTACTTCCACGCGGGTACCCACCGGCATTCTCAGGTAGGTGTAGATAAATTTCGGGTCGCCTTTGGGGAAGAAGTCCACCTTCGGGCTGCGCATACCCACGGCCACAAACGAGCCGATGAAGAGCGCCACTACTCCAATCATTACCAGTGCCGGGTGCCCGATGGCCCAGCGCACCAGGCTGGCGTAGCCGTTCTGGAAGCGCGGCAAGGCGCGCGTCTGGAACCAGGCAATCATCTTCACCAGCACAAACTTATCGAGGGCAATAAAGACCGCCAAGGCCAGGCAGACGTTGCCGATGAAGTGCCCCATCAGGCCGCTGGTTTTGCCATCGGGTCCTACTTCGGGCGTTGCCCCGAAGGCCAGCACGTTGAACAGGATACCCAAGCCAATCAGTACCAGCATCGTAATGAGGAAGCCTTTGGTGGCCTTGGGGCGGCTGTGCAGGTCTTCCTCGAAGTGCTCTTCCCGCTGCATGAAGCTCACGGCAAACACTGGGTTCATGATGAAGGCCACCACCAACGACGACATCAGGGTAATGATGAGCGTAACGGGCAGGTAGTACATGAACGAGCCCACAATGCCGGGCCAGAACATCAGCGGCACGAAGGGCGCCACCGTGGTCAGGGTACCGGCCAGAACCGGCACGAATACTTCGCCGGCCGCGAACTTAGCAGCCTTCTCGGTGCTCAGCTCGGGGTGCTCGTGCAGCAGACGGTGGGTGTTCTCGATAACTACAATGGCGTCGTCGACCACAATACCTAGCGCCAGCAGGAAGGCGAAGAGCACAATCATGTTCAGCGAGAAGTCGAAGCCTGGGATGATGAGGAAGGCCAGGAACATCGAAATCGGCACCGACAAACCCACGAACATAGCGTTGGTGGTGCCCATGAAGAACAGCAGAATGGCCGTTACCAGCAGAAAGCCGATAACGATGGTGTTGATCAGGTCATGAAGCGTTACGCGGGTGTCGTTGGAGGTGTCGCCGGTTACGGTCACCTTCAAGTCGCGGGGCAGCGTCTTTTCCGACTCGGCAATGAGAGCCTTGATCTTATCGGAGGCATCAATCAGGTTTTCACCCTGGCGCTTTACCACGTTCAGGGTAATGGCGGGCTTGCCATCGAGGCGGGCGTACGATTCCCGGTCCTTGAAGCCGTCAACAACAGTGGCAATGTCGCCGAGGCGCACGGCCGAGCCGTTGAGGTTCTTCACCTGGATATCGGCAATGTCTTCGGCGCGCACATACTGGCCAGCCACGCGCACGGCCCGCTTCTGGGAACCCACGTCAATGGAGCCACCCGAAATGGTCACGTTTTCGCGGGCAATGGCGTTGCTGATGTCGGAGAAGCCGAGGCGTGAAGCGCGCAGCTTGTTCAGGTCCACGTCCACGTTTACTTGCTGGTCCAGCGCACCCACAATATCCACGCGGGTAATTTCGGGCAGGGCCTCAATCTTATCCTGGAAGTCGTCGGCGTACTTTTTGAGTTGCACAGCCGGCAGGTTGCCGCTCAGGTTCACGAACATGATGGGCTGCTCCGAGATGTTGATTTCCTTTACCGTGGGCGGCGAAGGCAAATCATTGGGCAGCTCGGGCGCGGCCTTGTCCACGGCATCCTTCACCAGCTGCTTGGCATACTGCACGTCTACCCCCGAGTTGAACTCGATGTCAACGATACAGTAGTCCTGGTTGGAGGTGGAGTTGATTTTCTTGACCCCGTTCACGCTCTTCAGCTCCTTTTCGAGCTGGCGCGTCACCAGGTTCTCGATGTCGGCGGGGGAGGTGCCAGGGTAGATGGTAGCCACGATGATACGCGGAATCACGATGTCGGGGAATTTTTCTTTGCCCAACTTGATGTAGGCAAAAATCCCCGCCACGCACAGCAGCACCGTGATAATATAAATGCTGGTTTTGTTGTTGATGGACCAACTGGTCGGCCCAAATTCTTTTTCTAAATCTTGCATGTTGGAAGGAGCTAGGAGTTAGAAGCTAGGAGTTGGAGTCGGCCACTAGTCTGGCGCGCATTGTCTTGCTATAGGAATCCAGCAGACGACTCACTTCATTCGCTTATTCAGTTATCAAATGCGTATCCGCATAACCCAAGTCTTTAGCTAGTATGAAGTAGTACTGCACCTCTTCTAAAGAGCCTTCTGCTATATTGAAAAACCTGATTTTATCTTTTAGGCCTCTTCTGCGGAAGCCTTCGGCCACGTTGGCGGGGACAGATACAGCAGCACGGCGCAGCTGAGAAGTCAAGGCAAAAAGCTCATGCTTAGGAAACGTATCGGTCAGCCAGTACACCGCCAGAACCAACTGATGGGCTTTCTGCCACACCAGCAATTCCTGAAAGCTCCTGGCTGTTCCCCGTTGATTTTCCATAAACTCCTAGCTCCTAACTCCTAGCTTCTTTACTTACAGCGTCACCAATTGGCCTTCGTTCAGGGTCTGGTAACCGGCCGAGATTACCTGGTCACCGGCCTGAAGGCCGCTGGTTACTTCCACCTTGCCATTGTAGGTCTGGCCGGTCTGGATAACACGCTTGGTGGCTACTTTCTTGCCACCTTTCTCATTCACTACCAGCACGTAGCTGTTCTGTTCATCCTTCTGCACCAAGTCCACGGGCAGCACGGTAGCATTCTGGCGGTCGTAGTTCTGGATGCGCACGTTGGCCACCATGTTCGGACGAAGCTGGCCGGCCTTATTACCGCTCAGGCGCAATTCGGTGGTGAAGGTGCGACTGGTGGGGTTGATGGTGCTGGACACCACGCGCACCGTAGCAGGCAGTTCCTCGTTGCCTAGATCCGGGATGGTTACCAGTGCTTTATCACCGGCTTTGATGCGTGAAGCATAGGCTTCCGATACATCGGCCAGAATTTTGCCGGTGCCGCTGCTGCTGATAAGCTTCACCACGGGGGCACCAGGCGCTACGGTTTCACCTAACTTAGGCAGTACCTCATCCACGGTACCCGAAAACGGAGCCACTACCGTGTACAGGGCGCGCTGCTGGTTAAGCGACGCCAGGTTGCGCTGCAGGGCTTGGTAATTGTTTTTGGCTTGCAGATACTGAATTTCGGTGCCGATCTGCTGTTGCCAGAGGCGGTCCTGCTTTTCGTAAATCACGCGGGCCAAATCCATGCGGGTGCGCAGCTCGGCAATATTGGCGTCGAGAATATTGGCATCTACGGTAGCCAGCGTCTGGCCTTTGCTCACCCGGTCGCCGCGTTGCACCCGCACGCTGGTGAGCGTGCCAGCAGCACGGGCCGCCACGTTGGCATTCTGGTCGAAATCAACACGCCCCTGCAGTTCCAGATAGCTCTTAAAGCTTTCGGGAGCCACCTTAATTACTGATACGGGCGTTGTCTGGGCAACTGCACCTTCGGCTTTAGTACCGGTCTTGGCTTCCAGCTCGGCAATTTTAGCCTGGTTGGCGGCTTGCTCTTTTTTTAGTTCAGCAAGTTCGGCCGTCGGATCTTTCTGCTGGCCACAGGCAGTTAAAAGCCACAAACCGTAAGCTGCAAGCTGCAAGTTTCGGGATACAAACGAAGTAGTGAAATAAGAACGAATCATGGCGGAGTAAGCTCAATGGGCTACTAGCCCAGATTATTTATTTGTGAAAAGCTTGAAGCTTGCGGCTTATAGCTTATTTCTGGTACAGTGTACCGGCCGCCTTATCGAAGTCTACCTTGGCTACCAGCGCATCGTAGAGCGACGAGTAGTAGTTGGTTTGGGCTTGGCGCAGGTCGGTTTCGGCGGTAATCACCTCTAAGTTCGAACCAACGCCTTCCTGAAACTTGATTTTAGCTACGCGGGCCACATTGGTAGCCAAATCCAGGTTAGCTTTCTGGTTGGCGAGTATATCCAAGGTGTTTTGCAGAGTGGTTTCGCCTTGGCGGCGCTCCAAGTCGATGCCTTGCTGCAACGTGGTGAAACCCTTGTTGATCTGCTCTAGCGCCAACTGGCCCTGCTGAATAGAGTACTTCTTCCGGAAACCGTCGAAGATGGGGATGTTCAGCGCCAGGCCCACGTTGCCGAACCCGAACCAGTTCTGGTTGAGAATAGGCCGGCCGCTTGGCGATAGGGTGGTGGAATTTGGCCCCCGGAATTCAAGGAGGCTACCTAACCGGTTGGCGGAGCCCAAGAAACCGTAGGCAGCCGTCAGGTTGAGGGTAGGCAGATAGCCGGCGCGGCGGTTGCGAATATCGAGTACGGCCAAATCGCGCTGGGTTTCGAGCACCGAGTACTCGATCCGCTTGCTGTAGTCGAACTCACTGCCGGCGCTCTTTAGTTTGTCGCGCTCGGCGTCGAGCACGGCCGCGTCTAGGGCGTCGGTTAGGGTCACGCCCTGGCGCTGGTCGAGGCCCATTTGGAACTTAAGGAGCGCCACGCTCAGGTCAATCAGGCGCTGGGCGTTTTGCGCTTCTATCCGCAGGTTGTTTACCTGCACCTGCAACCGGTCAACATCCAACTTTTCGGCGAAGCCTTGCTTGAAGGTTTGCTGCGTCTGGTAGAGAAGTGTATCGAGGCGCTGCACATTGCGGTCAAGCAAGTTGAGCCGCTCCCGAGCCACTAGGCTGCTATAGTAAGCTTTCGAAACCTGCTCCACTACATCCACCTCGCTTTGAACCGTCTGCTTCACCGAAAGCTGCTCATACACTTTAGCCGCCTTCAGGCCCAACAGATACGAGCCGTTGAAGAGCTGCTGCGAAAGCGAAGCCGAGGTGTTGCCGGCGTATTGCAAGCCAAAAGCAAACGGCTGTGGGCCTAGCGACTCAACTTCCGTGTAATTGGGCGCCAGCACCACTGTTTGGCCGTTGTTGACAGAAGCCAATTGCTGAGGTGAGAGAGTTGCGCCATTCAGCGTGCCCGGTCCGCCCGCAAAAGCCCCGAAATCAACCAGTGACTTCTGCAGCTTGAAGTTGTCGGTGAGGGCTGCGTTGGCATTGATCTGGGGCAGGCCAGTGGCTTTAATTTCACCGACCCGCGCTTTGGCTATTTTCTCGTTTAGGCGCTGGCTTTGCAGCGTCGATTTGTTCTGCAGGGCGTAGTCGATGGCCTGCTGCAGCGTCAGGTTCAGGGGGGCGCTGTTGGCCACAGGCTGGCCGGTAGAGGGCGTCTGGGCTAGCAGCGGCGGCAAGCTTAATAGGCTCGCTCCGGCTGCCAAGAGTAACGAGCGGAAGCGTGTTCTCATTTCTTTAACAGAGGAAAGGAAGGTGCGCGGCATTATTCTTCTTCCGTCACCTGACGGTATTGGTTGATTAGTTTGTGCCCTTTGAGCGTGGCAACGCCCAACATAAAGTGCTCGAGGGTAGTGAGCGAGACCCGTTGCAGATCGAAGGTGCGCGGCGGGAAAATCTGGGGGTTGAAGGCCATTTCGATTTCCGCAAGGCGCAGGCGCGCCAGTACGTCTACATCAAGGTCGGCGCGGTAGAGGCCTTCTGCCACACCCCGCCGGAGGTTATCGGTTATCTGTTCGAGGATATAGTTGTTTTTATGTTCCAGCCAGAGCTGCCAGGAAGCGGGATAGTATTTCTGTAGATCATGAAAAATGCTGGGGTGCATGTCGGTGAATTGACTCTTCATCCAGTCCATCATCGTAAACAGCTCGTGGATGGCCGACTCGGACCCGCCGATTAGTGTTTCGCATTCGCTCTGAGTTTGGCAGAGGTGATGGCGCAAGACGCCTTCTACTATCTGGTCTTTGTTCTCAAACCATTTGTAGAGCGTCTTCTTCGACATGCTGAGGTGAGTAGCAATGTCGTCCATCGATATACTCTTAATCCCCCGGTGGGTGAACAGCTCGCGCGCTGCTGATAAGATGCGGTCTTTTATTTCCATGGTTGCTTCTGGCCCCAAAGGTACGCAGGAAACTTTCGATGTTTCCTAAGTTTCCATTACTTTTTTAGTATCAATTCTTGGAGCCAGATAGTTCCCTTCTCTGCCACTGACGTTTACCACCCCGTTTTACTTTGGCGAAACGCGTATATTTTTTGATTTGCCTAAATGGTGTGGTTGTTCGACTTGTCCTGGGAGCTTTACTAGAGCCATTGTTCCTTACACAACCAATACCATCAAGCCCCTGCTCTAAGTGGTTATTGAACGACCTGTCACCTAGTTCGATGACGACGCTCAACGATGCGCGGAGCGCAGGCTTCGCGCTACAGGCTTCGTTGATTAGTGGTTTCTGTAAAGCCCCGCGGGCAAGTTAATTGACCACGCTGCTTCGATAGTCTCGGGCAGCTTGTGGTATTTAGTCGGCGGCGGGCTGCGTACCTTCGCGGCTTCACCTGCTATTTTCGCTCCTAATGAAAATCCGGACCGGCTTCGGCTACGATGTTCACCAGTTGCAGGAGGGCCTCCCCTTCTGGCTAGGCGGCATTCAGATTCCGCATACCCACGGCGCCCTCGGCCATTCCGATGCCGACGTGCTTATTCACGTCATCTGCGACGCGCTGCTAGGCGCGGCCAACCTGCGCGACATCGGCTTCCACTTCCCCGACACCGATCCGCAGTACAAGGGCATCGACAGCAAGCGGCTGTTGGCCGAGGTAGTGCGCCTGCTCGATGAGCGGGGCTACACTATTTCCAACATCGACTCCACCGTGTGCCTGGAAGCGCCCAAAGTAAACCCGCACATCCCGGAAATGCAGCGGGTGCTGGCTGAGGTGATGCACATCGAGTTAAACGACGTCAGCATCAAAGCCACCACCACCGAAAAGTTAGGCTTTGTCGGCCGCCGCGAAGGCGTGGCCGCTTACGCCTCCGTCCTCATCATGCAACCCTAAAAGTGAACTTGTGAGTTTGTGAAATGTGAGTTAACGTTTCTCTGAACTGAACTGCTCAGCCGGAACATCGCCCTCCCTTTCACAACCTCACAACTTCACAACTTCACCCTTACACATGCATAAATCACCTCTCCTGACCTGGCTGCTGGTGGCGGGGCTTTCGGTTTCGGCCGTGGCTCAGCAGGCACCCGAGAAAGTAAAAATCAAAAAGAAGAAAGGCAAGGATAAAACCGAAGCCACGGCCACGCCGGCGCCAGTCGCTGAGCCAGCTCCCGCCACCCAAATAGATTTGGCCGGCCAATACGGGCAGACTATCACGCAGGAAGACTTGCGCAAGCACCTCACCGTGCTGGCCTCCGACGCCTACGAAGGCCGCGAAACCGGCGAGAAAGGCCAGAAGATGGCTGCCGACTACCTAAGCCAGCAATTCAAGGAACTAGGCCTAACCGGGCCGGTACAAGGCTCCGATAACCCTTATTTGCAGCACTTCACGATGGAGCGCAGCACCTGGGCCGAAGGCGGCACGATGAAAGTAGGCGGCCAGACCTATAAATGGTTGGTTGACTTCTACGCCCTAGGCGCCTCGCCTTTCCAGCAGGAAACTACCGTGCAGCCCCTATTCATGGGCTACGGTATCGAGCAGGATGGCTACTCCGACTACGCCGGCAAAGATGTGAAAGGCAAAGACTTGGTGATCTTGCTCGACGAACCTATTTCGGCCGATGGCAAGCCGCTGCTTGGCAAAGATGGCGCCAACAGCAAGTGGGGCACCGATTACCGGGCCAAGGCGGCCCTGGCCACCGAAAAAGGTGCCCGGTCGGTGTTCTTCGTGGACTTCAACCCCAACAGCAACTTCAGCAAATCGTTGGGTCGGGTGTCGCAGTACGTGAACCGGCCGAGCATTTCGTTTAAGGATGCCAAGCCGGGCACGCGCCGGTCGTCGTTTTTCGTGTCGCCGGCGGTGGGCTATAAGCTGCTGGGCTCGAATGCTGCGGCCGTGACCAAGTATCTGGCCAGTGTCAACCAAGCCGGCAAGCCGGTGGCCAGTCCGTTCAAGCCCACGAAATTTGTGGTGAAAGCGCCCAAAAAGGTGGAGGACTTTACCACCGAAAACGTGATGGGCTACCTGGAAGGCACCGATAAGAAAGACGAAGTAGTGGTACTATCGGCGCACTACGACCACATTGGCATAACAGGCGGCGAGGTAAACAACGGCGCCGACGACGACGGCTCGGGCACGGTAACGGTACTGGAAATGGCGCAGGCTTTCGTGAAAGCCAAAGCCGAAGGCCACGGCCCGCGCCGCAGCCTGCTGTTCTTAACCGTAACGGGCGAGGAGAAGGGTCTGCTCGGCTCGGAGTACTACACCGACCACCCCATTTTCCCGCTGGCCGCCACCGTAGCCGACCTTAATACCGACATGGTAGGCCGTACCGACAAAGACCACGAAGGCAAAGCTGACTACGTCTACGTCATCGGCTCCGACAAGCTTTCGTCGGAGCTACACGAAATCGTGCTCAATGCCAACGCGCAGTACACGAAAATGGACCTGGACTTCCGATTCAACGACCCCGAAGATCCGAACCGCTTCTACTACCGCTCCGACCACTATAATTTCGCCAAGCATAAAATCCCGGTAGCCTTCTTCTTCAACGGCGTCCACGACGACTACCACGGGCCGGGCGACGAAGTCGAGAAAATAGAGTTTCCAAAAATGGAGAAACGCGCCCGCCTCGTGTTCCACGCCGCCTGGGAAGTAGCCAACCGCGACTCGCGGATAGTGGTGGACTCGAACAAGAAGTAACTGCTAAGATCAGCGCGACATCCCTCAAGTAGGCCGTTGTCATTCCGACGCAGGAGGAATCTGCGTACAATCGTTGAACAGGCTGACTCAGATTCCTCCTGCGTCGGAATGATAATGGCGTGCTGGTTGGCATACTACTTAGTTAACTGAAACTCGTTGCTGAGCAGCGGACGTTAACAATAACCCTCGTTTGTGGCAGAACGCAAGCAAGTCTTGGGTGACGGCCGCGGACGAGGGTTTTATGTAGTAGCTGGTGCTGGCTTCCGCCACCTTTAGCACGACCAGCTCGCGGCGCCAGAAACTTTCAGGTTCGAAATCCACTTGCAGAATGTCGGAATAGGTGTAGTATTGCGTGGTCAGTATCTTTATAGTCCAGTGAGCCGGGTAAAGCACCAGACGACTGCCAAGGTCGTTTTTGGAGTAGCCCGGCAGCAGCCCAAACAGCCGAAACGAACTCGTAATTGCCTCTACCGCGACGGTGAAACCTTCGGGCGGTAGCAATACTGGAATGCGAGTGTAGGCCATGTTGGGCTCGATTAAGTACATTGCAATAGTAAATAAGTGCATTACCATGATAGCCACGAAATCCAGCCAGTTTCAGCTCGACAGCGAAAAGAAGGCCTTCGACTTAGAGCACCGTCGTAAAATCCGCTTCAATATTGGGAAGTATAATGCGGCGGTAAGCACTGGCCTGGCCTTCTACCAAGACCACGAGCTGGCGCGGGAACGCGCTTCGTACTTGAAGTCTACGGTTATCAACAACTTGCACGAGTACCTGCTGGAGTTCGAGCGCAACTTTACGGCGCGGGGCGGCAAGGTAATTTGGGCACAGGATGCCGACGAAGCATTGCGCGAAATCGGGAAGATTATGGCCCGGCGCAAGGCCAAAACCGTGGTGAAAGCCAAGAGCATGACCACCGAGGAAATTCACCTCAACCATTTCCTGGAGAAAAACGGCATTGAGTCGGTGGAAACGGACCTGGGCGAGTTTATCGTGCAGTTGAACGGGGAGCGGCCCTACCACATCGTGACGCCGGCCATGCACCTGAGCAAGCTGGACATTGCCAACATCTTCGTCAAGCACCTGGGCATCGAGTACACCGATGATGCCCAAAAGCTGGTGCTCACGGCGCGCCATTTGCTGCGCAGCAAGTACACCTCGGCCGAAGTAGGCATCACGGGCGGCAACTTCCTGATTGCGGATACCGGCGCCGTAGCCGTAACCGAAAACGAAGGCAACGCCCGGTTATCGGCTACTTTTCCGCGCACCCACATTGCTATTGTCGGCATCGAGAAAGTGATTCCGAAGCTCGATGATCTGGCGCTGTTCTGGCCGCTGCTCAGCACCAGCGGCACCGGCCAGCAAGTGACGGTGTACAACACCATCTACACCGGTCCGCGCCAGCCCCTGGAAAAAGACGGCCCCGATGAAATGATTGTGGTATTGCTCGACAACGGCCGCACCAATCTGCTGGCCCAGCCGGCCCAGCGCGAGTCGTTGAACTGCATCCGCTGCGGCGCCTGCCTCAACATCTGCCCGGTGTACAAGAACATCGGCGGCCACACCTACGAAACCACGTATTCCGGCCCCATTGGCTCGGTGATTTCGCCCCACCTGGCGGGCCTCGCCGAAAACAAGCACCTCAGCTACGCTTCCTCACTGTGCGGCGCCTGCACCTCGGTGTGCCCGGTGAAAATCCCGATTCATAACCTGCTGCTCCAAAACCGGCAGCAAACCGTACGGGAAGGCATCACCGACCGGGAAGAGCGCACAGCTATTCGGTTGTGGCTGGTGGCCATGAAAAACCGCCGCTTGTTGGATCTGCTGCCCGCCCGCGCCAAAAACTGGGTGCTGCTGCGCTTGCTCAGCCAAGTAGGCTGGAGCAAGCGCCGCGACGCGCTGGAAGTGGCGCCGAAGTCGTTTAAGCAGCTTTGGAAAACGCGGAAATAGGTTGCCAAAGCTGGGCAATTCCAACTTATTAGCTTGAATCACAGTAAAAAGGCAGCTCCAATTAGCTGCCTTTTTATTTGCTTATGCTAGAACTTGTGCCGCGGATACTAGCTTTTGCGGCTGGCGTCATTCTAATTCTTATCACTCTATCTGCCGCAATCCGCTCGTTTGTGTTGCCCCGCAACGAAGTAGTTAAGCTGAACGGCTACGTGTTTCAAGGCTTGCGCCTTGTTTTCAACTGGGCTGCTTCTACCCGTTCCACTTTCGGTTTGCGCGACCGGGTACAGGCCCATTATGCCCCCGTGGCCTTGGTGGCGCTACCCATTGTATGGCTGGCAGTAATTTCGGGCGGCTACACGCTCATTTACTGGGGGCTGTACGAAGGCTCCTGGCTGGAATGCTACCAGCTTAGTGGTAGTTCGCTGCTCACCCTTGGCACCCACAAAACGCGCGGCCCCATCATTACGGGGTTCACTTTTGCAGAAGCTACTATGGGCTTGTTGCTGATGACCCTGCTCATCTCGTATCTGCCCACAATCTATCAGGCTTTCTCGCGGCGCGAAATTGTGGTTTCGCGCCTGGAACTGCGTGCCGGCACTCCCCCTTCGGCCTGCGCTCTGCTGCAGTGGCTCAACCGCAGCGGCTCCCTGCACGACGACGCCAGCCAGTGGGAGCTATGGGAGGAATGGTTTGTGGAAATCGAGGAAAGCCATACCTCCTTGCCCATCTTATCGTTTTTTCGCTCGCCGCAGCCGGGCCGCTCCTGGGTAACCACCGCGGCCTTAATTCTGGACACGGCGTCTTTGATATTCAGTTCCGTTGACGACAAGCGCGACCCGCAGATGGAAGTAACCTTTAAAGCGGGTTGTTTGGCAGTTAACCGGGTATACCGCTTTTTCGACGAGGGCTTGGAAGTTGAGCCCTCTAAAATCCTTCCCGACAACGACCCGGTGGAAGACCCTGGCCGCGCCGACTTCGACAAAGCCTACGACGACCTGCAAGAAGCCGGCTTGGCCATGCACCCCGCGCGCGACGAGGCTTGGAAGCAGTACCGCGAGCTGCGCGGCCGTTATGCCACCGCGCTAGAGTTTTTAGGCAAGCTGACGATGGCCCCGGAAGTGAAGTCGGTGTAGCTCTACCACCAACCACTCTTATCAGTGGCTGTTACCTACTGTCCCTCATCGGGCAAAATCTGCACGTCCTGCACCAGCACCATCTTCTCGATTTCACGGCCGCGGGGCGTGTTAGCCAGGCCCCCGAGGGCCGTTTCCTTGTAACGGGTTTCCATGCTCTGCCCCACTTCGCCTAGTGCCGCTACGCACTGATCGACGGGTATTACGGGGTCGATGCCGGCAATAGCTATTTGGGCCGAGGAAAAAGCAATGGCCGCCGCCGAGGCGTTGCGCACTACGCAGGGCACTTCTACCAGCCCCGCCACCGGGTCGCAGATTAGCCCGAGCATGCACTGAATAGTAACCGCCACCGCTGCAAACGTCTGCTCGACAGAGCCGCCGAGGCAGTATACAATAGCCCCACTGCCCATAGCCGCCGCCGAGCCAGTTTCGGCCTGGCAACCGCCTACCGCCCCGGCCAGTGAAGCATTCTGCTCGATAATAAGCGCGATGCCTGCTGCCACCAGCAGCCCTTCCAGAATAGCACGGTCGGACAGGTGGTGGAGTTCCTGAAGCGTGACGAGCACGCCGGGCAAGATGCCAGAGGCGCCCGCCGTGGGGGCCGCCACTACCCGGCCCATGCACGAATTCACTTCCTTGGCCCCAAAGGCCCGGGTAATCAGGTTTTTGAACTCCGGCGACAAAACCGTGACCGGTGAAGCGGCAATCTTTTTCGCACCGTTGTTGATCATGCCTGAGCGAGAAGTCATGTCCTGCGTGAGGCCAGTCTGCACGGCGTCGCGCATTACGTCGTAGGCGCGCTGCAAGCCCGTCCATATTTCCTCTTCCGTACGGCCCTTCTGCTCGATTTCATAGGCCAGCACGGGCTGGTAAAGCGGTTCGCCCGTGGCGGCGCAATGTGCACGCCAGGAAGCAAAATCAGTGAAGAGCAGGGACATGGTGGGTGGGGTTTAGGAGCGAAAGGAATAGCTACAGTAGATTGAAACGCAGCCTGGCAAATCAGAGTGCCGCAACGACAGGTGAAGTTCGTTAATTCCGCGGCTTTGCTAACTCTCTCCTGTTTGGAAGCCTGAGTTACTCGGTTTTCGTCTGGCTCTTATTCTCTAAACAGGCACATCTTACTGTATCTCATTTAAAATAAAGCGGCCGGTTACTCACTAAAGTAGCCGGCCGCTTTCCTTATGCGGTAATTAACTGCTTGCTATTGTACTTCCAGCTTGGTTTGCTGAGTCTGATTGCCCATCTGCAAGCGCACTACATACAGCCCGGCCGCCAAGGTTGAAACGGGAAGCTGCACCGTGTGTGTGCCCGCCGCCTGAATGGCTTTGGGGGCAACCAATGCTACTTGGCGACCCATCAGGTCAACTACCTCCACCGTAGCCTGACCAGCAGTTGGCAACTCATAGCGCACTGTAGCGGCAGCAGCGGCCGGATTAGGCGCTACCGTGAGAGCAGCATTCAGCTTACCGGCCGACCGGTTGCTGGCAACTTGTGCGTACGTAAGAATTAAACGCTGCTCATTCCGATAACTCGTGCCACTCCAGGTTTGCAGCGTAAGAATTGAAGGATTGTCAAGCGCGTCGTAGGTGTAGGTAGCCTGCAGATAGTTTTGCCAGGCGTTGTTGTCCCACGCCTCGGTCGTTAGGGTTGTGGCCTTGCCTTGGCTGTCGTATTGGAGCGTTTGGCGGTTGGAGTTGAGGTACGTGGTGCCATCCGTTGAAGCTATCTGGATAACAGCCTGTTCTACCGCTCCGGTAGCGTTAGTGGAATACCCGTAGGTTACTTTTTGCACCTTTTCCCAACCACCCGAGCCATCCGAAGCTTGCACTTCGTACTCCACCCGCTGACCTTGGGCATTGTATGTGAAGATGCGCCGGCCTGTAGTCTCATAACTACCTGACAAACTAACTTCTTCGAGTACTTGCGCCACTAAGTTATTGGTGCCGTAGGTGTGCGTGTTGCGCTGAAGCTCTTCCCAAGCACTGTTGAGGTTAGCGAAGGTTTTTTCCTCGGCAACCTGATCAGCAGCATTGTAAGCAATTGCCTTAGCCAGAATAGCTTGCCCTGCAACTCCAGATTGATAGGAGATGACAGTGTCGCTTAAAAGCTTGCCCGTGGTCGTATAGCGCCGCCGGGTAGCCTGCACCGGCGTCCAGGCACTACCACTCCACCGGTCGTAGCGTATAGTGCCGGGCAAGTCGGCATACATGCCAGAGTAGCGTGAATACACGTCGCGGCTATAATCAGTCCAGCTAGTGCCATTGTTGGCAGCATTCTGAACAAGCGCTTGTTGCAGCTGCGAAACCACCAAACGAGAGGCCGTAGGCGCCGACAAGCTAGTGGTAGTAGTAGGCCATTTCCCGGCCTGTAGCACCTCTGTGAGAGATTGGGCCCGCGTGCTGATAGTTAGCATCAGGGCAGCACCAATAAAGGGTAAAGATTTAACCATGTGAAGAATAAATAAAGAAATAAAGCCTGTCTGGAAGTAGAAAAAGCAGACAAATGTATAGTTTAAAATTGCACTTTTATAGGTGTCGCAAAAAAATTCCCGTTACCAGTTCTTCTCTCGAAGGACCAGCAACGGGAACACAAAATATCCGTGGAATAATCTAGCGTCTTATGCCGTTTGCGGCTCACTCACCAGCTTAATACTGGCCGAGTTGATGCACAAACGCAATCCGCTAGGGGCAGGGCCGTCGGGGAAGGCGTGGCCTTGGTGGGCGTCGCAGACGTTGCAAAGCACTTCCACGCGAACCATTCCGTAGCTGGTATCTTTCTTGTACCGAATTGCATTTTCGTCGACTGGCTGCGTGAAGCTCGGCCAGCCGGTACCCGACTCGAATTTAGTACGCGAGTCGTAGAGCGGGGTGCCGCAGCAGATGCAGGCGTAGAGGCCCGCTTCGTGGGCTTCGCAGTACTCGCCGGTGAAGGCCCGCTCAGTACCGTGTTGCCGCGTGACGTGGTATTGCTCGGAGGTGAGCTGCGCTTTCCACTCGGCATCGGTTTTCTCGATGCGGCGCGGCGAGGGCAGCGGGTGGTTGGCAAGGCGGATAACGTCGTTCCAGGTTTGCATATGCGGTTGGTTTTGGGTCAGTAGGTTAGGCGTGTTTCAAGCAAAACGCAAACACAGCAGTGGAAGTTTACGCTGCCCCGTTGGGGTTAACCGAAGCCGCTGGCTGTTCCTACAAATCCTCATGCTCGCCTAGCTTTTCGATGCTGAATTGCTGCCAATGCTGCCGCGCGAATGCCAGAAAAGCAGGCGGCGCCGTCTCAAATTCCGCTTCGGTTTGGTAGTAGCCCTCTGTGTTATCTTGCTCGCGCTGGGCGGCGCTGAGTTTGTTTAAGCAACAGGGATTGCGCGGCTGCCGCTGTTGGGCCGGAACGGAATCGTACTGCACGAGAGAAGCGCCACGTAGTGCGTACTTGGCGGTTCCGGCCCGCATAATCAGCTTCAGGTCGGCCCCGCTTATGTCGCCCCGGCAGGCCAGAGCGTACACCAGTGTGGTCTCGGTGCGGCCATTGTGGTCGAGGTCGGTGATGGCGGTGCTGCCGGGCTGCAGGCGCAGGGTCATGTCGAGGGGGCAGTCCGTAACGGCATCTTGCAGGCGCCATAGCTCGCTGTAAGGGCTTTGCCCCGGCAGACGCACATATTGCCGGGCCGTGAGACGGGCCGTTCGCTCGAAATCCTGCCTGTCTTGCACCTCGCTGGAGTCGGGCGGCGGGGAGCTCCGCTGCTGCTGCAATGAGGACACTGTGCGAAACACGACCAGCATATTTTCTCCGTTCGCGTCCGTCCAGCGCCACGCTTCCAGCAATTGGCCGGGTAAGCGCAGCGCAACGGGTAGGCTGGTTGGTGCTACGGCTTGCGGGGTGATAGAGCTAGGGCTATCTGCCACAGGTGCACTCGTCGCCGGAACCTCAGTAGCTTGGGGCGGCGCAGTACGGGCCGTGGTTTCGGCGGGCTTGTCGGTGCAAGCGGCCACGGCAAGCAGCAAACCCATTGCAAACTTATGCATGTGCGAAGTGGAATAAGACAGCAAACGGCTCGTACGATATCTTTCCAACACAAGCTATTCGTATTCTTTCAGAAAGCAGGTGAACGTGGTGCCTACATCGGGCGTGCTTTCGACTTGAATGCGGCCTCCGTTTTTTTGCACGATGTTGTTAACCAAATGCAGCCCGATTCCTTTGCCTTCGGCTTGGCTGGTCAGGCGGGAAAACGGCATAAAGAGCTTGTGTCGTAGGTTGGGCAGGTCGATGCCAATGCCGTTGTCTTGAAAAGACACCACCGAATAGTCGCCCTCCGTCCAGGCCTTTACCCGCACCACCAACGGGCGCTGACCCGCCCGATACTTGAAGGCGTTGCCGAGTATGTTGCGAAAAATGCTTAGCAAGTAGCTGCGGATATACCTGATTTCGGTTAGTTCGGTAAAGTCAGCTTCCATGACTGCATCCGCTGCTTTGGTGGCCAGCTCGGCCGCTACTTCGGCATATACCTCCTGGAGGCAGAGTTGATGCGCTACCACTTTGTAGGTGCTTTGCACCTCCAGCACTTCCACCAAATCGGCAATGGTAGTTTCCAGTTGCCTCACCGACAATAGCATATGCTCCATCAGTAGCTGGCTGTCGTGGTCGTGCGGACGTTCCAGCAAGAGATTGGTAAGTACACTTAGGTTGTCGACGGGGGCCCGGAGGTCGTGCGCGACGGTGTACACAAAGTTTTCGAGGTGCCCGGTGGCCCGGGTGAGGGCCTCGTGCTGCTGGCTTATTTGCTGACGAGAACGGACCAGCTCGTCTTTGGTCACCTCGTGGGCCGTTGCGTCGCGGACTATTGAAAGCAAAGACACCAAACAGTTATCGGGTGCTATTTCGGGCACTACTTCCACTTGATACTGCTGGCCCGCCACGTGCAGGTATTCGGGCACCAAAACCCGGACACGGGTACGCTGCACTTGCTGCAAGGCCTGCTCCCAAAGCGCTACGGCTTCGTTTTGCTCCACTACTTCGGCAATCGTCTTGCCTACTATCGCTCCGCTACTGCAACCCAATAGCTGTTCGAATCCACCGTTGACAAACGTGATTTTAAAGCTGCCCGGCGCGTACCGGGCAATGGCGTCGGGCAACGCGTTAAGAACAGAGTGGCAAGTAGAATCCATAGGGGCCAAGCAACGCCGGAAAGCACTGCGGACAACGAATGATAACCGGGCTGACGCAGGCCTTTTTTACCTTTTACTTCGAGTCCGAAAGTTTATGATAATTAGGTAAATCATTGATAAAAAGCCAATAGTGCACTATCTCAGCAATACTTAAAGAGTATTTGACGAAGTTCATTGACTTGATAATGTAGCTGTTTGCCCCCAATTGGTAGGCCTCTTGCATTTGGGCGGCCGAAGTGGAAACAGTGATTACTACCACCGGTACGGCTTTGGTCCGCGGGTCCGATTTAAGCACTTCCAGCACCTGCATGCCTTTGATTTTCGGCAAATCCATGTCGAGCAGGATCAGCAGAGGCAGCTGGTACGTTTGGTTGTCGTACGTATCGCGGCGCAACAGATAGTCGAGGGCTTCTTCGCCGTTGCGGAGGTGATAATACTCCAGGGAAGGCATTTTGGCCTTCAGGGCGCGAAAGGTTAGCTCGGCGTCGTGGGCACTGTCTTCGATAAGCAGTATTTCAGGATGAGACGGCAACATAGAACGCAGCACGCAGTTTGGTAAATCAGTGAATTTAAAGGAGCTCTGATGCAACAAAGTAAACTCCTTGGGCTGTGGTCACGTTTTTCACCCTTTACCTAAGATTCGCTTACTTTCCTTACGCAAACCGTACGCACTCGAGCGAGCGTGACGGACAAGCCCTTGTATGCAGCAGATTTCTCTCATCAGAAAAAAAATATACCTAAGCTTCTTACTGGCGGCTTTGCTGCTGGTAACAACCGGCTATTTCTATAGCCGCAGCAACAGCCGCTATATCAGCACGGTACTGCAGGTGCAGCAGGCGCAGCGCCTGATCAATCAGCTGGAAACTGTTTTATCTTTAACCAAAGATACTGAAACTGGCGAAAGAGGCTACGTCATTACCCGCCAGGAACGGTTCCTGGAGCCCTACAACGTCGCTTTGGGTAGCCTGCAGCAGGAGCTAGTCGTGCTGGAAAACCTCACGAAATCAACACCCTACCAGGCAGCGCGGCTGCCGCGGCTGCGCCGTCTGATCGACCGTGAAACAGGCTTTCTGAACAAAACCATCCGGCTGGTACGGGCCGGGCAACTGGAGGCCGCTGCGCAGCTGGTGGCCGGGGGCGAAGGCAAGCGCCTGTTGGATGCCATTCGGCAGTTGGTAGGCCAGATGCAAACCTATGAGCAAAAAAAGCTGGCGCTCCTCCTGAGGCAGGTTGAAACCGAGGCGCGGCTCAACAACCGCGTGAACCTGGTAGGCTTGGTAGTGTTGGTGAGCCTGTTTGGAGTAGCGGCCTACACCATTGTGCGCGACCTGAGGCGCCAGCAGCAACTAAAGCGGGAATTGGTGCTGAAGAACGAGGCGTTAGCTGAATTGTCGGGCGAGCAGCGTCGCTTGCTCGACCAGCTCTACGAAGCGCAGGAAATTGCGCAGGTAGGCAGCTTCGACCTGGATGCAAACGGCATGTTCACTGGCACGCCAGAGCTTTACCACATTTATGGCTGGAACTTGGCGCTGGCCGGGCAGCCAACCAGCATCAGCATCCTAAGCGAGGCCCTGCACCCCAGCGACCGGACTAAAGTGTTTAACGCCGTAGCAACCTCATTTCGCCAATCTGTTCCTTACGAAACGCAGCAACGCATTTGCCTGCCCGACGGGACGCAGAAGTACCTGTTGGCGCGAGGCAAACCCACGCTTGTAGGGAGCGTAATGCACCTGCAAGGCACCGTGATGGATGTTACGGAACGCCAGCGCAACGAGCAGCAGCTGCAAGCCCTAAACCAAAGCCTGCAAACTACCAACAACGAGCTATCGGCGGCGCTGGAAGACTTATCGGCCGCCAGCCGGCAAATTCAGCAGTACAGCACCGAGCTAGAGCAAAAAAACCAGGACCTCGAAGCATTTTCCTACTCCGTTTCGCACGACCTCAAAACGCCGTTGCGCTCGGTGCTGTCGTTTGGGGGCATTCTGGAAGAAGAATACGCCTTAACGCTGGACGAGGAAGGGCGGCGCCTTCTAACCATTATTCTTAGCAGTGCCCGCTCCATGCACGAGCTGATTGAGGCCTTGTTGCAGTTTTCGCGGTTGGGCCGTACGGCCGTGCGCAAGGAAATAGTGGACCTGGACCGACTCGTACGGACGATGGCGACGGAAATGACGGCGGCGGACAGGCCGGGGCAGGTGCAACTGGCTATTGCGCCCCTCGGCACGGCGTGGGTTGACCGCCAGCTCATCCGGCAGGTATGGTTCAACCTGCTGAGCAACGCCATTAAATTTTCGGCGGGCCAGCCAGCGGCGCTTATCACCGTTGCCTGTCATCATCAGGGGCTGGATACCGTATATTCGGTTGCCGACAATGGCGTAGGCTTTGCTGCACACTACGCCACCGAGTTGTTCGGGGTATTCAAGCGGCTGCATTCGGCCGAAGGATTTCCGGGTACGGGCGTAGGCTTGGCTATTTGTCAGCGCATTGTGACCAACCACGGCGGACGCATATGGGCCGAAAGCCAGGAGGGCCAGGGGGCTACCTTCTATTTTACCCTTCCTTCCAACCCCGCGCAAGCTTAAGCTTCAATGGATAACATCGACATTTTGCACGTCGAGGACGACCCGCACTGCGTGGAGCTCGTGCAACGCGCCCTGCGCAAGCTGACGCAGCCGCTGGACTATGTTTCGATACCCACCGGGGAAGCGGCGCTAACTTTTCTGGCGAGCTTGACCCGGCCGCCCCGCCTGCTGCTGCTAGACCTGCGGCTGCCCAAGACCAGCGGCCTGCAAGTGCTCGAAGCCCTACGAGGCAGCGAAAAAAACCGGGGCTTGCCCGTGGTGGTGTTTACAACCTCGCAAGAACCCCGCGACGTGGAAAAGTCTTACCAGCTAGGCGCCAACAGCTACATCATCAAGCCGTTGGAGTACCGGGACTTTCTGGCGGCCGTGCAAGAGCTAGTGAATTACTGGCTTACGCTTAATCATCAGGACTAAGGTTGCTGGCGGTTCATCAAGCCTCAATTTCACCCCAAGACTTCTCTGATCTGCTTCTCGTGAAGATACTCTCTGCTGCCCAAACCCGCGCCGCCGACCAAGCTACCATGCAGGCCGCCAACATCCGCTCCGACCAGTTGATGGAACGCGCCGCCACCATGTTCAGCGAGTGGCTAATGGACCGCCTAGGTCAGGAAGCCGCCGGCGAAGTACATGTGTTTTGCGGCCCCGGCAACAACGGCGGCGACGGGTTGGTTGTGGCCCGGCAGCTACACCTATCCGGCTACTCCGTGCAAGTATGGCTGCTGCCCGCCGACAAGTACTCCTCGGATTTCACCATGAATCGCCAACGACTGCCCACGGAAGTACCATGCACGGAGCTGAACCCAAAGAAGCTACCGTCCTTACCCACTAAAGCCACGGTAATAGATGCCCTATTCGGTACGGGCTTAACTCGGCCACTGGAAGGCGCAGCTGCCGCTGTAGTACAACACCTCAACCAATTTGAGGCGGTTGTTTATGCTATCGACCTGCCCTCCGGCTTGTTCACCGACGCGCCGCAGCCTGTTGCTGGTGCCGTCGTGCAGGCTGATTACACCGTGGGGTTTGAGTTACCAAAACTGGCTTACCTGCTGCCGCAAAACGCGCGGTTTGTGGGCGAGTGGGAAATACTACCTATTGGATTGGACCAGGAATTTATCCACACTACAGCTGTGGATAACTACTTTGTGGATGCTAATTTCCTAGCCAGACGGTTTCCTAAGCGGCCGAAGTTTGCCCACAAGGGTACGTTTGGGCACGCGCTGTTGCTGGCGGGCAGTTACGGCAAGATAGGTGCGGCCGTACTGGCCGCGCGCGCCTGCTTGCATGGGGGCGTAGGGCTGCTCACCGTACGTACTCCTGCCGTGGGCTACACCATTCTGCAAACCGCCGTGCCGGAAGCCATGGCCCTCACCGACCCCGCCACCCACTTCGTAACCGAGCTACCCGACCTAAAGTCTTATGCTGCCGTGGGCATAGGCCCCGGCCTAGGGCAGGATGCTGCCACTACGGAGGTCTTGCGCCAACTACTCCAGCAAACCAAGCAAACGTCCCTGCCGCTCGTCATTGATGCCGATGCGCTGAACCTGTTGGGCACGCACCGCGAATTACTTGCCGAGTTGCCGCCCAATACTCTGCTTACCCCGCACCCCAAGGAATTCGAGCGTCTAACCGAACCTGCCCGCGACGACTATCACCGGCTGGAGCTGCTCCGCGCCTTTTGCGCCCGCCACCGCTGCTACTGCGTACTTAAAGGCGCCTACACCGCCCTCGGCACGCCTGAAGGCCCGCTCTACTTCAACAGCACCGGCAACCCCGGCATGGGCACCGGCGGCAGTGGCGACGTCCTTACCGGCCTGCTCCTGGCTTTGCGCGCCGACCAGCGCCTCTCCCCTCTCGACGCGGCCTTAATCGGCATCTTCGCCCACGGCCACGCTGGCGACCTAGCCGCCCAACAAACTGGTGAAGCCGGCCTAATCGCTGGCGACATCGTCCGGTTCATCGGGCCAGCTTTAGGTGAAATGGTGAAGTTGTGAAATGGTGAGTTCAACGTTATCATGGCGCGAGTCTACGCAGATTGCGCAAGTAGAACGTTGAACTCACCATTTCACAACTTCACCACTTCACCAAGTACACCGCCAGAAACTGGAGAATCATGATGCCGTCGGTGAGGAGGGCGAAGTAGTAGTCGGGGCGGGCTTCTTCGGCGTACCAGATGGTGAGGGCAGCGGCCAGGGCAGGTAGCATAAGCACCAGCAGATGCTCATGGCCCACACCCGCCGGGAACAGCAAACTGGCCAGGGCCAGCGAGGTCAGGGCTATCCACTTGGTGGTGCGCACTCCGAATACGCCCGGGAAGGTATGGGTACCGGTGAGGCGGTCTTTGGTATAGTCGCGAATGTCGAAGACGAAGGCCAGGGCTAGAATAAAAAAGAAACGCCGGGCAAAAAGCATCAGCACCATAGAGCTGAACAATGGCTTGGCCAGGTACAAAGCTGGCACCCAAACCGTGATGGCCGCCCACACATAAGCAATCAGAAAAACCTTGAGCAGAGGTAAGTCGCGCAGGGCGCGCCACCGGCCGCGAACTTTGGCTATGGGCAGAGAATACAGCAAAGAAATAGCAGCCAGATGCCCTAGAAACAAGGTCAGATGCTGCCAGCCGTCCAGAAAAAACAGTAGGCCCGATATGGCCAGCGCTGCCAAAGCCAAGGCCAGCAGCTCGCGGCGGTGTTCCAGCATCCAGCGCTTACGGCCCGAAAGCACCACGGGCTGCCCGTGCTTGTAGGGCAATACGCTGTCGATGTTGTAGAGGAAGAGCGTGGCCGCAAAAATCATAAGCGCGAGCCGAACCGGAATATCAACCCGCCAGAACAGAAAGGTCGCCCAGGTCAGGGCCAGCGCTGCCAGGGCCAGCCACGTGCTGCTATAAAGCACGGCGTCGGTGCAGCGCCGCAAAGCATTTACCCATGCCCCGGTCGCGTTTCCAGGCGCGGTGGGCGGCACTATCGACGGTTTAAAGGAAAACAAAGGCATGGGCAAAGACCGGCAAGAGCAGCAAGATCGGGCACAGCATCCAAGAGGAAAAGCGCTTCGCCTTCTTCTCTTACGCAAATTCTATAGCAGACAACCTACCCGCTTTGTTTACTTGCCCGTTTTGTCGTTAGCGTCATTAACGGGCTTGGATTGTGGAGAACCTTTCTGCCGCAGGTAGATCGACAAACCCACAATAGAAACGATACTCAGAAACTCGCTCTGCCAGTTCTGAAACGATTCAAACCAAAACCGCGACGTGCCCATATAGTCCACCGTGGTTACAGTTGGCTTACCTTCTTGCTGCTGCTCGATGCTGTATATCTCGGCGCCGCCTTTCGCGTGGAGCCATACGCAGGCAAAGAACAGCAGGAAGAACGCAATAGTGAGCGAATTTTTGTAGAGCGTCAGTTGCCATCCACCCCGTTTTACCGGGCCGGGCGCGTCAGGGTTGCTAGGGTCGGGCTCCTGGTCTACTTCCTCTTTCTCGTACAGCTTCTTCGATTCCGAAGAGCCTTTCTGCCGGAGCCAGATGGTAAGCACCACGTACAAACCCATTTGCAGAAACTCGCTTTCCCAATTTTCGAAAGTAGCCTCCAAAAAATGCCCCGAGCCTAGGTACTGCTTTAGCGTGAGGGGCAGCAGCTTCATCTGTTCCAGGTCCGCGTTGTACTCGTGCCAGCCGGTCAGAGTCTGCCCAACCAGCGCCAGCAAAATCAAAACTGCTCCGACCAGTAAGAGGCTGTTTTCATACAGAAAGCGAGTAAAAGCAGAGGACGAAGGTTTGTCGGGCATACTGCCGCATACGATAAGCTCCACAAAAAAGTGGCACCTCGACCCTTGTCTGATGCCAACTACCCAGCCACAAAAAAGCCCTCCCCAAACGTGTGCTTAGGGAGGGCTCGGCAATAAATGAAAGCGTTAGCTACAGCTCGACACCCGTCTTTTCGGTAATCGACTCTGAGTCAGCACCGTTGGGGAAGGTCTCGTTGTAGAGCTTGATGCTGTCGTCGATGATGCGGTAGGCGTCTTCGCGGCCCATAAACCGCTCTACCGTCACGTGCTTATGCTCGAGGGCTTTGTAGTCCTCGAAAAAGCGCTGCATTTCGTTCAGGGTGTGCGGCGGCAAGTCGCCAATATCGTTGAAGTGATTCACCGAGATGTCGTGGGCGGCAACGGCAATGATTTTGTCGTCTTCTTCGTCGCCGTCTATCATTTGCATCACGCCAATTACCTTGGCTTCCACCAGGCACATCGGCACGATGTCAACCGAGCACAACACTAGAATATCGAGGGGGTCGTTGTCGTCGCAGTAGGTTTTCGGGATGAAGCCGTAAGCGGCGGGGTAATGCACGGCCGAGAAAAGCACCCGGTCGAGTTTCAGCAAGCCACTCTCTTTATCTAGTTCATATTTGGCTTTCGAGCCTTTGGGAATTTCGATGATGCCGTTCACAACCTGCGGGGCATTGTCGCCGCGCTCTACGTCGTGCCAGGGGTTAAAATGAGCCATTGTTTTTCGTTGTTTTTTTGTTTGTTAATCGCTTTTGCTTCTGATTGACTGCTTTCAACTCACCTGGCTTCCCAAGCCTGATACGTTAACGAAAAACAAACAACCAAAAACCGAAAACGAATTTACTTGCCTAGCACCTCTGGCAGCGGCGTACCCGTGCACCCGTCGGGCTCCTGGATGTGCAGCCACCGGGCTAGCGTGGGCGCAATATCGATAATGCGCGCCGAAACTACCGAACTGCCGTGCTTCACGTGCCAGCCCCAGAACACCAATGGAATGTGCGTGTCGTAGTTGCCAGCCGAGCCGTGCGTGGTGCCCTTGTTCACCGGATACTGATACGATTCCAGCCAGCCCGGCTCCAGCACTACCATCACATCGCCGCTGCGCTTGGGGAAGTAGCCGTTTTCCAGGTACATCAGCATCCCGCTTTCCCAGTGCGACTTCTGCAAATCGTCGGCCGTGATGGCGCGCGTAACGCCCGCAAAGCCAATCATGATGTCGGATACTTCGTCTTGAAAGGTGCGCAGGTTGAGGTTTTTCTGCGCAATAAGCGGACGGTTGAGGTACACCTGCTGGTTTTCGTAGCTCAGTACCCACTGGCCCGCACCGTGCCGTTTTACCAGCACCTGCTGCAGCGAGTCACGCATCAGGCGCGGCCCCACCGAGCCGGCCGGAATCCGCTGGCTACGCAAAAAATCAGGATTGTGGGCCGCGCCGTGGTCGGCACTCAGAAACACTAGCGCCTGCCCTTTTCCCACCGTCTTATCGAGATATTCGAGCAGCCGGGCCAGGTCCCGGTCCAGGCGCAGGTAGGTGTCTTCGGTTTCAATGGCGTTGACCCCGAACTGGTGACCTACATAGTCGGTGCTGCTGAAGCTAAGCGCCAGAAAATCGGTTTGCCCGCGCTGGCCTAGCTGCTCGGCCCGAATGGCTTCCAACGCAAAATCAGCAGTAAGCGAGTTGCCAAAGGGCGTACTCCGAATCAGGTCGAGGTTGCGGGTAGCAACGGGCACTTTTTCAGCGCCCGTAGGCTGGCTGGCGGTTACGGCCGCCGTGGGAGTAGCGCTAAGCGTTGGCAAGTCGTGTGGGAAAACCGGCTTGCTTTCTCCCTTGAACGTGCCTTCCCAGGTTACATCATCGGCGGTACTTTCGGTGTATTGCGTTATGGGCAGCAGCGTTTCCCAGGGCTTGCTCAGATAGTCGGCTGCCCGGTTTTCGCTGTTGAATTTCGTTACCCATGCGGGCAAGCTGTTTTGGTAGAAGGTGCTGCTGATGAAGGCGCCGTTGGTGCCGTCGTACCAGTAGGCGGCGTTGGCGGCGTGCCCGGCCGGCAGGATCGAGCCCCGGTCTTTGATGCAAACACCGATGACTTTACTCTGAAAATTGGTCGCCAGCCGTAGCTCGTCGGTGATGGTGCTCGTGAGCATATGGCGCGGGCTTTGCTGGCCAGCGGCGGCCGTACCGCCCACGGGCTGCACGGTTTTGTCGTCGGTTACGTAGGTGGCTTTGCCTTCCTCACGCACAAACCAGTTGTTGCCCACAATGCCGTGTACCGAAGGCGTAGTGCCCGTATAGATGCTGGCGTGGCCCGGCCCGGTGTAGGTGGGCACGTAATTGTAGTGGGCATTCTCGTAGCTGAACCCCTCTCCTAGCAGGCGCCGGAAGCCGTTGCTGCCGTACTTGCTCCAGTAGCGGTAGAGGTAGTCGTAGCGCATCTGGTCTACCACAATGCCCACGATTAGCTTGGGACGAGCCAGGGCTTTATCTTTTTTCTGCGCGAAGGCAGGTACCGCCAGCAGGGCGGCCATCAGGAAAGTTAGGCTCTTTTTCAAAATGCAAAATCAGTTGCGACAGTCAACAGAATAAGAACCCAATTCAAGGAGCCGCAAAGATAGGCTGCGGCCGTAGGATTCAACTCCACAGCAGCAAAATCCAACGAATCCGCGTACAGAAGCAATACGAAACTCACATTCGGTCCTCCTGCATCCATGACTGCTTCTTCCCCCTACGCCCTCATCTTCGACATGGACGGCGTGCTCATCGACAACACCGCCTATCAGGCCCGCGCCTTTCAGCTTCTTTTCCGTGACCTAGGCCTGACCACCAACGCCCGACGCCTCCTGGAACGCGAGAACGGGATGCCTGCCACCAAGATTCTGGAGACCGTTTTCACCAGCGACGTCCCCAAGAAAAAGCTCTCTACTTACGCCGATCAGCGCGAGTTTCTGTACCGCACCATCTATTGGGACAAGCGCCGCGAAGCACCGGGTCTTACCAACTTTCTGCAGGCCGCCCGCGCCGCCGGTTTCAAGATTGGTCTCGGCACCGGCTCCGGCCTCGATACCATCGGTTATATCATCGACCACCTGCACTTGCGGCAATATTTCGACGTAGTCATCACCAAAGACGACGTAGATAAAGGCAAGCCCCACGCCGATACTTACGTGCTGACTGCCCGCGAACTAGGCGTGGCGCCCGAGCAGTGTGTGGTCTTTGAAGATGCTATAGTGGGCGAGCAGGCTGCTTATAAAGCCGGCATGCGCTGCATAGCTCTCAGCACCTCCATCAAACCCGACAAATTTCAAGCGCCCCTAACGGTTATCAAGGATTTCATCGACTTCACGCCAGAAAAGGTAATGGAGCTATTGGAGCAACACCCCGAAATTCCAAAACCGAGCAAGCAAATGGCTAAACGGCAGTATATGCACGTGTAGCATCAAGCTCCGGCTTCCGCGCGCGCAACGTGAGTATTTCATGGTTGCACCGCATGACGCGGTACCAGCTACTTGCGCTTCGTTCATCCGCAGAAGTCAAAGCTTGGCGTTACCTGAAAAGAGCCCTGACACCAGGTACCTTCGAGCGGCTGGTACACCAAGCTACTCCATCACCAGGCGCTGTACTTGGCTGCCGCTACGTACCAGGTACCAGCCCGCCGGCAGTTCAATTTGTGTAGTATTCGTCGAGGCCACTATTCGCGCAACAGGGCGGCCCACCACGTCGAACACCTCCACAACAGCATGGGCTGGCAAGCCGGTTACACGGAAGCTACCGTGAGCAGGGTTGGGGTAAAGCATCATCGGCAGATGCGCTGCCCCTGTAAGTGTAGCCAATGGAGCGGCTGCGTTGTTCAGCCGAACACTCACCGTATTGCCCGGTTGATTGCGATTGCTCGTAAGCAGATCCAAGTCGCCGTCGCCATCTATGTCGCCCACGGTTATGCTCACTGGATTGTTGCCTACCATTACGCTTGGGCCGCTACTGAAATTGCCGGCCCCATTGTTAAGGAGCACATTCGCCGTACTGGCAACGGAGTTGGCGATCAGCAGGTCCAGGTCCCCATCGGCGTCCACGTCGCCCATGGTCAGACTTAAAAGATTACTACTGGTGCCCAGCACCACGACTTGCCCGCTGCTAAATGTGCCCGCGCCATCGTTCAGTTGAATGCTTACCGTGTTAACGGAGGGAAGGGCTACTACTAAGTCTAAGTCGCCGTCGGCATCCACGTCAGCCAAGGCTAATTCCTCAGTGTTGGAAGTTAGGGGCACGCTCTGGCTGCTACCGAACGTGCCAGTGCCATCGTTACGATACACTCTCACCTCGTTGCTACTATAGTTCGTGATCAGTAGGTCGAGGTCAGCGTCGCCATCCACATCGCCCAGGGCCACACTGCGCGGAAAATTGCCAATGGCTACATTCTGGCTGCCGCTGAACAGCCCAGCCCCGTTGTTGAAGCGCACACTCGCTGTGCTACCTGCACCTATGTTGGCTGTCACAAAGTCCAAGTCACCGTCGCCGTCCAAATCGCCTAAGGCTACATCCTCGGGAGAACTCGGAATGACCACGTTCTGACTACCGCTGAAGGTGCCGGCGCCGTTGTTGAGGCGGACAAACACTGCACCGCTAAGAGGCACAGCCGCCAGCAAATCCAGATCACCATCACCATCTACGTCGCCTAATGCCAATCTCCTCGGGCCGTTGTTGGAGCTGATAGGTAGCTCCTGACCGTTTGTGAAGATACCAGTGCCACTGTTGAGGCGGACGCTCACCGTACCGGCGGGAGCAAAATTAGCGGCCACAAAATCCAGGTCGCCGTCGCCATCCAGGTCGCCTAAGGCCACGTCTTCAGGGCTATTGCCCACTGCCACCTCAATGTCCGACCCAAAAAAGCCCCGGCCAGTGCCACCCGTCGCCGTCGTGAACTGCTGCACCCGTGCGGACGCCAATGCACCACCGCTGCTGGCTGCCGCGCGGGTTACGGTCAGCTGCACCGTTTCGCCGGGCATGAACGGGTACGGTACGGGAATAAAGCTCAGGGTATTTCCGTTAACCACGGCCGGCGTGGCCAACGTGCGCAGGCCCCCACGCTGGCTACTAAACACCCTTAGCGCACCTGCCGATGCGGCCGTGAGCTGCTGGCTGAACGTGACCGTAACCGGCCCCGTGCGGGCGGCAGCTCGAGCATTTGCCGCTGGCGTTACGGTTGTGATGGTAGGTTGGGCTACAGCCGTAGGTAGCAGCCCCATGATGGCTACACTAGTTGGTAACGCTGCCCCTACAGGCCGAACACAGGAAAATAAACGTGATACCATATAGTAAACAAGAATAACAAGAATGAAACTATACCACCTAAAATGTAGCCTTTGTCGCTAAACTTACTGCTACATACAGCTGGCGCCAGACTCGCAACTAATTGAGTAGGAGTGCAGAACGCAACCGCAAACGAAGATAGTTAAAGCACGCTATATATCCTGCTAAAATGAAAAGGCCCGCCTCCGAATGGAGCCGGGCCTTTATAGTATGAGTCATGAGCCTACCGACTAGCAGACAAAGCTTCAGCACCACCCACGATTTCAAGAATCTCGGTGGTAATGGCGGCCTGACGCGTGCGGTTGTAAGTTAGCTTCAGCGACTTCAGCAACTCACCAGCGTTTTCGGTGGCTTTGTCCATGGCCGTCATGCGGGCACCATGCTCCGAGGCGTTGCTTTCCAATACCGCCTTGTAGAGTTGTACCTTCAGCGACTGTGGAATCAGGGTCTGCACGATTTCCTCTTTCGACGGCTCGAAGATGTACTCAACGTTCGAAGTCGGCTTGGTAGCGGCGGTTGGCTCGGCCGGCACTAAGGGTAGCAACTGCTCGGTGCGCACGATTTGTGTCGCCACGTTCCGGAACTCATTGTACACCATCACCACCTCATCGAAACGCCCTTCGCGGAAGCCTTGCATAGCTTGCTCGGCCGCCTCACGCACTGTGTCAAACGAGAGCTTGGCGAATACGTGCGTGTAATTGCCGAGCAACGGACCGCGCCGCTGGAAGTAGTCGTGCGCTTTCTTGCCAATGGCCATCATGGTTACGTTGCCAGCGGCAGCCTGCGCACTGTAACGCTCCCGAATCAAGCCATTCACCCCCTTAAAGATGTTGCTGTTGAAAGCACCAGCTAGGCCGCGGTCTGAAGTAACGGCAATGATTAGCACGCGGCGCACTTCGCGCTGCTCGGCATACTCGCTTACCACCTCGCCATCGGTCTGGCCCGTGAGGTTGGTCAGAATGCTATTGAGCCGCTGTGCATAAGGGCGCATCCGCAGGATGTTATCCTGAGCGCGCCGCAGCTTGGCCGCCGCCACCATCTTCATGGCTTTGGTGATTTGCTGCGTGCTTTGCACCGACACAATGCGGTTACGGACTTCTTTTAAGCTAGCCATTTATTGATGGTTGATTGTTAATTGCTGATTGTTGATTGCTGGACGATTTGCGCGTTGGCGGAACATCCAACAATCAACAACCAACAATCAACGATTACTTGGAAGCGTAGCTAGCCGATAGGTCTTTGGCAACCTGGCGGATAGCCCCCGTGATGGTGTCATCTAACTTGCCTGCTTTCAGGCTTTGGAGCACCTCCGGGTGACGGGACTGCATCGTTTGCGTGAATTCCTTCTCGAACTCGCGCACCCGGTTTACAGGCACTTGGTCGAGCAGACCGTTGGTAGCGGCGTAGATAACGGCTACTTGGTCTTCTACCTTCTGCGGCGAGAACTGCGGCTGCTTCAGGATTTCGAGATTGCGACGACCACGCTCAATGGTAAGCTTGGTTGAAGCATCAAGGTCGGAGCCGAACTTTGCGAAGGCTTCCAGCTCGCGGAACTGCGCCTGATCGAGCTTCAGCGTACCCGCCACTTTCTTCATCGACTTGATCTGCGCGTTACCACCCACGCGCGATACCGAAATACCGACGTTGATAGCCGGACGGATACCCGAGTTGAAGAGGTTGGTTTCGAGGAAGATCTGCCCATCCGTAATCGAAATTACGTTGGTTGGGATGTACGCCGATACGTCACCGGCCTGCGTTTCGATGAGCGGCAGCGCCGTCAGCGAGCCACCACCTTTTACTAGGTGCTTGATGCTCTCAGGCAGGTCGTTCATGTCGCGGGCAATCACGTCGGAAGCGTTGATCTTCGCGGCGCGCTCCAACAGGCGGCTGTGCAGGTAGAACACGTCACCAGGATAGGCCTCACGTCCGGGAGGACGACGCAGCAGCAGCGACACCTCGCGGTAGGCTACTGCCTGCTTCGACAAGTCATCGTACACGACCAGCGCTGGCCGGCCCGTGTCGCGGAAGAATTCGCCGATAGCGGCACCCGTGAAGGGAGCAAAGAATTGCATCGGCGCTGGGTCAGCGGCCGAAGCCGAAACCACCACCGTGTAGTCCATAGCCCCGCCTTTGGTCAGGGAGTTTACCACCTGCGCTACGGTAGAAGCCTTCTGACCTACGGCTACGTAGATGCAGAAAACCGGCTCACCCCGGTCGAAGAATTCGCGCTGATTCAGGATGGTGTCGATAGCCACCGCCGACTTACCTGTCTGACGGTCGCCAATGATCAGCTCGCGCTGACCACGTCCAATTGGAATCATGGCGTCGATAGCCTTGATACCCGTTTGCATGGGCTCGGTTACGGGCTGACGATAGATAACACCAGGAGCCTTACGCTCCAATGGCATATCAAAGGTTTCGCCTTGGATAGGGCCGCGGCCATCGATAGGTTGACCCAACGTGTTTACCACGCGGCCTACGATGCCTTCACCTACTCTAATGGAAGCAATTTTATTGGTACGGCGTACCGTGGCACCTTCCCGGATGTCGGAGTAGTCGCCGAGCATTACGGCACCTACGTTGTCTTCTTCCAGGTTGAGCACTAGGGCTTGGAGGCCATTTTCAAATTCGAGCAATTCCCCCGACTGAGCTTTGCCCAGGCCGTAAATGCGGGCTACACCGTCGCCAACCTGCAATACCGTACCAACCTCTTCGAGTTCGGCTTCGGTTTTGAAGTTGGACAACTGCTCCCGCAGAATGGCGGATACTTCATCCGGACGTACTTCTGCCATGATCTTATACTAAAGGTTGGTAGGGGTTCTTCGTGAATTCGTTGCGCAACTTGCGCAAACGGAAGCTAACGGAGTCGTCAATCAGACGGTCACCAACTCGGAGCACAAAGCCCCCAATCAGCGATTCATCGATCTTCTCAGTTAACGTGACTTGCTGAAGTCCAGTTTGATTACGCACCATTTGAGTTACCTCAGCGCGTAAATAGGTATTCAGCGGAGTAGCCGTTGTAACCTCGGCTAGCTGCACCCCGCGCAAGGCATTGTATTGGATCAAAAACTCGGAGCCAATAAATTCCAGTGCGCTTTCGCGGTTTTTCTGCGTGACGATGGTGAAGAACTTCTCGGTGAGATTCGACACCTTGCCACTGAAAATAGCGCGTAGAATGGCCAGCTTCTTGTCGTGCTTGACGATGGGGTTGCGCAGCAACAGGCGTAGCTCGCGGTTCTCGTTCAGCGTTTTGCTAAACAAGTCCATATCGGCTTTCACCTGCTCTAGCGTACCCTGCTCCTCGGCCAGATCAAGCAAGGACTTGGCATAACGGGAGGCAACTCGTATTTCAGACATTCTTGTAGGAGTTAGAAGCCAGGAGCTAGGAGCCAGGAGCTAAGCAGCAAATCGGCTCCTGGCTTCTAACTCCTGACTCCTTAGTTTAATTTTACTTCCTTCAGGTACGAGTTAACGAGCTCCTTTTGCGAGTTGGTATCGGTCAGCTCGCGGCGCAGGATGCGCTCGGCAATATCGATAGACAACTGAGCAGCGGTGTTTTTCACCTCGGCCAGGGCAGCGTTCTTCTCGTTCTGAATGGCTTCGCGCGCCTGCACAATCATGCGGCCGCCTTCTTCGTTGGCCTTGTTCTTGGCTTGCTCGATGAGCTGATTAGCCAAGGCAGTGGCTTCCTTGATGATCCGGTCGCGCTCCAAACGAGCGTCGGCCAGCAACTTTTCGTTGCCGGCGCGCAGCTCTTGCATCTCCAGCTTGGCTTGGTCGGCCATGCGCAAAGCGCCTTCAATGGAATCTTCGCGCTGCTTCAGAGAAATTAGAATTGGCTTCCAGGCAAACTTAGCCAGCAGGAACAGCACGATGAGGAAAATCACCAGCTGCCAGAAAATCAGGCCTAATTCGGGGGTTACTAATGGAGGCATAGGAAGAGTGTTTAGTGCATGGTGCGTAGAGCTTGGTGGGTAACTTAAGGACGAGCCTTTCGGCCTTCCTCCTAAGCACTACGCACCAAGTACTAGGCACTAAATGAAGCCAAGTCAGCCCGCCGCGTCGTGCGCCGAAGCGACGCGCAGCGGGCTGGCCAGGAGTTGCTTCTACCTCTTAGAGATTGAAGGAAATCAGCAGGCAGACTACGACTGCGAACAGACCCAGACCTTCGATCAGAGCCGCTACGATCAGCATAGCAGTTTGGATTCTGCCAGCAGCTTCGGGCTGACGGCCAATGGCTTCCATGGCGCTACCACCGATACGGCCGATACCCAAGCCAACACCAAGAGCAACCAAACCAGCACCGATACCAGCACCCATTACGGCTAAGCCAACCGAATTGGAAACATCACTGACAGCCTGCAAAAACAGAGAAAGAAGCATAAAAACAGAAATTTGGGGAAGTGAAAAACGAAAAAGGGAGTTAAGAAAAACTAGTGACCGTGGGCGTGAGCTTCTGCAGCACCATCGCCGCCACCCATTTGCAAATCAGCATCGTGGTGGTCTTCCACAGCGCCGCCGATGTACATGGCCGTGAGCAGAGTAAAGATGTAAGCCTGCAGAATTGCAACCAACAGTTCGAGCACGTTGATAAACAAGCCGAAAGCCAATGAAACCGGGCTGATTAAAACACTCTTAAAAATGAAGATCAGGCTGATGAAGCTCAAGATTACAATGTGTCCGGCCGTGATGTTGGCGAACAAACGAACCATGAGGGAGAAAGGCTTTACTATTACACCAATCAGTTCTACCGGAATCATGATGGGCAACAGCAGCTTCGGCACACCGGGTGTAGCGAAAATGTGGGCCCAGTAGTTCTTGTTAGACGATGCCAGCGTAATGAGGAGCGTCATAAGAGCCAGTGTCATGGTCACGGCAATGTTGCCGGTGAGGTTGGCCGCGCCAGGCATCAAGCCGAGCAGGTTGTTGAACCAGATAAAGAAGAAGATAGTGAGCAGGTACGGCATGTACCGCTCATACTTCGGGCCAATAGCCTTCTTGCCTACTTCATCACGGATAAATACGATGAGGACTTCAAAGAAGGACTGTACTCCTCTTGGAGCCCCGCCGTGGTTTTTCTTGTAGCCGTTAGCCACCGTGAAGAATACTCCTAGCAACAGGGCAGCACTCAACAAAAGGGAGGCTACGTTTTTGGTAATCGAAAAATCGTATACCTTGCCACCGTCTTCGGCTTCGAGGTGCTCGTGCTCTAGCTTGAGGCCATTGTATACTTTACCTTCGGCCAAGCGAGAAGACGAGAAAACACTCAAACCCTTGCCGGGCTGGTAAGCAATAATTGGCAGTGGAACGGTGAAGTGAGTACCGTGTTCAGCCTCGTCGCCGATGGTGGCAAAGTGCCACTCGTGGGCGTCGCCGATGTGGTGGAGAATCATCTCACCAGGACTGAAGGCCTCACTGTCGGTAGCTTCCTCGATGGTGGGTGTAGGCTCTTGCGCGAACACGGGAAGCGAAAGGATGCAGAAGAGAGCTATCAGTAAACGCTTCATTCAATGGAGATTAGAGAAAAATTCACGGAATCTTCATTCTGTGATTACACTCGGTTTTGAAAACGGGCGCAAGTTACTCAGGATAGCCCATATTTCAAACCCAGTGTAAATAAAGTACAGCAGAAAGAACAGCCCCAAAAAGGCCCAACGGCCATTGCCCTCGTGGGCACCTCCTTTATATAAGTAGAGCAGTACCAACCCGACGGAAAGCAGCAGGCGCACTACCATGGAGCCAAAGTAAGCCCCCATGAAATTGTCGGGGTTGGCGCGTACCAAGCGCGATGTTACCCAGTAGATAATGGCCGTGAGCAGAGCAAAGTAGCCTAATGTGTAGGCTGCCAGCGGGTGCACGATGACAGTGCCAAAGCGGGCGTGCAGCAGATACAAGGTGCCGTAAAGCAGCAGTGTAAGCAGAAGCAGATAGCAGAGGAAACGGACCAAATCGATAAGAGGCTGTTGGAAAAGTAAATAGGCGAGAAGAGACAAAGGTACCACCCAAAAAATAGAAGTTTCCTCTGTTCCAGTAGCATTCGTCTTTCTTTTCGCTTTTCAAGCAGCAAGTCTTACCTGGATGAGCGGTTAAAATCAAATAAACACCTGGACTATAGAATATTTGTAAAGCCTCACAGCTTATGTCTTAGTACTTAGCTACCTAATCACTCGATACAGACCGAATGACCTGGTACATGGCCACAAATACGGAAACCAGCATCAGTACCACCGTACCCCATGGCCCAATGCCAAAGCGCCCGTCTAGCCAAACGCCAAGCCAAGTGCCTAGCCCAATGATGGCCAGCATCTGAATTCCCAGCCCCGAGTACTTGGCAAAGTTGCCGCCGCGGGGGCCAGAAGAGTCGGGTTTGGGCGTGGGAGAAGCAGCCATGAGAGGAGTTAGTTGAAGCAGAGAAAGGGATTTAGAGCGGGAAAACAGGCAAGTGGACCGTATGTAATACGTAAAGGTCTAATGAGGGCTAGGAAAAAGCGTAATTTTACCAACCAAGTAACGTTGTGACTTCATACGCAACGGCGAGAGCTGAACAAACTGGTCTGCTCCGTGCGTTGCCGTATTGGTAATTTGTTTTTCCGACCTGCTTTCTGCTTTGACTCGATACTCGATCTTTCGTCTGCTTGCCGCGCCCGTAGTTACATTGCTGTTTATTGCTGGTGTAGGCGGCTGTGCCTCTGAGCGCCGGGGTGTAGTAGGCCACGCCTACGACAACGTAGTGGCCCGCGACAATGGCTATTTTTTGGCCCGCGAAAAAATGTACGGGGTAGAAGCCAAGCTCTATAAAGCCCGCCTAAACGATTACAACCGTACCCTTGCTCTTTTCCCTACGCTCGACCAGGCCGGCGTAGCCGCCGTATCGACCGACCTAGAAGATGTAGTAAAGAAGGCGTCTTTGCCTATTCAGCACCGCGCCGCCTCCGACTGGACCGACGATGCTTACCTGCTGATTGGGAAGAGCCGCTACTACAAGATGGAGTTTGAAGACGCGGCGAAAACGTTCAAGTACGTTAACAGCACCAGCAAAGACGCTAATGCCAAACAGGAATCCTTGATTTGGCTGATGCGCACCTTCTTGGCTACTAAAGAGCTGGAAAACGCAAAAGCGGTATCAGACATATTAGATAAGCAACAAGGTCTGGCAACGAATGCACGCGCCCTGTTTCTAACCCGAGCTGACTATTATCTCAAGACCGATGAGCCCACCAAGGCTATCGAGAATCTGGAGAAGGCGGTACCACTGATCAAGTACAAGAACGAGCAGTCCCGTACCCGTTACATTCTGGCTCAGCTGTACCAAAACCAGGGCGAGGACAAAAAGGCTTATGCCGAGCTGAACAAGATTCTGAAGCGGAATCCGCCCTACGAGCTGGACTTCTTCGCGAAGCTGATGCTAGGCCAGGTGTCCGACCTCAACAACGACGACAAAGCCCGCCTCGATAAGTATTTCGCCAAGCTGCTCAAGGACACCAAGAACAAGGAGTACCGCGACAAAATCTACTACGAGATGGCGCGGCTCAACTATCGGCAGAAGCGCTACGACGAAGCGCTGGCACTGTTGCAAAAGTCGGCCCGAGCCACCAGCAACAATCGTGGGCAGAAGTCTTACACCTACCTGCTGGCCGGCCGCATCTACTACGAAAACTTGCAGAAGTATCGCCTGGCCGCGGCCTACTACGACAGCACAGTACAGAATTTAGCCAAAGACGCGCCGGACTTTCTAGCTGTTTCGGAACGCGCTGGCATCTTGAAAGACTTTGCGCAGCAAATCACCATCATCGAGACGCAGGACAGCGTACAAGCGCTGGCTCGGTTGGATACGGTTACGCTCCGCACCCGCCTCACGGCTTATGCCGATGCCGAATTGGAAGCAAAGCGCAAGGCCGCCGAAGCACTGGCCGCCAAGCAGGAGCGCGAAAACAACCGGCAAACGCTGGCTTCAGGAATCAACAATTCGCGCGACCTTCAAACCAATATCAATCCCGAGGATTTTATCAACGGCAGCACTGGCGCTAAATGGTACTTCGATAACCCTACGGCGATGAGTACGGCTCGGGCCGACTTTATTCGCAAGTGGGGTGACCGGCCGCTGCAAGACAACTGGCGCCTGGTAAATTCCACACGTAATTCGCCCGTCACGCCAGCAGGCGGCAACGTTCCCGTTAGCATTGCGGGAGCCAACCAAACCAGCGTGACGGCTGGCGCTACTACAGGCACGGGCAACGCCATAGCCGACAACGACCCAGCTGTTCAGCGCAAAGCGTTGGTAGCCCAGTACCGGCAGGCGCTACCGCTCACCAGCGTACAGCTAGCCGCATCGGAGAAGCAGGTGGAAGAGGCGATGTATGCGCTAGGAGGCATTTATAACCAGCAACTGCGGGAGCCAGTGCCAGCCGCGCAGACCTACGAGAAACTGCTAACCCGCTTCCCCAAGACTACGCATTCCCCGGAGACCTATTACAGCCTGTACTTACTATACAAGGAGCAAAACGAGCTAGCTAAAGCAGAAATCTATGCGCAGCGTCTTCGGCAGGAGTTCCCTAACTCCACTTACGCTCGCCTAGCTGCTGACCCTGAATACCTGCGTCGTACTTCTCTGGTGAACAAGGAAGTAGCGGTGCAAGTGGACACGGCTTTCGCTATGTACAAAAGGCAAGACTTCAAGAAAGCCGCCGATTTGTTAGCCAGCACTTCCAAGAAGTTTCCGGAAACTGATTTAAACGACCGAATAGCTTTTCTGAGTGCGCTGATTGATGTCCGCACCCAATCGCCTTTGGTGGCAAAAGCTTCGCTGGAGAAGTTTTTAAAGAGTTACGAACAGTCGCCACTCGGTAATGAAGCGCGAATCTTGCTAGGCTCTTATAAGAAGTACGAAACTGGCAGTATTCAGGGGGCACTGGCTTCAACACAGAAGCCGACGGTATCTATGTTCCGGCCCGGCGAGGTAAACAACCGGGTGCGTATCATTTACAATACACCTGCCACTCCGGCTAAAACCGACCCGGTTGTAGCCACTCCCGCCCCTGTCCCGGCGGTTTCGACTCCGGCTCCCTCCTCTGCTCCGGCCGCGGTTCAACCTCAACCTTCTCCAGATAAGCAGCCAGAAAAAAAGGAAACAGCTCCTACCGATTCGTCTGCAACTGCTGCTCCTGTTGCTACACCCGCTGCACTCGCTATCGACCCGGTGAAAGCTGCCCGAATGGCCGCCGCCCAAGCCAGAGCAAAAGGCAAAAAGCCTGTCAAGTCTGCGCCAGTTACTACCACTCCGGCAGAACCCGCTCCCTCTGCTACTACAGTGCCGGCTACTACTGCACCAACTACAGTCCCTGCTACGCAGCCCGCCATGCCCGCAGCTCCGGCAGGCAAGCCAAGTTCAACGGCAGCCTCTCCAGCTTCGCCTCCTGCTCCCGCAGCTACGCCTTATGCAACTAACCCGGCTGCTGTACACGCGGTGTTGTTGGTGTTCCCGAAGGCGTCAGCAGTACTCCAAACGCTTCGTGAGCAGTTAGGCGTTTACAACAACCGTTACTTCAAGGCTAGCAACTTACAGGTGCAACAACAGCCACTCAACGATTCGTTGGAAATGGTGGTGGTGCAGGGCCTGACTGGTACGAAAGTAGCCCAAGCCTATGCCCTAAAGTTGCGCGGGCCTCAGTCGCCGCTGAACCGCCTGCGGGGCGTGGGTTACCAAACACTGGTTGTTGGTATAGATAATTTGCCGCTACTTCTTCAGCGCCGCGACGTGGAAGAATATCAGCGTTTCTACCAACAGAATTACCGTTAAGTTGATCAGCAAGTAAGCTTGAATATGAAACTGGTGTGTTTTGTGCTGGCCATGCCGGGCTGCGCACTTTAAAACCAGTTCAGCTACTTTACCTTCTGGTACCAAGTCTTTTAGTTGAAAAGAATGCCCGTTTCCAAATCCCGACCTGTTTCTCGTAAACCGCAACGGCCTAGCCGCTTTGCTGCCCTTACCCGTACCCTGTGGGTGCTATTTGTAGGTGGTTTAGTAGCATCGCTCTTCTACATACTAGCCGTTAGTGTCAACTTTCTTAACCTGTTCGGTCAGATGCCCAATCTGAAGGCATTGGAAAGCCCGCGTAGCGAGTTGGCCTCAGAAGTGTATTCCGCCGACGGTGTATTGATGGGTAAGTATTTCCGCGAAAACCGGACTCCCGTCAGCTACAAAGACATCCCTCAAACGACGATTGACGCGCTAATTGCAACAGAGGATGCCCGGTTTGAGAGTCACTCCGGCATCGACCCAAAGGCCATGATGCGGGTAGTAATCGGCATAGTAGCTGGCGGCAAAACGGGCGGGGGCTCTACTTTGAGCCAGCAGCTGGCTAAGATGCTGTTCCGCACTCGGGAAGACCTCAATAACGGACGCCTCAACGACGTACCGGGGTTGCGCATGCTCATCACCAAAACCAAAGAGTGGATTTTGGCTGTGCGATTAGAGCGCAACTATACCAAGCGCGAGATTTTGCGCATGTATCTCAACACGGCCGATTTTGGCTCGAATGCCTTCGGTATTAATGTGGCAGCCAAAACATTCTTCAACCAGCACCCCCGCAACCTTACCCTAGAGCAGTCGGCCCTACTGGTTGGCTTGGTTAACGGTCCGTCATGGTTCAACCCGGTTCGTAACCCCGAGCGCTCCAAGCGCCGCCGCGACTGGGTGCTTGGCCAGATGCGCAAGAACGGCTACATCACCGAGCCCATCTATGCCGCCGCCGTAGCCAAGCCTATCAAACTCGACTACAAAGTTGAAAACCAGAACGAAGGTATTGCGCCTTACTTCCGCACGGAGCTAAGCAAGTCATTGCGCGAATGGGCCCGGGAAACCGACCATGACCTGTATTCTGATGGTTTGAAAATCTACACAACCATCGACTCACGGATGCAGAGGTATGCCGAAGCCTCCGTGGCCGAGCATATGAAGCTGCAGCAACGCTGGTTTGACCAGCATTGGAAAGGCCAGCAGCCGTGGCGCGATGAAAACGGCCGCTTGATACCAAATTTCCTGAACACTTCCATCAAGCGCACCGAGCGTTACCACGCCCTCAGCACCCGGTACGACGGCAACAAAGATTCGATTAAGTACTATCTGAACAAAAAGTACAAAATGAAGGTGTTCACCTGGAACGGAGGTGAAAAGGAAGTCAACATGTCTCCCATGGACTCGCTGGCCTACTACAAGCGGCTGCTGCACGCCGGGTTTATGGCCATGAACCCACTCAACGGCCACATAAAAGCTTGGGTGGGCGGCATCAACTACAAGTACGTCAAGTACGACCACGTAAAGCAAGGCAAGCGCCAGCCAGGCTCTACGTTCAAGCCATTCGTGTACGTGGCGGCCATCGACCAAGGCTACTCGCCCTGCTATCAGCGCCCCGACGTACCCACCACCTTCCCGGCCGAGGCCGGCCGGCCGGCCTATACGCCGCGCAACTTTGAGGGCTCTTATTCCGGCCGCACCTTCACCCTACGTCAGGCACTGGCTCGTTCGATGAACTCCATCACCGCGTGGCTGGTCCAGAAGATAGGGCCTGAAGACATAGTTAAGTATGCTCAAAACCTTGGCATAACGTCACACATAGACCCGGTACCAGCCATCGGTTTCGGCTCGTCTGACGTCAGCATTTACGAGTTAACGGGCGCGTACAGCACCTTTGTCAACAAAGGCGTTTGGACGTCTCCTATCATGGTGACGCGCATTGAAGACAAGAACGGCAACGTGCTTCGCGAATTCGTGCCGCAAACCCGTGAAGCGCTAAGAGAAGAAACAGCCTACCTAATGACTTACATGCTCCGCGGCGCGACCGAGGAGCCAGGAGGAACCTCCATTATCTTGAAAGGGGGATTCAAGTTTCCGTATGAAATGGGCGCCAAAACCGGCACCACTTCCAACTATTCCGACGGCTGGTTTATGGGTCTGACCCCTGATCTAGTATGCGGTATGTGGGTAGGTGGCGAAGACCGGAGCATTCACTTCCGTACCGGAGCCTACGGTCAAGGTTCTCGCCTGGCCCTGCCGCTCTATGGCATCTTCATGAAGAAAGTGTATGCTGATAAGAACGTCGATATCGCCAAAGGCCCCTTCCCGAAACCGGATACGCTGAGCGTCGAAATCAACTGCTCACGCTACTACAATGGCGCGCAACGCGATACTATTCCCTACAACCAAAAACTCAACCAAGCGAATTTAGATGACCTTAATGACGAGGAAATCTAAACCCGAGAGTAGCGTTGATCCCGCTGATTATTATAAAGCGTGGCCGGGACGAACCGGCCACGCTTTTTGTTATTTGTAGTGCTTGCCATCTAAGGTAAACCTCTGCGCTTTCCTTCTGCGTACTTCCAAAACCTTCAAGCGCATGCTATCTAGGGATTAAAATCCCGAGTTACCAGCGTAAAAATCAGCGTCAATCTGCGATATGGCCGCCTCTGAACATCTACAAGATCAAATTCGTCAGCTCCCACACCGGCCTGGTGTGTACAAATACTTTGATGATGAGGGCATCATCTACGTGGGTAAGGCGGTGGATTTGCGCAAACGGGTGAGTAGCTACTTCACCAAGCAGGACCACAACAAGAAAACTCAGCAACTGGTTAAGAACATCAAACGCATTGAGTTCACGATTGTGGACAGCGAGTCGGATGCTTTTTTGCTGGAAAACAACCTGATCAAGCAGCACCAGCCCAAATACAACATTCTACTTAAGGACGGGAAGACTTATCCCTATCTGTTACTTACCAACGAGCGGTTTCCACGCCTCATTCCCACCCGCAATAAGCGGCCGGACGAAGGTTACTACTTCGGGCCGTATGCCAATGGGTCTTCCCTCCACGTGGTACTGGAACTAATTCGGGCGTTGTATCCATTGCGTACCTGCACCTACAATTTATCCGCTCAGAATGTGGAGGCGCACAAGTTTAAAGTCTGCCTCGAGTATCACTTAGGCAACTGCAAAGGGCCCTGCGAAGGCCTGCAGGACGAAGAGACGTACAATCAATATGTGCAGCAAATCAGACAGATTCTGAATGGTAACCTAAGCATTCCGAAGCAGTACTTCCGCGAAAAAATGACGCAGGCGGCGCAGGAGCTGCAATACGAGCTAGCGCACCAATACAAGCAGAAGCTGGATCGGCTCGACGCTTTTCAAGCGAAAAGCACCATCGTCAATCCTTCCCTTTCCAATATTGATGTATTCGGTATTGCTTCTAATGAGAAGCTGGCCTTCATCAACTATCTGAAAGTGATGAACGGCTCGATTATCCTGACTCAGTCTATTGAAGTACACAAGAAGCTAGACGAGCCCGACGAGGAAGTTCTTGCTGCTATGGTGATGCAGATGCGGACGGAATTTGATAGTCAATCCAAAGAAATCCTGACCAACGTGCCGCTTCCTACTCTGCCTCTGCCTGGAGTTACCATCACTCAGCCACAAATTGGCGACAAGCGGAAGCTGCTGGAGCTAAGCATCAAAAACGTGCTTTACCTCCGCAAGGAAAAAGAAAGCATGAACGAGCGCAGCAAAGATCTCAACGAGGTGCGCATCATGGAAACTATCAAGAAGGATCTGCGCCTCACAGAGCTACCCAAGCACATCGAGTGCTTCGACAACTCCAACTTCCAGGGTGATAATCCGGTGGCCGCTATGGTCTGTTTCCGCAACGCCAAGGCTAGCAAGAAAGACTACCGCCACTACCATATCAAAACTGTAGTTGGTCCTAATGACTTCGATTCTATGTACGAAGTTGTTTCGCGCCGCTACCGCCGTCTAGTGGATGAAGGCGCGTCATTGCCGCAGCTAGTTATCGTCGACGGTGGCAAAGGACAGCTGAGCATGGCCGTTAAGGCTCTCAAAGACCTTGACCTGTGGGGACAAATAGCCGTGATAGGCATTGCAAAGCGGCTCGAAGAAATCTACGTTCCCAACGACCCGCTCCCTCTTTACATCGACAAAAAGAGCGAGTCGTTGCGCCTGTTCCAACGAATGCGCGACGAGGTACACCGGTTTGGCATCACTTTCCACCGTAGTCGGCGCGATGCTGCTACCCTCAAAACTGAGCTTACCGACGTGAAAGGTCTTGGCCCCATCACGGCGGATAAGCTACTGAGCAAGTTCAAATCGGTTAAGAAGATTCGTGAGCTAAGCGAGACTGAACTTATTGAAGAGGTAGGAAAGGCCAAGGCACGAGTGATTATCAACTATTTCGCTCAACAAGAGCAGGAAGCAACAGATTAACTCAGCAGTAAACCAGAGGTGAAAGAAAAAGCCCCTACCACTAAGTGGTAGGGGCTTTTTCTTTCACCTCTGGTTTACTGCTGCAAGCGTAAGACAATGAGACTGCGTCTCTAGAAGCTCCAGAGATTATACTCATACTCGATAAGGTCAGCTGCTGCTTGTTGCGAAGCAAGAATGCCTTGCTGTTGGCCGCCGTAGATCTCGTCTAGACGAGCATCGTTTGGATTCGAGACCTTCACGATGTAGGAGTTGAACAACCACAGTTCAAATGCATCAGCTAGATTCTTGTGCTGCGCGTCGTTCTGCGAATTAAACCAGATGGCTTTATCCGGATTGTTACGGAACACCTTCACCAAGTCGCTGTACTTGAACGTACCAATTGGCTTTTCAATACCGGATGTATTGGAAGCTAAAGTTGAAGGTACAACTAAGGTGATTGTTTTGATGTCGTGATACATCCGTGACCGTTTCTTGTCAAAGATCATATCCTCCTTCAACTCCATCTGATACAACTCCTTATACCGATACTCGAAGCTAGGAGCTACAGCTGGCGTTTTTGATTTTGCAGCACCTTTCTTTACCGGAGCACCCCAATCATCAACAGCCTCTTCCGAGAATCCGGCAGCTTTTTCTTCATCACTTAGTCCCGCACTAGACTCCGCATACGACATGTTGCCTGAAACCTCAGCCGGGGTATATGTTGAAGTCAAGGAATCATTTTTATAAGCCTGTAGCTCACCACGCTTCACAGCGTCGATAATAACCCGACTTATTTCCTTGCCTTCCGAGAACATAGGCTTGTTCTGCTTCTCACGCAAGTCAATCGCACGCAAAATAGTTTTGCGGAACATGATGTCCGAATTTGGAATCGGACGGTAGGAGCCGTTGCTACTTGCTGTAGTAGCCTGCTCCTGAGCTGAAGCTGCTAATGAGAGCGTTAAAGCGGCCGTTAAAGCGGATAAGGAAAAGAATTTGTTCATACCGAAGTAATCAAAAAAGAGCTGCAGTTAGTTCAGAGAGGTAACGCTTACAGCAGCGGAATATTGAACGACTTATTCCCTATGTTCACTTCTTCCACCTGATTCTGGAAGTTCTGACGCTGCACCTGCTTCACTTCAACATAGAGACGGTCACCTTCGCGAGCCGCATTCACTACAGCACTCAGATCAGCAGTAGGACCATTGACTGGAATAGCTTGCATAGCAGGACGCTTACCCCGAACCAAGGTTACTTCGTAGCGAGCTACGCGATAACGAGCATCTTCGGGCAGGAAGGTGGCAAAACCAGCATCCGGTACAGCACGCAGCTGCATACTCCGTACAGCGTTAATCGGGGTACCTTGCTTCTCGTTAGCTTGGCGACCACCTACTACACACTGAATATCAGGCTTGGGAATCGGACGCACTTGGAAGGTTTGCGAACCAATTGCGTTGCCGCCACTGCTTACATTCAAAGTAACCTCCCTTGAGTTAGGCACCAGCGTTACTTCACCTTTGGCCGAACCTTTGATAGTAGAGGCGCCGGAAGCAGAGAAGCTAGGATCATACTGAGCACCTAAAGCAGGAACCTGTACGCTAAGCTTATTGCCGCACTTGAAGTAAAGAGCCTGTACCGAAGCCGACTGCACCTGCATTACTGGTTTTGTTATAGTATAAGGCACTGCTACCTTGAAAGTGGTGTCGCGGCCGTTTTGCTTGAAGCGGATAGTACCAGTCCATTGCGCTTTAGCGTTACCAGCAGCATCAAATGCACCCGGACGAGCCGTGAACTCTACCTTGCCTTTGCCAGTAGAGGCATCAACTGCTAAGGGCGAACCATTCAGCGTCATCGTTGGCTTCAGACCAGTGGCCGAAGCGGTCAGGAACAATTCGGCCTTATACTTAGTACCAGCAGCTACAGTGTTCGACTCAGCACTAGCGAAAGCGCCTACTTTGTCGAATACGATAATGTTGCCACCAACTTTAGCCGACTGAGCTGCTAACGCATCTGATTCGTACTTCAAAACCTCAGCTTCCTTCTGCGACAAAGTTGCCAGCGCTGCCACAAGTGGCGTGTTCTCGAAGTTTAGCTCAGCGAAATTCTTTGAACGCTGCTCCGGGTCAGTAACCATCGGGTCTTCTTTAGCGTCTAACGCCAAAGGAGCAGCACTAGGAACAAACGTCTTAATGTACGTGGAGTACTCATTAAGCTTGTTCTTCATCTCATACGCAGCACCATTCTTCTTACCGCCGAGCATTGTGATTGCCACTTTGTCTTCGGCGCTCATGTTCTTATACTCGTTCTTGCCTTTGGTATTTTCCGTAGCCGTTACGAGTCTGTCACGTACACCAGACAAGTACTCAATCATCTGCTTGGTACGCTCACGAATTTCTTCGCTTTGCTTGAGCACGGCAACGTCAGCAGCTTGGTTGCGGTTTTTCTCAACCTGTGCTTGAATTCCTTTTACCGTGCCATCGTTGGATCTAGATACCTTATCGTTGATACTGCTAAGGCTATCATCTAGGAACTTGAACTTCAGCAGAATTGCTGAGTTCACCTGTAAGGCCAGAAGTGCAGTCAGTACTAAGTACATCATGCCTATCATCTTCTGCCTTGGAGTTTCTTTTCCTCCCGCCATCTCGTCTACCTAATTATATAGTGGGCTCGAAAATTTAATTTGGTGCTATTCTAGCTTCTAGCTAGTAGCCCGCATAGCATTTAGCATATTGCCATACACACGGTTCAACGAGTTGAGGTTGCCAGTTAGAGCAGCCACTTCGTCTTTGAACTTCTCGGTGTCTTTACCGGCTTCCGTCATGTTCTGCATAGCTTGGCTCAACGTACCATAGAATTGATTCATTGATTTGAGGTGCGTGTTGGCATCCTGCAACTCCATCTCATATACTGCGTTCAATGCACCAAGATTCTTGGTTACTGTCTGAACCTGTACGTGGTACTCCTTAGCATCTTTAGTAGCATCCGACATGGCGCTCATTGCTTGTGCCGTGTTAGCATAAGCCTCATTAATGCGCTCAAGCGACGTAGCAGCCGAACGTACTTTGGCAGTATACTCGTCGGTAGCATTGGTTGCATCGCCAAGGGTAGAGAGTTGCTGCGTGGTGGTGCTCAAACGGTTTAAGCCTTGACCCAAGGAAGAAATAGCCTCCGGTGTTACGTTGGCATCTTTCAGCATGTCGTCCAGCTTGCGGGTCAGGCCTTTGCTGTTGTTGTCTTCAACAAACTTGTTGCTGTTGGTTGAAGGATCATACCCTTCGGAAAGCTCTGGATAAACAAGTGACCAGTCATGCTCTTTAGAGGCAGGTTGGAAGGCACTCAAGAAGAAGATAACGGCCTCTGTTCCTAGACCAACGATTAGCATAATGTCAGCGCCTTTCCAGTGCTGAATTTTAAACAAAGCTCCAATGATTACGACTGCGGCCCCGATGCCATAGATTTTGGGCATCAGCACATCATAGAGAAAACTACCGCCTTTAGCTGCCATGTGATTTGATTGTTGGAAAGAAGAGGTTGGTGATTGAATTGAAACGGAAAAACAAATAAGGAATCGTAACGAGCAAGAGCCCTAATTAATTCATTCGGCTGTTGGTGCCCATTCCGATCTGGATCATGGCTGTACGGAAGCCAATGAACGAACGAGAGGAATCCTGGTATTCGAAGTTGCGAGTACCTGTTTCGAGGAAATAAGCAATGTCTTTCCAAGAGCCACCCCGTACTACTTTGCGAGGCTCGTTATCATCCGGGTTAGTTGGGTTCATATCCCATACTACCGGTACCGATGCCTCCATGTAAGCATCATCACACCACTCTGCTACGTTACCCGACATATCGTACAAGCCGAAGTCGTTCGGGAAGAAGGCACCTACCGGCGAGGTATAAGCGTAACCATCAGAGGCATAGTCGCCGCGACCAGGCTTGAAGTTAGCCAACATACAGCCTTTCGAATTCCGCAGGTATGGGCCGCCCCATGGGTAAGTTGCCAAATCGCGGCCACCACGCGCTGCATATTCCCACTCAGCCTCCGAGGGAAGGCGGAAGTTAGGAGTAGCGGCGAGACCGACTTCCTCGTTGGCTACGTTCTTGTGCTTGGTGCGCCAGTTGCAGAAATACTTAGCAGCAAACCAATCCACTCCCACCACAGGATAATCATCGAAAGCAGGGTGAGTATAATAGTACTCCATCAGCGGGTCACCCATGTGATAGGTGAAGTCACGCACCCATACCGTCGTGTCTGGGTAGAGTTCCGTCATCACATACTCTTCTCCTAACACGTCAATTGAGTCCTGCCGAATAGCATTCATAAATTGACGGTATTCGTTATTGGTAATTTCAGTTTCGTCCATGTAGAAGCCAGCGATAGTCACTTGCTTGTTCATGTTGACCATAGAAGCCGAAATGTCTTGGTCTGTTTGGCCCATATGGAAAGTACCACCTGGGCAGGGTACCATCCCGAAAGGAACCTCTTGCGGGTTAAACTCGGGCCGGTCCTCTGCCCCAACTAGGTCGCCTTGTGGCCCTTTACCGAAACCACAGCCCCCCAGAATTAATGCCGATATGGCAAAGAGAGGCAATCCGAAAAACTTATTCATGTGAGGAAGTAAAATGACTGTTGAGGCGGCGATACCAGAAGATTACAATTTTTCGAGTTGGCAAATCTAACGAAACTTACGTTCGTGCGCAAACCAAACGCTCAATGCCTTGCATTTGTCTGCGAACTGACAAACCTGCCAGCTAAACGACGAAACGCAAAGAATTAGTGTCTGGTTCCTAGAAATCCTTCCTCCACGTAATCAAGGCATGGGATTAACCTGCCACAACCAAAAAAGCTTAGAAGCTGTATCGAGGTGTGCGAATTGCCGGACGGGTAACAAGACCTGGCTTAGGCAGACGGTAGGACAGCATAATCTCGTGTGAGCTAAAAGCCCTTGCGTCTTGATTAAATGCAATAAAATCAAAAGCGTACCCTATCCTCAACGCATTGTCTTTCGCAAGCGCCAACCCCGCCATACCTGTGAACGACTCATCATAGCGGTAGCCTACACCACCCCAGAACTTATCATTGAAAGTAGCACGAACGTTCGCTTCGTAGGAATTGTTTTTGAACGTAAGTTTTCCATCATCACCAAACTTTCCAGGCAGCACCATCTTCATTAACACCGAAGGAGTCACCACAACGGATGGCGATGCTTCAATATTGTATCCAGCAGTAAAATAAGAATGATTTTCAGCAATATAACGAGCTGAATTATCTACATAACTCACTACGTTACCTCCGTCATCGGTGATAGCACTTTGAAATCTATACTCGGACCGCAACAAGTTGTTGAGGCTCAGGCCAGCATAGAACGTAGGAGACTCATACCACACTCCGGCTCCTAAATCAAACTTGTTATCTGAACCGTCAAAGGGAATACTCAGGTCATTAGGATCGATATAACGATAGAAGCCCTTTGCCAAATGATTGTATATTCCTTGAACTCCGATCCCTAGCTTTCCCTCACCCACTTTGATATGCTTGGAATAAGATAGTTGCGCGTTTGTCATTTGAAACTGCGCTATTGCATCCCTATACACATGGAATCCTACACCTCCGCCCAACACCTGCACAGGAAATGACCCTGTTATTATATAGGTTTTCGGAGAGCCTCCCTCATCAAAAGACCCATTATAATTAAGGTATTGATAGCGCCCGATTGTTGTTATTTCCCCTTGGCCTTTGATACCTGCATAAGCTGGATTGAGGTACATACCATTGAAGCCATAGTGGGTAAACTGTGGCTGCTGCTGCGCTAACGCAGTGCCTGTAATAGTTGTTAACAGGCAAGCGAAAAGTATAGTTGCTTTCATGCAATCATCTGATTTAGGGTATGTTACGGATAGGGCGGCTAGATGGGAGAGGTTTTCAAATGTATCGTAAAAAAGCCTGTGCAACAAATCCTAAGTAAAAAACAAACGGGGAAGCAGACTCTCTGCTTCCCCGTTTATTATCATACGTTTTGTTTTCCATTCTTGTTTTTTTCTTTCCCTATATCCGGGCCATGATGGTTGCGGATATAAGCTTCAATAGCGCCAGTCATTGAAGGCGCATTAGGCTGAGGTGCTTCAATGTCCAATTCCAGTCCGGCATCGGTTACTGCTTTAGCGGTTGTAGGACCGAAAGCAGCTATCCGGGTACCGTTTTGCTGAAAATCAGGGAAATTAACAAACAGCGAACTGATACCTGAAGGACTAAAAAAAGCAATACAATCGTATTTCACGTCTGTTAGGTCAGACAGGTCGCTGGCCACTGTACGATAGATAACGGCCTCAGTGAACTTAAAATTGTTGGCCCGCATAAATTCCGGGATATCATCTTTGCGAATATCCGAGCAGGGGTACAAGAACTTCTCACCCTTGTGCTTTTTGATAACATCAAAAAGGTCGGCCGCCGTACGCTGTCCTACGAAGAGTTTACGTTTACGCAACACAATGTACTTCTGCAAATAGTTAGCAGTCTGCTCTGAAATGCAGAAATACTTCATTTCAGCGGGCATCTCCAGCTTCGCTTCCTGACAGATCCGAAAGAAGTGGTCTACGGCATTGCGGCTGGTAAAAATAACGGCCGTGTGCTCGGAGATATTAACTTTCTCTTTCCGAAAATCTTTGTAGGAAACCGGCTGCACCTCGATAAACTCCCGAAAGTCTACTTTGATGCCGTATTTCTCGGCAATAGCAAAGTAGGGGGATACATCATTAGTCGGCTTAGGCTGCGTGACAAGGATGCTGGAGATTCGCTTGGCATGACGGCCCGTCCCCGGTTTGTCTTTGCTCTCGGCCATAGGGTAAAGGAAAGGGTAAGTCTAACGCAATAGGAGAGTGGCGGCAGCCTGCCTCAACAGTAGGAAGCAGAGGCTTAGTACGTGAAAACGATTAATTTAAGTAAAATGATCAGCGGAATTACTTCAGTGGCGCAAAGGTAAGAAAACAAATGCAGATTAAGGAGCGAAGTCTTGCGGTGTAAAGTTCGCGCAACACGGATAACGGTACCTACCAACAGCAGGGAAACCACGCCGTTAGAGATCCATAATACTGCTTCGGGAAGGGTCTGATTGAGACCTAAGTACAACAGCATTACCAGAGGCAGAAACAGGCCTAGAAATAGAATGGTGCGAATAAACTCCCGGTATTGAATTAGCACTAGCTCACCTACATCAAAAATATAGCCCAGCAACTCTAAGAACATGTATTTGCCTAACACAAATCCGGCTATCAGAACAGTGTAGAGCAGCACCCGCACAACTAGTGCCGATTCTGGTACATCAAACAGGCGCCGTAGGATAACGATGTTCTGGACGTTAGTGTGAATAGCGACCAGCAGCAACGCAAATGACAGAGAAAAGACCAAAACCAGTAGTATGTTCAACCACGTTACGGTCGGTTTGATGAGAAAATCCTGTTGAGCAGCTGACCGGCTCCAAAGTCCTTCAATCTGATAAATACGTGCAAATCCTGGCTGATAGGTGGCCCTGATTCCTCCATACAATAGCCCAATTAATAGCAGGAAACACAGAAATACGTTCTCGCCCGGATGGCTGCGAACCACGGGTTGCGCTAGTGCTTGATTGGAAGACTTAGTGGGACCTGCTATTGCAGCAGTAGACGTGAGTTGACTATTGGTGAAGGAAGTTAAGTTGGGGGATACTTCCGGATGCCAGACACAAAGCAAGTGAGTTCCTGCAGTACTCCTAGAGAGCAACAGCTTACTTAAGTCCAAGGTGTAGGGGGCAGTAGATGCCGCCGTGAAAACAAGCCGATTGTCGAGAAATAAGCTTTGGCCTTCGCGAGCCGTGAAACTGACGAGGAATGGATGCGCGGGCTGTAGAGCCACCCACTGGTAATAAGCGTGAGCAGGCGTATGATAGTCAGGCAAGTACAGAACTAAACGATTCCGTACGGCATCGTGAATGAGCCAATCGGACGAGAGGCCATTGCGCTGAGCGGGTGGCAGTGGCTGGTACTCGGCGGCCCAAGCTGAAGCTAGAGGCCACAATACCAAAAACAGCACGAACAGATACTGCCGACCAATTATGCGGTTCTCGCTTTTTCTACTTGTCGGGCTCATATGCAGCCTAGCCTTTCAGATACGCTACGATACTACCTGTTGCTTCTTGGGGGTACGGCTACGGTAGACGCCTAAGAAGGTGCTTAGCAGCAGCGAAAAGCCTACTAATAGAGCAATAAGTAAGGTATTGCCAAGGGAGGAGAAGTTGATGACAAACAAAATCACCAATAAGTTGAGCATGCCAAGCAAAGTGACAGTACCGATCTGCTGAAAGCCCATGGCCAGAATACGGTGGTGCAAATGGTTTTTATCGGGAGAGAAAGGCGAGCGGCCTTCCATCATACGCAAGATGAAAACGCGCAACGTATCGAAGAGTGGAACAAACAGGATACCGGCCGCTACTGAAGGAGCAGAGGAGGCAAAAGGCTGCCCCACCTTCAAGCCCATTTCAACAAACTGAATGGTAAGCACCGACACGATAAAGCCGCAGACCAAGGAGCCCGTATCGCCCATAAAAATGCTGGCGCGGTGGAAATTATAGCGCAAGAACCCAATAATGCCTCCCATCAGGCACACAGATACAAAAACGTAGTTGCTGTAGCTTGGCCCACCATAACGCACAAAGTAGTAGCCAAAAGTGCTGACAATGATGATGACAATGCTACCTGCTAATCCATCGAGCCCGTCAATAAGGTTGATGGCGTTGGTGATACCTACAATCACAACAAAGGTAAAGGCATAGCTAATGCCAATTGGCAGCTCGTGCACGCCTAAAATACCTTGGAAGCTAGTGAGACGAACATCGGCCATGATCATGACGATGCCGGTGGCCAGCAGCTGACCGATGAATTTCTTCATCACGGAGATGGTGACTAAGTCGTCTTTCAGGCCCACAAAGAACAACACGATACAACCCGCTAGCAATTGCTGAATCCCGTTGCCGAGGTCGGCAAATATGGTGAGTGCCGACATGAAGCCCGCAAAAATGGCTACGCCGCCAAGACGGGGCGTAAGCGACTCATGCACGGTACGCACGTTGGGCGTATCGAGCATATTTTTGAGGTGGGCAATGTAAATGATAGAAGGCACTGCAAAGAGGGCCACCAAAAATGCCCAGAGAAACGACAAACTCAACTGGATTCCGAGAGGATTCATCACGCAACGACATTAGAATAAAAGCATCAACCGCGACGGATAAGCTACGCAGTTATAAACAAAGAAGTATTAGCCGTGCAACACGCCTTCACGGCCGAGCAAGGGGATAGCAGTAAGATTGGCGGGTACGATGGAATCGGGCACGAAGATGAATTTCTTATCGAAGACTTGCGTGTCGCGGTAGTAGCTGACCCAGTACTGATTGTTGAGATGAAACAAATCTGGGTCGATGGGCTCAATGGGCACGGCAGTACGTGGCTCTACCTCCGTGAAAACGTGCCGTAGCGTAGAAGTACGAACAGTTTCCCCGTCAGGCCGGGAGCCGTAGCCATTGGAGTTGATGATGACGTTACGAATTGGGAAAGCATTTTCGTTGAGCAAGTATACCTGCCAGCCAGCTTTGCCTTCTTCGGTAGCGGCCGCCTCATCGGGCACCACGGCCACCGAAACGCCTGCTACAGGTTCAAAGTTGATATGCTCTTTCATGAAGTACTGAATGCCGCTTTAATTTTGTCGTAGTGTGAATGCGCCTACCTATAGTGAGGCATTAACAAGCTTCTCCGTCAGTTCCGCCTCAAACAAACGCGCAAGGTGAGGCAGCAAACGGTCCTGGACTTCGCTTAGTGGTACCGTCCGGCCTAGCTCCTGCTGAAGCGAGGTAACAGCCTTATCGGTGATGCCACAAGGTACAATGTGGCCAAAGTATGTGAGGTCGGTATTTACGTTGAGTGCAAAGCCGTGCATAGTCACCCACCGGCTACACTTTACGCCTAACGCGCAAATTTTACGTGGGTTGGGAGCCCCATCTTCGTAATCAAGCCAGACCCCTGTGAGTCCGTTGATACGGCCCGCATGTATGCCGTAGTCGGCTAGAGTTGTGATAACGGCTTCCTCCAGCAGACGCAGATAGCGGTGGATATCTGTAAAGAAGTTATCGAGGTCGAGGATAGGGTAGCCGACCAACTGCCCAGGACCGTGGTAGGTGATATCGCCGCCGCGGTTGATACGATGAAAGGTGGCACCGTAGGCAGTCAGCTGTTGATCGGTTAGCAAGAGGTGCTCTGGCTTACCACTTTTACCTAGGGTGTATACGTGCGGATGCTCGACTAGCAGCAAGTAGTTAGCAGTAGCTGTGGGCGCCAAATCGGCCTCGGCGGCTTGCCGGTTGCGGGTTTTATGAGCCAGAGTATCCGCTAAAAGCTGCTCCTGGTAGCCCCAGGCCGCCTCGTAAGGCGTCAGACCGAGTCGCTCCACCTGAATCTTTCGGTTTTGGCCAGCAAGAGCCGCAGACGTAGCATCTGGAGCAGCAAGGGGCACTGGTTCCGCACAATGACTATACGTATGCATGGCAAAGCAACTAAGAGGACCCGAAAAGCTGGAAAGTAGACGAAGGCAGCAAGTCGCAAGCAACCAACTATTGCTTTTAACTCAGGATCAACACCATCTAGTTTCCACGGCCTGAGCGGAAAAGGCGCAAAGTTACTAGATTAAGCGCCAAACTCAATTTGAGGTGGCTACTTCCTGTCTTCTTAACAACTTCATCTTGCATGAGCACAAAAGCCCACCGTCTAGGCCAAGCTGGCGAGGATGCAGCCACTGCTTTCCTACTGAGCAAGGGCTACGAGTTGTTGCACCGCGGCTACCGGTATAGTCGGGCCGAGGTGGACTTAGTGGTACGGCGGGGACAGGAGCTGCTGGTATTCGTGGAAGTGAAAGCTCGCTCTTCCACTCAATTCGGGTACCCTGAAACTTTTGTTACAGAACGCAAAAAGCAGCTCTTCCGGTTGGCCGCCGAACACTTGCAAGAGGAATTAGCCTGGAACGGCGACATTCGTTTCGATATCCTGGCCGTTACTCCTGCCACGGAGGGCCTGCGAGTAGAGCATTTTGAAGATGCTTTCTATTAGATGAGTGAATGGTTGAATAGTTGGTTGTTCAATGCATTATTAGAACAACCAACTTAATGACTCCACTAGTCGGTCATCTAGTTGTTGCGACGATTTGTGTTGCCTGGCCGGTCCGTTACAGCGGCGCGATTATCGAACTTGTCTTTCTCGTAAACCAGCACGCCGTTGCGGTTGTACTCCTTAATAAGAATGGGCTCCGCAACCTCAGGGTCATAGCCAGACTCGCCGTACTGATACACGAAGTGGCGACGGTCCTTACTATTGCGAAACCCCCAATAGTTGGTCCACTCCCCTACCCGCTTGCCATTTTCGAAGGTGCCGTCCCAGTCGCGCTTGCCGTATTGATTATAACGCACATAGTCACCTTCCAGCTTGCCATTCACGTAGGGCACTACCTCCCGCACCTGCTTCTGCTCGGTATCATAGTACGTGACGTTGGCGTCGCGTGGGAAACCCATTTCGAAATGGGTTTTAGATACGAGTGCGTTGTCGCGGGTAAGTTTCTCCCAGCGCAGGTGCTTGGTGCCAACGGCGAAAAAGCCGGTTTCTATCACCTTACCCCCCTGCAGTTTTTTATAAGGGCCGTGTAAAACTTTATCGGTAGCCGCATTCAACTCGGAATTGGCCCGGAATATTTTCCGTTTGCGCGGATTAAAGTAGTACACTGTAGTGGAATAGGCGCTCGGCTGCTTGAACGTCTTGAGGTAATAAAAAACCTCTACCACTTGGTTCTTGCCCTTTGGCCCTGATTTCGTGTACGCTTTCTTGATCCGCTCGCCAAGGAAGATGTTTTTCTTCTTCTTGGTTTTGCGCTGCTCGGCTCTCTCTTTGTCTTTCGCGGCCTTTTCTTGAGCCTTAGTAAGGGCTGCTATTTTCTTGGGGTCCAGAGAAGGCGCCTTGGTGGTGTCGCCAGAAGTAGTGAGCGTGTCAGCAACGGCCACTGTGGGCACATTCGTGCGGCTATCAAACGATACTACTTTCTTGGAGCAGGCTCCCAAGCTGCCTAGAAGCAGCAATGAAATGTACAGGTGGAACAGGCGCATCGGAACAAGTACAGACAGTTTTCGCAGCATCAAACGCAAAGATATAGGGATTTGGTGCCTTATGTAAGTAGCTACTTTCTCGTTTATCAAGCTGCTTTAGGGACAGATATCCTTCCAAAGAAAGAGGTATATGGACTATGCCTTTAATCAAGCTTCCAAAGTTTCCTCCTTATTTGCTTTACTGCAGGTTAGCAAATCACGTCACCTAACACTATTTGCTACACTTACGGCCATTAAACAAGAACCCCCGACAGCGCAATGTTGCCAGGGGTTTGTACCATCTTAAACTTCTACTACTTTTTTATACTAGTCGACGGCGAGCAAATCCGCGCTACGCTTCACAAAGGCGGTTAATGCTTCGCCCTTCAGCATGTTTTGCGCCAGCAAAGCTAGGTCGAACGCTTGGCGAGCCAACTTCTGACCGGCTTCATCTTCTGCCTTCAGCACGCGCTGTGCTACCGGGTGGTTGGCATTCACGCTCACAGTGTAGCTGTCAGGCAGGCTGCCAAACATTTGCATACCGCCTCCGCCGCCCGTACGCTGCATGTCTTTCATGCGGCGCATAAACTCGGGCAGCGTAATGATTACGGGTGCGTCTTGCGGCGAGAGAGACGCCACTTGTACCTGCATGTGCTCGTTGCTGATGGCTGTCTTGAACACTTCCTGCAGCTTAGTCTTTTCGTCTTCGCTGAGTACGCTTTCGTTTTGCTCATCCTTCTCGATCAGCTTGCTTACGGTGTCAGCATCGACGCGCTTGAACGAGATTTTCTCTAGCTTCTGCTCTAGCTGGCCGATAAAGTGCGGATCCAGTACCGTTTCCAGCTTCAGCACGTCGTAGCCACGGTCTTGGGCGGCTTGCACGAAGCCGTGCTGTGCCTCGGCGTCGGTGGTGTAGAGGACGACCGTTTGATCGTTTTTGTCTTTCTGGTTGGCTTGTACGAACTCCTGGTACTCGGGGAGCGTGAAGTATTTGCCGGCTACGTTTTGTACCAGCGCGAAATCCTTGGCCTTGTCATAGAATTTCTCGTCCGACAACATGCCGTATTTCATAAACAGGCCAATGTCGGACCACTTATCCTCGAAGCCTGTGCGGTCCTTGCGGTAGAGCTCAGCCAGCTTGTCGGCTACCTTTTTGGTGATGTAGCTGTTGATTTTACGGACGTTGCTATCGGCCTGCAGGAAGCTGCGCGACACATTCAGCGGAATATCCGGCGAGTCGATAACGCCGTGCAGCAGCATCAGGAACTCGGGCACTACATCTTTCACCTCGTCGGTGATAAACACCTGGCGCGAGTAGAGCTGAATTTTGTTGCGCTGGAACTGCAGCTCGTCCTTCACTTTCGGGAAGTATAGAATACCCGTCAGGTTGAAAGGATAGTCGACGTTGAGGTGAATCCAGAACAGTGGCGGCTCCGAAAATGGGTATAGCTCCTGGTAGAACTTGGTGTAGTCTTCGTCGGTGAGGTCGGCGGGTTGCTTTGTCCAGATGGGCTGCGTCTGGTTGATTACCTGGCCTTCGAACTCGATTTCGACGGGCAGGAACTTGCAGTACTTGGTCAGGATGCCTCGCAGACGGGCTTCCTCCAGAAACTCGTCGGAGTCTTCGGCTACGTGCAGCACTACGTCGGTACCGCGCTCGGCTTTGGCGTGCTCTCCAGTAGGCTCGTCAAGCGTGAATTCGGTGCTGCCGTCGCAAATCCAATGGGCCGTTAGCGTGTCTTCCTTGTAAGACTTCGACCAGATTTCAACTTCCTTGGCGACCATGAAAGCCGAGTAGAAACCAAGACCAAATTGCCCAATTATCTGGTCCTTGGCGGCGGCATCCTTCTCTTTGTACTTTTCCACAAACTCGGTGGCACCAGAGAAAGCAATCTGGTTGATGTACTTTTTAATCTCCTCGGTCGTCATGCCTAGGCCGCGGTCTGATACCGTGATTTTGCGTGCTTCTTTATCAACAGTTACGCGCACTTTCAACTCACCTAGCTCGCCCTTGAACTCACCGAGTTGCCCCAAGCTTTTCAGCTTTTGGGTTGCGTCTACGGCGTTGCTGACCAATTCCCGAAGGAAGATTTCGTGGTCGGAGTAAAGAAACTTCTTGATGATCGGGAAAATATTCTCGGTATGAATCGAGATACTGCCTTTCTCTTGCATGGCACGTTGGCTGTAGGGTTTATGATCTAGAATTCAGACGATATGCCAGCCCTCAAAACCAGCTGGCTTGTTTGGCGCCCGTTCAAAACCTATTCCACGTCGTTGAAATTGCCAAATTGGCAGCGCCTCCGTACCTCGTTTGTAACCTAATATAATCGGTTGCCCCGCTGCTACTCTATGGGTGAGTTCACAGAAAGCAGATGCTTAGTGGCAATGATAAACTACCTTCAGCAGGTTACAAAATGCCCTCTCGCATGACACCGAAAGGCGTTGGCCGCGCGCCATTCTAGTTCCATATCGCGCATCAATGTAGTGGAACCCGTCAGCCAATCGAGAGCGGTAGAGGCATCAGAAAAGAATTGAATATTCGCCTTTACATAGCGCTGGCCGTCACTGATAACGCTATCGACTATTAACTGATTATGAACGTCGCCGGGCAAAACCAGCGCGAGGTGACGCAACCCTAAATGTTCGGTGCAGGGCAACCAAAAATCACTCAGCCAAGCTTGCTCATCGGGGCCCAACGGCGGTAGGCTTGCCGAATCAATTAGCCAACGGTTAGCTCCTTGCTGCAAAGAGAAGACCATCAGCTCGCCAAAGGCCAACTGAAATTTAGACAATGACATAGGACCGTGCCACGCCCATCGCAACAGACGTAACCTAGGATAAAACTGAATACAAATAGAATCGAGAATACGGATCATGAGCAGCCAGTAGCTGCGCATATAGGCCCCACTAGTTGCTACTAAATTACTATTGAGCCTGAGGCTTTATATAACTTTTTCGCTGTCGTTGAATTTTAAGGCGACGAACCGGGGTTTTACGACGGCGGGTATTTAGACGGTATGCAGGCTGAGTAAAATTCTGATAATAAGGGTCTCGCAGCAACTTCAACTTAAGGTATTGCTTTTCCATCAAGCTCAACAATAGCTTCTTTGGCTGCGGTTCAACAAACAGTGGCTGCGCGCTGCTAAATCATCCAACCTGCGCTGTATGAAAGGCACTAGCTTGGCAGTTTCGCCCTACACAAAGAGGGTTTCGCCGGTACTTGTTGTAGGCTTGGACGCAGGCCGTAAGGCAGAGGCAACATGACGGAGCAAACGAGCAGCAAAGGTTTTCATGATGGTAAGAACAAATGAATAACTACCGCACAAAGTTCGACTGCACTTATTGCCAGCACGTTGCCTGGCAATTACGCTTTTGTTAAGCTCGAATTAGTTTCACCGACTTTTTTGAGCGGTACTGAACCAACTTTGAATTTACCGCTTACCTTTGCCCGTCTTCGACACATTGTTGCATATGCAAACTCTTCGGTCCCGGTTGGCTTTGGTGCTGCTGCTCTGCTTTACGCGGGTGCTGCTGCCGGAGGCTTGGATCTTGAATTTGCACGCTCACCGGCACACCACCGAGGAGCCGACGCAGGTGCCGGGCGCACTGAAGGGCAAGACTTTGCTGAGTGCCAAGCACCAGCACTGCGACGTCGACCACTTTTACCATGTGCCTTTCCAGCCGGCCCCGCCGCTGGAGTTGCCGTTGCTTTTTACAGCATATGCGCCAACTAGTTCCGAGCCTAGTACTTCGGTGTGGCTGTCGGCGGCGGATGCTACGGCCGACTTGCGCGGCCCCCCTTGCCGGAGCTAAGCCTGTAGGGCCGCCTTCAACGTGTTTGCACCTTTCCTAGAAGAGGTACGAAACTGCATTTTCCTTCATCAAGGAAGATGCTCTCTTTCCTGCCCATGCTAGCAGGGAGAGTACGGCGGCCGGTTTAGTTTCCACCGGCTCTTTTTCCTTTTTATGTCTTTCCGATTTCCGGGCACACCGGGAGCGGGGCGGCGGGGAGGTTGGCTTGTACTCTTGCTGAGTATAGCCAGCTTTGGCCGCGCCCAAACTCCTGCTGAGTGCGCCCTGTCGCTGAGCGGGCGCGTGGCGGACCATGAGTCGCGGGCGGACCTGCCGGGGGCCACGGTGGTGGTCCTCGAAACGCAGCAAGCCACTCAAACCGACGCGGCCGGCAACTTTCATCTTCATCTTTGCGCGGGGCTTTACCACGTGCAGGTTACTTTTCTGGGCTATCAGGCCGAGACGGCGGAACTGCGCCTGGAGCGGGCGGTGGTACGCAACTTTCAGCTGCACCCCAATGCCGTAGCCTTGCGTGGAGCTACCGTGCGCGGCGAGCGAGTAGCCACTCCGACGCAGCCCACCGCTACGCTTAGCGGGCAGGCCCTGCAACAAACCCGGGGGCAGGCACTTGGCGAGGCGCTGCAGAAGATTTCAGGGGTGACGGCCATTCAAACGGGCCCGAGCATCTTCAAGCCCATGATTCACGGGCTGCATTCCAACCGCTTAACCATTCTCAACAACGGGGTACGGCAGGAAGGGCAGCAGTGGGGCCAGGAACACGGCCCGGAAATCGACCCGTTTATTGCTTCGCGCCTGACGGTGGTGAAGGGGGCCGCCAGTGTCCGTTACGGCTCCGACGCCATTGGGGGCGTGGTTTTGGTTGAACCCAAGCCCCTGCGCGACTCGGTGGGCACGGGGGGCGAGCTGAACCTGGTGGGCATGAGCAACAACGGCCTAGGCGCGGCGTCGGGGACGGTGGAAGGCAATTTGCGCCAGTTGCCGGCCTTCAGCTGGCGGGTTCAGGGCACTGCCAAGCGGGCCGGCACCATGCGCGCACCGGGTTACTACCTCAAGAATTCGGGCTTTCAGGAATACGACTTCTCGGTGGCGGCCGGCTGGCGCAAAGACAACTATGGGGTAGAAGCTTTTTACAGCCAATACAACACCCAAATTGGCATTTTGCCGGCCGCGCACGTAGGCAGCCCCACTGATCTGGAATTGGCCATAGCCCGCGACCGGCCGCTGGAAACCTCTGGTTTCAACTACGACATCAACCGGGCCTATCAGCAGGTTCGGCACGATGTGGCCAAGCTTACAGGCTTTGTAGAAACCGGAAGAGCTGGCCGCTTGACCGCCACCGTGGCGCAGCAAACCGACTTTCGGGACGAGTACGACAAGTACCGGCCGCGCAACGACAACCTGGCGGCGCTCAACAAACCTGAGCTAAGCTACACCAACCGCACCAGCACCGCCGAGCTGCTGTGGGAACACCGGCGCTGGCACAACCTGACCGGCAGCGTGGGCGTGGCCGGCACCTACCAATTCAACCGCTACGCCAATGGCAGCCGGCAGTTCATTCCTTTTTACACCAACACCACAGGCGGCGCTTTCTGGATAGAGAAATGGCAGCGCAACAAGTGGCTGCTGGAAGCTGGCCTGCGCCTTGACCGGCGCGACTTACAAGTGAAGCGCGGCGACCGGGACACGACGGGCACTTACTTCGTGGAGCGTAGTCGCTTTCAATACACTACGCCGGCTGCTTCCTTGGGTGCCACCTTCGACCCTTCGACCCACCTAACGCTCAACTTGGCTACGGGCCTTACGCGCCGTGCCCCGGCCGCCAACGAGCGATACAGCGACGGGGTGCACAACGCGCAGTATGAGCTAGGCTATGACCTGGTACCTGGCAATGGGAAACTGGTTCCGGAAACGGCCATCAACATAGGCCTGACGGCCAACTGGCACGACAACCCGCGCCTGAACGGCGAAATCACGGTATACCAAACGCGCATTACCGACTTCATCTACCAGGTCCCGATTCTGCCGCCGGTTATTACCATTCGGGGCACGCTCATTAGCTGGGTGTATCAGCAAACTGATGCCACGTTCCGGGGTGTGGATGTGGCCGGCACCTACCAACTCGCGCCGCGCTGGCTGCTAGGCGCCAAAGGCTCTATCGTGCGGGCCCGTGACACGCGCCAAGACCAGTGGCAGATTTTTATGCCCGCCGACCGGGCCGAGGCCTCCTTGCGCTACGACTTTATTGATCGTCCCACGGCTCGCCTTCGCCAGCGCTACGTGCAGCTCGGGGGCTACGCCGTGGCCCGCCAGACCCGCGTGCCTGACAACTACACCGAACGAGACTACAAGCTGCCGCCCGCGGGCTACGCCCTACTCGGACTGGAAGCTGGCACCACCGTGCACTGGGGCCGCCTGCCGCTGGAAGTAAGCGTGGCAGGCTCCAACCTGCTCAACCAGCGCTACCGCGACTACCTCAACCGGTACCGCTACTTCACCGACGAGATGGGGCGCAACGTGATCCTGCGCGTGCGCATGCCGCTGGAGTTTTGAGATGGGAGGGGTGAGACAGGAGAAAGCACCTGCCAGACAGTACCACACCTCAACGATAATCACTCACGCCTCCTTCCATGATGCCTCAACCCATCACTTCTCACTTGCCTCAACAAACTTTCATGAAACTGAAATTTCTCTACCCTTTCGCGGCTGTATTGCTGGCCGGTACTTTCACTGCCTGCGACAAAAAAGACACTGAGCCGGCCAAGCCCGAAACCGAAAGCCGCTTTGCCCGGCTGCTGATCATCGACAAAACCAGTACGGCCGTGACCCTGCTAGACCCATCGAAAAACGAGCAAACCACCTTCCAGGCCAGCTACGGCGGCGGGGCCGTGTACGCTTCTTCGTCGGGCCGTTGGGCGACGCTAGTGAGTTACGCCAATAGCGTGGTTGAGTTTTTCGATACGGGTATTGAGCGCCACGACGACCATGTGCACATCAAGGGCACTCCCAAGTGGGGCCTCACCAAATCGACGAGCCCGGCGCCGGCGCACGTGCATTCCTCGCACAACAAGATCAGCATCTTCAATGATGGCAATGCTTCTATCAGTTATGTAGAGGAAGGCCAGCTGCATACGCTGGCAGCACCGGCCACTATTGCCACCGGCGCGTCCCACCACGGCGCCATGATTTTGTTCGATAATGGCAGCTACGCCGCTACCCACAAAAATAATACGGTGGCGGGCGTATTGCCGGAGCAGGTGAAAATCGTGCATGCGCAGGGCACCGTGGTGGCGGCCCCGAGTGTTGGCACCGGCGGAATTCACGGCGACGCCAGCGACGGGCAGCAGGCGCTGTTTGGCTCGGCCAGCGGGGTGCTGGTGGTGAAGCAAACCGGCGAGCAGCGGCTGATTTCGTACCCGGCCGGCGCGGGCAGCTACTGGCTGTCCACGATCTACTATGCGCAGAAAGCCCGCACTTTCTTTGGCACCCGCAACGAGTACGGCGTATTCCGCATCGACCCGTCTACGAACACGATGAAGCAGGTAGGCAAGGCTACCAAGCTGGTGCATGTGGCCTTGGATCAGGAAGGCGAAACGCTGATGGTACTTGAAGAAAACGGCACGCTAACGCTGTTTGACGCGGCCACGGGCACTGAAAAAGTTAGCCGTTCGCTGAGCGGCCTGCTTGATGCCAAAGCGGCGACACCCACGCTGGCCGCCAGCCGACGCTACGTGTACGTGAGCAATGCTCCGCAGGGCAAGGTGCACATGCTGCGCAAAAGCGACCTAACTGATAACACAACTTTCACGGTAGCCGGCGCCCCGTTGCGGCTGGCTCTCGTGGGCGCCGACGTCGATAGTGACAAGGGCGAATAGCCGCGGCAGTACCGGCCCGACACCCTTGTTTTACGCTGTTTTTCCTTTTCACCTTTTTCATTTTTCAACTCATGCACACTCCTTTCCAGACTCCCTTTTTACGCGCGACATTTTTCGCAGTTCTGGCAGCGGCGCCCTTGTTTAGCGCTTGCAGCGACGACAACGACGACCCAACGCCCGACGACGACAACGAGCAAATTACAACGGTAACCTACACGCTGACGCCAGTTAGCGGCGGTACGCCCGTGGTAGTAACCTATAAAGACGCAGACGGCGACGGCGGCGCGGCTCCAACCATTGGTACGCTGACGCTGGCCGCCAACACCACCTACACCGGTGCCCTATCGCTGCTGGATGAGACCAAAACTCCGGTAGTTAATACATCGGCGGAGATTCTGAAAGAGTCCGATGAGCATATCTTCTTCTTCGAGCCCGCTCCTACCAACCTGGTGAACGTGACGCTCACCGACAAGGACAAGAACAACCTCCCGGTAGGCCTGCAAACCCAACTTGTAACAACCTCTGCGGCCACCGGCACCCTCAAAATCACGCTGCGCCACCAGCCCGGCGCCAAGAACGGCTCTTTCGCCCCCGGCGACACCGACGTGGAAGTCACTTTCCCAACTGTGGTGAAGTAAGAGCTATGCCGAGTAGCGGAGTAACGGAGTGAAGTAGCCTTCGGCGCGAGCAAAGCGGCTACCTGCTAATGTAAAAGAACTTTGCTACTCGGTTACTCGACATCTGCGAGGCTGGCTGTAAACAGCTCCGCGCCATTTTCTCCTGGTTTGGTTTTGGAGAAACGCGAGGAAAGCTCTGGCCCATGGTCGGAGCCTTCTTTATTTTAAAGGATGCATCCTAACCCCTCATTTTCCGTTCATTCAGCCTTCTTACCTTGCTGTATGCTTCGCTATTCATTGCTTTCTGCCGGCCTTTTGTTAGGCACCGGGAGTGTACTGGCCCAAACGGCCTCTACTCGGCCGGTGCGCGTAGCCCCGGCGGCTATTCCGCCCACTACAGGCCGCGTGACGGATGCCGTTTCCGGCGAAGCCTTGCCGGGTGCTACCGTCTATTTTCCGGACCTCAAACAGGCCACTGCTACCACGGCGGATGGCAGCTTTCGGCTAGCTGCGTTACCCCGAGGGCGGTTTCTGATGCAAGTGCGCTTTGTGGGTTACACCACTGTAGTACGCACCGTTGACACTGGCAATGGCCAGCCGCTTGCCGTGGCGCTGGCCCCAGCTGCCACCGAAATTGGGCAGGTGGTGGTAACGGGGGTATCGGCCAGCACGGAATTGCGCCGCTCGCCGGTGCCAACTAGTGTGGTGGACCAGACGCGGCTGCGCCAAACGGCCGCCACCAACGCCGTAGATGCCATTGCGCACGTACCCGGCCTAAGCCAGATTACCACCGGGGCCGCCATCAGCAAGCCGGTTATTCGGGGGCTGGGCTCGAACCGGCTGGTAACGCTCAACAACGGAGCCAAGCAGGAGGGCCAGCAGTGGGGCGACGAGCACGGCATCGAAATCGACGAGTACAGTGTGGATAGAGTGGAGATTATCAAGGGGCCAGGGAGCTTGCTGTACGGTTCCGATGCCCTGGCCGGGGTTATCAACTTTCTGCCGCCCGAGCCGGTAGACGAAGGCCGTGTTCTAGGTTCGGTGGCAGCTAACTATCAAACCAACAACTACCTGCAAGGCTACTCCGTGATGAATGCCGGCAACCTGAACGGGCTGAACTGGATGGTGCGGGGTACGGGCAAGGTGGCCGGCAACTACCGCAACCGCTATGATGGGCGCGTATACAACTCTGGTTTTCGGGAGTTGGATGGCAGCGGCTACGTAGGCGTCAACAAGAGCTGGGGCTACTCGCACCTTACTTTCAACTCGTTCAACCAGCAGCTCGGCTTGGTGGAAGGCGACCGGGACTCTGTATCCGGACGATTTTTAAAGCAAGTAGCTATTGGGGGCGACCCGGCAAACGTTGTGGGCGTGCCCGTGACGGATGCCGATTTGAAAGGCTATGGCATTGACGTGCCACGCCAGCGCATCAACCACCTGCGCATTGGCACCGACAACAGCTTTATTCTGGGGCAAAGCCGCCTGACGCTGAACGTGGGCTGGCAACAAAACCTGCGGCGCGAGTTCGGTAATCCGGCCGACGGCGAAGAAAACTCACTGTTCTTCCAGCTGCATACCATCGATTACGCCCTACGCTACTTTCTGCCCGAAAAGAACGGCTGGCAGACCACCGTGGGCGTGAGTGGGATGCGGCAGGAAAACCAGAACAAGGGAATAGAGTTCCTGATTCCAGCCTACCAGCTGACGGATGGCGGCGTGTTTGGCCTCACCAAGAAGACCTTTGGTAAGTTGGATTTAAGCGGGGGCTTGCGCTACGACCTACGCCGCATTACGGCCGACCGGCTGCTACTCGATGAAGACGAGCGGCCCGCTACCAGCGGCGAAGAGAAGTTTCCGGGTTTCCAGACCACCTTCCGCAACGTAAGTGGCAGCGTGGGCGGTGCTTTCAGCGCTACCGACAAGCTGGTGCTGAAGGCGGATATAGCGCGGGGCTTCCGGGCCCCGAATATTGCCGAGCTAGGCTCTAATGGTCAGCATGAAGGCACGATTCGCTACGAAATTGGCGAACCGGGTTTGAAGGCCGAAACCAGTCTCCAGGTGGATGCGGGCATCAGCTACACTTCTGACCACGTGGGGCTCTCTATTGATGCGTTCCGCAATGGCATCACCAACTACATCTTCCCCGCGAAGCTGCTTGATGCCAGCGGCAGCGCCGACTCGGTGGCTACTACCGGCGACCCGGTGTTCCGCTACGGGCAAGGCAATGCCCGCCTCGCCGGCGGCGAAGTAACCCTCGACCTCCACCCCCACCCGCTCGATTGGCTGCACTTCGAAAACTCGTTTTCTATGGTGCGAGCCATCCAATTTGATCAGCCGGCCGGCCAGAAGTACCTGCCCTTCATCCCGGCCGACCGGCTGCAGTCGGAGCTGCGGGTGAACTTCCGCAAGGTGGGCATTACGCGCCTGCGTAACCTGTATGCCCGCGGCGGCGTGGAGTATACCTTCGCACAGAATCGAGTATTCTCGGCCTTCGAGACGGAGACTGCCACTCCCGGTTACACCCTGGTCAACCTCGGACTGGGGTCGGATGTGACTAATGGCAAAGACAAAACGCTGTTTTCGCTGTATCTGACGGCCAACAATCTGTTTGACGTCGGTTATCAGAGCCACTTAAGCCGCCTGAAATACGCAGCGCTCAACCCAAGCAACGGTCGTACGGGTGTGTACAACCAGGGCCGTAACATAAGCGTGCGGATGGTAGTGCCGCTGAGCTTTAAATGAAGAATCAGGAAGGAAGAACGAGTGCAGAATGTGTAATCTAGCGCCACACTGCACTACCTTACCGATACCGTTGTTGGAGGTTGACCGTAGTAAATCTTCACTGCTTGTTCTTCATTGCTAATTCCTCGCTGGAAATATGGGCCACGACCACCACGGACACGACCATCATCACCATCACCATGCGCCACCAGCGGAGTTTAGCCGCGCTTTTAGCTGGGGAATTGTCTTGAATTTGCTGTTTGTGGCCGGTGAAACGGCGGGAGGCTTGTGGGCGAATTCGTCGGCGCTGCTTTCCGATGCGGGCCACAACCTGAGCGATGTGCTAAGCCTGGCGCTGGCTTGGGGTGCCATGTGGCTGGCCAAGCGCCGGACCACAGAGCGCTATACCTATGGCTACAAGGGGGCTACCATCCAAGCGGCACTGCTAAATGCGGCACTGCTGTATCTGGCGCTGGGCTTTATTCTTTGGGATACGCTCGACCACCTGCGCCACCCGACGCCCGTCAATGGCACCGTGGTTATGGCACTAGCCGGGTTGGGTATCCTGGTCAATGGTTTCACGGCCTGGCTATTCAGCAGCGGACAAAAAGGCGACGTGAACGTGCGCGGCGCTTATTTGCACATGCTCACTGATATGCTGGTGTCGGTGGGCGTGGTGGCTGGCGGAGCGCTCGTATACTTTACGGGCTGGCAATGGCTCGATCCGGCCATCAGCTTCGTGATTCTGGGCGTGGTGGGATATAGCTCGTGGGGCTTGCTCCGCGAAACGGTACAAATGGCCCTGCAAGCCGCCCCGGAAAGTATCGATGTAACAGCGGTGCGTCAGTTTCTGCTGACGCGCCCTGGTGTAGTGAGCGTGCACGATTTGCATGTGTGGCCGCTAAGCACTCAGGACACTGCCTTGACGGCGCACTTGGTCCGCCCAAACAGCGGTAATAGCAACCAGTTCCTAGGTGAATTGCAACACGCTTTGGTGCATGAGTTCAATATAAGCCACTGCACGGTGCAGCTGGAAGATGTAGCTCCCGCCATGGGCGCTCATGGCTGCTGCGACGAACCACAGACGCAGAAGTTGCATCAGGAGGTTTAGCGCTTCTTTTCGGTCATTAACACTGGAAGCTGCAGCCTGTTTGGCAGTGCAGGCAAGGCGCAGCGCGTGACCACAGCAAGTCACGAAAAACCTGTTTCGCGCTACAGTTTATTCATTGTACCAGTTGCCTTAAATCACTTTAGCCCTTCGGCTGCCTCTGGTAGAGGTGTTTGCCGTTAAGTGAGTGAAATCCTCTTTCGCGTGGCAAGGCGGCGAGCTATAATTGGCTGTTCTCCTATTTCAAATAACTGCAAGCTATTTATTAGCAATATCATATATAAAAGAATGAATGCTCGTATCGGAAGCTAACTAGGCAAGTAAATGCTAAAATAGTACTATTTTAAAAGTACTATGCAAACTACCTTTAGTACAGGCGGCACCTGCCTTGTGTTGGTTGTTGAAGATGTGCCGGCCCCTGCCACTAAAACCCACCATTTAATTTTTCCTATGTACTTAAACCGTTTACTTGATTATAGTTACAGCCTACGGTCGTCTGGATCGAAAATGCTGTTCTTGTTTCTGCTCTTCCTGTGCCCAGCGCTTGCTTGGGCCCAAACTGTAGTGCCTTTGGTTAATGGCCGGGCCGAGGCGGAAGCCGGTAATTTGAACGGCGTTACGATAGCCACGACGCCTACGGGTTTCTCTGGCACGGGCTACGTTACCGGTTTCACCAACAGCAGCGCCCTCACTGTCAGCATCACCTTCAACAACCCTACCGCAGGCCTCTACAAGCTCACAATTGGCTATACGTCGCCTTTCGGACTGAAAGGCTACAACGTGACGGTAAACGACGAAGGAGGTAGCGGCTTCTTTGACGGCACTATGGCCCCCAACAATTTCAACTTCACTGAGGGTGGCTCTTACTTGCTGCGGCAGGGTTTGAACACGGTGGTAATTGGAGGCAACTACGGATACTACGGTATCGACTACATCCAAATTGCTCCTACTACGGTAACCCCACCGGTGCGCCCTCCCAAAGTGCTGAGCGACCCATTGGCGACGGCAAGCACCAAGTCGCTGTTTTCGTATATCACCGATTTATACGGCACCAAGGTATTGTCGGGCCAGCAGGATGACCAGATGGGTCGCCCTAATTCCGAGATAAGCTACGTACTGGCGCAAACCGGCAAAGAGCCCGCTATTGCCAGCATGGACGTGTTCGACTACTCACTCTCGCCGGTGGCGCAGTACGGCCAACCCAACGGCACCACCGAGCGGTATATTGCCTGGTGCACCCGGGGCAATGGCCGAGGCATTGCCAGCTTGATCTGGCACTGGCGCGCCCCCACCGACCTGGTTAATCCGAACGACCCAAGCGGAGCCTTCTACACCGTCAATACCACGTTTGATATTGCCGCCGTGCTAGCCGATAAAAATGGCAGCCGCTACCAGCTTCTGCTCCAGGACATCGACCTGATTGCGGTGCAGCTCAAGAAGTTTCAGGCGGCTGGCATTCCGGTGCTGTGGCGCCCGCTGCACGAGTCGCCCGGTACTTTCTTCTGGTGGGGAGCAAAAGGCCCAGACGCTTTCAAAGAACTGTGGCAGATCCTTTACACCCGCCTGACTACCGTGCACCAGCTGCACAACCTGATTTGGGTGTACTCCACCACCGACAATCCGCTGGCTAGCTGGTACCCCGGCGACGCTTACGTCGACATCACGGGCCAAGACGCCTACCTCACGCCGGCTGCTAACTTCAGCGCCAACTGGACCAACATGCAATCCTTGTTCAGCCCCCGCAAACTGGTGGCCCTCACGGAAAGCGGCACCCTGGCCGACCCCGACCGTATCCGCGGCTACGGTACCTGGTGGTCTTGGTTCTGCGGTTGGCAGGGCTCTTACATCCGAAACCAGCCTCTGCCGTTTTTGCAGCGCATCTACAACGATGCCGACGTAATCACCCGCGACGAACTACCGAACTGGTACGCTTACGCCTTGGCTAATAAGAGCGCCATCACAAGCAAGGCGTTGTCGGTGTACCCTAACCCCGCTTCGGGCTACAGCCTGAATGTGACCTTGCAATTGCCGAGCAAGCAAGAAGTGGAAGTGACACTGCTTAACACCGTGGGCCAGCGGGTAGCACTGCTCAAGCCGCAGCTGCAAGCTGGCGACAACAACTTCCAGGTGCCCATCACTAACCTGGCATCGGGTATTTACCAGCTGGTGGTTCGGGTTCCCAACCAACCCGCCATCAGCCACCGAGTGTTGGTAGCTCAGTAAGCGAGCTATCAGGTTAGCAAACAAAAACGCCCTTCGAAATCGAAGGGCGTTTTTGTTTATAAAGGCAATTGTGCTGTTCTGCCCTCGTGTGAATGCCGCGTCGTAAAGCCGTACAGAAACTAACTTCCGGTTAGGGCTTTTGCTGATAGCTGATCAGGCCTTTCGGGTACGCCTTAGCTACCTTTTCCGCGTAGTTGAAGCAGACTTGATTGTAGGCGGTACTCTGCGTTGCCAACCAGCGCATCGGAAACGTAAAGTGATATTTAGGGCCTAGGTCCTGCGAATATTCTCCCATGAAGGTTAAGTCTGCGCCGCCTTTGGTGGTAGGGGAAGCCCGCACTTTGAACACGTGGAGGATAGGCTGCTTGGGCGCGCTGCCCGATAAGTCGAAGCTTCTGCCCTTCGTAGTCAGGCGGTTTGGCGCGACGGAATCCAGCTGATATCCTTGGGCCACAAGAATCTGCTTGATTTTGCTAAGCGCCAAACCCACGCTGTCAGGCGTAGCAACTTTAATCAGGTTAGCTCCCTTAAACGGCTTGAGTGCGGTTGGATCAGGCGCCGGGTCAGTTTGCGCAAACACAACGGTAGCAGTAAAAACGGCGCCGTAAAGCAAGAATTTCATAGGCGTAGGCTATACTAGTATCGTGCCTTTGTGCTGATTTTCAATCGTGATGGGAGAAGCCTGCGTCTCTCTGCCTGCTTGAAAGCAGGTCGGTTAGCGTACAACGCTTACGGGTGGTTGTACGGCTCGCTTGGGCAAGCGAGCCATAATTTCCAGGCAGGCCCGGCTATTGTGATAAGGGCATTTCCAGAAGCCCGCCTTGTCTTCGCCGGGCATGGGTGCCAAGTCTTCGTTTACTCCCCAGAGCCACTCTCCGGACTTGTAATCCAGAATGTTTTGCTCGGTGAAATCCCAGACGCCCAAGAACAGGTCGTAGAAATGACGGTGGCCGCTCACTTGGTAGGCATTCAGAAAACCTACCATGGCCTCGGCTTGCACCCACCAATGCTTCTCCCGTATCCAGTGGTTCAGGGCCGGATCGAATTCGTAGTTGAGGCCACCCGTGGCATCGAGGCCGCGGGCGGCGGCGGTGGCCATATCCACGGCTACTTGCCGAAACCGGTGAATCAGAGGCTCATCACCCAGTACCTCGGCGGCTTCCAGCAACAGCCAGGAGGCTTCTATATCGTGGCCGAAGGAAACAACCGTGGACTTTACCTGCCATTGCTCGTCCAGAAACAGGTGCAGATGGTGGGTGGCCGGGTTGATAAGATGGTCGACAAACACAGCCAGCAGCTTCCGGGTCTGCGTTTGCAAATGGGCGTCGGGCCAGTAACGATACAGGTTGGTATACGCCTCCAGCACGTGGAGGTGGGTGTTCATGGTTTTCTTTTCGTTGGCATCCTTGTCGCTCAGGCGCAAGTCGGCCAACGGCGCCCAGTTGCGGGCCAGCGCCTCCAAATACCCGCCGTGCTCTTGGTCGAAACTGTGGGTTTCGATGCTGTGATACAAGGCTTGGGCATGCGTTAGGGCCCGCTCGTTGCCACTGGCAGCATAGTACTCGGCCATGCCATACAGCGTGAAAGCCAAGGCATAAATCTGCTTTTTCGTATCAAGCGGCTGGCCTAGGTAGTCAACCGACCAAAATACCCCGCCGTGCTCCTGGTCGAGAAAATGTTGCTCTATGTATTCGAAGGCCCGCGTGGCCAGCGCCAACGATTCGGGGCGGGGCTCGTGGCGGTAAGCGGCCGAAAACGACCACAGAATGCGGGCGTTCAACACTGAGCCTTTGGGGGCTTGTGCTACTACCTGGTTTTCGTCGGTTATCTGCCCGTAGAAGCCCCCATGCAATTCATCGGGCATGTAGGTGCTCCAGTACGAGAGTATCCGGTCGAGTTCCTGCTTGAAAGCTTGCGCCTGTTGCATAGGTTGCGGTTTAGCTGCTATTCTAGGCAGTGTCTCCTACTGATTGTTGGCATCGGCCAGCGAAGCCGTGGTCAGTTCGCCTAGTGCCTTATTTTGGTTTATTAAGGTTTGAATGGCCTGCACCGAAGAGTGGGACGTGAAGTGGTCGGCGGGGGTGTTCTGCACGTAGTCGAGCAGCTTTTCCACCGTAGAGGTGGCCACGTGCATGCGCGTATCCGAGGAACCATAGTAGATAAATACCTGGCCGTCCTCGTCAGTTATCCAGCCGTTGCTGAACACCACGTTCGACACGTCGCCGATACGTTCGTCGCCTTCCGGCGCCAGGAAATAGCCGCCGGGCTTGTGAGTGATGCGGGTGATTTCGTGCAAATCGGTGAGGAACATGTACAGCACGTAGCGCAAGCCAGCGGCGGTATTACGCACGCCGTGGGCGAGGTGCAGCCAGCCTTTTTCGGTTTTGATGGGCGCTGGGCCAAGGCCGTTTTTCACTTCATACACCGTGTGGTACTGCTTGCGGTCAATCAAGACTTCCTCCTGCACCTCGGCCTGCTCAATCGACTCCGACAAGCCAAAGCCGATGCCGCCACCGGTACCGGCCTCAATGAAACCGTCCTGCGGGCGGGTGTAGAATGCGTATTTTCCGTCTACAAACTCGGCGTGTAGTACCACGTTGCGCTGCTGCGCCGAATTGGTTTTCAGGTCGGCCAGCCGCTCCCAGGTTACCAGGTCTTTGGTGCGAGCAATGCCACAGCTCGCTACGGCCGCCGACTGGTCGGCGGCAGATGCCGCGGGGTCGCGCCGCTCGGTGCAGAAGGTGCCGTAAACCCAGCCGTCTTCGTGGGCGGTCAGGCGCATATCGTAGACGTTGGTGTCGGGGTCAGTTGTTTCGGGCAGGTCAATGGGGTACTCCCAAAACCGGAAGTTGTCGATGCCGTTGGGGCTTTCGGCCACCGCGAAAAACGACTTGCGGTCCGCTCCTTCCACCCGCGCCACCAGCACGTACTTGTCGTGCCATTTCATGGCGCCGGCGTTAAATACGGCATTCAAGGCAATGCGCTCCAGCAAAAAAGGATTGGTTTGCTTATTTAAATCGTAGCGCCAAGTGAGCGGCGCGTGGGCCGCCGTCAGGATAGGAAACTCATACCGGTCGTAGATGCCGTTGCCGAGGTCCTGCTTACGGTTGGTTTGCGCCAGGAGCGCTTCTTGAGTTGATTGGAGGGCGTGCAGCCGGTCTTGGAAGGAAGGCGTCATGAGGTATGCATTAGGAACCCGGCTATAGCGGGTTGGCTTGTGCGATAATAGTTGGAAGGCGTAAGCAGCAAAGCCTGTTACGTTTAGGGAATGGGAAAGTAGTAGGCAAGTTTGAAAATCCAGTGGATTCAGGCGCGCTGACGGGAAAACTGGTTTGCCGAATTCCCAACGGCAAACCAGTTGTCGGCCAACGACCTATAGCGGACATCGACCTCCAGCCTGTCGCTCCCCAAGCAACAGACCTTCCCAATAGCATTTTAACTCAGCGCATTAATAATCCCCCAATTTGTCCCACCACGTTTTTTTAAGAATGGTAATAACTACTACCAGCAGCAGCACGGTAACGAGCAGCGGCAGTTTTTGCATCAAGATCAGGTACATGGGCAGAATGGTGAGACAAAGCTGAGCCACTATGCCTAGCACCACGTTGAACATGTTGAGTTTGAAGTTGCGGTTGGGCTGAAATCCAGGGTCTTCGGCCAGCACCATGTTGTTGATGGGCCCCCAGAAACCCCAGGGCCGCACATTCTTATAGAAAGCTTTCAGCACGGCCACATCCGTAGGCGGCGAGGCGTAGGTGCCGATAACCGATCCGGCCAATGACAGCAGGAACAGCACCGGGAAGTAATACAGGAACTCGATACCCTCGAAAAACCGGGTGAAAATGAGAGCCGACACGATACCCGTGAGCATGCCCCAGAAGAAGCCCGTGGCATTAAACCGCCACCAGTGCCACTTCAGCACGTTGGAGGCGATGTAGCCGCCGTACAGCGCCGATACTATCCACTGCAACACGCTGTTCACGTCTTTGGCCATGAAGCCCAGCAGCACCCCTACCGCCACCACCACCACGCCCACCACGTAGTTCAGCGAAATAATTTGCTTGGTGCTGGCCGTGGGGTTGAGGTACTTCAGATAGATGTCGTTGACGATGTAGGCCTGCGCCGCATTCACGGTGCCGCTGAACGTACCCATAAACGCGCCGAGCAAGCCCGTGAGCACCAGCCCCAGCAAGCCAGTAGGCAGGAAGTTATTGATGGCCACCGGCAGAATCCGCTCGAAATCAGTGGTACCCTCGGGGCCTTTGATGTTCATTTGGTTGTAGTAAAGCAGCCCGAGCACCGTGAGGCCTATCACCAGCGAGTAGCGGATGGGCAGCAGCACGATGGATACAAACCCGCTCATTTTGCTGGCTTCCTCGGGCGAGCGAGTCGACAGGATTTTCTGCATGTCGTAGTTGGGCGCAGGGCCGGCCAACGAGGCGAAAATACCTTTGAAGACCATCATCATGAAGAAAATACCAAACAACGAATAGCCGTCGGACTTGATTTTCTGGTTGACTTCGGTGATGATACCCGTCCAGTCTAGCTCCAGCCGCGACCCAAAAAACGGGCTGTACCAGCCAGCTGGCACATTCAGCGTCTGCCCCCCCTGCAATTTCGACCACGCAATGAAGCCAATGGCTAGGCACGCCACCGTCATGATGGCGTACTTAATCATGTCGCCGAGTACGATGCTGTGCATACCTCCGAGAATGGAGTAAAACATGGCAAACAGCGTGAAGATGATGCCGTACACGTGCGGCACATACTGCGCCGACACCGTGAAGGGTACATAGCCCTGCACCAGTTCCCAGGGCACAAATATTTCAATGAACTTGCCCAGGCCCACAAAGCCATAAGCCAGGAACCCGAGGCAGCTCAGCAAGGCAAAGGCAATCACCACCTTGTGCGAAGCTCCTACGCCTGGCCCGGTATTGCCGAAGCGGGTTGCCAGCCACTCGGCGCCGGTAGAAGCATTGGAGCGGCGCAGCCAGCGCGAGAGGTACATCATCAGAAACACCTGGTTGAACACCGGCCACAGCCAGGGAATCCAGATGCTTTTCATGCCATACACAAAGCACAAGCTCACCATCCACATCGTGCCGCTGATATCGAACATATCAGAAGCGTCGCTCAACCCGAGTTTATACCAAGCCAGACTTTTGCCGCCTAGCAGGTAGCTGTCTTTGTTTTCACGGGCCTTTTTGCGATACCACAAGCCAACCCCAACCGTTGTAAGGAGGTAAGCAGCAATAATGAGTACGTCGAGCAGGCGTAATTTCATCTAGTTAAGGAGAGGCGGGAATTGGGGAGCGAAAAGAACGAAGGGCGGGCCAAGGAGCGCGTTATTTGATTATTATACTGTTGACGTTGCCAAACTAGCCGTCATGCTGAGCTTGTCGAAGCATCTCGCTAGCGTAGTAAACTCAGTTAGTACCACACCTCAGCACGCGAGATGCTTCGACTCCGGCTGCGCCTGCGCTCAGCATGACACGTTCTTACTGCAAGAGCATAATTTTCGTAGTCGTTGTAGGGCAGGCCTACTCCTTTTTACGGTAGACATTCAAAGGAGAAAGGCGGTTCTGGAAGATGACGCGGGGGTCGTTGTAGAATTGCTTGAAGTCGTCGGCACTGGGGTGGCCGGAGTAGGGCGCGAAGAAATGGTCCCGGCTGGTACCCCCGTTGCGCCAAACGAGTACGTACGAAATGTTGTAAGGCTTCAAAGTCGAGAGCAACGTCTTGGTCCACCAGTTGGTAGCCGGAATCCGGTCGTAGCCGGTTTCGGTGAGGGCCGCTACTTTGCCGTGTTGGGTGGCGGCTTGTTGCAGAATAGCTAATTGACGGTTGAGTTCCTGCTTGTAGCGGGCCGTGTCGCGGCGGCAGTAGGTATCGAAGCCCATCATATCCACATACTCGTCGCCGGGGTAGCGCTCCAGGTAATGATCCAACGACCTCACCTCGGCCGAAGAATAGGATAGCAGCAGATTATGAAGCTTTTTGGTGTTGCGCAGGTAGTTGGCCGTGAAGCGCCACAGGGCTTTGTACTCGTCGGGCGTGCAGGTGTTCTCGCACCACCAGAACCAGTTGCCCGTGTGCTCATGAAAAGGCCGGAACACGATGGGCACGGCTGTCAGTCCGCTCCGCATTGTGCGCAGATAAGCGGCTAGCCGGTCGAGGTAGAGCAGGTACTGCGCATGATAAGCGCCACCGGGCAGAATAGCGGCCACGGTGCGCGCCGTGTCCCAGGCGGTTTTACCGTTGGTGGGGTTGTTCAGGTGCCAGCTGATGGTATTGATGCCGCCCCGCTTGTAAGTGGTTTTAACGTATTCCCTGATCTTGGCAAACGGCACCTTATCGAGGTTGCGGGCACTATCCAGCTCCAAGTGGCCTAGCTCCCAGCCGTATACGGCTGGGTAGGAGCCCGTTACGCTTTGCACGTCAGAGCGCCCATCAACATAGCTCCAGCCTACGCCGTAGGCGAGGTCGTCTTGGTGGCCAAACATGATGTTGGTGCCCGCCATGCGCTGTAAGCTGCGGTACAGATGTTTGGTCTTGGCCGTTGCTTTAGGGTCGGAAGGCGCTTTTTCCTGAGCGCGGATAGTTTCGCTGCCAAGCAACAAAACGACCACGAGCAACAAGAGCCGAAAAGGCAGCACGGCAACTAAGCGTTTTATTGGAGTAACAAGTGCCATAGCGGTTCATGCGCAAGCCGACGCAGGTATTGAAGCTTATTTCGATTGCTGGATTTATTTTATCTGGGCTATAACCATCAAATCGAATAGCACCATTCAATATCTTCAAATGTAAACCTCAACCTGCGTATTTATTAATGATAAATTGACTTTCTCTTGTACTTATTTAACTTGTCAAGGAAGAGCAAGAAAATAATAATCGTGTTCTAAATCATTTAGTGGGTATTTAATTATTTATTCTCACATACAAATGCTTAATACTATTTTAGCATTCGTATTGCGCTGAACAACCACTTCTATACCTGCCCCTGCCATGCGTCAAAACCTGATGCGCGAAATCACTCCTCTCACTCAGAGCGACTGTTTCACTTTGTTCTCGCGCGTAAAAAAGGAGTTCAGTTTCCCCTTGCACTACCACGACGAGTTCGAGTTGAACCTGATCATTGACGCACCAGGCGCCAAGCGCATTGTCGGCGACCATATCGAGGTAATCGAGAATCTAGAACTGGTGCTGGTAGGCCCTAACCTGGGGCATGCTTGGTTTACGCATCAGTGCCAGAGCGAGGAAATTCGGGAGGTGACCATTCAATTCCATAAAGACCTGCTAGAGGATCGGCTTCTGCACCGCAACCAGCTCAGCTTTATCAGGAAAATGCTGGAAAATGCCCAACGGGGAATCCTGTTTTCGCGCGAAGCCACCGAGCGGCTGCGGGAGCGGCTACAATCACTGGAGCAGAAAACCGGCTTCGACTCGGTGCTGGAGTTGCTCTCCATCCTGCACGACCTTTCCACTTCGCGCAACATGCGCATCCTCTCCGATTCTTCTTTCAATAGCGAGCAGTTCAACTACAACAGCCGGCGGCTTGAGAAGGTGTTCGAGTATATGAATGCTAATTACAGCCGGCCGATTACGCTGGCTGAAGTAGCCAAGCTGGCCAACATGCCCGAAGTATCGTTTAGCCGCTTCATTAAAAAGCGCATTGGGAGCACCTTCATCGACAGCCTCAACGAAATCAGGCTGGGTCATGCCACGCGCATGCTCATCGATACCACGCATAATGTGGCGGAGGTGGCCTACAAGTGCGGTTTCAATAACATATCCAACTTCAACCGCATCTTCAAAAAGAAGAAAGGCTGCACTCCCCGGGAGTTTCGCCAGAACTTTTCCGGCACCCGAATCTTCATTTAAGTTGCTATTCTCCCTGCTTACCGGGTGGTGCAGACCGGAGGCCGCACACGCAGATAGTATTTATATCGCCCGCAGCACAAGATGTTTAATAGGTTCTGTCATTCCGACGCAGGAGGAATCTGAGTTAGGCCGTTGAACGACGGTACTCAGCCTCTTCCTGCGTCGGAAGGACAGAGGCAATTGTCTATTTCCGTAAGAATCTTGTCTTAAAGCAGTTGGGCTAAGCAAAGAGCCTGGTCGTGGATGGCCGTAATCTGAAGTCCTAGCAGATACGGGCTTCGAAACTGTTCGTAAAGATCGGCGAACAACTCATTTAGCTCGGCGGTTTCTGTAGACACATGACAGTCTATTTGCCGGGTTTCAACTATGCGCCCAAGCTCAACTTCTGCGATAGTAAGCTGACAGCAAACCGTATACTGTAGTTCCTTTTTCATAGTGGTAGAAGGAAAGATGATGACGGCAATGAAACCACAAAGCTAATATTTTTGGCAAATTATCCAATAATATTAGTATATATTTCTATCTGATTCGTGACTTGCAGCTTGTTTGGCGGTGGCCCCCACTCCTAGCCCCCTCGCCCCGGGGAAAGGGGATAAGGTCAACTTGCATTTTCTAAAATCAGTTAGGTTGTCTGCACCTGCTTGACTTCAACTTTACTTTGCCTGTAAATGAACAGGGCAAACGCATGAAGCTTACGCAAGGAGTTGTTTGAGGTAGTCAATGTCGTAGGCGGCCTTCACGCGCCGTTTTGCCAGACTTAACCCGTCGCGTTGCTGGGTGAGCACTTGCAGGGTGAGTTTACGGAGGGTGGCCAGGTTTTCCGGCCCGCAGCCCGTGCGTACCCGACAAGCGTCTTCTTTTAACGTCACGTCCAGATGCCAGTGCAGGTGGTTTTCGATGTCCCAGTGCCCCCGCGCCAACTTGCTATAATAGAGCGGGTTTTCTTCCACTTCATCACTCAGGTAGTAGCGCACCTGGCGCGTGGTTACTCCCCCCACGCACCGACTGGCCTCGACTTTGACCAGGGTCTGCAGGCCGGGCCACGCCTCTACGAACGAGGCATCTAGGCTGCTGGCTGCCAGGCACCAACAGCGGCGCTGCTCGAACCGGTCGCGGGCGTATTCCCACTTTTCCGGCGCGCTCACCCCCGCATTAGCCCGGAAGGCGCAGTCCACTTCTTCCCATAACTGGCCCTGGTTACGCTTGAGGGCCAGCAGATAATGCCCCCGTTGCTGCCGAATCTGGCCGGCAATGGCCGCCTGGCAGCCCATGGCGTCGGTAGTGACCACGGCCTCGCGCAAGTCCAGTTGGGCCAGTAGCTCAGGTAAGGCCGTGATTTCGTTGCTTTTATCAGCTACGCGTTGCTGGCCCACGCAGAGGCGGTTCTCGCTCACCCAAGCATTGACCAGGTACAGGCCGGTGTTGCCGGGGCTGCGCGGGTGCACGCCCCGCAACTTTTTGCCATCCAGACAGATTTGCTTCTGAGCCAGCGTGTCAAGCAGTTCGTGGCCATGCTGTGCCAGACAGGCCCGGAGCAAGTCGGGAGAAAGGAATTGAAATACCCGGTTAAAGGTGTCGTGGGAGGGCACGGTCGGCAGTTCCACCAAACCAGCCAGTTGCCGGGCGTGGGTTTGGGCAAATAAGACCATGTCTTCGTAATCGTGGCCGTTGCTCAAGTAGGTACACAAGCCAATGAGCAGAATATCAGCCAAGCGGTAGCGGCATTTCGACGCTTGACGAAAATCTTCCACTTGCAGAAAGTACGCACGAATAGGGTGGCTCATGGCCCAAAACTAGGTCCCTAATGCTTCATGCGTTTGCCCTGGGCAGTTATGCCATAGCAGCTATTCCACGACGAGGTGCTGGTTGAGCAGGCCGCAACGTCGTACGGATAGGCCCGGCCGCAACTCGGCCAATGAAAGCTCAGCGCCGGTACCAACAGCAAGAGCCGCCTTTGTGCGTACGATGCGACCCACAGCGTCGAGTAGTTGCAGCGGCGCCTTCTGTACTGCCCCTTGCAGCCGCCCGCGCACGGTTTCATGCGCTGGATTGAAATAAACCAGCAATTGCGTACCAGCCATAGCCTTGCTGCGAGAAGAGGAGGGAGTAAGGTGCAGTTTTCGAGCCGCACCCGGGCAACCAGTGCCGGATCAGTTTTATTAGAACGGTCGAGCAACATTCCAACTGCGGCAGCAGGTATAAGGTAGCGGCTGATACCGTCTGCTATATTGCGGCCTAACGCCCTCGGAATGCCAACTGCTACTGCTTGGAGTGAGTTGGAAGTGGCGCAAGTGCAAGGCCGGTCACGCCTTATTGCTTGTCGCAACTTGCAGCCCCTGAAGATTCTTAACCCCGCTGCGCCAACTGGTTCCTGCCACGCAGTGCTTTCCAGCTACGGCGGTGGTATGGTTGCCGGCGACGCCATCCAATTGCGTATCAAGAGCGGCGTCGATACCCGGCTGTTTGTCAGCTCGCAATCCAATACCAAAATCTTCAAGTCCATAGACGGACAAGTAGCCGAGCAGCAATTCTGCGGCGAGCTAGCGAAGGGCGCCCTGGCCGTGGTATTTCCCGACCCGGTGGTGCCGCAAGCCGGCAGTCGCTACCGCCAGCTTCAGCACTGGCAACTAGCTTCCAGTTCGTTGCTGCTAGTAGCCGATTGGCTGCATTCGGGCCGCATGGATGTAGGGGAAAAGTTCGAGTTTCATTCGTTCCACTCGGAGCTGCAAGTGCGCCGTCAGGGCCGTCTTGTGCTCCTCGACCGGTTTGCGTTCAACCCTCAAGAGCACATTGCTACGGCTCCGGCCAACTTCAGTACCTATCAAACGGTGCTTTCGCTTTACCTGATCGGCAACCCCACCGACCCCCGGTTCGTCCGCCTCGCGCAGCAGTTCAAGCACCTCAAACTGCCCATCCCCGACACCCCCCAGTTCGACTTAAGTGGCCACGACTGCCTGGTTTCGGTAACGCAAGTTAAACCAGACGTGTACGTGCTCCGAGCCGCCGCCCACAGCCGACAGGCGCTACAGCCGGTATGCACGCAGGTGCTGGCGGTGTTGGCAGAAAAGGAGTTTTTCGGCTACAACCCGCTGGCCAGGAAATACTAAGTAATCCAAGTTGCGGAATAGCCGCGTAGCGGCTGAAGGTCTATCGCCCTGAACTGGTCGTATGAGAGGCGCGCCGCATAGCGGTGCCAGAGGCGCCTATACTTCTGATACCGCTACGCGGCACCAGATTACGCCTGTCTTTTTCACTATAAACCTTGAGCTGCTATGCGGCCACGCCGCACTTAAATCAAGTAGTGAGGTAGGACGTGGCATTAGTGTGCAGAGGCTGTAGCGCAAAGCCTTTGTTTCGCACCTCGTTGTTGACGGCCGCGCCCTACGCAAGTCGTTCACGTGACTCGAAGCGCAGGCTTCGCGCTACAGCCTCTACTTGCGCGGCCGGCGTTCTTCGCTAACGGAATCCAAAGCGCGAGCCTTAGCGGCATGGATGTGGTTGATAATTTCGTCGAGGCCGAAGCCATCGAGGGCACGAGCAAAGAGGAAGGGCCCGTCGCCCCGCATGCGGGCGGAGTCCCGCTCCATTACGCCCAGGTCGGCCCGGATCAAGTCTTTGAGGTCGATTTTGTTGATGACCAGCAGATCAGATTGGGTGATGCCGGGGCCGCCTTTGCGCGGAATTTTGTCGCCGCCTGATACGTCGATGACGTAGATGGAGTAATCGACCAGCTCGCGGCTGAAGTGGGCGGCCAGGTTGTCGCCGCCGCTTTCCACGAACAGCAGATCCAGGGTCGGGAAGCGCACCATCAGGTCTTCCAGCGCGTCCATGTTCACCGAAATATCTTCCCGGATGGCCGCGTGCGGGCAGCCGCCGGTTTCCACCCCCACAATCCGGTCGGCACTCAAGGCGCTGTGCCGAATCAGGAATTCGGCGTCTTCGCGGGTGAAGATGTCGTTGGTGACCACGCCTAGCTCGAACTCGTTGCGCAGCCGCTCACACAAGGCCTTGAGCAGCGCCGTTTTGCCGGTGCCCACCGGCCCGCCTATGCCCACCGTGAAAGCGCGCTTGCGGAAGTTGCGGTAGGAGGGAAGCCGCCGCGTCTGCCGCTCCGCAAAGTCGCCCGGCGACTCCATTGCCTCGTGGGTGTGGCCGTGCAGCAGAAGAGCGAGTTTATCAGTGAAAGCCATGTATCGGTGAAGTTGTGAGATGGTGAAGTTGTGAAGAAAGAGCGGAAAAGCACACTGTAGAGACGCGACACTTCGCGTCTCCGCATTGAACGACTCGTCCAAGACATATCCGGCCCAAACAACCTTAGCAACGCGGAGACGCGAAGTGTTGCGTTTCTACATCATTCGTGGGCGGCTAAACTAATTCTGAAACAGTTTCGAATAGATATCCTCGTGCAAGCTTTGCGTGGTATCCAGCAGAAAAGCGGAGCGGGAAGCTTCCTGATACTGCTTGCCAGCGTGTTCCGACAGCAAATGCTCGAACACCGCGTAGAAGTCGTGCTGGAGGCGGTGGCCCTCCAGCGGGCCAAGGAAGCCCAAGCGGATAGCTGCGCTGAGTTGGTCGCGCAGGGCCATGTGCAGGTAAACAGCTTGCAAGTCGGCCAAAGGAAAACCTGCCTGTTTCAAAGCCATCGTGAAGCTGAGCGTGAAGTGCAAGGGCAGTTGCTGGGTGTCGAACCAGGCGCTGATCTTGGGTAGCTGTGCGTCGGGATAAAAAGAGGTCAGCAGCTTCAGCCAGGTTTTGCCTTGCGTCACGCTGGCTCGGTGCAGCGTGGGCACCAGCAGTTGCGCGTCGTATTCCTCGGCTAACTGACGTAGCTCTTCGCCTAGCTCCGGTAATGTATAGCCAGAGTGCATAAACGGTAGTTCCAGGCTCGCCACCTGCTGCAAATACGCATACAAGTGCTGCCGGAAATCAACCGGCGTCTTAATCAACCCGAAGGTGAAGCTGCTCTCCAACCCATACGAGTAAGCAAACGAGCCTGTCGGCAAAGCCGAGTCTACAAGGTGCAGCAGCCGGACGAGTTGCATTAGGTTCTGACGTGGGACCTCACCCCCCGGCCCCCTCTCCTCGGGGAGAGGGGGAGCCGAGATGGCACAAAAAGGAGGGGTTGAATCCAGTTGAGGTTAAAAAGTCGTGTGGTCGGTCGGCTCCCCCTCTCCCCGAGGAGAGGGGGCCGGGGGG
>NZ_DASVSY010000108.1:0-14231 GCF_036387835.1 Hymenobacter sp. | reverse complement strand
CATCACGCTTTCCGAAGCGTCAAACTCGTCGTGCTGGGTGCTGATAACGATGGTGTCGATGGCCTCGGGGCGGTGGTCGTCGGAGTACCGAATGGTAACCTGGCTTTTGGCGTCGGGGCGCAGGTAAGGCATGTCGCGGCCTTCGCGGCGGATGGCGGCCAGCTCCTGAAGCAGGCGGTGCGACAGGTCGAGGGCCAGCGGCATGTAGTTGGCCGTTTCGTGGCTGGCGTAGCCGAACATCATGCCCTGGTCGCCGGCGCCCTGGTCTTCGTCTTTGGCACGCTCCACGCCCTGGTTGATGTCGGGCGACTGCTCGTGCAGGCGGTTCATCACCTCGCAAGTATCGGCGTTAAACAGGTACTCGGGCTTGTTGTACCCAATACGGCGGATAACTTCACGAACAATAGGCTCGGCTTCTACGCGTGCCTTCGACTTGATTTCGCCAGCTACCAGCGCGAAGTCTGTTGTAACGAGGGTTTCGCAGGCGACTTTGGAGGCAGGATCTTGGCGCAAATACTCGTCGAGGATAGCGTCCGAAATCTGGTCGGCTACTTTATCGGGGTGGCCTTCCGAAACAGATTCGGAAGTAAACAGGTACGGCATCAGTAGTAAATAAATGTTCAGCAGACGGGGCCGGTAGCCCCCGCCCTGCCACAGGGCAGGGCCGCAAAGCTACTATTTAGTTGGGAGTTGCAACAACTTGAATTTTTTGAAGGGCTCTGATTTTTGTTTTGGCGCAAAGAAAACTACTACGGAAAAGCCTTTCCTACTCAGTTCTTGGCTCCATTACCAGTTTGATCGGGTTTCAAATTTGCTTCAAACAACTTCAGAATGCGGCGGTACTCATCGGTCCACGAGCTAGGCTCCACGAAACCATGATCTTCGACGGGGTACACGGCTAACTCCCAATTCTCTTTTTTCAGCTCAATGAGACGCTGGCTAAGCCGCACGATGTCCTGGAAATGAACATTGGTATCGACCATGCCGTGGCACATAAGCAGGGCGCCTTTCAGGCCAGCGGCATAGTTGATGGGCGAAGACCGAGCGTAGGCCAGGGAATCGTTGTAGGGCTCGTTGAGAATGTTGTCGGTGTAGCCGTGGTTGTAGTGCGCCCAATCAGTGACGGAGCGGAGGGCGGCCCCGGCCCGAAACACGTCGGGTTGGGTGAACATGGCCATCAGGGTGATGAAGCCGCCGTAAGAGCCGCCGTAAATACCGATGCGCCGGGCACTGACCCCGTATTTACTGATAAGCAGTTTGGCCCCATCCAGCTGGTCTTGCAAGTCGAGGCCGCCCATGTGGCGGTAGATGCCGGTGCGCACGTTGCGGCCATAGCCCGCCGAGCCGCGGTAGTCGATATCGAGGACGGTGTAGCCGTTGTCGGCGAGCAGGTTGTGGAACATGTATTCGCGCGAGTATTGGCTCCACCACTTATGGGCGTTTTGCAGGTAGCCGGCGCCGTGCACGAAAATTACGGCCGGGCCCTGCGCCTGCGGGGTGGTCGGGCGGTAGAGCCGGGCGTATACGTCGGTGCCGTCCTGGGCTTTGAAACTGATAATTTCGGGCTTGCGCCACGGGTAGCTTTCAAACTCGGGCGTGGTACTGTGGGTGAGTTGGCGCATAGCGCCGGCTTTCAGCTTGTTGGGGAGTACGTATAGCTCCCAAGGCGAATTGGAAGAGCTGTAGCGCACAGCAAGCAGTTTTTCGTCGGGCGAAACGGTTACTTCATTTGCTCCCACAAGGCTGGTAATCTGTTGCAGCGGCCCTCCCTCCGCGCGCATGTGGTAGAAATGCAACTCGCCGGGGTGGTTGGCATTGGCCGTGAGGTACCACGTTTTTTTGTCGCGGCTGAGTTGGGCGTTTTGAATCTCGAACTTGCCGCTGGTCAGGGCTTTTTTCTGACTGGAAACCGCATCCACAGTGTAGAGGTGCGAGTAGCCTGTTTCTTCGCTGTGAAACCAGATGCGGCGGTTGTCGAGCCAGCCCACGTTGCCCTCATCGTAGCCAATGCCAGGGCCGTTGATCCAGGCTTCGTCACGCTGCCGGTCGAGCAAGGTGATTTTTTGGGTGGCGGGGTCGAGGGTTACAAGCCACCGGTCTTTGTTGTCGGCCGAGCGCACGACCAGTAACGACCGCTGCCCATCTTCCGACCAGAAAGGGCCGTAAGGTCGCACGGGTCGCGTTTCGGGGGTAACCTTCTGCTTGCGGGCGGCAGTTGCCTTGCTGGAATCGGCGGGCGGCGGGGCTTTGGCTGGAAGCTGATACTCTTTGCGGTAAGCGGGCTGTTCGTCGAGGCCTTTTAGCTCCCGGAAGCTTTGCGTGAAGGTGGTGTCCCGGGCTATGTCGTAAATTCCTAACTCGTAGGTGCTTTGCGGGGCGCCTACTTTGGTGCGGGAAGCCAGGTCTTCGGTGAAGCCCGATGCCGTAACAAAGCTGGGTACTACCGTGGACTTGGTGGTAGTGGGCTCCTGCACTAGCGTATAGGTGACAAAGCGGCCATCGGGGCTGAGTTGCGGGTCGCGCACGGTCTGCTGGCCGATGTAGATGGCCTTGGGGCGCAGGCGGGCCAGGGCGCGTTGCTGTTTTTCGCGGGCTTTCTGGTCTTGGTCGCGCTGCCGGAGCACTTCAAACAAGGCCCGCTGTTCGGCCCGCAGAAACCGATCTGACTGATCGAGCAATGGGCTACCGGGCTTGAAGCCGCGCCGGAAATCGGTGCGCTGGGCTGTTTCGCCGGTGGCAGGGTCCCAGGTGTACAGGTTTTGGGCGCGGGTGTAGGCAATCAATTTTCCCTGTTGGGCGAAGCCAGGGTCGGTTTCGCGCTCGGCCGTGTTGGTTACGCGCCGGGTTCGTTGGGTTTTTAGGTCGAGCAGGTAGATGTCCCCGTCCCGCTCGTAGACTTTGCGGGTGTACTTGGTATCGTAGCGGCCTTCGGTGGTAGGCAGGGCCCGTTGCGCCGCCGCGCTTACTTTGCGGGGGGTGCCACCCGCTGCCGATATCTGGTAGAGCGAGTCGCGCCGGTTTTTCTCGGGGTTCCAATTGAAATAAATCTGCTGGCTGTCCTGGCTCCAAGAGATACCCGATGGCGAGGTACCGAGCCACTGCGCCTGGTCGCGCATTATCTTTTCGACAGTAAGCGGAGTTAAGCTACCCGCGGGCGCGGCAGGCGTTTGGGCAAGAGCCGGGAAAGCAACGAGCAACAGCCCTAGACAGGAAAGAAAACGCATCGGTGGAATAGTAAACAAAACAACAGCGCAACCTACGCAACACCAAGCAAGGACACCTCGCTCGAACGGCTGTTGCAGGTAGGCCTTCTTCATACCAATAAGGGCATGGCTACAACCCACCTTTTTCCCAAGCGTGCAGCTCCGCCTCTAAATTATGCCGGGCCGCGGCGTCCAGCCGGGCACGATAACCGGGGGTCCGATAGAGTATCGGCGTCGTGAGTAGCTTTTCCAGCACTTTGCACCGTCCGCGCTGGTACAGCAGGTCGGGCACCAGCCGATATTCCTGGCGCACCTGCCGGGCGTACTGCCAATACTTTGTTTCGGGGGCTCCTAGAATGCCGAGGTCCGCGTCGAGGAACAGTTGCAAATCTGTATTATCATCGGGCTGGGTGTGGGTGTGGTCTTTGGTTCGCTCGATAAGCAGAGCCACTCGTCGCTGCCGGCTTTCCGAGAGCGTCGTTTCGGCCAGGAAGGCGGAGGCTAGTTCAGCACTTCGGATTTCATTGTCGGCGCGCAAAGGACTGTACACGGCATCGTGGAACCAGACGGCTAGCTGCACTACTGCTATATCGTGCAGTGTAGCCGCCTCATGCTCCACGGCATCAAGCACTATCTGCACGTGCCGTAGCGTATGGTAATGCCGGCCGGAGGCAGTGTAGGCGGCAGTCAATTGCTGAAGAGTTGCTTCCCGGCGCGCTTGGTCGGGGAGTAGCGGGGCCGTTAGCTGGTGCCATTGGGTGGCCAGAGTAGAGGTCATTAGAGAAGTGGCTTTCCGAAGAAAAAGCTAAATGTAGCGGTTAAGCAGAGCGTTCAAACCTACGCAGCATAGAGCACAAAAAAAGGGAGGAAAAGTCCTCCCTTTTTCCAAGTGATGTGGTTAGTTGAAATGTCGGCAACCCCAGTTCTGCGAGCGTATGTAAATGGGCGTAGCGCGAATAATTGAAGGTGGAAATAGTTGATGACCGATAAATAGGTCCATAGAAATACGAACTGGTTGCCGGACTAACTGCTGGTACTGCTGTCGAATCAATAGTCGCCGACTGAGCCCATGCTCCGTTGGCCGCAGCTAGCCAGATAAGAAGTGAAAACCAACGAACAGCATCAGTGAATTGCGCCCTAGAGCGCGGAAGTAGAGCTGTAAGCATATAAGGAATGAAGTGGATGAAAAATACAGCAGCTAGGATGGGTTGCTAAATACAAGCGCCACCATGAACAGTTATATACTATTATATCTAATCATAACCCTAAATTTTATCCCTATCCCGTTTCACCTTTTTCTTGCTTACGCCCTATACTATTTGTGTTTCCTGCTAGATGAGGCTGCACCGTAAGGATTTGGATGCCTTGCTTCTAAATAGCGTTCTGGAGCAGCTAGGGGCTGAAAGTTGAACTGCCGGTAGAGGCCATGCGCATCGAGGGTGGCCAGCAAATGGCGCCGCAAACCTTGCAGCTCGGGGTGGGCCCCTACTATCTGCATCAACCATTTCGAAAGCCCCCGCTTCCAAGTAAGCACGCAACACAAATACGTCGCAGAGCCAGGCGAAAGTAGCTTGGTCAGTCACCACCCGGGCAAAACCGGCTTGCTGACCATTGGGTGCATAAAGGCCAAAATTCAGGGAGTTGGCTATGGCCCGCGCAACGGTTTCGAGAGGTATATTTTTAGCTCAATACGACTCCTGAGACAAGTAGCGGTGAATAACGGCTATATCTAACCGGTTTGGATCGGTGCTGATTGCAAACTGGTCGTCGCGACGGTGCTCGGTGTGTGTCATTTTATTTGTGAAAACCGCAGAAAGTTGCACACGGTAGTTGGCCAGTTAAACCTTTCAGAATGGTTGAAAAACGTACCTAAAAAGCATTTAAGGTAAAAGTTCACTGCCTATGACCAGCAAATTTCAGCTGCAGGGTTCCAACTAAACTCATCCGCTAAATACTTTTTTGCGTTGACTGAGTTACTAACTATCTCAGTCCCTATAACATTTTTGCGGCCTATGAAATCTTTTGCTACTCTGCTTTTGCTTGGCGCTTTGGCGGTTCCGGCCGTTGCCCAGCAAGGCCCGGTGCTGGCCACCTATACCGTTGGCAGCACCACCGTTTCGGCGTCCGCCTTAACTAGCAACCTCGATACACCCTGGGAACTACTTTGGGGACCCGACAATTTTCTGTGGATGACGGAGCGGGCCGGCCGCATTAGCCGCATCGACCCTAATACCGGCCAACTTTTCCCGCTGCTTACAGTAACCGACGTGACGGAAACCGGCGAAAGTGGCCTGCTCGGGATGGTACTGCACCCCGACTTTGCCACCACGCCCTACGTGTACATTGTGTATAACTACACCGATGCGGGCACGCTCAAAGAAAAGCTGGTGCGCTACACCTATTCGGCAACTGCTAACACGCTCAGCAGCCCCCTGATTTTGCTTGGCAACATTACGGCCGTTACCACTCACAGCGGCTCCCGGCTGCTCATCCTCCCCGACCGCACGCTGCTCATGACCACCGGCGACGCCCAGCAGCGCCCGGATGCCCAGACGCCTTCTTCGCTGAACGGCAAAATCCTGCGTATGAACCTGGACGGCACCGTCCCGGCCGACAACCCCATAGCTGGCAGCCTTGTGTATACCCTCGGCCACCGCAACCCGCAGGGGCTGGTCCGGGCGCCATCGGGCCGCATTTATAGTTCCGAGCACGGAGAGAATGCCGAAGACGAAGTCAATATCATTGAGCCGAACCGCAACTACGGCTGGCCTACAGTGGAAGGACTGTGCAACCTGCCTGCTGAGCAAAGCTTTTGTACGGCCAACAATGTGCAGCAGCCTATTTTTACCTGGGCCCCTACCGTGGGGGCAGCGAGTATTACGTACTACGACCACCCTGCCATTCCGGGCTGGCGCAACAGCTTACTGGCGACCACGCTACGCGGCAGTAAACTCACGCAGATTCCGCTGGATGCTACCGGCACCACGGCCGGAGCGGGCGTATTTACTCTAACCAGCTTTGGGCGGCTCCGGTCCATTTGCGTGTCGCCGCAGGGGCGGGTGTACGTGGGCACCAGCAACCAAGATGGCCGCGCCACCCCCGCCGCCACCGACGACCGGATTCTGGTGCTGGAAAACCGGGCGTTTGTGCCTAATGCCGTAAAGAACGGCGCCTCCAGCCTACTTGAACTGTCGCCTAACCCTGCGGCCCAAACCGTGGCGGTGAAGCTGCCAGCCGCCGCCCCTACCCGCACTACCATTCAGCTGCGCGACGTGCTGGGCCGCACGGCGCGCACCATTCAGGTTACCACGGGTCAGCAGGAAGTGAGCGTAAACCTCAACGGCTTGCCGAGCGGCTTATACCTGGTGCAAACCCAGCTAGGCGACACGCAGTATACGCGCCGCCTAATGGTGGAATAACCGAGGATTTTGGCGCACACAACCCCAAGGGCAGTTCGCAGGTTCGCCACTTTGTACGCGTTGCCTGTTGAAGTAAGACGCTTGTGGAAATGATAGCAAACAAAAAGAGCGATGCCAAGCATCGCTCTTTTTGTTTGCAAACTAGACACCACTGCCTTAATCGAGGACAACTTTGCGGGTGATGGTGTGCTGGCCCACGCGCAGGCGCAGGGTGTAGAAGCCCTTGGCTAGGTGCGGCACCGCCAGCACCTGCGTGGCCGCGCCCCCGCGCAGCGGCACGGCCTGCACCAGCACCTGCTGGCCCAAGCTGTTGAAGAGCACGGCCTGCCCTTGCTTCTCGAGGCCGGCCCCACGCACGGCCAGGTTCAGCACCCCGTCGTGGCTGGGGTTGGGGTAGACTTGCACCTCCCCGTTGAGCAACGTCCCCTGCCCGGTACTCAGAATGGTGGAACGAACCTGGATGCTGAAAGTGCCCTGGAAGTCGTTGCTGCCAAAGCCCGACACCGACACGTAATAGGGGCCAGACGTCGTTGAAGCGGGAGCGGGCATCGACAAAGCTGCCGCTGTTGTGTTGGGGCCGATACTGGCTTGGCAGGCGAGCTGGGTGAAGGGGCCGTTGCAGCTTGCCGCCGAGAACACCCGTACCTGCCCCGCCGGATTGCCCGTGACGACTAGCTCATGGCTGCCGGACGGCGCAGTATAGCTGAACCACACGTCTTTGGGGGCGCTGGCCGTTGAACAGCCAGGATTGGCGTATCCGTTGGGCGTAGAAGTGGTAGCGCCAATGTTATTGGCCATGGTAGGAGTAGCTCCGAGCGTGAGCGGAATTGCGGCACAGGGCTCATCGTTTGGTGATGGCGCCAGCGTTGTACGGAAACAGGCACGCGTAGAGAAGGCGCTGGTACCGCTGGCCGGGTCGCATTCCTGCCGCACATAAAAGCAGTAATCCGTGGTGGGGGTCAGGCCCGTAAGCGTCCGGTTTAGCCCCGTGATACCTGTGATGCGGGTACCGGTTCCGAGAACAAAGTTCTGCGGACCATACTCCAGCGTGAAAGTGCCGCTCGGCATGGTCGCCCCCACTGTCCAGTTGAGCGTGGCCGAAGCAGAAGTGATTGCCGATGCCGATAATCCAACGGGAATCGGGCAGTTGCTTGGGGCCGTAAGGCAAATAGTAAACGGTGCCCCACCGTCGGCATTGCTGTAGTTGGAAATCTGCACGTAGTACGTCGTGCCTGGCGTGAGGGTGGTGCTGGTGAAGGCAGGCGCGGCGGAAGTGGCATTGGTTGAAGCCGAGCAACCGCCCATAACGGGCGTGAGAGCACCGGCGGCCATTGTAAACAGTCGAACAGAACCCGCTCCCAGACCCGCTACCGTGATGGTGGCCTCAACCGAGCCCCGACCAGAGGCCAGCGTCGTGAATTTGTACCACACATCTTTCGGAGCGGTGTTGTTGCCGCAGTTGCCCGGGTTGGTATAGCCATTGACAACCGTAGTGGAAGCCACGGTGTTGGAACCCGACACTGGACTAATGCAGTCGGCAGCAAAGTTGAGCGTTACGGCCCCGGCTGGCTCATCGTTGGCAGGAGCCACGTCGAAGGAGGCACAGACCTTGAAACGCCCAAACGTGTCGTTGCCATATTCCCAGGCCCGCACATAAATCGTTTCGCCGGCCAGACGGCCGGTGAGCGTAATCTTGGAAAACAAGCCATTGGAGCTACCATCGTCGTCGCAGGTAATGAGCGTCAGGTTTGAGCAGGCCCCCGAGTATAGAGCCAAGCCGGTATCACTGACAGCACTGCCCGCAATTGAATCGGTTTGCACAGTGATAACGCCGCTAGCGGGCACCACCAACGAATACCAGATGTCGCCGCCGTTGTAGCTGGCGCAACCTGGCGCGGGCACATTAGGCGTATCGGTAGCGCCCACATTGGTGCCCGTTACACTAGTGCAGCCCCCACCGGCAACCAGCGTTGGCAAAGCCTGCGCCGTCGTGCAATTGTCGTTGGCCGGGCCCGTAGGTGCGTTAGTTACGCAAATCGTGAACGTAGGCGTGCTAGGAACCGTGTTGCTGCTACTATAGAGGCGCAAGTAGTAAACCGTACCCACTGCAAGGCCTGATACCACCAGCCGCGAGCCGGTGCCACAGGCTACGCTAACGGAAGTGGCGCAGGTGCCCGAGCGAACTTCGACAACCGGCGTGAAGCTGGCGGTTGCTTGTATGATCTGGGACGTATTGGTGGCCGTAAAACGGTACCAAACGTCGGCGGCCGTGGTTGGGGGCGTGCCCGTACCGCACGTACCAGCCCCCAACGACTGCGTAGCGGCCTGTACCGTACCGCTCGTGGTGGTGCAGGTAGCGCCAGAAGTTAGCAACACGGCATTCGCGCAGTCGTCGTTGGCGGGCGGCAAGGCCAGGGTAGTAAAAGCCACCGGGCCGCTTTGCGCACTGTTGCCGTTGGTGGCACCGCAGTTCTGGGTTACATAGAACTGATAAGCGGTAGTCGGAACAAGCCCTGTAATAGTATAAGAGGTACCCGTAATGTTCGGCACGCGGGTACCCACCGCCGAGCCCGGCATAAAGCCAGTTGGCCCGTACTCCACGGTATAGGTATTGCCCGTACTGGTGCTGGTCCAGCTGACAGGTGCCGTAGTCGCCGTAATCAGGCCGACAGCTAAATTACGCGGCGCCGAACACGTAGGCACCGGCCCTGGCAGAAAGCGATAAAGCTGACCGGTAGCTGGCTTCGTGGCAATAGTGGTGGTTTCGGTGGTGCTGCTACTAGCCGGCGTAGCTGTTACATCGCTCAGGGAAAGAAAGCTGCCGGGGCCCGTTCCTGTCCCCGACAATCCAATGGAAGCTGAGCCGTTAGCCACTGGCCCCGCTTCCTGGCGGTACACAAACTCCACGCGGTTGGTTGTCTCATACAGCTTCACTTGGAAGGAAATCACGGGGGCAGCGGCCGTAAAATTCCATAGCCAGTTCAGCCACTGAAACGTGAATACTCGGTTGGGGGCCGTTCCGGTGGTTGCATAAGAGGCCGTACCCAACGTCCCATCCAGGTCGTCCCAGAGGGGCGCAATCAGCGGGCGAAGGTTAGCTGCTCCGGTTGCCAGACCATTGCCCACGCCTGAATTGTTGGCGCTCTGGTTGAAAGTAAGGAAGCCATTGGACGAAGCCCTAACCTGCGTCTGCGGCGCCCCATCGAAGACAAAGCTGAAGCCCAACGGAATACTTCCCGACAGGATATCATCGTCTTGAATAGCAGCAACGGCCGTACCCCCCGTGAGAGGCGTGAAAGTGCTGCCCATTGTGGGAGGCGCCAGCGTGTAAGTGCTCACATCCTGGGCTTGCGTTGGTTGCAAGGTCAGGTAAACGCCAACCATTGCCAACGCGACGCGCCAGATTTGCCTTTTAGCCCAAGAAGCGTGTAAACGTAATGCCATAGAGTAAAGAATTGAGTGTTAGTGAACAAGAGAAACCTATATACAAGGGACAGCGTCGAGCTTACCCCTTAGGCGTACTGTAGTAGCGCTGCCTAGCAGAGACATAAGCGCGTTAACCATCCTACTAGCTGAATACATCTCGCGCCGCATCTTCTTTTTTAAAGCAAGTTCTGCGCGGCAACTCTCCGTTAGCCAGCTGCGCCTACTGCCCATTAGTTTTAGTGGAAGCCCACATACGGGGTTTCCAACTAGGTGCTTTTATCTCGATAAATGGATGGGCAGGAAGCAGACTCTCTAAGAAATATAAAAAAGCAAGCATTACATAGTGTTTGCTCGGCTTTTCAATAAATAATTTATGGAATACGCCCTATTAAGCGTTCTGTGCACTTTGCTTTTTAATGATTGCAATAGCTTTTTCCAATAAATATTTCTCTTAAAAACAAGAGGTGGTAATTTCTAAATTGTTAAAGTTTTATTGACCGCCGATCTAATTAATCAGTTTGCCCGCAGGCCACCTCGAAATTTCAAGTAATCGTCATTAAGGCCATATGGCCACCCGTTTAGTTGATAAAACACACATAATCAGCCCGTTTTGCCCTACATTTTCTATTTGCGATTCTTAGTTACCGGGTAGCCGTTGTACCTGTGCAACGGCTCGGAAAGAACATGATTAATCCTGAGTAATATGGAAGTAACACAATCGCTTAGGCAAAAACTTTACTTTACTAATTTTTTTTATGGTCATTAGGAGAAATAGTTTTTATATTGACTCCATACTTTCCCACCATCCTGCGTTTTCACAATTTCCATCATCATCCATCCATCTATGCGTAAAAATTTACTTGTTAACACTCTTATTATGGTGCTGTGTTTGACCTTTTTCGGTCTTCACTCTGCCTTGGCTTCTCACTTCCAGGGGGGCGAATTAACTTACACTCCGGTTGCCGGGGTGCCCAACCGTTACAAAGTTATGTTGCGCATCTTTCGTGACTGCGGCGGCGCCGACTTGCCAACTAGTGTCAACTTGGTTTACCGCAATACGGGCTGCGCTGGCACCGGCACTACTATTCTAATGCCTTTGGTTGGCGGCAGCAGCATCGGCACACCCTACTGTACGGGGCCGGGAGCGCCAGTTGGCGGAAACCAGTGCGGAATTGGCTTGCCGACCAACTACCAAACCGGCCGCTTCGAAGCTACTATTATGCTGCCGCCTTCGGCCGAGTGGCGCCTGAGCGTGGAAGTAAATGCCCGCCCCACCCTCGCTAACGCGCAGGGTGACACCGACATGTATTACGAGGCTACGCTCAACAACCTCGTCGGCAGCCAGAGCATCATTAACAATTCAGCGAAGTTCGACAGCCTTAACGTTCCGATTCCGTTCGTTTGCCATCAGCAGCAAACGACCCTCAACTTCACCGCCACCGACGCCGACGGCGACGAACTGGTTTACTCCCTGACCGAGCCCCTGCAAGGCTGTAACGATCCACTGCCTTATCAGCCATTTGCCGCTGGTCCTTATGTCGACCTGACTGCTTCTAATGGGGGCAGCCCCTGCATCGGCACTTTGCCTGGCAATGGTGTGTATAGCGCTACTTTTCCAATTGCCTCTTTCTCTTTTACGGGCAGCTGCCCAGTGAAGACCGGCGTCCCGACGTTCCTGTTCAATCCTAGCATTGGTAGCTTCACCTTCACCCCTGCCTTCTACGAAAACGCAGTCAACAGCCCCAAAAACAAGTATGTGGTGGTGGGCAAAGTTTCCGAGTACCGGCGTGTTAATGGGGTTCGCACCCTCATAGGAACCGTCCGCCGCGACATTCTGGTGGTGGTTATCAGCTGCGCCAACGGGATTCCGGCTACGCCCGTGGCTAGCGGCAACCTCGTTAACTCGGGTGTGCAAATCGTTAATACTACCGATTCAACGTTCATTGTCGCCTCAACCTGCAACTACACCCGCGTACTGGTTCGCTTCACTGATCCTAACCCCAACGACCTCCTTTCGGTCACGTATCCGGCGCTGGTGGCTAGTTCGCCCGGCCAAACCACTTACCTGCCCGAAGACGTGGGTACCTTCCGCGTAGTAGGCAACGGTACCCGCCGGCCGGTGGGGGTGCTCGATCTTCAGCCAGACGTTTTTTATAGAGACCAGACGTTCCGTATTCCAGTGCAGGTTCGGGATAACGGCTGCCCTATCATTGGGCAACAGTCGCGGGTTATTGTGATTCTGGTGAAGGCGCGTAATCCGGCCCGCGTAGTGGCGGCGTCCAACAACACGTCCATTTGCGCGGGTACACCCGTTTCGCTGATGGCCACGCCCACTCGCCCCGACTCGGTGCTCCAGGGCATTGGCACCACCATGCCTATTCCGCGCACAGCAACATACACCTACCAGTGGGACCCGGCTAATGGCCTGGCAACGGCCGATATGAACAAGGCAAACATCACCGTAAGACCAACGCAAACCACTCGTTACCGGGTGCGGATCAACGCGCAGGACTTCCGGCAACAGCCTATTCCTACTTGTATTGATACGTCTTCCATCCTCGTGCGGGTAGCACCTGCGCTTACCGCTCGTTTCACGGTTGTTGGCCGGGCGGGCTTTACCTTAGAGGGTATCGCCGACAAAGAGCGGGTTCCGCCGCGCATTTTTACGTTCCAGAATACTTCGGTGGTGCCGCGCCCCACCAACCCCACCGATACGGCCGCTGTTACCTCCGTCTGGACCTACCAGCGCGTAGCCGATGTTAATAAGAACCCGGTTACGGGAGAGCCAGAGGTAGTCTTCTCGCGGCGTTTCACGCCCAATGAGCTGACCTTGCGCGAGGGAGGCACCTACCGCTTCAGGCTACGCATCAACAACCGTGTGGGCACCATCGACTGTACCCCGAGCGAAGCTATTCAGGAGCAGCTCGTGCGGGACTTCGACACGCCCAACGTTTTCACCCCCAACAAGGACGGTATGAACGACGTGTTCGTGCTAACCAGGGAAGAAACCGGCGCCAAAGTGCAGATTTTCAACCGCTGGGGCCGCTTGGTAAAGGAATCTGCCAACTACCAGAACGATTGGGATGGTGCCAACCAACCGGCTGGCGTGTACTACTATCTGCTCACCGACCGAAGCGGCAAAACCAGCAAAGGTTGGGTTGAGCTGGCTCGCTAATTTTTCAAGCAAGCAAAAAAGGGCGCTGCAGGTTGCAGTGCCCTTTTTTCGTTTATATGATGGGTTAATGACTGAGCAACTACCAACTGTACTAAAAGCCTAGCCGCATGGGTGTCATTCCGACGCAGGAGGAATCTGAATCAGGCCGTTAAGCGACTTTACTCAGATTCCTCCTGCGTCGGAATGACACCCATGCGGCTAGGCTTTTAGCACCCTCAAATACAGCCTACCTACGGTTTCTGGCGTCGCTAGCGGAACTGCTTGCGGCCGAGGACCTCCCCTTTGAAAGGGGTACTTCTAAAAGAGTGTAATTCTTGAAAACCATTTAAAGGTCTTGGCAGTATTTATACTGTGTTAAAAATAATTTTAGACACATCTAAAATCACTACCTTGTGTCTTCTTTAGTACCCGACTCTATGCCCCTTGTTACTGAAACTCCCCCGGCGCCCCCGGTACCCGCAGCTGTAGCGGAAACTGGCTGGCGGCGGGCGCGTAGTGGCAACTCCTTAAGCGAAGTATACGCCAGCATTAAAGTACCCACCCAAAACGCCTCGTTCTGGCGTAAGCTGTTAGCCTTTTGGGGGCCGGGCCTGATGGTAGCCGTCGGCTACATGGACCCCGGCAACTGGGCCACCGACCTCGCCGGCGGCTCTCAGTTCGGCTATACGCTGCTATCGGTTGTCTTGGTTTCCAATTTGTTTGCCATGCTGCTCCAGCACCTGGCCGCCAAGCTCGGCATTGTAACGGGCCGCGACCTGGCGCAGGCCTGCCGCGACCACTACTCGAAGCCCGTAGCCATGGTGCTGTGGTTTTTGTGCGAAATAGCCATTGCCGCCTGCGACCTGGCCGAAGTCATTGGCTCGGCCATTGCCCTGAACCTGCTTTTCGGCCTGCCATTGCCCTGGGGCGTGGTATTAACCATTTTGGACGTGCTGGTGGTTCTGTTTTTTCAAAACAAGGGTTTCCGCGTCATTGAAAGTATTGTGGCCGGTCTTATCGTCGTCATTT
>NZ_DASVSY010000107.1:0-40799 GCF_036387835.1 Hymenobacter sp. | reverse complement strand
CATAGCCCGCCCGTGCCCCGCTTTCGGGCGGGCTTTGCAGCGTGCGCGAGTCCAGAATGCTGGCCGTGGGCTCGGCCTGACGGCCAGCCAGCAGGCGCGCCAGTTCGCGCAAATCGGCCAGCAAGGGCTCGAAACAGCGGTAATCGCGCCAGCGCGCCCCCTGCTGATACACCGCTGGCCAAGGCGGCAAATCGTGGGGCAGGTAGCGCCAGCCGCAGCCGGTCTTGGCCAGGTAACGCAGGGCGTTGAACACGGCCCGCAACGAGTGCTGCCGTTGCGGCGCATCTTCGCGCACTAGGGCCAGATACGGCGCTACAAACGCCCACTCCGCATCCGTTACGTCGCTGGGGTAACCACTTCGTTGAGCCATCCCCCAAATTACGTTACTAGTCCATAACAGGCTCTAGTCAGGACTACTAAAGCACAATCATCTCTCACCGAAAACTGACAACCTTTTTCCAGAATCGGACAACCTGTATAGCTAGAGCCGGACGAGACATCTCGGGATAGAACTGTGACGTCGTTGGCCACACCTTATATAAGGTGTGTATATAATTATGGTATAAGAGCGTGCCGGCTACCATAACTGCAGGATCGAATCAACAGGCAGGAGTCTCGCAGATCAAGTAACGTACACTGCAAAAGAGCCGCTAACAAGACTACGTGTCTTACTAGCGGCTCTTTATACTTAATTAATTTCTTGTTTCCGACTCCTAGCGAAGCTCAGTGAAGCTTTTATTTCGATCTAGCTAACGTAGCGCCGTAGCCCAACTTTTTTTTGCGGGAGTCTTCAAAGAGCTTGATGCCCTTGTTACAACTCAGCAGCTTGTGAATCTCCTTGCAAAGCAGGCACGGCCTGAGTCATGGAACACGATTTAGTGCATGTTGATAGATAAGTGTGAGCTTGAAGCATCTGCAAAAGTCTTGACTTGCAGGCTCACCTTGCAGAAAGCTCCATGTTTGTGTGCAAAAGAGCCGAACATATACTAGAGCCTCAATACTACATTTTGCAAACAGAGCAACAATGCCAATCAGGTGCCACTAAATGCAAGCTGTAAACTGCGAAAGCTGTGTTTGTCAACAACTTGTAGATGGGAGGCAAAAACAAAATGCAATAGGTACAAACATGCTACAGCCCTAATGTCAAATCTCAGAATGGGTTAAACTACAAGTGTGAGATGCCCAATATGAGTGGAAAGTAGATTTAAAACAAGATTAAAGATAAATTAATCTTGTTTAATGAATGAGCCAACCCAATCTAACAACTTAGTATAAGTCTGGTTTTATGAATTTTCTAACCATACATAATTATTTAATAAAGAGGTGAAAATGAATCATATTTGGCTCCCTTGGGCCAAGATTTTCTCCTAGGAACAAGGAATATGAAATAATTTGACAACTGTGCAACAAGTATATTAGGTAAAAAGCAAGTATAGAACTTTTACGTGTGGGATTGAGCATAACAAAGTCCGGCTTCTATAAAATGCAGTGCGTCGTTTTTTACTATCCGAAACAGTAGGTGAAGCAAGAAAATACGCCTTCGTCATGGTACTCTCAAGCTATAGTGAAACCACAAGTAGTTTCCCTCCGTAAGTGGTAAGTTTTGCACCAAGAAATACTAGCTCGTCAGGATACCAATATAATAAGCATCTCTAAGTCGTCAATTGCTGAAAACAGACGCAAGAAAGGCAAGGGAGCAAAGATTATGATATGTTATACTGATTTATATATCTCTTTATCAGCAAGTTAAATTAAATTTAAGGATGACTTACATAGGTATTTCAAACTATTTCGATAATCTAATTTTGCATTATGGATATAGATTTTAATTTTTTAAAGAAAATTAAAATAATTTCAAGGTAATTTTTAGCCATAAAAATTCAGGTTGAGGGTGTGCCTCATTGGGTGGGAAGTCTATAGTTGACGCTTGCACTATTTTGCTTATTTGCATTGTAAGCGCAACTAATGGAGCGTAAATAACTATAGTAAATGACCACATAGTGCCCCTGCATCCCAGATATTATTTCTCATAATTAGAAGGCTTAGCGGTAGCTGTGTCTACACGGATAACAGAGGGCGTGGTTTGATTATCATGGGTTATTAATAACTTGTGGTCGAAATAGAGGTAGCCAGTATCACTTTCTTGTGGTGATAGGGCCCCCTAAACAGAGTTCAGTAGTAAGAAGTTGTTGCCTTCTAAAAGAACTGAAGCAGTAATTGAATAACATGAGTTCAAGAAGCTGATTTTCCTAACGTTGTTCCTATATCCTTGATTATTAACGGGATTTAATCATGGGAATGCGCTAAAATGCTTTCTTGACTCATTCAAGTTTTTCAATACGTAGCGTAAGTTTTAGCTGAAGTCACACAAATAATTGCACGGCTTAATGCAAATCTTAAAGAGCTTGCTTTAAAGAGATTTGAAAAATGCAATAAAATCAAAAGAGAGGCCAGTAAAAAAGTGCTAATTCTTTAGCGCCTTCATTCCAATTTTTTCTTCTGTAATGGTCGAATCAACAGCTCGTACGTTAAAGCGCTGCTCCCCCAATTTTAGAACATCTGGTCGGCAGCACCACAGCTTAAATACACTGCTAGAACCCCCCCACATAGAAGGTCCTGTGATAGGAGAACTGCTTTGTAAGGGCATTAGCAACAGTGAGGCTAAACTTAATAAGCAATGGCTTCAAGGCCCGGCTTTCAGAAAGTATCGCCTTATCTGTTGCCTGGCATTACCTTTTCTAACCGCCAATGCTGCTTTTAGTCAAACCCCAACTCCGTTTTTGACTGGCAAAACGTTAGGAACCCCAAGAAATACAACAGTTGTGTCAGGTGGGGGAGATGCCGCCAATTATCAGCAATTGGCCCAGAATTATTCGCTTGCCGCTGGTATGGAATACCGTTATGGCGCACCGAGTACTTTGTCGGATAACGGTTTTCCAACCTTATACCAGCCAAGCAGCCGCCGGTTCGATAACCACGGCAATGGTAGCGGCTGGGACTATCAGATTGGTTCGCAAGACCCTTCCAAGAACGATTACTTTTCCAACCACGCCCAACTGCTCTTCGTGCCTGATGCCATTACGCATCCTGGGTTAGCGGTACTTCAAACCCTCGTAATGGGTGAGGGAACGGTAAGCGAGAAGCCGGAACTGCCTTGGGTATACTATGGTCAGGGTAACCCAATACCAGACTTGATAACCCGGTTGAATTACGTAATACTGAATGGCGGGCCGCTGCGCCAAGCCACGGCTATTGCTAATTCTTATGGTCAAGACACTTGGTCAGCAAACAGCCTGATAACCTTTCAATCTGGTCTTGTGGCCGCATTTGGCAGTAACACAGCCCCTGGTAATGCGGCCGTGAAGCTAGCGCCGGGCAAGGTGCCCACCGCTATTTCTATTACCCCCAACAATGAGTTTGCACTGGTAACCGTATGGGATACCAACCAGCAGAAAGGGCAGGTAGCTGTGCTGGCGCTAGGTACCGGCAATACCTTCTGGGGCGACTGGTCAGTTAATTATCCAGGTTTGCGCAACTTAGGTCTCTTCACATTTATTAAGATTCTGGGCTACGTAGACTTGCCCGGTATGACGCAGCCCACCGAAATCTGCACCGCAACGGATTACACGGCCAGCAGCGACGACAACGATGGGTGGTTGGTATCGGCCGACGGGCGTGACCGACGCTATCAGGCGAGGGATTTGTACCTAAACAACGAAGCAGCTCGTCTGAGCTTTGCCTCGGGTGCCAACCAAGGCCGTTATGCGCGGAGTGGGTACGCTACGATCATCAGCAAGGCTGAAAAGAAAGTGATTTTCTTGGATTTGAAGCCTTTGTTTGCGCAGATACATAACATGTATTTCACCTCGCGCAGCAACTTCCTGCTTACCCAGAATACGGGGATGCTGCCGAATCAGTGGCCTTTCACATTTGATGTAGCCCCAAACTCTGCGCCAACCGTGGCCAAAGTAGTGGACATGGCGCAGGCTCCAACAGCAGTGCGCAACAACATCATCCCCGGCCGCAACCAAGCGTATGTAGCTACGCAGGACGGTACGTTGCACTTGTTTGGCGTGGGCGGTTACGGCACTACTAATGGTGGTACGCCAGCAGATATCAGAGAAGTAGGAAGCGTGGCCGTGGGAAGCAACCCAACTAGCATTGCGTATTCCAAAAACAAAGGCACCAACAACGACGCCGGCACCTGTAACATAGGCAAAGAACTTATTGTATGCTCACGCGGCGAGCGGGCTATTAAGTGGGTGCAATTAAATGGTAACACAGCCACTGTTACGAAAACCCTGCGTGACACTCGCCTCAAGGACCCGGTATGGGTGCAAGACAACGATAACCACGGTACGGAAGTGCCAGTGGTGAGCATAACGGACTACAGCGGGAAGCAGCTTATAAACTACCGCTACGGCACCGTTTATTTCCACACCAACGGCGGCAATACGTTCCCGGTAGGCGGCAACGGCCAATTCGAATGTGGTGGTGCTTACCCCTTGCAAGGCCGGCCATTCCAGGTGTCTGGCAGCAACGTGCCATAAGGCAATTCGCTTCATAAGATTAGATCAACAGCGCCCTATTACCTAGCCATAGGTTGCCTGCGCAGTGCACTGCAAGTACTGTAACGGGCCTTCGAAACAAGAACCTCCAGGCACGCATCCTCTCAGAACTGGTAGACTGTAGCTGAACCTACGCGGCGCCATCTTCAGCTAGTCAAAGCTCTTGCTTGGTTTGACACAATAGCCCGGCAACTCAAAGCAAGCACCAACATCTTCTAAACGAATTCAAGAGCAAGTAGTAGCGAAATGCTACGCACTAAACGGGACTTTTCATGAAACAAAACCATACTGCGCACAGCATGCCTCGCTGGATTGGGAATTTCATCTTTGCCAAGACACCCAAGTTTGTACTTTCTACGTTACTGGCAGTACTTTGTTTCGCCTTGCCAGGTTACAGCCAGAACGTTTGGCTCGGAATGAAATTCACAGTAGGAAACAATCCTATTCGGATAACTGCTCTAGGCCGAGTGTATGTGGCCGGAAACAGCCAAACACACACGGTAAAGCTGGTAGCCGCTAGCAATGGGGCCGACGTAGCTTCTGGTGCTGTGGCCGTCAACATGGCGGGAGGGACAGAAGACCAATTCAGTTATGTGCCCCTCGCTAACCCGGTTACGTTGGCTGCAAACACAGCCTACTACCTGGTGAGTGAAGAAACAAACGGTGGCGACTACTGGCATGACTCCAACACCGCCGTTACCACCGATGCTATTGCCGTATGCAATGGTCCAGTTTCAGGCATTGGCAACGTGTTCACTCCCGAAGCCAACAAGCCGAACTTCACCTACGTGCCGCTTGATTTTCACTACACCAACGCTTCATCGCTTGGCCTGCGTAATCCTGACAATCCGACCAACGCAGCAAGCGGCCTCGACTATTTCTACTACGAAGGCGCTTGGAGCAGTGTGCCCAACTTCAGCGCTCTAACACCCGCTAAAACCGGCAACATCGGTACCTACTCCCTATCGCCTCGTAATAGGAGTGATTATTTTGCGTTCCGCTACACGGGTTACATTGATGTGCCTACCGACGGTACCTACACCTTCTACACCACCTCCGACGATGGCTCGGTGCTCACTATTGGTGGTGCAGTAGTAGTTAACAACGACGGCCTGCACGGCCAAGTAGAGCGTTCCGGCACGATTGGTTTGAAAGCCGGTAAGCATGCCATTACCGTCGGCTTCTTCGAGGGAGGCGCCGGGGAAGTTCTAAGCGTGAGCTACGCTGGTCCCGGCATCAACAAACAAACTATCCCGGCTTCAGTGCTCTATCGTGCCACAGCGAACAGTGTTTCTTCTGTAGCTAGCCTGCGTGACGCCGACAATCCAGCCAATGCAGTGAGCGGTTTATCATACGCCTACTACCACGGCTCCTGGAGCCAGGTGCCAACCTTCAGTTCCTTGTCGCCGGTTAAGACGGGTGACGTAGCGACCTTCTCGCTGGCCCCACGCACCCGCAACGACGACTTCGCCTTCAGCTACACCGGCTACGTAGACGTGCCTACCGACGGTACTTACACCTTCTACACCACCTCCGACGATGGCTCGGTGCTCTCCATCGGCGGCACCGTGATAGTCAACAACGACGGCTTGCACGGCGAGCAGGAAGGCTCGGGCACGATTGGTCTGAAAGCGGGCAAGCACGCTATTACGGTCGGTTTCTTCGAGCGGGCTGGTCAGGAGGTGTTTAATGTGAGCTACGCTGGTCCCGGCATCAACAAACAAGTCATTCCCGCCTCGGCGCTCTTCCGTACCTCACTCAACGCTCCCGTACCAGGCCTGCGTAACCCTGATAACCCGAGTGACGCAGTGAGTGGTTTAGCATTCTCTTACTACGAAGGAACTTCCTGGAGCCAAGTACCAGACTTCAGCACGCTGTCGCCGGTTAAGACCGGCGACGCGGCTTCCTTCTCGCTGGCCCCGCGTACTCGCAACGATAACTTTGCCTTCCGCTACACCGGCTACGTAGACGTGCCTACCGACGGTACTTACACCTTCTACACCACCTCCGACGATGGCTCGGTGCTCTCCATCGGCGGCACCGTGATAGTCAACAACGACGGCTTGCACTCTCAAGCCGAGCAGTCGGGCACGATTGGCTTGAAAGCCGGTAAGCACGCTGTTATGGTAGGCTACTTTGAAAGAGATGGGCAGGAGGTGTTTAATGTGAGCTACGCTGGTCCGGGCATCAACAAGCAAGTCATTCCCGCCTCGGCGCTCTTCCGCTCGGCTAGCGGTTCGAGAACGGCAACAGCAGCTGCCTCATCCTCCGCCTCGACTTTGCTGTCGGTACCGCTGTCTGTTTTCCCTAACCCTAGCACCGATGGACGGCCAACTATTACGTGGCAGGCCAAAAAAGCGCAGGACGTAACCTTGCGCATCTTCAACAAGCAGGGTGCCATGGTGAGCTTGCTCACTCGGTCGGTGCCAGAAGGAGAGTCTACCTTCCGGTTGCCTACCACGCTAGTGAGCGGTACATACTACCTCAAAGCTACTATCGACGGCGAACCACAAAGCTTCACGCTCATCGTCGAATAAGCTAACTAGAGCTACCCGAGCAAGTCTCGATTTAAGGCTGCAGCGCCTGTACGGAAAGCTAGAAATAGCACCGTGCAGGCGCTGCATACTTTTGAGGAACAAGCAAAGGCCTTCGTCTGCTAATTCTTCACTCCTAATAGTACAGGCCGCGCGCTACGAAACCCCGGCGCTTGTTCCATTCCAAGGCCGGGGCGGGGATGTGGAAGATGCTGGCCACGTAGAACACCCGGCGCAATAGTTTGCTACGCGTTGGAATGTGGCGCAAATCTATGTCCAGGCTCAGGTAGTACTGGCGGTAAGACTGCAGGCCTGCGGCGGCGTTAGTGGCGGGGTCATTGTACACCATTTGCTGAGCCCCGTAGCCCACGGCCGGCTGCAGCCACCGAGGCCAGCGTGAGCCGGCCGGCAGCCAGGCCCCCACGTCGGCGCACAACCAGTAGGTCTGGCCGTTGTAGTCTTTCAAGTATTGTTCGGCCAGGCTCTTACCGAGCACATTAGGCCGACGGGCGGCATAAGGCGTTGTGTGGAACGAGTATTTAGGCATAATGCGCACTTCGTGCCACGCCAACTGCTGACCGATAAGGCCCACCGAGCCGAGAAAATTGGCAGCCAAGTCCGAGGCCGATGCTCCGTAGGCGGGGTCGCGCCCGTCGAGTAGCTCGATGGGGCTTTGCAACAGGAACCCGACAAAGCCCCCGTACCAGATAGCGCGACGCTCGGGCACGCCAGCCCACTGCAGCATGTCCACGGCTCCTCTGCTTTCGTGGAAAGCGCCCCAGAAGTGACCCGCCTTATCGAGCTGCTTCCACTCGCGCAGGTCGTTGAACCAGTGGAGACTGGTTTTGTCGCCGGTATACCAGCCTTTGCTAAGCGCATACGTGAGGCCCGTGTACGAAACGGCTAGCCCGGCCGCTAACAAAGGCAAGCGCCGATTCAGGCGCGACGCCACGGTATCGGGGCGCAGGGGAGGGGAGGTTGAAAGGGAAACTGCTGTGTCGGCCGCGCTACCAGGCGAAGAGGCTTGTTGTGCCAGTGCCGGAACCGTCAGCAACACGCTCGTGAGGGCCGCACTGAAGCAGTACTGCGCAACTGGCTGCTCAAGAAAAAGGCGAAAAAAGGGGGAGAAGGAGTAAGGCACAGTCTACCTGTAGGGGGCAACAAAGCTACAAACAAAAGCTGCGGTGGGGCTGCAAGCCGACTGTGCAGATTGACTACCTTTATTCGGCTTTATTAGCATTTTTTCGCGGCTGAATCCCCATTTAGCCCATCCCCAATTCCCACTTTACTTTTTTTCATGAAAGCACTTCGACTATTGAGCAGCTTGTGGCTGCTACTAACCAGTTCCTTGGCGGTCCGGGCGCAGGTGGTTGTCACGCAGCCGACCTTTTTCCAGGGCAACGCTCCGGTTACACTTACTTTCGACGCCACCCAAGGGGACGGCGGCCTGGCTGGTTTCACGGGGCCCGTTTACATCTACACCGGCGTAATTACCAATCAAAGCACGTCGCCTTCCGATTGGAAGTATGTGAAAAGCCCTTCTTTCAACACGGCCGACCCGGCGGCGCTGATGACGCGCGACGCCAACAACGCCAACCTTTATCGTATCACGTTTACGCCGCGTACGTTCTACGGCGTACCCGCTGCCGAGCAGATGCTGCGGCTGGCTATGATTTTCAAAAATGCTGATGGCAGTGTGGTCGGACGCGGACCCAACGGCAGCGACATTTTTGTAGATGTCTTTCAGGGCGGTTTAGCGGCGCGCATCACCTCACCCGCTACCGGTGGCAACGCTCAATTTGTGGCCCCGGGTACTACCATCAACGTGACCGGTGAGGCTTCTTTAACTTCACAGCTCACTTTCCGACTAAATGGCGCGCAAGTAGCACAGCAGGCTTCGGCGACTATGCTTACCACGGGCGTTACAATCACGCAGACCGGTCGCAACGTCGTGCGCTTCACGGCGGTCAACGGCGGCTCCACGGTTTCTGATTCGCTGGTGGTAGTGGTACGGCCTACTGTTACGGTGGCGGCCTTACCAGCAGGCGCCAAAAAAGACGGTATTACGTATCTCAACGGCGGCACCTCGGTGGTTTTAAGTTTGACAGCGCCGGGCAAGCAGTTTGTGTATGTGCTTGGTGAATTCAACAACTGGCAGCAAACCACTACCAGTTTCATGAACCGTACGCCGGCTACCGATGCTGAAAACGCCCGTTGGTGGGTGCAGATCAATGGCCTGACGCCCGGTCAGGAGTATGCCTATCAGTACGAGGTAGACGGGGCTCTGCGCGTGGCCGACCCCTACTGCGAGAAAGTGCTCGACCCCAGCAACGACCAGTTTATCCCGGCCATCACGTACCCGAACCTGAAACCTTACCCCACCGGTCAAACTGCCGGCATTGTGTCGGTGCTGCAAACCAACCAGGCGCCGTACCAGTGGCAAGTGAATAACTTCCAGAAGCCCAAGCGCACCGACTTGATGGTGTACGAGCTGCACCTGCGCGACTTTGTGGCCCGTCACGACTATCAGACCCTGCGCGATACGCTCGGCTACCTTCAGCGCCTGGGCATCAACTGCATCGAATTGATGCCAGTCAATGAATTCGAGGGCAACGACTCCTGGGGCTACAACCCCTCGTTCTACTTCGCTCCCGACAAATACTACGGCACCAAGAACGCCCTCAAAAACTTCATCGACGAAGCCCACCGGCGCGGTATGGCCGTAGTGCTCGATATGGTGCTCAACCACAGCTGCGGCCAAAGCCCCATGGTACAGATGTACTTCGACGGTGGTAACCCGGCCACGAATTCGCCCTGGTTCAACCGCACGGCCACGCACCCCTTCAACGTGTGCTACGATTTCAACCACGAAAGTGCCTTCACCAAGTATTTCAGCAAGCGCGTTATGGAGTTCTGGCTCCAGGAATACCACGTAGACGGCTACCGGTTTGACTTAAGCAAGGGCTTCACCCAAACCAACTCCGGCACCAACGTGGCCCAATGGGGCAACTACGACCAGTCGCGCATCAATATCTGGCTGGACTACCACAACTTCCTGACCTCCATTGACCCCACGGTGTACCCAATCTTGGAGCACTTTGCCGACAACAGCGAAGAAAAAGTGTTGGCCGACGCCGGCCTCATGCTATGGGGTAACATGAACGGGGCCTATAACGAGGCTTCGATGGGCTACATCCCCAACTCCAACTTTAGCGGCGGTTATTTTGGCAACCGCAATTGGTTGAATCCAAACTTGGTTACCTACATGGAAAGCCACGACGAGGAGCGGATGATGTTCAAAAACATTACCTACGGCAACCAAGCCGGCGCCCCCGCTTACGACGTGCGCAACCCGGCTACGGCCCTGGCCCGCCAGGAAGCGGCAGCGGCTTTCTTTTTCACGGTGCCCGGCCCGAAAATGGTGTGGCAGTTTGGCGAAGTAGGCTACGATGTGAGCATCGATTTCAACGGCCGTACCGGCGCCAAGCCTATCCGCTGGAACTACTATCAGGAAGCCGACCGACGCAAGCTCTACAACGTATGCCGCGAGTTGATTGCCTTGCACAAGGTAGAGCCCGCCTTTGAAACCGGCACCTTTACGCAGCAAGTAAGCGGCGCCACCAAGTCGTTGCATCTCACCGACCCGAGCCTGAGCATGACCGTACTAGGCAACTTCGACGTGGTGACCCAGCCTATCAACCCAGAGTTTCAGCGCACTGGCAAATGGTACAACTACCTCACCGGCGACAGTATCACGGTAGCCAATGCCACCGCGAATATTACGCTTCAGCCTGGTCAGTATGCTGTATATACTTCCCGCCTGATCAAGAAAGCCACAGTCCTTGGCACCAAAGCTCGCGCCACCGACGCCCTGCGCCTGACGGCCGCGCCTAACCCAAGCAGCAGCAGCGCTCTACTTCGCTATGAGTTGACTGCGCCAGCCGCTATTACCGTTACCGTTCACAATTTGTTGGGCAGCACCCTGCGCACCATCCGGGTGGATGCTCGTCAGGCAACCGGCCGCCATGAGCTAAACCTACCTGTTCAGGACCTTGCCAACGGCGTATATCTCATACGGCTCAGCACTGGCCAACTCACGCAGACCACCCGGCTGATAGTACAACATTGATTTAGATGCTGTTTGCGTTAGCCAAAAACCGGTTCGAACGATGTAGAGACGCCTCCTGGCGTCTGGGCGCCCGCCCAACCCGCCGATTTTGTTCAACGACGAGACGCCAAGAGGCGTCTCTACACCGTTCAAACCGGTTTTTCAGCTAACGCAAACAGCTTATTAGTGCCTGCTGTTTAGAGAGTTAGGATTCCAAAAAGAAGGCCGATTCCATTAGGAATCGGCCTTCTTTTTCAACTAAAAACTCGAAATCAAGTAGTCCTAAGCTTGCTTTCGTGGTATGATACTAAGTCGTCGATGGGGGAGCGGATGATTTTGCCGACTTCCATACCGTTTTTGCGGGCTGCCTGGGCCAGGGCATCGCGGAAGTTGTAAGCTACCGAACCTATGCAATTGAAGGTATACTGCTGGTAGTTAGGGTAGTGGACAACAATGTTTTCGAAGAACGTCTCGAAGCCGTGCAACACAATTTCGCGGCAGTAGCTAATGTTGTTGTGGTCGTAGGTGAACTTGCCGAAGCTAGCCAGAAAGCGGTTGGGCAGCGGCTTGTTGTAGAGCCGATCCAAAACCTCTTCGCGGGTAAGCTTGAACTCTTGCTGAAAGATTTCCTGCAGGCCGTCGGGCAGCAAACCGCGCAGGTAGTCGCGGAGCAAGCGCTTACCGATAAACGAGCCGCTCCCTTCATCGCCGAGAAAGTAACCAAGCGAATCCACGTTGTAAATGATTTTCTCGCCGTCGTACAGGCAGGAGTTGGTGCCAGTACCCAGGATAGCCGCGAAGCCGGGCTTATCGCCAAGCAGGGCGTGGGCCGCCGCCAGCAAATCCTCGGCTACTTTCGCCTTGGCATTCGGGAAAATCTGGCGCATGGCGGCCGCTACTCGCTCGGCTTTCTCTGCGTTTGATACGCCGGCTCCGTAGTAGTACACTTCCGTTATTTCTTGGCGGGGCAAGGTGCCAGGCAAACTTTTTTCGAGGGAGGCCGCAATAGCCTCGGTGCCCATAAAGTCGGGGTTGTATCCTTCGGTGTTAAAAAACACGCGGTTTCCAGCGTTATCAAGCTGGCACCAGTTGCTCTTGGTCGAGCCGCCGTCGGCAATAAGAATCATAGGAAAGGAAAGGTTGGGGCAGAGTAAAAAAACGCAGTGAGTGACAAAGCAAAGAAAAATTTCCCTTGTACACGAACCGCATACGTATCAGGACAGTAGCGGAGAGAGTTTGGGCAGAGCATTTCAAAAGAAAAGGCTGCCGAAGCACGGCAGCCTTTTGCAAAAAAGTAATCTTTACCAGGTTAGTTAGGAGTCAGAGTGTACGTCATCCTGTTGAGATCAAAGATGATGGTGTAGGTGCCCGCGGTAGGAACAGTGATGTTCGGGCCATCTAGAACCAGCGTCCCGGTGTTGTTGGCATCCCGGGCATTCGCGCCATAATTCGTAGTCCAAGCCTTGTTGGACCGGAACTTGAAGTTGTCAGCCTTCAAAGCGCGGGTTAGGGTATAGGCCTGCAGGTCACAGTCGTAGGTCAGCTGCACATCCGTATCCCAGTCCATGCCAGCCGGGCCGATGATAGCCCAGGTGGTGGAAGTAGGGGCTTTACACTCGTAAGAAGTAGCCGTCAGCGCGACAGCCGGCGAGTACAAGGGGCTATTTGCGGCAAAGCTGGCCCGAAGCCGCGCTTCAACGGGAGTTGCAACGCCGGGGGTAACGCCTAGGCTGTTGAGGCTGGCATTAAGCTGGCCGTACGTTAGCACGGTGGTTGGGCCAGTACCGGCATCGATAGAAACAGGGGAGGCGAAGTTGTTGCCCTGGCGGTCTATTTGCAGGGTGTAGGTGATAGCCGGGGAATACGTGTTTTCAGCGCCACTCCAGTTCAAGGACGTGATAGGAGTCCAGGTGTAGGTGACGGCCGGCCGGGAGCTGCTGCCCTGCACCAGCACGGCCGTGCTAGTCGAGGCCGCGAGGGTAGGAGTATTCGAAGGAGTAAGCGTAACCTTGGTTTCGTCTTTTTCGCAAGCCGAAAACACAAACAACAAGGCGCACACTCCTGCAAGCTGAGAAAACCAATTTTTCATACAACAGGAAGTTTTAAAGGAAAAGAGAATAAAAGCAGGCCGGCTTTCGGAGGTAGCACCGGCCAGTTCTTCAGTGTTTGTCTGAAACAGAAGTTGTCATTCCAACTGCACTGAAATGACAACTTCTGTTTACATAGGCTCTAAGTGCTCCGATATAATCCGGTATAAGCAACTACTCACTACTATCTAGTAGCCGTCGTTTTGACGGAGGTTACGATTCACCGATAAGTCGGCGGCTGGAATAGGGAACAAGACCCGGAAAGGCTCGACGGCCCGACCAGCGGCAACTCCACCCTTCCAGGGCCAGAGGTAGCTGCTTTCTACAAAGCGGTTGTAGCGAATCAGGTCGGTGCGGCGGTATCCTTCCCAGAACAGCTCCCGGCCCCGCTCATCTAGAATGAACCGGTCGGTGAGCTGCGCGTCGGTGATGGCACTGCCCGGCTGGTTGTTGAAAGCCCGGGCCCGAAGCTGGTTTACGTAGCGCAGGGCCAGCGCCCGGTCACCGCCACCGCGTATGGCCGCCTCGGCGTAGGTCAGCATCACCTCGGCCAAGCGAATCATTGGAAAGTCAACGCTCGAGAAGTTCAGGCCAGCACCCTGCGCTGCGCCGGCCGAATTCACATTGCGGAATTTCACGACGCCGTAGCCCTGCTCGAAATCGTATAAATCACCGATTTCCAGGGAGCGGGCTGAGTTGTCGTTTTTTCTGGTCCAGAAACGGCCGCGGGTGTCGAGGGTAGTATCGGATACCAACCCACCGCCCGGGTTTTGGAAAAGGTTGAACAGATTCCGGGTGGTGCGCAAACCCGTCCAGCCGGTCGACTGGCCCACCCGGGCCTGCCAGGCGGCCGAAGAGCCGGTGGCGCCGTTGACCAGAAACGTGGTGCCCCCGTAACTCTGGGTGTTGTTGACGTCGAAGGCCACCGGCCAGATAATCTCGTTGCGCGCCGGGGCCGTATTGTTATCAGCCAGAAAAAGGCGCCCGTACGGCGAGGCTACGCTGCCGGCTGCTGCCGTGACCAGCGAGTAGCCGGCATCGATTACTTTTTTAGCTTGGGTGGCCGCATCGGCGTAGCGGGCAGTGCCCGTGTACACCTGGGCGTTCAGGTAGAGGCGCGACAACATAGCCCAGGCGGCGGCTTTGTCTACGCGGGCGTACTCGTTGGTGCGGGGCTCGGCGAAGTCAGGGTCGGCGGCTAGGGCCGTCAACTCGCTTTCCACGTACGTGAAGAGCTGCTGCCGGGTGGAGTAGGGGGGGCTAGTGAAGCCCACCGCATCGGTTTCCGTTACAAACGGGCCGTTGCCATACAAGTCGATGACGTGCATGTAGGATACCGCGCGCAGGAACCGCGCTTCGGCCCGGTAGCGCTTCACGGTGGCTACGTCGTTGCCGCTCAGGCGCGCGGCCAGCTTCTCGTCGCTCGACTCCCGAATAAACTGGTTGCAGGTTGCAATTTCAAAGTAAATGCGGCTGTACAAACCCCGAATCAGCGGATTGCTGGAATCCCAATTCATGTTGTGCCAGTCGCGAATGCCGAGGTCGTTCCAAACTACCGTAGCCTCATCAGTGGTTAGCTCCTGAGCGCTCCAATACTGGCGAAGGTAGTCGGAGGTGCCTTCGTCGATGCCGTTGAGGTCGCCACCATTGGCCGTAGGATTGGCCGGGCCTATTTGACCGGTCAGCGCAAAGCCGCCATACAGTTTGGCCAGTACCTGGCGGTAGCCATTCAAGTCAACGTATACTTTATCGGGCGTCAACTCATACTTAGGCTGCTGATCCAGGTCGTTGGTGCAGGAGGTGCTAGCCACCGCCAGTACCAAGCTGGTGGCCGTAGCCACTAGTCCGCGGATTAGATACTTGTTCATAGGTGGGGAAATTAAAAGCCCAGGTTAAGACCAAAAGTGAAGGTGCGGGCGCGGGGATAAAAGTTGTTGTCAATACCACCAAATATTTCAGGATCAAGCCCTTCGTACTTGGTAATCAAAAATGCGTTTTGAACAGCGCCGGTCAGGCGAAGTGTCCCTTTCTCACCAAGAACTTTCCCTACGTTATAGCCCAGGGTAATATTCTCGCAGCGCAGAAAAGAGCCGTTTTCCACGTAATAGTCCGAGAAAAGTTGCTGGGCCGTAAAGCCGGTATTCCGGATATCGGTGGGCAGGTTGGTCAGGAAGCCCGACGAGCCCTGCGCGTTCGAAAAGTTGCCAATATTGGCCGCTACCGAGTTGTAAACGTAGTTGCCCACGTTGCCGCGCAGCAGAAACGATAGATTCAGCTTCTTGTAAGCCACGTTCGAGGAGAAGCCAAGCACGGCCAGCGGGGCCGACTGCTTGTAACGATAGTTGTCCCGCTCGTTGATAATGTCGTCCCCGTTGCGGTCCACGTAAATGCCTTGCAGCGGGCGGCCATTGCTGTCGTACACCTGTTGGCGGACGTAGAAGGTGTTGGAAGGAGAACCCACTGAATTGATTTGAATGGTGCTGCCCGTGCCGCCGGGAATGCCCCCCGTCAGGTAACCCTCGAAACCAATCTGCTGGTCTAGCTCCGTAATTTTGTTGCGGTTGTAGGCCACGTTGAAATTCAGGTCCCAGTTCCAGGTTTCCGAGCGTACGGGCACCGCGTTGACGTTGAATTCAATTCCCTGATTGCGCAACGACCCGATGTTGCGGTTCAGCTGGTTGGTTTGGTTGGCACCGGCGGGCACGTTTACCAACGAGAGCAGATCAGTAGAAGTGCGCTGGTAGATATCGATAGCGCCCGAAATTCGGTCGTCGAAGAAGCCGTAATCAAGTCCGGCATTCCAGGTGGTAGTGGTTTCCCACCGCAGATCTGTGTTGTAGCCGGAAGGCCGCGACGTGGTAACAAACGTGTCGCCGAGCTGATACTGCGCCGCGCCGTTGCCAATTACGTAGCGCGACTGATAGTCGTAGTTGCCGCCCACTTCCTGTTGCCCGGTCCGGCCCCAGCCGCCCCGCAGCTTCAACTCCGAAATCAGCGTATTGTCGGCCAGGAAGTCTTCGCCTTTCAGGCGCCACCCCAAGCCAATAGCCGGAAACACGCCGCTGCGGTTGTTTTCCGCAAAGCGCGAGGTATTATCTATGCGCACTGTACCGGTCAGCAAGTAGCGGTCTTTCACGTTGAGGGTGGTGCGGCCAAAATAAGAGAGCAGCACCAGCTTCGAGTAGTAGCCGGGCACGGTTAGCACGGCGGTGGGCACCACGAGCGTGGTACGGTCGAAGCGGTAGTCCAGGAAGTTGTCGCCTTTGGTCACGAAATCCTGGTACGAGTAGCCGCCCTGAATATCGAACTTGGTGCCGCCGAACTGCTTGCTGTACGCCAGGTAGGCTTCGAGCAGGCGCATGTCCTTTTGCTGGTTGTACTGCGTGAAACGGCCCTGGTTGAGGAAGTTGCCGAAATCGGCTAGGTTGGTAGCCGTAGAGCCTTCGCCGCGGGAAATATCAGTACCCAGGTTCAGGTTGGCGCGTAGCCCTTCGATGCCGTGAATCTTGTAGTCGAGCTGCACGTTGCCAATCAGGCGCTTTACGTCACTGGTGTTGTTGGCGTTGTTGAGCGCCGCCACGGGGTTGCCAATGGCTTGGCCCAAGGGGTTGCCGTTGGGCTGCAGAAACTGAAAGTAGCCCCCGTAAGGTGCATAGCGGGTTTCATCAACCCCCCGCACCGGCTGCGTCGGATCAAAAAGCACGGCGTTGCCTACCTGCGCGCCATCAATAAAACGGTTGTCAACCAACGTGCCTTTGGCATTGATATCGATGCGCAGCCGGTCATCGAACAGTAAAGGCGTAAGGCTTACCGAGCCGGTGTTGCGCTTGAGCTTGTTGGTGATAACAATGCCTTCCTGGGAGAGGTTGCCATAAGAAACCCTAAACGGTACCTTTTTTACACTGCCGGTCAGGCTGATGTTGTTGTCGTAGGTGGCGGCGGTGCGGAAAAGCTCGCTCTGCCAGTCGGTGTTGGCCGTGCCGAGGGTAGCCGCCTGCGAGGCAGAGCCATTGGCCCGCACAATATCACTGAATTCCTGGGCGCCAAGCACATCGTACTCGTTGGCCCGCCTGGAAATAGAAGTCTGCGACGACAGGTTGACGGTAAGCCTTTCGCCTTGCAAGCCCCGTTTGGTGGTAACCAGAATAACGCCGTTGGAAGCGCGGTTACCATAAATAGCCGTGGCCGAGGCGTCCTTCAACACGGTCACACTCTCGATGTCATTGGGGTTGATGAGCGTAAGTGGGTTGGAGGCACCAGAAATACCGCCTTTGTCTACCGGCACACCATCAATGACATACAACGGGTCGTTGTTGGCATTGAGCGAAGAATTGCCGCGGATACGAACGTTGGCCGGTGCGCCCGGCGCGCCGCCACCCGTAGTGATACTCACGCCTGCAATTTTGCCCTGCACCAGTTGCTCGGGGTTGGTTACCTGGCCTTGCACAAAGTCCTTGGACTGCACAGTGGCAACAGAGCCCGTCACGTCTTGCCGGCGCTGCGTACCGTAGCCCACTACTACGGCTTCATTAAGTAGGGTAGTATTCTCGCCAAGAGTCAGGTTGCCCAAAGCTGTATTCTGGCCAGCCGTGCTGGTAAAAGGCTGGCGCAACGACGTGAAGCCCACGTACGAGACAATCAGCGTGTGGGGACCAGCCGGAATATTCTGGATGGAGAATGTGCCGTCTGCGTTAGTGGAGTTGCCAAGCGTAGTACCTTCTACCAGAGCCGTAACGCCCGGTAGGCCTTCACCTTTCTCGTCTATAACGCGGCCACTTACTGAACCAGTCTGGGCGAATGCGCCGGTGAAACCGGCGCACACAAACAGCAGCAAAAACAAGAGTTTTGCCAGGTAAGGGTGTTTCATTGGGAAATGATTTGGGTGTTGAACTGGATTTTTCCGATTTAGCCGGAGTGGAAATTTGTGATGTCTTCTAAGAAATTACTGGAAAGCAAAATGAAGCTATAGACTGCAATACAAGCCTCTGCCAAACACATTTAAAGAAGGCACCTCTTGCAAGTAGGGCGCAAGTTAAAGCTTTGCCAGCGACATCGGAAACGTTTGCGGAACCACTCTAAGAATAGCAATAAATTGATTTGGCGCACAAAATTTCTCTTGGTCACATCAGTAATGCTATTGAAGCTAGCGTAGATTATTTTGTACCTGTCCCACTTTTCAAGTTAAGCCTAACTGTAAGCCTTGCGTAAGGCTACGCTTCATAGACGTTTTTTGTTAACGATAACGCTAATAGCCTGAGTTGATGAGCTATCCTCCAATCTTCAAAACAGTATGTAAATCATGGGGTCTGTTCAATAAAAAAGCAGAATATATACCTGCATCCCTAGAAATTATGGCCATGTTGCCGGTATACATCCTTTAGCGCAGTAGATGAAGTCTACTTCATGCAGGAATTAATGGCATCGAAATACTGCGCAGATGAAGGAAGCAAAGCAGTTAGGTACGGTGTTCTGACCTTTTGTAATAGACTTGTATGGGTGCCTTTATGATAAAATAGTATCAGTCGATGGCTGAATAGTATTAACCTATTGTAATTGAAGCTGATAGCTGAATATCTCGAAGGCAAACGTGCTTTATCGTTTGACGCTTGCTCAATGGGAGTAAAAGCCTAGCTCATCTTAGTTTTCGGGGAAAAATGCAATAAATATTTTCAACGCCAACTCATGACTAACAGTCTAAGAGGCAGTTTGCGTTACGTTTTCGAAATCACCGAACGAGGTAGAGACGCTTCTTTGCGTCTTGTCGTTGAACAAAATCGGCGGGTTGGTTCGGCCGGTGTAGAGACGCCTCTTTGCGTCTCTACACCGGCCGAACCATTTTTTCTAACTCAAAACAGCTTCTAGCTAAGGTTTGTGAAGGGCCACCGGAAAAAAATCAAGTCTTTGACCCAGTCAGGTAAGTCGTCCTGTTTGCCCGCAGTCTCCACAGTCTGGCTTACTACAGGTACTGCTTTCCTCACTCCAGGGATTCAGCTACCCCCACAGCTTGCTGCTTTGCATAAAGAAGACGTAACCAGAAACCAGCGTGCCCCGAAAGCCAGGTGCGCCCATGGAACAGCAGGGCATCAGCAGCCGGACAGTTCTATTTAACGCCGATTTCAAGCGTATTGCCAGTTAAACCGGCAGCTTCCGCCGACACCTGAACAGCGCCAGGGTTTAGGCCCACGCGAAGCAGAATGGTAGCAATGCCGCCTTCCGCTTCCACCGGGTTGTTGCCAAGCAGCTCGGCGCCTTGCACGGTGAACTTTACAGCTGTCGTTGCATCTGGCACTACCGTGCCGTTGGCATCCACTACGGACGCATAGACGAACACCGCATCGTTTTGGCCGGCGGTCAGGTCTTTGCCGTGGCGGGCGTAGCGGAGCTGCAGCCGCTGCGCCGCGCCAGGAGTGCGCCGTTCCATTTGAGCGGCCACTTTGCCGTTGCTGTAGCCAACTGCTTTCAGCGTGCCGGGCGTGAAGGCGGGCAGCGTGAACGTGAAAGGCGGGTGGGTTAGTCGGTCGGAGAATTTGTTGGCGTCGGGGCGTTGCCGGGCGACGGGGGTGCCGTTGAGTTGCAGCTCCACTTCGTCGCAGTTGCTATACACTACCACTTGCTTGCTGGAAGTGGGCTGCCAGTAGCTGGCAATGTACACCATCGGCTTACCGAAGCCTTGCGGAGTGGTGACCGGGCCGTATTGGCTTTGGTAGAAGTAGTACGCGAATTTCGGCAGCCGGAATATGTCGCCCACACCCGACGACTCGATATCCGGGGCGTAGCCGCGCTTGTAGTCGAACAGTAGCCAGTTAGCATCGCCGACGGCCGGACTGCGGAAGTTGTCGTTGTGAGCTTCCTGGAAGTTGAGGGCTTGCTGCGCCAGGGCCCGCTCGCCCTGGCCGCGCAGCTGGCGTGAGGTGCGTTCCGACTCTTTTAGGCCGGCGTAAGCGGTTTGGTTGAAGCCGGCGTTTTGGGCGTAATATTCCCAATCGCCGTACTCGCAAAGAAACAGCGGCTTTTTGCCGGTGTACTTGCTCCAATAATCGGGGGCCTTGCTGTGCTGGCGGGCCGGAATGAACACGTCGTAGGCGTAATCCATCCAGCCGCAGGTGTACACGCCTTCTTTCCAAGGTAGCTCCTGGTGCACCGCTTGGTGCGTCAGCTCCATGTAGGGCTTGCTCATGCCGGTCTCGTTCAGCGACGACTCCCACAGCACGACGCTCGGGTGGTTCCGGTCGCGGCGTACCATGTCATGCACGTTTTGCAGGCTGTTCTTTTGAAATTCTGCTCCTCCGAAAAACTGCCAGCCGGGAATGGAATTCATCACCAGAATGCCTAGCTCGTCGCAGGCTTGCAGGAAGGCGGGCGAGGGCGGGTAGTGCGAGCAGCGTACGAAGTTGAAACCGGCTTCCCGAATCTGCCAGGCGTCACGGTATTGCGCGTTATCCGACAAGGCATACCCCAAGTAAGGATACTCCTGGTGGCGGTTGGTGCCGCGCAGCCGGAGCTTCTGGCCGTTGAGGTAGAAGCCGTCGGTGGCGAAGCGGATGGTGCGGATGCCGGTTTGCAGCTCTTGCCGGTCAACCACGGCTCCTTCGCGCAGCACTTCCACCACCAGCCGGTAGAGGTAGGGCTGCTCCGGCGACCAAAGCTTCGGATTCGCAATGTTGAGCACTTGATCTACCCGCTCGAAAGCACCCGCTCCAATGCCGGCCGCTTCATTTTGAATCCGGCTTACTTCCTGGCCTTTTTCGTCGAGCAACGTCGCGCGTACCTGCACCGTTTGGGCCTGCGCGGCATCGTTCTGCACTTCGGCTTGGAGCCGTAGCGTGGCCGACTGCGGGCTGACGTTTTCGTAGTGCAGCAGGAGGCCGCCCCCGGCCGTGCGGTTGGCCGCCACGGCATCGGAAACATGCACTTTGTCTTGCACCAGCAGCTGCACCGAGCGGTAGAGGCCACTGTAGAAGTTGAAATCCAGATCTTTGAGGGGTTTGCCGGGCGGCACGGCGGGGTTGTCCTGATTGTTGAGCTTCACCAGCAGGCAGTTTTCCTGCCCAAACTTGAGCTGGCGCGAAACATCCACAGTGAACGGCAAATACCCACCCACGTGCCGTTGCAGCTTTTTACCGTTCAGGTACACGTCGGCGGTGTGCATAGCTGCCCCGATGTGAATGGCTACGTGTTTGCTGGAATCGGTGGCCGGTACCTGGAAAAACTTGCGGTAGAAGCAAGTGCCCTGCCACTGCTTTTTGTCGGTCACGACGGGCTCTACTTGCGCCGTGTGGGGCAACGATACGGTTGCCCACTGCATGGTGCTGTCGGTGGCTTTGGTGAAGAGGGGCGCCGTAACGGCCGTATCCATGTCTTTCACAAACTGCCAGTCCTGGTTGAAGTCGACGGCGGGCGTGATGCTGCCTGCTGGCTTGGTGCACTCGCTCAGGGCGCCTAGCAGCAGCAAACCAGCGCCAAGGCGGGTAAAAGAATTCGAAAGCAGCGGATAGTCAGACATATACCTTATTGCAGGGAAACAGATTCGAGGTCGAGGTGGCGCGTGCCGCTGGCCGGAGCGGGCGCGTCAAACAGTACTTGCAGCACCTCCGTTTCGGGTAGTTGCAGGGCTGATGGGCGGGTGGGCTGGTAGGTCAGAGGCAAGAAGCCAGGGTAGGGGCGCGGCACCAGCAACAGCGCATCGGGGCGGAAAGTGGACAGCGGAATCCGGAGGTCCTGCATATCGGGCCCAAGCTGAACGGTGGCCGAATAGGTTATGGCATCTTTGGTGGTGAGCACCACTTTCACGGTAGTAGCCGCCTCACTGGCCCGGCCCCTTACAACTACCTCCTTGAAGGCCGCCAGCTCGGTGGCCCGGCCCGAGAGCTTGTGCCCGAAATAGGCCCGCAAAGCCGCGGCCGGCCCCGCAGTAGCGGCGGGCTGTGGCTGATTGGGCCGCGGGGTGCCCTGCACCAGGCGCAAGGCCAACGTACCGGTCGGCGTAGTTACGTAGTCAGTCCAGGCGGTGCTGGCGACGCCGCGGGCTTCCACCAGGTCCTGGTCGTGGCTGGCTTCAAAGAGGGGCAGAGGCGTACCCGCGGCCACAATGGGTACCTCGTAGTGTTCGGGGTGCGCGTAGTCCCAATCGCGGGGCTGGCCCTCGAAAGCGCCCGGAAACGTGAGGGCCTGCTCTTTTTTGCGCAACACGATCCAGTAGCGCAGCAGCCCCGAATACGCAAGGTCGGCGGGGACGGTGGCCTCCACGGTGGCGTAGCTCGTGGTGGTCATGGGCAGGGTGCGGGTGCGGCCGTAGTAATGCTGCGCTACCAGGAACACGCTGTCTTGGGGTGAGGCACCGGTGAGGCGGGCGCTGATGCGTACTGGTTGCCCCACCGATACCTGCGCGGGCGGCGTGTGCAGCACCTGCGGGCCGAGCTTGGTGGGCGCGGGCGCTGCAAATTCTCCTAGCTTAATGCGGTTGAAGATAGATGCCCCGGTGAACTGCGTGGTCGATTTGCCGGCCGCCGCCACCAGGTACACACCGGGCTGCACCGCAAGGCGGCCGTTGGTAGCTTGCTCCTGCGTGGTATTGCCTTCGTTGAGGGCACGTAGCGTGAAGCTACCACCCAATTCGGCCAGGGTAATCTGCAACGGCTGCTCGTTCCACAAAATCTGCGTCACGGGCTTGCTCAAGGATGCTTTTTCAAACGGGTCTTGAATTGGTACGGCATCGGGCATCACCTCCAGGCGCCACACGCCCGCGGCCAGTCGGTCGAGGAAGTAGGCGCCGGTACCGCCGTAGTGTACTACTGGCGAAGAGCCCGTGCCGGCTATGTGCTGCAAGCTGGCAACTCGTTTGGGTTGCGTGGTGGTGGACGTGGTGTAGTAGAATTCTTCCGGCGTGTTCATTTCACTTAAACCCTGCCGGTAGCTCACCCGGAAAGCCTCAAACACCGAATCCTGCGGGTAGCGCCCAAACGACTGCCCGCGCCCCACACGGTGAAATACTTTCGAGGCAATCAGCAAGCTCAGGGCCTTGGCTGGCGTGTACGCCAGGTTCAGGTAGTGGGTCTGGTATTCGGTGTTGGCGAAGGCCATGGCCATGGGGTCGTAGGCGAACTGCGTGGCCCATTGAAAACCAGCTTCCCGAAAGCTGCGCGCCATAAACGGGTACATCACCGGCTGAATAATGTCGGCCGACTCGAACTCGTAAATCATCCTGGCCTTGCTGGTGAAGCGCTTGTCGGTCCGAAACGGAATGGGGTACTGGTCGACGTAAGGCAGGAAGTTGCCGCGTAGCGCGTGCCCGCTCACCAGCCCTTGCGGATACCACTGAAACGTTAGCCCATCCACCTTGGCGTTCAGAATGGCCTGGTACACGTCGGGATTCTCAGACACGTTGTAGAACACTGGCTTGCGGCAGCCCGTGGCCCGGATGGCTTGAGCCATGCGGTTGGCGAAGGCCGTGACCTGGTCTTCGGGCTTGTGGTAGCGAGGCTCGTTGCACACCTCGTAGGCAATGATGTCGGGCTCTTCGCGGTAAAGCTGCTTGGTGTAGGGGTTGCGGTGGTTGAGGAACTGCGTCAGGTACTTCTCCTGCGCCAGTATGGCCCGCGGGTTGGTGTAGGCCTCGCTTTTCGAGTAGATGCTGGAGAAGCCGGTGCCGGTGTCGCGCTCCGGGTAGCCGTTGTTCCAGTAGGCGATGGGCGTTAGAATGATTTTAATACCACGCTGCTTAAGCTGCGCCACCAGAAAATCAAGCAGCTTCAGGTGCTCGTTGTCTTGCAGATTACCAAGCGTGTCGGTGATTTCTACATCCCAAACATGGACCCGAAACGCATCAACCCCGAGCCGGGAGAGGTGGTACACATCCTGCGTTATAGCCTGCTCGTGCGACACGCCTAGCCGCTGATGCGCCCGGTAGGCGTGGGCAAAAGGAGTGGTGTAATTCACCCCAAACAGCGCTACTTCTTTCTTGTCTTTCTGCCAGCGCAATACGCCTTGCTTGTCCACAAATACGTCGCCCTCCGACTGACGCGGGGCTTTCTGCGCCGCCGATGGCAATCCTATTGTGGCGCTGCAAATAATAAGAAGTAAGACCAGTAACCGGTGGGGCATAAAGCGGGAAGTAGCGTACGGCCTGCTTGCATTGTGAGGAAGCAGGCTGAAAAGTAGACAGGTTTATTGGGTTACCCAATCGTTTGTGTTCCGCCTTACGTCCATAGCAAGTTTTTAGCTTGCTTTGGGACGGGGGTGGGGTCCACCACCAGCTCTCAACCTGCTTAATTCCCATGCGTATCCTGCTTTTGCTGGCTGGCCTGCTGTTGTGGGCGGGTGCCTTACCGGCGCAAACCACTTTCCGCCTCACCCGCGTGCCCGCCACCACGCCTGCCCATGCCGTGCTCTACATGGCGGGCTCCTTCAACAACTGGAACCCCGGCAGTGCCGCCCACGCCTTCACCCGCAAACCCAACGGCACTTACCAACTCACGCTGCCGGTAGCCGTAACGGGGCCTGTGGAATTCAAATTTACCCGCGGCGCCTGGACTTCTGCGGAAACCGACGCGCAAAACAACGACGTAGCCAACCGCCGCTACACCATCAATAAAGGTCTCGCCACCGTGGATTTGCAAGTGCTAAACTGGAAGGACTTCGGCGGTAGCAGCAAACCGTGCCAAAGCACGGCCTTGCAGCCCAACGTGCAGATAATCAGCATGGCCTTTGAGATACCGCAGCTCCGCCGCACCCGCCGCATCTGGATCTACCTGCCCAACGACTATGCCACCAACTCCACCAAACGCTACCCCGTGCTCTACCTGCACGACGGCCAAAACGTGTTCGACGCCTGCACTAGCTTCGCCGGCGAATGGGGCGTCGATGAAACGTTGAGCGAGCTGCAAAAGCAGGGCCTCGACGCCACTGGCTCCCTTGTGGTAGCCGTGGACCACGGCGGCACCGAGCGGCTCAATGAACTCTCGCCCTGGCGCAACCTCAAACTCGGGGGTGGGCAGGGCGACCAATACGTTGATTTTCTGGTTGAAACGTTAAAGCCCTACATCGATAGCCACTACCGCACCCTCACAGGCCGCGAGTATACGGGCATTGCGGGCAGCAGCATGGGCGGCCTCATATCCATCTACGCCGCCTTAAAATACCCAAACGTGTACAGCAAAGTGGGAGCGTTTTCACCCGCCTTCTGGTTTGCCGGGGATTCGCTGATGCAGTACGTGCGCCAGCACCCGGCCAACCCCAACACGCGGTTCTACTTCGTGTGCGGCACCACCGAGGGCTCGAACATGGTGCCTTTAATGCGGACTGTGCATGATGCCCTGGCGCGTGGCGGTGTGCCACCTACCAACCTAAGCTTCAACCCCCGAACCGACGGGCAGCATTCCGAGTGGTTTTGGCGGCGGGAGTTTCCGGCGGCCTACCGCTGGCTGAATGCGCCTCTGACTTTTGAAGGCTGCCTACGTACAGTGCAACCACTTAGGTTCAGCGCTTATCTAAATCTAGCAGAGACTAACCTGATTGTGATTCTGCCGAATGCGCAGCACCAAGCAAAAATAGAAATAGTGGATAGCAGAGGCAGGAAGAAGCTTCAGCAGCAAATGCACTCAGGCCAATCATTAGACGTAAGTCACTTATCTAAAGGCAACTATACAGTGCGAGCAACTAGCAATTTGCAGCATGGTACACAGATGCTGCTGAAGAAATAGCTGGAGGAATAGCGGGCAGCCAAAGTAGCAAATGGCCTAGCTAAGGGAAGGCGGCTTTACTCTACAGACCGAGTGGCCAAGGCAATTTTCGAGTCGGCGGTGCCGTAGTAGAGAAACCACTTGTTTTGCAGGCGAGCCAAGCCTTCCAGAAACACGACCTGATTTACCTGCCCAGTGGTTTCGTACGGCTTCTCGGGGCGCATAAAGTAGGTGTCGGTGCGGAGCAGCAGCTTGCTGGGGTTGTTTTTGTCGAACAGGGCCTGGGCGGCGGTGTAGGTGCCCTCGGGTAGCGCCTTGTCGCCGATGGCGGGCACGTTGCGGCTGTTGTAAATCAGCAGGATACCTTGGTCGGTGAGCATGGCGGGCGGCCCGGATTCTACCAGGTCACTGTCGAACTTACCGGCGCGGGTAGGCAGCACAATCTTCAGGTTGGGCAGGGTTGCGGCCTGGGCGCGCAGGGGCACCCGAGGCTTTTCGCCGGGGGCCATTTCCACGGGCGTCCAGTGGATGAGGTCGTCGGACGTAGCCAGCCAGATTTGCGCGTCGCCCCAATACATCCAGTACTTGCCGTTGATTTTGGTGGCCACGATACGCCCGTCTGGCTCGTAACGCGACACAATCGACCCCGACTTGCTCCACTTGTCTACGTACTGACCGCCACCGGCTTGGGTAAAGGCGTTGCCGTACTTAATCCAGTGCAGCAGGTCCGGCGAGGAGGCCACGTGCAGGCGGGCTTTGTTGCCGTCATAGGCGGTGTAAGTCATGTAGTACACGCCGGTGGCGTCTTCCACCACGCGCGGGTCCTCGGTGCCGCCGGGCCACTCGTACTTTTTCTGGGCGTCGTTAGCAGGGTAGAGCACGGGCTTGGCCCGGCGCGTGAAATGGATGCCGTCGGTGCTGAAAGCCAGCCCAATGCGCGACGCCTTCCCCACCTTGCCGGCCACTATATTCTCGGCCCGGTAAAGCATGTAGATGGTGTCGTGGCGCACTACTACGGCGGGGTTAAACACGTCTTTCTCTTCCCACAATATGGTTTGCTTCAGAATGGGGTCCTGAAAGCGGCCCACCCGGCTAGGACCCATAATGGGGTTGGCCTCATCGGCCTTTGTGAAATTAAGGAGCGTCCAGGAAGTGGGCGCGGCGGGGAGCGTGGCGGCCGTTTCGGATTTGTCGGAGATGTTGCAGCTGGCGAGCGTGGTTAGCGCTAGCGCGGCGGTAGCCAGTGCCAAGCGGGCACGGTGGTCATAGGGCCAGGTTATCGTTGGGGTGCTGCTCATGGTGCGAAATGGGTGAGTGTGCGTACCCGAGTTGTCCTGCTGCGCCGGCTGAAGTAGAAGGTTCTGTTGCCGCTTCTCCTGTTCTCGCAGAAGCTCTTATGCTGCACCGGCCGATGCTATAAAGCTAACAGAATAGTTGAGAGCAATGTCGAGCCTGACTTGCTTGCCGTCAGCTGTGCAGAGCGCTACCGAAGTAAATCCTGGAAGCTTCCGCGCTACTCTCCATACGCTCTAATGTGTAGCTCACACAGGTAGCTTGTTGGAAGAAACTCCCCCGGTCCGTACTCGTCTTTGGTGTTTCCGATAAGTGGGAGAACTGCCTGCTTCAGCACGTCCGCAACAGGCATCGGCAGGAATGCTTTCCCCCGAGAATTAAATTTGTCCTGCTAAAGTACCGACTGTTTATCAACGGAATGTAACTGATGTAATTGATAAACAGTTATTTGCATTTCTAGTTAAATAGTGGCAGCTCCTAAGCGCTCCGAAGATAAGGTTTGGTATGGTTGAGTTTATGTAGCTTGGACGTCCTATGAATCCATTTATACGCCACCACGTCTCCACTTATGGTTCTGGATTACCACCCATGGTGTTTGCCCACGGTTTTGGCACCGACCAACATGCCTGGCGCTATGTAGCACCAGCTTTTGCCGCGCAGCATCAAGTTGTGCTGTTCGATTTAGTGGGGGCGGGCGCCTCCGACAAAAGCGCCTACGACTTCAACCGCTACCGTACTCTCGACGGCTACGTAGAGGACCTGCTAATCTTGCTGCGAGCCATGCAACTACCCAAGGTTATCTATGTTGGGCATTCGGTGGGTGGTATGATAGGGGTGCTAGCCGCCATACAGGAGCCCGACTTATTCGAGCGGTTGGTGCTGTTGGCTGCTTCGCCTTGTTACGTCAACGACGGCGGTTACCTCGGCGGCTTCGATGCCGGTGACCTGGAGGAACTGCTAGGCTTCCTCGACCGGGACTATCGTTCATGGTCTAGCACCCTGATTCCAACATTGGTAGGAGGGGATATGCGCCCGGATTTGCTTGATAAGCTGTTGGATACGTTCACCCAGGTAGACCCCAAGATTGCCAGTCAGTTTGCGCGCGCCACCTTCCTGTCCGACTACCGCGCCCAACTGCCCAATCTGCGCGTTCCGGCCCTTATTGTGCAGTGCGCCGACGATTCGGTGGCTCCGCCAGCAGTAGGGCATTACCTCAACGAGCACCTGATTGATAGCGAGCTACACATTTTAGACACCTCCGGGCATTACCCGCATCTAAGTGCTCCTTTAGCTACTATTGCGGCTCTGGAACAGTATCTATGAAGTAGGAGAGTAGCTCACTTAATTGTGGTTTTCGTCTACAGCAAGAGTTTTTTTAACATTCTCGCAACTAGTAGCCTTTATTCTTGCTGATACTTCAACAGAAAACTTGAATTTTGCTTGCATTATAAAAATGCAGCTTTACCTTTGTGCCACTCAACGCCCTAAATCAACTTTGGCAATGACCGTTTCAATGACTCAGCAAGCTTGGTGGTGGCCTATCGGAATTTCCGGACGGGACCTCCTGTGCGTGCGTTAAGGTTATTGAAACTCTTCTCCGCAACGACTCTACAGAAAGCCCGGCCGCCCCGCCGGGCTTTTTTATTACCCGGCGCTTCGCTTCCCCTGATACGCCCCCTATGAAACAGTTCCAGCTCAACACTCGTCACCTCCGCGTTCTGGCCGATACCGTTACGCCCGTAGGCCTCTACCTGCGGTTGCGCGACCGGTACCCCAACTGCCTGCTGCTGGAAAGCTCCGACTACCACGGCCAGCAAAACGCCTTCAGCTACCTCGCCTTCGACCCCCTGGCCCGCTTCGAGCTAAGCGGTAACCAGCTGAAACTAACTTTCCCCGACGACAGCACCGAAACCGAAACCCTGGCGGAGCCCCGGCTGGCCCTCACGCGCCTCCAGGAATTTGCTAGCTGCTTCCAGACCGAGCCTACCAACTACGATTTTATTACCGGGGGCCTGTTCGGCTACATCGGCTACGAGGGGGTGCAGTATTTCGAAGACCTGGAGTTGAACACCGATAAGCAAGCGGCCGGCCAGATTCCGAGCGTTCTGTACGGTACCTACCGCTACGTTATTGCCGTAAACCACTTCCGCAACGAGCTGTACGTGTTCGAGCACACGCTAGCCGGCGAGGAAACCGACCCCGAAGGCCTCACTCGCCTCGTGAACCTGGTGCGCAACCCGTCGTTGCCCGACTACAAGTTTGCGACGGTGGGAGAGGAGACCACCAACCAGACCGACGAAGAGTTTCTGAAGGTGCTGGCGACCGGGCAAAAGCACTGCCACCAAGGCAACGTGTTTCAAATTGTGCTTTCGCGCCGCTTCCAGCAAGGTTTCACCGGCGACGAATTCAACGTGTACCGGGCGCTACGCTCCATCAACCCGTCGCCGTACCTGTTCTACTTCGACTACGGTAACTTCAAAATCTTCGGCTCTTCGCCCGAAACCCAACTCCTTATTAAAGGCCGCGAAGCCAGTTTGTTCCCCATTGCCGGCACCTTCCGCCGCACCGGCCACGATGCCGAAGACGCCGCCCTGGCCCAAAAGCTAGCCGACGACCCCAAGGAAAACGCCGAGCACACCATGCTCGTCGACCTGGCCCGCAACGATCTGGCCCGCCACGGCGACAACGTGCGGGTGAAAACCTTCCGCGAAATTCAGTTTTACTCGCACGTCATTCACTTGGTGAGTGAAGTAAACGCCACCCTCAGCCCCGACGCCAGCCCCCTGCAAGTGGTGGCCGATACCTTCCCGGCCGGTACGCTCTCCGGCGCCCCCAAGCACCGCGCCATGCAAATCATCGACGGCCTGGAGCCCACGGCCCGCGGCTACTATGGTGGCGCCATTGGCTACCTCGGCTTCAACGGCGACTTCAACCACGCCATCATGATTCGTTCGTTCCTGAGCACTGCGAGTCAGCTTTACTTCCAGGCCGGGGCCGGCGTGGTGGCGGCTTCCGATATCAACTCCGAGTTAAATGAAGTGCACCACAAACTAGCCGCCCTACGCAAAGCGTTGAAAGAAGCAGAGCAAGTGTGAAGGGCTTAGGCCCTTTGCTGACATATAGTATAGAGCCAAGAAGCCAGTAGCCGTTGAACCCCAAACTCAACTTCATGATTTACTCAGGCTTTGGCTGCAACTTCTGCTCGAAAATTAAGACCCTAAGCTCCTAACCCCTACCCCAATACCCACCTAGCAACATGAAAATCCTAGTCCTTGATAACTACGACTCCTTCACCTACAATCTTGTGCAGGTGCTGCGGGAGTTAGGCCACGGTGAAGCCACCACGGTCATCCGCAACGATAAGCTGGCCGTCGACGACGTAGAGGCGTACGACGCCGTTCTGCTTTCGCCCGGTCCTGGCTTGCCTTCCGAAGCCGGCCTGATGCCCGAAATCATCCGCCGCTACGCACCTACCAAACGGATTTTGGGCGTGTGCCTCGGCCACCAGGGCTTGGCCGAAAGCTTCGGCGGCGAGCTGTATAATATGCCCGAGGTGCTGCACGGTATCGCCACGCAGGCCGAAGTTACCACCGAAGACAAGCTATTCGATGGCCTCCCGACGCAGTTTCGGGTGGGCCGCTACCACTCCTGGAGCGTCCGCCCCGAGTCAGTACCCACCGAGCTGGAAGTAACCGCCCTCGACGCAGACGGCCAAGTGCTCGCCTTCCGCCACCGCGAATACGACGTGCGCGGCGTCCAGTTTCACCCTGAATCCATCCTGACCGAACACGGCCACCGGATGCTACGCAACTGGCTAGCCTAGGCTGTAGTACGGGAACGTCATGCTGAGCGCAGCGGAGCGTAGTCGAAGCATCTCGCGTGCTGACGTTGCCAAGCATTATCCGTCATGCTGACGACAGGAAGCATCTCGCTCGTGTGGTAAATGATTTTACCACACGAGCGAGATGCTTCGACTACGCCTTCGGTCCCTGGCTTGATGCGCCACATGCTCAGCATGACGTTCTTTTTACAGGAATCAGCGAAATCACGATTATTCAGCGCAAATCAGCGATTGTGAAACACCTTCTCAACATCCTCTTCGACCAGCAGCTGCTCTCCCACGCCGAGGCGCGGCAGGCCATGCTGCACATCGGCGTGGGCGAGGCGAACCCAGCAGAAATGGCGGCCTTTATGGCGGTGTACCGGATGCGGCCCATCTCGGTGCCCGAACTGGCTGGCTTCCGCGAGGCCCTGCTCAGTCTCAGCCGCGACCCGGAGCTTGGCACCCACGAAACGGTAGATATAGTAGGCACCGGCGGCGACGGCAAAGACACGCTCAATATCAGCACGCTGGCTTGCTTTGTGGTGGCGGGCGCAGGCTACAAAGTGACCAAGCACGGCAACATTGGCGTCTCGTCGGTGTGCGGCTCGTCGGATGTGCTGGCGCAGTTGGGGGTAGATTTTGCGGCCAGCAACGACGTGCTGAAACGGCAGTTAGAGCACGCCAATATCTGCTTTCTGCACGCGCCATCGTTTCATCCGGCCATGCGCCACGCCGGGCCCGTGCGGCGGGAATTAGGGGTGCGCACGTTCTTTAACATCCTCGGGCCGCTGGTAAATCCGGCCCGCCCGAACTACCAGGTGGCAGGCACCTTCAGCCTGGAGCTGTTGCGCCTCTACCACTATTTGCTGCAACAAACCAGCACTTGCTACACCGTAGTGCACGCCCTCGACGGCTACGACGAACTTTCCCTCACCGGCTCTGCTAAGTTAGCCACCATCACCGGCGAGCAGGTGGTGTCGGCCGCTGATTTTGGGCTGGCAGCCACCACACCAACTGAGTTGGCGGGCGGCCGTAGCGCGGCGGAGTCGGCGCAGCTGTTCTTGAGTGTGCTGGAAGGCCATGCCACCCGCGCGCAACGCGACGTAGTGACGGCCAATGCCGCCCTGGCTATCCGGTGTCTGGAACCAGAGTTTGGTTTCGCCGAGGCCTTGGCCGCCGCGCAGGAATCCTTGGATTCCGGGCGGGCCTGCGCAGCACTGAAGAATCTGCTGGCCGCCACGCATAACAAAGCCGTGGCCGTGTAAAGGTCATACCAATGATAGTTGTCATTCCGACGCAGGAGGAATCTGAGTTAGTTCGTGCAATGACTTCACCCAGATTCATCTTGCGTCGGAATGACAACGACTAATAACCGTTTAACGCCTCACCAAGCAGGAGCTTGGTGTTACATCCAAATTGAAATGCCGACCATCCTCGATAAAATCATCACCCACAAGCGCCAGGAAGTACTTGACCGCCAAGCGTTGGTGCCTGTGAAGCTGTTGGAAAAGAGCTTGTACATCGACTCGCAACCGCTAAGCTTACGCCAGTATCTGCTGCGCGACGACCTGAGCGGCATCATTGCCGAGTTCAAGCGCAAGTCACCGAGCAAGGGCGTACTCAATGCCCACGCGCCGGTGGAGCGCACCACGCTCGGCTACATGCAGGCCGGGGCCTCGGCGCTATCGGTGCTGACGGACACCGAATTTTTCGGGGGCAAAAACGAAGACCTGACGATTGCGCGGCGCTACAATTTCTGCCCGATCCTGCGCAAGGATTTTGTGGTTGATGAATACCAGATTCTGGAAGCCAAGAGCATTGGCGCCGATGCGGTGCTGCTTATTGCGGCCGTGCTGTCGGGTGAGGAAGTGCTGCGCTTAGGCCGCTTCGCTAAAAGCCTAGGGCTGGAAGTGCTACTCGAAATCCATAGTGCCGAAGAGCTCGACAAAACACTGCATCCCGATGCCGTGAGTGTAGTCGGCGTCAACAACCGCAACCTCCACGACTTCTCCGTCAGCCTCGACACCTCCGGCGAGTTAGCCCAACGCATTCCCAACGAGTACGTGAAAGTGACGGAAAGCGGCCTAAGCTCGGCAGCCGACATTGAAGCGCTGCGCGCCGTTGGCTACCGCGGCTTCCTCATCGGTGAAACTTTCATGCGCCATGGCCGCCCCGAAAAAGCCTGCGCCGCGCTGGTGCAGCAGCTCCGCGCCACGGTTGGGGTCGTAAGGGCTTAAACGTCATGCTGAGCGTAGCCGGAGGCGTAGTCGAAGCATCTCGCTCAAATCGTTGACAAACTAATTTGGTCATGCTTGATCTGGCGTCCGCTTGTCGAAGCATCTCTTCCGCTTCGTTGCACCGGCAAAGGGGTTTACCACACTAGCGAGATGCTTCGACTTCGCCTCCGGCTTCGCTCAGCATGACGAACAAATAGACAACATCAAATCCATGTCCCCAACAACTCCCTACCTGAAAGTCTGCGGGATGCGGCAGCCGGATAATCTGGCCGCTGTGGCAGCTTTGCAGCCCGACTTTTTGGGGTTCATCTTCTACCCGAAATCCAGCCGGTATGTGGGCGCGCAGCTCAGCGGGGAGGAACTGGCGGCACTACCGGCCGGGATTCGCAAGGTGGGCGTGTTCGTGAATGAAAGCCCGGAAGCGGTACTGGCGCGCGTGGCAGAGTTGGGGCTGGATCTGGTGCAGCTGCACGGGCAGGAAACCCCGGCGGATTGCGCCGCCATACAAGCAGCCGGTGTGCCGGTTGTCAAGGCGTTTTCAGTGGGAAAGGAGTTCGATTTCAAGAAACTGCACCCCTACGTAGGCAGCGTCGACTACTTTCTCTTCGATACCCAAGGCGCGCAACCGGGCGGCAACGGCACGGCCTTCAATTGGAATCTGTTGGCCGACTATGAGTTGCCGGTGCCTTATTTTCTGGCCGGCGGCCTCAGTTTAGAGCAAGCTGAGGCATTGCGGAACTTGCGCCTGCCTGGCTTGTTTGCACTGGACCTAAATAGCTGCTTTGAAACCGAGCCTGGCGTGAAAGACGTCAAATTATTAGAGCAGATGTTTGAAAGCTTACGAGCCTGACTTTTTTAGCCCGCAGAGGGCGCAAAAGAAGCAGTGTTCTGCGAAACTAGGGGGAAACCTAATCCTACACGACATGACACCTACTACCTACAAAGAACCCACCGCCCGCGGCTATTACGGCCAATTCGGCGGCGCTTTCATCCCCGAAATGCTCTACCCCAACGTGGAAGAGCTGCGCGACAACTACCTCATCATCCTCGCCGACCCCGAGTTTCAACGGGAGTACCAGCAGCTTTTGCGCGACTTTGTAGGGCGGCCCACGCCGTTGTTCGAGGCCAAGCGGCTTTCCAAGAAGTACAACACGCGCATCTTCCTCAAGCGCGAAGACCTGTGCCACACCGGTGCCCACAAGGTCAATAACACGGTAGGGCAGATTCTGCTGGCGCAGCGACTCGGCAAAACGCGCATCATTGCCGAAACCGGCGCCGGTCAGCACGGCGTGGCTACGGCCACCGTCTGTGCCCTGATGGGCATGGAGTGCATCGTATACATGGGCTCGGTGGACATGGAGCGGCAGCGCCCCAACGTCGAGCGAATGCGGCTGCTCGGTGCCGAAGTACGGCCCGCCACCAGCGGCAGCCAAACCCTGAAAGACGCCACCAACGAGGCCATTCGCGACTGGATTTCCAACCCCGTTGATACGCACTACATCATTGGGTCGGTAGTAGGCCCGCACCCGTACCCCGATTTGGTGGCGCGCTTGCAGGCCATTATCAGCGAGGAAATGCGCAAGCAGCTGCTGGAAAAGACGGGCTCCGAGCTGCCGCAGTATGTGGTAGCCTGCGTGGGCGGCGGCTCCAACGCGGCCGGCGCGTTCTACCATTTCCTCGACGAGCCTTCGGTGAAGCTGGTGGCGGTGGAAGCGGCCGGGCACGGCATCACGTCGGGCCACTCGGCGGCTACGTCGGTGTTGGGCAAGCCAGGCATTATTCACGGCTCGCGCACCTTGCTCATGCAGGACGAAGACGGGCAGATTACCGAGCCGTATTCGTTGTCGGCGGGGCTGGATTATCCGGGCATCGGGCCGCTGCACGCGTATCTGGCGGCGGAAGGCCGGGCGCGGTTCATTTCCATTGAAGACGAGCCGGCGCTGCGGGCCGTGGCGGAATGCAGCCGCTTGGAAGGCATCATTCCGGCTCTGGAAACTGCCCACGCCCTGGCGGCGCTCGGTCAGCTCGGCGCCGGCCCCGACGATGTAGTGGTCATCAACCTCTCGGGCCGGGGCGACAAGGACCTGGAAACGTACATGAAGTACGCGGATTCTATTAAATAAACTTTAGCTCGCAGAGGGCGCAGAATGCTCTGCGCCCTCTGCGGGAACCTACGTATGAACCGTATCCAACACGCTTTCCAGAGCAAAGGCAAGAAGCTGCTCAACGTCTACTTTACGGCCGGGTACCCGCACCTGCACGACACGGTGCCCGTGCTCCAAGCCCTCACTAAAGCCGGCGCCGACCTTATCGAAATCGGGATGCCCTTCTCCGATCCGCTGGCTGACGGCCCCGTTATTCAGCAGAGCAGCACTGTAGCCTTGCAAAACGGTATGAACATGCGCGTGTTGTTCAGCCAGCTCAAAGATGTGCGCCAGCAAGTGCCCGAAACGCCTATTCTACTCATGGGCTACCTGAACCCGGTGATGCAATTCGGCATGGAAAATTTCTGCCGCGAAGCCGCCGCCGCGGGCGTCGATGGTGTTATTCTGCCCGATTTGCCCCTCGACGACTACGTGGATGAGTACCAGGACATTTTCCGGCGCCACAACCTGAAGCCAGTGTTTCTGATTACACCCCAAACCGCCCCGGCGCGTATCCGGCGCATCGATGAACTGACGGATTCGTTTTTGTACCTCGTGTCGGGGCCGGGCACCACGGGCGGCACCAACACGCAGGCCGCCGGTGTGCAGGATGCGTATTTCCAGCGCATCGAGGACATGCAGCTTCGCAACCCGCGCCTCATCGGTTTCGGCATTGGCGACAAAGCATCTTTCCAGCACGCCTGCCGATACGCGGAAGGCGCCATTATCGGCTCGGCCTTGATTAAAGCGTTGGAAGGTGCCGACGATGCTCCCGCCGCCGCCGCCCGGTTTGTTTCTTCTGTTTTGAATTAGTTGAGATGAGAAAACGGTCATGCTGAGCTTGTCGAAGCATCTCTACCGCAATGGTATATAATTTACTTTGGCGGTAGAGATGCTTCGACAAGCTCAGCATGACGGTCTATTTGAAAAAACCTGCGAAATCAGCTTTTAATCAGCGTAAATCAGTGATTATCCAACTCGACCCCCATATCACCGAAGCCGCCAAAGCGGATATTCTGGCGCACATCAAAGCCGTGAAGTACAAAGCCACGGACGTCACCACGCAACGGGCGCACTACCTCGTGGCCATCGGCAAGGCCGATTTCGACTTGCGCACCATCGGTCAGCTGCCCGGCATCCTCGACATTCATCGGGTGTCGGACGACTACAAGCTGGTGAGCCGCAAGTGGCGCGTGCGGCCCACGGTGCTGGACCTTGGCGACGGGGTGCGCATTGGGGAAGGCAGCCTGACACTGGCGGCTGGGCCGTGCAGCATCGAGAGTGAAGCCCAAATGGAGCTGATGATGCAACACCTGCTCGACAATGACGTGCGCATCATGCGGGGGGGCGTATTTAAGCCTCGGTCGTCGCCGTACTCGTTTCGGGGGTTGGGCATGGAGGGGCTGAAGCTGTTCCACCAGATGGCTCGCGCCCACGGCATCAAAATTATTACGGAGGTGATGCAGGTGTCGCAAGTGGAGGAGATGCACGACTACGTGGACGTGTTTCAGGTGGGCGCCCGCAACACGCAGAACTTCAACCTACTGGATGCGCTAGGCGGCGTGGATAAGCCGGTGATGATTAAGCGCGGTATATCGGGCACGCTGGAAGAGCTGCTGTCGTCGGCGGAGTACGTGTTTTCAGGCGGCAACGAGAAGCTGATTTTGTGCGAGCGGGGCATCCGTACTTTCGAAACTGCCAGCCGCAATACGCTCGACCTGAACGCGGTGCCTATCTTGAAAGAGAAAACCCACCTGCCGGTAATTGTGGACCCTTCGCACGGTATTGGCATCCGGGAATACGTGCCCACTATGGCGCTGGCCGGTGTCATGGCCGGTGCCGATGGCATCATCTACGAAGCTCACGAAAAGCCCGAAGAAGCCGCCTCCGATGGGGCCCAAACCCTCAACTTTCAGGAGTCGGCCCGCCTGATTCGCAACCTGCGCAAAGTGTATGCGCTGCGGCAGGAGCTGGAGTAATTAGTGCTTAGAAGCTGTTTGAGTGTTTGAGTTAACCAAAAACTGGTTAGGACGATGTAGAGCCGCCTCTTTGCGTCTCGGCGCCCGCCCCAACCCGCCGATTTTGTTTAACGCCGAGACGCTCTACATCGTTCGGTGATTTCCAGCACTTAACTCAAACAGCCGCTTAGGGCTCATCCGAATGGCCCGTCCTGCAGAGGCGCAGCCGAAGCATGACGGGCCATTCGGATAGCTTGTTAGTTGTTAGTGCTTTGTGCTTAGTTTTAAGGTGGATACAGGACTTGAACGGTTGCCTGTTCTGCCACGAAGCACTAACAACTAAGCACGGAGCCCAATGATTTTCGACTTCGACGCCTACAGTAGCTTGCTGTTGCCTTTTTTCCTGCAGGGGATAGTAGTGAGCGTGGTGCTACTGACGCGGGGGCGGCGGCACGGCACAGTTGCGGATGGCTGGTTGGCGCTCCTCCTGCTGCTGCACACCGTTCGGCTGGCGCAGTGGATGCTCGGGTTTGCCGGCTGGTACGACGCGCACAATGCGCTGTCGACGTTCATGTTCTACTTCCCGTTCGGGAATTGGCTGGCATTAGGGCCGACGCTCTACTTCTATTTCCGCAGTCTCACCAACCAAGACTTTCGATTTCAGCGGCGCGACTTATTGCATTTCCTGCCGGCTTTACTGTATCTGGGCTGGCGGGCGGTGGCGTTTGGGGTGGATGTGGGGTGGGAGCATGGGGTGCGCGGAGTGCCTTTCCCGTACCACTTCGGCACGGAAGGCGAGTTGGCGGTTGTGCAAGAAGGTGTAGGCTTTTGGGTGGAAGCCGTAGGCTACGTATCGGTGGCTTACTATTGCTGGCTGACGCTGCGCGAATACTGGCAGTACCGCCGCTACATCAACGACTACTTCTCGGATACCGAACAAATTCGGTTTGTGTGGCTGCGCAACTTGCTGGTGGCTATGCTGTTGGGCGTAGGTATCACCTTCCTGTTTTCGGTGGTGGACGTGGGCGTGATGTCGCTCAACTACAACCAGGCGTGGTACGAGTATCTTGCCACAGGTATTCTCATCTACTTTCTTGGCATTGCCGGCTTGCTCACCAACGACCGGCTGGCTGCCCCGCTGCACTTCAGTCCCGCCCTCAACGCCCCCGGCAAGCCGCCCGTCAGCGTACCAGCTGTATCGTTGGTCGAGCGTCAACCGCAGCCAGTACCTATTGCTACGAGCACGGTACCTGTTGCCGCCTCCTGGCCGCCTCTTATCGACGACGGTGCTGTAGCTGCGGGCGCAGCGCCGGCGGTGGCCGTTGAAACCACCACATTGGTTCCGGCAACTGAGCGGCCAGCGGCCGCAATTCCCGAAGCCGCCGACCCAGAACTGGCCCGTTGGGCAACGCGCCTTACCCAACTCATGGAAACCGACCATCCGTACTTGGCGCCCGAGCTAACGCTGCCGGAGCTAGCTGCTCGCTTAGGCACCAATACATCGATGTTGTCGCGGGTTATCAATACCGGGTTCGGCCAGAACTTCAACGACTACGTGAACGAGTACCGGGTGCGCGAGGCCGAGCGCCGTTTGCGTGACCCTAAGTTTCAGCAGTATACACTGTTGGCTGTGGCTCTGGAATCAGGGTTCAATTCCAAGTCCACCTTCAACAGAGTGTTCAAGAAGCTGCGGGGCGCTACGCCTAGCGAGGTGGCGGCAGGGCTCAATTCATAAGTTGGGACGTCCCGAAAGGTAATTCGGAGCGCGTGGGGTGGAAGGGAAGCCTTCCTTTGGGTCATCCTTCCACTAACCTCATGGCTTATGTGCACTCTAATTAGCCTCCGTCGTCAGGCCCTCTTATCTGTATTCGCTGGTTTGCTGTTGCTGGCTACCGCCTGTTGGGCCGACGTTCATTCCGATTTATATATCGAGCCCGGCAAGCAGTTTGTGCTAGGAGGCAACCAACGCGGCGCCTTCAAGGTGGCGGCCCACAACGTGGGCAAGGTGGCCGTGGAGGTGAAAGAGCGGCCCGCGAACGGGGCCGTTTTCAGTAAAGCTACTCTCAACCCCGGGCAACGGGCTATCCTCCGCTTTGCGGCTGGCTCAGCCGCCGTGCTCGTCAATACCACCACTATCCAAGCTAACCTAGACCTGCACATCACCGGCGCAGGCGGGCTTGACATGCGCAATCAGGACAATGCGAGTAAATAAATCGGCTGCCTTAGCGCTGCTACTACTGCTCACTCACCTTCCTGACTTGCCATGAAAAAGCTCCTCTTTGTTGCTCGACCTCATTCGTCTCGCCTTGCCGATGGCGCCTGGCTGCTGTTCCGTCTGCACCTCGGCCTGTCTATTGCCGTTGGGGCTGGCTGGGCCAAGCTTGTTAACCTCACTACTGCGCAGGAAACCAGCAAACTAGCCGTTGGGGCCGCTCCTTTGGGGCCGCCCGACTGGTTTGTACAACAGGTTGCCAACCTTGGGTTCAGTTATCCCTCACCTTACCTATGGGCCTGGTTGGCCGCCTGGGGTGAGTTTGTGGGCGGCCTCCTGGTAGCATTCGGGCTGCTCACGCGCTGGAGCGGCTTGCAGCTAGCTGTTCAGTTTCTGATAATTGCTTTCGTATGGTATGGCGAGCCCGAACCCCTGCTGGGCATGTATTATCAGCAACTGCTTTTCTGGTCCTTTGTGCTCGTGACGATGGTAGGTGGCGGCCGGTACTCACTGGACTACTGGCTGTTGCAGCGAAGCAGCAGCATCCCAACAACGCAACTACTGGGCTTGAAAACTCAAGTAACGGCCGTAGTGCTGGTGCTGCTGGCGTCGGGGTCGGGGGTGGCCCAAACGGTGGGCACTCCCGCCAAAGTGGCTATGCAGGAGCTATCAGCCATTGCCCAACAGTGGAACGGCTCCCTCACCTACCTCGACTACAAGACCAAGAAGCCCGTGACACTTGTAACTACACTCAACGGGATGCAGTCGAAGCCACGGGAACTGGTGCTGGACTTTATCTACCAGGAACCTGAGGGCAACCAAGTGAAAGGGTACGACAAAGTGCAGCTATCCGACGATGGAACCCGCTTGATTTGGGATGGCACCCCTTTGCAAATCAGCCGCAAAACGCGTCTGCCCAATCAAGCACTGGAACTTGTGCTCGAAGGCCGCGGCTTCGATGACAACCGAAACTGCCTGATCAAACGCACGCTCGTCTTAGGTGCTAGTCAGTTTTCGGTGCTGAAAGAGGTAAAATACGACGGCACTGAAAGCTTTATTACGCGTAACAAGTACGCTTTCCAACGTTAAAGCCCAAACGCAATTCTCGGTATGCACAAGTCGAGTGTGTTGGACGATGTAGAGACGCGACACTTCGCG
>NZ_DASVSY010000106.1:0-45034 GCF_036387835.1 Hymenobacter sp. | reverse complement strand
CATAGCCCGCCCGTGCCCCGCTTTCGGGCGGGCTTTGCAGCGTGCGCGAGTCCAGAATGCTGGCCGTGGGCTCGGCCTGACGGCCAGCCAGCAGGCGCGCCAGTTCGCGCAAATCGGCCAGCAAGGGCTCGAAACAGCGGTTGTCTCGCCAGCGCCCCCCCTGCTGATACACCGCTGGCCAAGGCGGCAAATCGTGGGGCAGGTAGCGCCAGCCGCAGCCGGTCTTGGCCAGGTAACGCAGGGCGTTGAACAAGGCCCGCAACGAGTGCTGCCGTTGCGGCGCATCTTCGCGCACTAGGGCCAGATACGGCGCTACAAACGCCCACTCCGCATCCGTTACATCACTCGGGTAACCAACTTGCCGTGCCATGCCCCAAATTTAGCTCACCAGTCCATAACAGGCTCTAGACTACCTCCAGTTAACCCAAGCGGCTGTTGACCACAACTGCCCCACCCTTTTTGGGGTTTTCCTACTACCGCTAGATTTCCCTATTTTTACCGATGGCCGGCCCTTTGTTTACCTGGAATGCTACCTGTATAAGGCCGTTTTTCCCTGGAACTACAGCTGCCAGACTGCTTTATTCTGCCTGGATGCTGCCACCATCAGCATGCCGGGGCACTGTCCCGAGTCGGGTCATCGCCTCTTTATCTAATTTACTCGCCCAGCCGTATGTCCTTTTCCGTTACCGCTTGCCCGTTGTGTTCGAGAAATTGTGGCCTCGAGGTCGACACACAGGAGGGCAGACTCGCCAAAATCCGGGGGGATGAAAAGCATCCTATCAGCCAGGGCTACATCTGCCAGAAGGCTGCCCGGCTCGAATATTACCAAAACCACGACGACCGCCTGCGCTACCCGCTTAAACGCCAGCCCGATGGCTCGTTCACCCGCATCAGCTGGGACACCGCGCTGCGTGAAATCGCACAGCAGCTCAACCAGGTAAAAAAGCAGCACGGCGGGCCGGCGTTTGCCTTCGTGGGCGGCGGCGGGCAGGGCAACCATTGGGGCGGCGTGTACAGCAGCCAGATGCTGGCCGCAATGGGCAGCCGGTACATCTACACCGCCCTGGCGCAGGAAAAAACCGGCGATATCTGGGTGAACGGCCGCCTGTTTGGCAGCCAGCTCTGCCACACCACCGAAGACATCGAGCACGCCGACTACGTGCTGTTCATCGGCACCAACCCGTTTCAGGCCCACGGCATCGTGAATGCCCGCGACACGCTGAAAGCCCTGCAAAAAGACCCCGCCCGCACCATGGTCGTCATTGACCCGAAGGTGACGGAAACGGCGAAAATGGCCGACATCCACCTGCAGCTCCGGCCCAGCACCGATGCGTACCTGATGCTGGCCCTGCTGGCGGTTATCGTGCGCGAAAACCTGTGCGACGAGGAGTTTCTGGCTCAACATTGCACCGGTTCCGAGGCCGTGAAACAGGAGTTGCTGGCCATTGACACAGCAGATTATGCCCGGCGCTGCGACGTGCCGCTGGCCGACATTGAGCGCGTGGCACGAGGCTTTGCCCAGGCAAAAAAGGCCTGCGTGCGGGTCGATTTGGGTACGCAGCATTCCAAAAACACGACCCTGAACGGCTACCTCGAAAAGCTGCTTTACCTGCTGACGGGCAATTTTGGCCGGGCCGGCGGCAACAACCTGCACACGTACCTTATCCCTCTGGCCAGCAATACCGACGAGCGAAAAAAGGGCCTTCGCACCGCCGCGCATCAGATGTTTCCGATTGGCGGGCTGTATCCGCCCAACATCCTACCCGACGAAATCAATCATGCCGGGGCTGACCGGGTGCGGGCCGTGTGGGTAGACAGCGCCAACCCGGTGCTCACCTACGCCGACACCCAGGCCTACCGCGCCGCCTTCGAGAAACTGGAATTGCTGGTGGTGGTCGACATCGCCATGACCGAAACGGCCCGGCTGGCGCATTACGTGCTGCCGGCGGCCTCGCAGTTCGAAAAACTCGAAGCCTCCGGCTTCAATCTGGAGTTTCCCGCCAATTTCTTTCACCTGCGCCACCCGCTGTTTCCGCCCTTGGAGGAGGCGCTGCCCGAGCCGGAAATCTATACCCGGCTTCTGGAAAAAATGGGCCTGCTGCCCACCACCTTCCCGGTGCTGAGCCTATTGGCGCGGGGCGAGCCCCGGGCCACGGCCCGCCTGGGCTATTTGCTGGCCTTGCAACTGTTGTTTAAACGCAAGCCGCTTTTGCAAAAATTGGCCAGCTCCGTGCTGTACCGCACGCTGGGCAAAACCCTGCCGCCGCCGCTGGCCGCCGCTGCGCCGCTGCTGGGCCTGGCCGTGGGCTACGCCACGCGCTACTACCACGCCGTGAAAAAAGCTGGCCTCGAGGGCAGCCGCCGCACACTGGGCAATGCCCTGTTTGAGGCGATTTTGGCGAGCCCATCGGGCCGGATTATCAGCCGGCACGACTACGCCGACGTGTGGTCGCTCCTCAAAAACCCCGACCGGAAGATTTACCTGGAAATCCCGGAAATGTTTGGGGCCATGCAGGCGCTGAAGCAGGCGGAAGAAGCCTCCGGTGATTTTCCGTTCGTGCTCATGGCCGGCGAGCGGCGCAGCTACAATGCCAACCAGATTTACCGCAACCCGGCCTGGCGCAAAACCGACCCCAAGGGCAGCCTGCGCATGCACCCCGACGATGCCCTGGAGCTGGACCTCGCGCCCGGCGCGGAAGTGGTGTGCGAGTCGGCCCGGGGCAGCATCCAGGTGTTCGTGGAGGTCGACGCTACCGTGCGCCGGAAAATGGTGACGCTGCCCAATGGCTATGGCCTGCGCTACCAGGGCGGCCCGCCGACCGGCCCGGAGCTCAACATGCTGACGGACAGCAAAAATTGCGAGCCTTTCACCAAAACGCCCTACCACAAATACGTGCCGGTGAAGATTCGCAAGGTGACCGGCGCCTCCGTGTAGCCCACTGTGCTACACGGAGACTTGTTCCCCAAAGTAAGTTTTTTCGCCTTTATCAGCCGGCACGTACACACCGGCTGATAAGGGCATTTTCAACTTACGCCAGCGTGGCCATGGCGCGTGAAAAATCAGTTCACCCGTGGGCGTGGGGAATGCTGCTTTCAGGACGTAACATCGGCCGTTCTGTTTCAAGCCTATGATACTTCTTAATCACCGGTGCACTTCCAGCCAGCCATTGACCTGCTATTTTCGTCTCGGTTTCGCGCAGTAGGTAGTAGTATGAGGTGGTCTAAAGTCTGTGGACAACTGAGGGGTCTGTATCTTTGCGGATGCGCCGCCGCGAATTAAGCGAAAGAGAATGGCAGTTGATTGAACCCTATATGCCTGGCCGACCCGGCACTCGCGGGGTAACAGGACAGGATAACCGCCTCATTGGCACGGCGGTGTTCTACCGCTCCCGCACGGGCATTCATTCCCTGGCGCGACCTGCCTGCTCGCTTTGGTCCCTGGAATACGGTGGCCCGGCGCTTCCGCCGGTGGGCCAAAGCGGGCGTGTGGCAGCGGCTGTTTGAGGCCGTGCAAGAACCTGACGACGCTTGGGTGCTGGTCGATTCGACCACCGTCAAGGCCCACGAAGCGGCAGCGGGCCAAAAAAAGTACGGCCTCAGCCGAAGCGCCGGGACGCAGCCGCGGCGGCTTCGGCACGAAAGTGCACGCTGTAGTGGACGCATCGGGCAACTGCCTACATCTACGCTTAACCCCGGCCGAGTGCGTCGACAGTCCGCAACTGCCAACGGCGCTGGCTCAGCCACCTGAGGCCGTGGTATGCGACAAAGCGTATGACACGAACGCCGTGCTGGAAGCCAGTACCGGCCAGTCAGCGCAACCCGTTATCCCGCCCAAAGCCTCGCGCCGCGACCAACGCGCATACGATGAGAATCTCTACGCCGACCGCAACAAATTTGAGCGCTTCTTTGGTCGACTCAAAGAAGCCCGCGGCTTTGCTACCCGCTACGAAAAAACAGCCGTCTCTTTTTTAACCGTCGCCCACCTACTCGCGGCCCTCGACTGGATGCGCTAATTGTCCACACGCGCTAGTAAAAATAGACAGTTTAAGGACTTAGTGGCAGTTCAACAACTCATAAGTTTTAGGCTACAATAATTGACATCAATTAAACCTAATAATGTCGTAGATGTGGTCCAATAAGACGGTTCGGAAAAGAATAAGCACTTTGTTTTAAATCTTGGATTTTTTGATCCACCCCATTACCGTAGTTCAACACGTGGTTTGGGAGAAGCTTCAGGGCTCTTGATGGCCTGTTGAGCTGAGGTGGTCCGGTTAGACTGGACAGTTTAGGGCGTTAAGTGGAAGAAGCTGTTGGTGAGCGTAATACGGCGTTTGATAGTCGATACTCGAGTGCAATTGTTCGTGATTATAATAATCAAAATGGTCGGCGACGCTGCGTTGGGCGTCCCAGAGGTCGACCAAAACAGGCCGCTCACGGACTTCAAGGACCTCTGTTTTGAGACGCGACCAGAGGCTTTCGGCTTGGGCATTATCGTAGCAGTCGCCACGCCGGCTTTGCGAGCGCAAGGCCGCGTGGCGGTGTAGCAGCGTGCGGTAGGCGTTGCCGCAGTATTGGCCACCTCGGTCCGAGTGAACGAGCAAACCGGGTGTCGGCTGCTGGGCCAGCAAGGCCCGATGCAAGGCCGTCGTAAGCAGTTCTTCGGGCATACTGGTCATCACGTGCCAGCGCCTTGCAGCACCCTGTGGTGAGCGCCGTCGCGCGGGAGCACTTGCACTAGGGGCTTGAATATTTGGAAGCACAATTATGCGCGCTCGAAGCCGAATTACTGCACTTGCTGGAGCATTACTGCGCCCGCGAGATGCCACTGCTGTGCTCCGTTCTGGGTATTGGCCGCAAAACAGCGGCCGCCTTGTTGCTCTTCGCCAAATGCTTTGCGTAAGTCGATAACTACCGGCAGTTACTAGCTAACGCTGGCCTCCGTCCCCACGAGTGCAATTTGGGAACTGGCGCGTGGCAGGACCCGTATCACACGCACAGGGGAAGACAAATTCGCCGCAGGTTTTTTATGTGCAGCTTTTGCTTTTCGACGAAGAAAGTCAACGCTGCTTGTAAAGTGTTGTATGATTGCCTCGTGGCCAAAGACAAGAACGGAAAGCTCGTCTTAACTGCCGTTTGCAACAAACTACTCAAACAGGCTTGCGCCACCATCAAATCTGGCATTCCTTGTCAAACTGATTTCGCTGAAATTTCGGTTTGAAGCCTCACATTTAAACACAAGTCATTCTTGGTCCAGTTACTAGTGCAACCCCGACTACCTTTGTGCCATGAGAAGCTAACTTTTCTGAGTACCATTTCTATCCGGAAAAGCTAGCTCTCGCCCTTCTTCTGACTGGTCTGAATCTTTCCTACAGTTCAGCGTGTTCGCGCAGCTTTTTACCCTATAGGCATGGCGCGCCGCATGCCACTCCTCACCCCACCCTTTGTTTGCATGGCTTCTAAAAACGTACACATACCACCTTCTCCTTGGCAGCGCCTCACGCGCATGCTCGATACCGAACGTCGTTCCATCCGTTACATCATCTACTACGCCATTCTCACGGGCCTCATCAGCCTTACACTACCCCTTGGCACGCAGGCCATATTCAACTTGGTATCAACAGGGGCTGTGTTTGCCTCGACCTACATTCTGATTGCGGTTGTGGTGCTCGGGGTGCTGCTTGGTGGATTTCTTCTTATTGGGCAAATGACGTTAGTAGAAGCCATTGAGCAGCGTTTGTTTGCCAAAGCTGCCGCCGAGTTTGCCTACCTTTTGCCCCGCGTTGACCCTAAAGCCTTAGAGGGCGAAAACCCGCCCGAGTTGGTCAATCGTTTCTTCGATATTCTGACGGTGCAGAAGGGCCTTACCAAGCTCCTGATTGACTTGATGTTTGCTGGCATTCAAGTATTATTTGGCGTGATCGTGTTGTCGTTTTACCACCCCGTTTTTATTGGGGTTGGTTTTTTTACGCTCGTGATGCTGGTATTTATTTACTGGCTGAACTACCGGCGCGCCCTGCGGACAAGCTTGGAGGAATCGTCGTATAAGTATAAAACGGTCGATTGGCTGGAAAAAGTGGCCGGGGCTCTTCCGAAATACCGCGATAACCCTGAGGAGCAACGCCGCGCCATGCAGCGCACCGACGAACTCACCGCTGATTACCTGCACGCCCGTAACGACCATTTTCGGGTGCTGAAGCAGTACTTCGGCTGGTCGGTGGCATTGCGCACGGTGCTGACGGGCGGCATGCTGATTGCCGGCACCTTGTTCGTGGTATCGCGCCAAATGACCTTAGGCCAATTCGTGGCTGCGGAGGTACTTATCGTGCAGATTAGTAGCTCTATCGAGAAGCTGGTCACTGGCGTGAGCACCATCTTCGATATTTTAACCGGTGTGGAAAAGCTAGCCGTGGTAACGGACTTACCTCTCGTTGCAAATAAGACCTCAGAAGCGCATGCTTAATCTATCGAATCAAAACATAGGCGCGGCTGTCTGGGATGAAGAGTTCACTCGTTCACAAAAAGAACTCCTTGACCCGAAAGGTGGTCGTCGCATTGGCCGCATCATGATGGTGGCAGGAGTTATGTTCTTGGTCATCTTATTTTTGCCCTGGCGACAAACCATTGAGGGCACCGGCACGCTCACCACGTTGAGCCCCCAAGATCGGCCCCAAACGGTGCAGAACGCCATTGCAGGCCGCATTGAGCACTGGGCCGTGCGTGAAGGCCAGTTGGTGAAGAAAGGTGACACAATCCTCACCATTTCTGAAATTAAGGACGAGTATTTCGACCCCAACTTGCCACAACGTTTGCGCGAGCAGCTAGCTGCCAAACGAGGTAACGTAACAGCCAATGCTACTAAAATCAACGCGACCGATCAGCAGCTGGCGGCCCTGCGCACCACGTTAGAGGTACAGCTATCGGCTGCCCGCAACCGTGTAACTCAGGCTCGCAACACGGTTTCAATTGACAACGCTGACTTAGTGGCCGTAAACAACGCCTTCCAGATTGCTCAGGCCCGCCTGACGCGCTACGAAGCAGGCTACAAAAATGGTCTGTTCTCGCTGACGGATATTGAGTCGCGGCGCTTGAAACTGCAGGAGGACCTGGCAAAAGTGACAGCGCAACGCAACAAGCTGCTGAATTCGCGGCAGTCACTCGCCAACGCGACCATCGAGCTAGCTAACCTGCGGGCCAAGTACGAGCAAGACATTGCTAAAACCCAATCAGACCGCAGTTCGGCGATGTCGAGTTTGTCGAGTTCGGAGGGCGAGGTAGCCGCCTTACGCAACAAGATCAGCAACGTAGAGGTACGCCGTGGTATGTATGCCGTGCGGGCGCCCCAAGCAGGCTACGTGGTGCGCACGCTCAAAGCCGGTATTGGTGAAACGATCAAAGAAGGTGAATCCATTGCAACCCTGCAACCCGACGCGCCCGTGCTCGCCGCCGAGCTGTACGTACGCGCCATGGACGTGCCCCTCATTCAGCGCGGGCGTACGGTGCGCTTGCAGTTTGATGGCTGGCCGGCGGTCCAGTTTTCGGGTTGGCCCTCGGTGGCCGTGGGTACATTTGGCGGCACCGTGACGGTCATTGACGTGATCAGCACCACCAATGGCCGGTACCGATTGTTAGTACGTCCTAAGGTCGACCACGCCAATAACGACGGTGTGTGGCCAAATCAGCTACGCCTAGGCTCAGGCGTATACGGTTGGGTGATTCTAGATTCGGTGCCGGTGTGGTACGAAATCTGGCGGCAGCTCAATGGCTTCCCGCCTAGCCTGCAAGCGGCCCCCGAGGAAGCTCCCATTAAGAACAAAGCCGAGGATAAAAAGTCATGAAAAGGCCCTGTTTATTTGGGCGCCCTAGTTCGCGTTGGCTGATGCTATTCGGCCTGTTATTGCGGGCTGTTGGCGTCCAAGCGCAACTTAACCCCCTCCCGGTACGTCCGCCGGGCATTGGCGCGCCGGTGCCGCTGCAAACGCGGCAGCTAGCCGCCGATGGCCCCGCCACCGACACGGCACGCGTGTTCTCCTTGCAAGACCTAGCCGACTTAGTTTTTGTCAATCATCCCGTAGTAAAGCAAGCGGCCCTGCTCAGCGCCGACGCGCAGGCGCAGATGCAACAAGCCCGTGGTAGCTTTGATCCTAAGCTAGGTTCGGGCTTCGACCGTAAATTGTTCGGCGGTACCGACTACTATAATCTTTGGGGTAATGAACTGAAGGTGCCCCTCTGGCCGGGTGGCATCGACCTGAAAGCGAGCTACGACCGCATGGTCGGCACCTACGTTAACCCCGAGCACCGCACGCCGCTCAATGGCTTGGCAGGCGTGGGCTTATCGGTGCCATTGGGCCAAGGGTTGCTGATTGACGCCCGGCGTAGCACCTTGCGCCAAGCCCGCATCCTGGTGACGGCAGCCGAAGCGGATAAGGTGAAGCAAATCAACGAGGTGTGGCTGCAAGCGGCCAAGGATTACTGGAACTGGTACTATGCCTACCAGCAATCGGTGCTGATTCAGGAAGGCGTTGACCTCGCTAATACACGCTTTCAGGCTACCAGCCGGCGCGCCATCCTCGGCGACCAGGCCCCCATCGACTCGGTGGAGGCCCGTATTACGGTGCAAGACCGCCTTGTGCAATCCGAGCAGCTACAAGTAGAGCTACAAAATGCCCGCCTGGTGCTCTCGAACCACCTGTGGAACAAGGACGCCCAACCGCTGGAGCTGCCGACCTATGCCGTGCCGCAAGTACCGCGCCTCAATGCGGTAAATACGACGCAATTCGCGCAACTGCGGGACCTAGCTTCCAACCGTCATCCCACCCTTATCAAGCTCGACGCCAAGATTCGACAGCTAGGCATCGAAGAGCGCTACCAACGGGAGATGCTCAAGCCCGTTATCAACGTGACGGGCAGTTTACTCAGCCGCGGCGACTTCTACCGCTCCGAAATACCCGGGTACTACGACATAGGGTGGGACAACTACAAGCTAGGGGTCGACTTTGCTTTCCCGCTGTTTCTGCGCAAAGAGCGTGGCAAACTTCAGCAAGTCCGCCTCAAAGTGCTTGACGTTACGTTGGAACAGCAGCAAAGTCGCCGCACTATCGTCAACCAAGTCAATGCTGTGTACAACACGCTGAAGGCTTACGAACGTCAACTCACGGTGCAGGCCCAAACGATTGCCAACCAACGCACCTTATTACAAGCGGAGCTGCAAAAATTCGAGCTAGGCGAAAGCACCATCTTCCTCGTCAACAACCGCGAAACCAAGCTTATTGACTTGCGTCTGAAGCAGGAAAGCATGCGTGCCAGCTACGAGAAGACGCTAGCTGAACTCTACTACTACGCCGGAACCTACACCCTGGAGGCCGAACCGAACACTGAGCGGTAAGCAAGAACAAAAGCGCCAACGGGTTAAATGAGCGGTTTGTAAAGATTTAATTAAGTATTGTAATCTCACTCAACTCATCCTAGTGCAAAGCCAATTATTGAACAGCTTTTTATTCTTATAAAGACGAAGAATAATGAATTTCGGCGCGATACAGTGGCTCCAAAGACAATGCTTAGTATCATTGATGCAAAAAACCGGAAAGGATACCTATCCTGACTGAACTAAGTTTAAAACGAACGTACACAATGTAGTAGGTAAGAAAGCTAACATGCCCGCTGATTTTACGTTCCAGAACAAACCACTCTATGACGACCGTCCTGGTTGAAGTCGCAAGCTCGTTGAAGAAGCAGGAGTTGAAGTGTTCTACAACGCCACTACTCAATATCTATTAAGCAGTATCGGCTCCGGCTCGATCAGGCCACCGAAATATTAGAAGTGCATTCGATTACGGTGGTTGACCAACAACTTTATGCTATGCACACCAAAGCACTAGATGGCATCGTAAAAATTTAGACAGCTGTACTACTAAAGAGTTATGATTAAACGTTTACATCAAAAAGGGGAACAACATCATACATGACATCGTACATGTGCTAATAGAGCACGGTTGGCGTAACTAACAAGAAAGCATCATCTTTTTTTGGTCCGGATCTCTTAACTAAGCTATACATATTTAAATAAAATGTTATAGGCTTAGTGCACTTGACACTTCTACATAGACGAAAGATTAAAACAAATAAGAAATGGACATTACACGAATTTTCGAAAACAATCAAAACTGGGTTCAAAAGAAGCTAAGCACAGAGCCGGACTACTTTAGTAACCTGTCTAAAGGGCAAACTCCAGATATTCTCTATATAGGTTGTTCAGATAGCCGTGTAACAGCTGAAGAACTTATGGGTGTATCACCTGGGGAAGTGTTTGTGCTTAGAAACATTGCTAATATGGTTCCTAATACTGATCTAGGTGTGATGTCAGTTGTCAACTATGCCGTGTTACACCTTAAGGTAAATCACATAGTGATTTGCGGTCATTATTATTGTGGTGGCGTCCAAGCAGCCATGAGATCAGAAGATTTAGGGATATTAAACCCATGGTTAAGAAATATTCGTGACGTGTACAGAACGCACAAAGACGAGTTAAATAATATTGCGGACGAAGAACTGCGTTATAAGAGATTGGTAGAACTGAATGTTGAAGAACAGTGTATTAACATTCTTAAAACGGCGGAAGTGCAAAAAGCCCGTCGTGATCGAAATCTTACTGTTCACGGATGGGTTTTTGATGTGCATTCGGGAAAATTGATTGACTTAAAAATAGACTTTATAAAATTATTAGAAAATATAAAGGAAATTTATCGTCTTGATTGAAGTAAACCTGGAAATTTTATTGTAGTATAGCTGCGATTTCGTGTTACACAACTTCAGTTTTCAGGTGCCATTAAATCATTTATCTTGAGGATTAGGCCATTGAAGCGGCAGTATCGTCAATATATTTCTTTAAATTCAGTTTAAAATGAATAGTTATTAGTCAGGTAAACTCATAATTATGAAAAAAAGGGAACTTTGTTCGGTATGCCCTGATTGTCATCTCGAACAAGCGTTAGAGGAAAAGTTCCGTCAGGATGCTTATTTCCTGACCGCTTTGGGCTAAGTATTTGATTTTTCAGAATTTTCTTCTGCCAAAACGTTAGATCACTTTATAAATCAAGAAGTGATATCAGAGATTGTAATTGTGCACGATATGGATTGTACGTCCATAAGAAATACGGTTATCAAGGAAAATAGATACGATACGAAGGCGGAAAAGACATCAGAAAAACTTATTAGAAATAGCTCTGAAAAATTCGCTTTTTTAACTATAGATAAACAAAAAGAGCTTCTTGTGAGACTAACTATTTATCGTCAAGCCTACGAACTACTTGATGCAGCATTTATAGGAAATAAAGTTAATGATGAAGTTATAAGTGTAAGTGGCTTAATATATGATCAAAAAGATTCTAGATTTGAGCGATTAATATTGGAATTATACTCTCTAAATCCTTAGTTTATCAGCTATTCTACAAATACTTGGTTAAGTAGGAATTACAAGAATGTTATAGCGGATTCATGAACGGTGTACGTGATAGCCGCAGTGGTTAAACCAGGCTTTCGCGTCGTCACCGCTAATCCAGTCGATGGCGGCCTGCACAGCTTCTTGCAGGGCCTGCCGGGTACGCGCCTGGGCTGTGCGCAACTTGGTTTTGAGCTTGCTCCAGGCCTGCTCGATGGGCGCGAAGTCGGGCGAGTAAACAGGTAAGAACAGCACGTCGATGCCCCGTGCGGCCAGCCACTCCCGCAAGCCCCTCAGGTGGTGCACGGGCAGGTTGTCCAAGACCAGCACGTCGCTGGGCGCGAGTGTGGGAGCCAGGCAGTGCACCACTATAGAAGGTAAAACTGCGCTGATTCAAGGCTCCTTCCAGCAGTTGCACGGCGCCGAGCCCGGCCATCAACAAGGTCCCGATTAGCGTCAGGCTGCCGCCCCGACGTAGCGGCGGGTGTATTCCAGGCGCAGGCCCGTTTCGTCGAGAAAGTGAAAGCGGGCGGTAGCGGGGCGCACCTGTTCCGTCTGCCTATACTTCTCCCGCGTCTGTGCGACGCGGGGGGTGTCACGCTCGCTGGCGTGCAGACTTTTTTTGCGCCGCAGCCCGTGTTCAGCCAGCACCTGCCACAGGCAGGTCTGGCCCACGACTCGGCCGCTGTAGTGCTGCCAGGCGTGCCCCAATTCAGCTAGCGTCCCGTCGGGGTGCTCTTGCACGTAGGCCACCAGCCAGGCTTGGTCTTCGGCCGAGAGGCAGCGGGCAGGTCCGCCGTTGACGGGTTTGGCCGCCAGCGAACCCGTCTGGCGCTGGCGCCGAAGCAACTTTTTGACGAACGAAACGCTGACGCCGAAGCGTTGCGCTACCTGTTCTTAGCAGGAGCCGGCTTGCTGACAAGCCGCGGCTACACGGGTACGCAAATCAAGGAAGTACGCTTGCATACGCTAGCGTACGTGCTAACCAGAAATAGGGTACACCAGCCGCGAAATTGCTATAATTGTGGGTATACAAAGCGAAATCGAGTATACCAATACACCCCAGAGTAAGTTTTGTGACTCCAGACCACTTAATTAATTCAACGCACTGGTCTCACCGTCGAACAATAAGCCATTGAAAGGCAATGATTTGCTGTTTCAAATCTAACTTTTCAACCAACCTTTAACCGAGGCCGCTGAGGCCAACATTCTGCGTGGCCGTTGCTCTCGTGGTGCTGACGTATGGCGCCGCGCCGCCGTTTGACTTCTGCTAGCTACCGCGGCTGTTTTGACAGATCTTTCAGCTCTATATTTCTAAAGTCAACTGGCTGTCCTTCGCTTTGTAGCGCAATAAAACCGCTTCTTAACATTTTCCCATCTTGTTTCATAGCCGGATCGAACCGATTCACGACGCCTCCCCCAATCTGAGGCTTCGAGTAGCGCATAACGGTATCGCCATTGATGACGTGGGTAATGCATGAATCGCCCAACACAATGAGTTCCGCTTTAACCCATTGATCACCATCATAGGTTTTCGAGCTAGAATCGATGCAGTGTCGCTCATCGAGTTGGCCCTTGTACACGATTTGGGTACCCGGCGAACACATGTTTCCGGTAGGACGCGGCTTCCCATCCCCAAGACCGCCTAAAAACTGAAACTCAACCGAAATGGGCCAATCCTGTTCCTTCGGCATCGTGCGCGGATCTTGCGAATGAAACATGACGCCACTATTGCGTAACGTATAGCTTGGTGCCCCTTGTTGAAGTGCTCCGACAAAGCGGTACTCCAATTTGAGATGATAATAGGAAAAGGGTATTTTGTAATACAAGTGTCCAAATTGATCGTTAAATTCTCCATACTGATTATAGCGCACCTTTATAATACCATCTTCTACTCTGAAAGTATTCCCAAAATTCTCACCCACATTGTGGTGCTGGATTTTTACAAACCAATCGGAAATATCCTTGCCGTTGAAAAGCTTGATCCACTCATTACCACCTCGTGAAAGCGGAGCAGATGTACAGCTAGTTAACGCCAGCAGCAACAACATCGAAACGGCAACTAGTCGCATAAGTCGTGTTTAAATGATAAAGGGTATTGGTAACCTAACGAATTTTATCAGATGAAACAGCAGAAATTACTGTAGGGCAAATGATAGTCCAGACCGCTATCGGGTACGGGCTGGTAGCAGAACAAGCAGCGGCTCATGGTTCATCGGTCGCCAGAGGATGAACACTCAGGGCCTCAATGCAGTCCTGGCAACAGGCTAGCAGTAAGCCCATCCGGTCACGGGCGCTGAGCTTCCAGTTCTTTTCGGCCACTTCCAGTAATCAGCCCTCGGGAATGAGACCATCAAAAAACGGAAACATTATCCGCTCCACGTAGGGTGCGGCGCGTAAGGGCAGCGTTAAACTCACCGGCTCCGCGGTGGCCGCGGCGAGGTAGGCTGGGACGTAGGTGAAGGTATAGCCTTGCTCATCCTGCGTGAGGTGGCCAGCCAGTTGCCCGTGCAAGCGTATTTCGGCCCTTCTCATGGTGGTGTGTCCAGTAACTGGCTACGGTCCGGCGGCGTGGGTGCCAATTCGTGGCCAAACAGGCGCAGCACAGCATTAACTTTATATTAACTGCAGAGTGGCTTTGCTCAGTTCAAGATCCCGCACGAAACGCAGCCCGCCCCCAGCCTTGGCCGCCAAATCCGGTTGGGACAACTGCAATAGTTTACGACGTTGTTTAATAAACGCAGCTGGCAGGGAAGTCATAACCTTGTACCCGCCCGGGAATGATTCGGCAAGTAACATTAGCTTTATTCCCGAGCGGGTATGAGGTTATGCTGTTTTCTTATTCGTATACCTGATCGGGTATAAATTATACAGTATTCAAATCCCGTGCTGTATACCGATGCTATCAGCCTATTGCATAAGCAGTTTATGGAAGATGGCCACTAGGGCAACCTTCCCTTTTTGTCCTTGACCATGAGTCCGTCATAAGGCACTTTGACCGCTGCATTTGATTGCTAGGCCGTACGGTTGCCTCAAAGAACTGTGCGTCTGCACGAAGCGATGTTTGAGAACGTGCAGATGCGAGTAGCGTAGTTTCTCCATGAACACTTGGGCGTCGCGCAGGAAGCAAGCCAGTTACTCGCGCAGCAATTGCTAGCCCAGTTGCTGTACCCGCGCCCTCTTTGGGGCGGCCGAACCAGCCGCCACGTTCTCCGAGGAGTTAGGTGCAAGCCCTGCCATAGACTTGCGCCCTATCCGCGCCGCGGTAATAGCCCTCGCACCTCTCCAGCCGGGGACGGCCCGGCCAGGTAAATAGCGTGATTTATTTCCTGCTCCCATTAAGCATCAAATTATCCACCTAAAGCCGTCATTAGACGAAAGGAGGCTAATAGCGAGTTCCTACTTTTGCTGCGGGTCCCCACTGCCACTGTCGGCTGATCAGGCTCCCTACCTCATCCTGTCTGTCCTCGCCATGATGTCCGAAAAAACTATTCCGTTACAGTCGCTGGCGGTCGAGGCAGTCGGCCTGGCCTATTCCATCTCGTGCAGGCGGAGCTTATTTCCTTAAAGACGAGAATGGCTTGTGTCGCACCCGCGATGAGCCGGTCTTTGGCGACTTAGCGGCCGCTTAAAACCGCGTCAAATCTTATTGGAAGCGCCCCCGTAAGCCTCAGAGTACTTCCACGGCCCGGCTGGTGCCTCAAGGGCGGCGGGCGAAACTACGGCTTGATAACGGCAGGCTGTGCATTGCTACTTGAGTTGGCCTTTCAGGCTGCCATTTTTGCGCAGGGCCGTGCTGCCACACTTACCACACGTTAGCGTTGTCTGAAGCAGACACCCAAAATAAGAATCACCTGCTATTTTACCAATGCCCCATACAGCGAATCTTACAACGCGGGTATTTTCATGGACATTAGCTACACCGGCCATACTGGCGGCGACCCTGGCGTGATAGTACTGCTATTTTTTGACCCCAAAGCTGGTATTGGCCGACTATTGCTCATAAATACCAGCTTTGTTGGCAATGTTGGTGGGGTGGCGCTGTACGAAATCTGGGACACGTTGGCAAAATACCAGCACTAGCTAAGTCGCTGACGACCAAGTAGCCTCACTGCTGAATAAGGCGTTAGCGCTTACCGTAATTTTTCGCCCCGTTGTAACAAGAACCCCGGATACAACATGTGCCACCACGTTGTTAGCATCTGCACTTGAGTTGCTGTTATGTTCCAAAGTGCCGCCTACCTACCGGTAAAGTGTTGGCTGCGCTTGATCTTACAGCTACTTATTAAAGGTCTGCATATTCAGTCAAGGACGAAAGAAAGCATCTAGAGCGGGTTTTTAGTGGTATGGCAAAACCAATTACCTTGGGCCATGGACGTTCCAGAAAAGCCACCCGTCTCTGCTCCCACAACCTTAGTTCGGGCCTTGGGCGTGGGCACCGGGACTTTGCTGGTCGCCGGCATCGTGATTGGGTCCGGTGTCTTCAAAAAGATTGTGCCTTTGGCGCAAAGTGGATTGAGCGAAGGGTGGATTCTCGCGGCCTGGCTAGTGGCCGGCCTTATCACCCTATGCGGCGCCTTAAATCTGGCCGGTATGGCTTCGCTTACCGAGGAATCCGGCGGCGTTTATGAATACCTACGCCTCTCGTTTGGCAACTTGGCTTCCTTCCTTTTCGGATGGACGGACTTTACCATTATTGGCTCCGCGTCGGTGGCGGCATTGGCCTTCATCTTTGCCCAATCCGTCAACGCGCTGTTGCCGCTGCCCAATCCAGCACAACACCTGGCGCAGGTATCAATTGGCCAAGTGATTTATCCGTTTGCTGACTCGGGTATCAAACTGCTGGCAATGGCCACCGCGGCTGGTTTAACCTGGGTGAACTACCGCGGCGTAAGTGGTAGCGGGCAGCTGAGTAATGTTTTTACCGCCGCCAAAATCGGAGGAATTCTGTTGCTCATTTTCGCAGGACTGTTTCTCGCCTCTGCCAGCCCAGGGAATGCAACACTGGTGAATGGCACGGTGGCTCCTGCTCGAGACGTATCGTTGGGTAGTGCTTTCTTTGGGGCCTTGCTGAGTGTGTTCTGGGCTTACGACGGTTGGGTGGACCTCTCCTTCGTTACGGGAGAAATGAAAAATCCGCGGCGCAATCTGCCGCGGGCTGTTATCGGGGGAGTCCTTATTGCTGTGGTACTCTACTTGCTGGTCAACTATGCTTACCTGCGGGCGCTGCCCCTAACCAAGCTGGCGGCAGTGGGGCCGAATGAAATTGGGGCCGCCGTAGTGGCCGAGGCCGTGCTTGGTAAATGGGGAAAGACGGGGGTGACGGTGCTCATTCTAGTGAGCGTGTTCGGCACGCTCAACGCCGTGTTGCTCTCGCACAGCCGCATTTATTTTCGTATGGCGCAGGAACGGTTTTTCTTTTCATCCGCCGCTGCTGTGCACCCCCGCCACCGCACTCCTCACCGGGCGTTGGTTTACACCCTAGCCTGGAGTACTGTGCTGATTGTCTCCGGCACCTTCGAGCAATTGACCGACTTGGTCATCTTTGCTACGTTCCTGTTTTACGGCTTACTGGCTCTGGCCGTCGTTAAGATGAAGCGTCAGGGTTTAATCAAGGGCCCAGTGCCGGGCTACCCGTACGTGCAGCTCGTGCTCCTGCTTTTCACTCTCATCTTCACTAGCCACACCTTGCTTACGCAACCGCTACAGTCGCTCCTTGGCTTGGGGCTGATTTCGACTGGGCTCCCTTTTTATGCTTATTTTCATCGGCAGGCCCGCACACTTGTGCTTTCAAAACGAGCCGCGGACGGATAGTCGGCTAGCAACTGACAGCGGGCCTCCTTTTGCTGGTTTACGCGGCTTTTCACTTGATCTTCTTCCCAACAGTAACTTTTCTCGTGAATAACTTTTTTTACTCCTTGCTAATAGGTTTTAGCAGCTTGGTACTCGGCAGTGATCCAACGCACCGAGCTACCAAAAAAACCGATACGTTACCAGCTACTGCCTTGCAGCCCTACGGTCGGTCGTTAATAAATAACCAGCAGCAGTTGGAGTTGATTAGTTCGGCCGCACACGTTGGCTTCAGCTTCGAGGGCACGGAATGCCAACTCTTTGTTCATACCAACCAAGACCATAACTACTTGCAATACGAACTGGATGGCGTGTATCAGAAGCGCCTTAAAGTTTTGGGGGCTTCACAAGCTCCCCTTGTTATTATGGCTCCCCGCGGAGGCAAGCATACCGTTCGGCTCTATAAAGCGACGGAAGCCCACACCGGACCAATTGCCATTGAAAAGATTACGGGGCGCAAGCTAAAGGCACTGCCCAACGCCAAGGCTCCCCTCATCGAATTTATCGGCAACAGCATCACCTGCGGCGCGGCCGCCGACCCGTCGGAAGTAGCGTGCGGCACTGGCGTATACCACGACCAGCACAACGCCTACATGGCCTACGGCCCGCGCTTGGCACGAGCACTCAAAACCAATTTTGTGCTCAGCAGTGTCAGTGGTATTGGGATGTATCGCAACTGGAACAGTGACGGCCCTACCATGCCCCAGGTGTACGAGAAAATCGACTTTCAGCAACAAAACGCACAGCTCTGGAACTTCGCTTCCTATTCTCCCCAGGTAGTCAGCATTGCGCTAGGCACTAACGACTTAAGCAACGGCGACGGCAAAAAACAACGCCTGCCATTCGACAGTGCCAGCTACGTTGCTACGTACGTGGGATTTGTTAAGCTCGTAAAATCAAAGTACCCGAAAACGCAAATTGCCTTGCTGAGCAGCCCGATGATCAACGGAAAAAACCGCACGCTGCTGCAAAATTGCCTTACTGCCGTGAAACAGCAAACAGATGCCGGCTACCCCACCGACAAACCAGTGGCCGTGTATTTTTTCCAGCCCATGCAAGCCCACGGCTGCTCCGGACACCCCAGCGTAGAAGACCACGCCATATTAGCGAAAGAAATAGAGCCGTTCTTTCAAAAACTGTTACAAGTAAAAACCGAGCCAGCAAGATTGCCTTAACCAGCTGATCGATGCTTTTAGCTCCTGTGCTCCGTTGCCAGTTATGATTAGAAGAGTCTTCGGTACCGGTTCATTTGGACACGGCCTAGTTTATGGCACCCAACTTTAAAGGATTGAGAAACTCACCTATAACCCATACCTTGAACTAGGCAGTGGCAATGCTTTTAGTTGCTAATAGCCTGTGGCTAAGTAGCCAGGTTGAATTAAGCGCACAGGCAACCTACGGTAAGAGGCTGCTATCTTCTTACCTGAAACCACCCACCCAGCATGAAGGCTTTCTTTTTCACGGTACTAGCAGCAGTCCTGATTGGCCAGACAGCTACGGCCCAAAAGCCAGCCGCAAAAGCAAATCAGCAAGTACTATTTGACGGTAAAACCACCCAGGGCTGGCATACTTACCTGAAGCCCAAGGCGAAACCTGCTTGGACAGCGGTTAACGGCACGCTACAATTAGATCCTAAAGCACCCGAGCAGGGCGATTTGGTGACCGATAAGGAATATGAAAACTTCGAGCTAACCCTGGAGTGGAATATAACAGAAGGCGGGAACAGCGGAATTATTTTTGGGGTGCAAGAGGATACCACTTTTCACAATACCTACGAAACGGGGGTGGAAATGCAGATCCTGGACGATAAGAAAGCCGAAGACAACAAGAAAGCCACGCACCTAGCCGGGTCCTTATACGATATGCAGGCACCTGCTAAAAACGCAGTAAAGCCTGCCGGCGAATGGAATCAAATAAAACTGCGCAAAAAAGACGGTCAGCTTACTTTTTCGATGAACGGAACGACCATTGTTACCGCTCAAATGGGTAGCAAAGAATGGCAGACCATGTTGGAAAACAGCAAATTCAAAACCTGGAAAAACTTTGCTGCCTATCCGAAAGGACATATTGCTTTGCAGGATCACGGCCACCAGGTTGCCTTTCGCAATATTCGAATTACCCAGCTTTAGTAACTAGTAGTTATCTGGATTCAACTGAACGTCGTGCTTCGGTGGGTTGCTACTAGAGAGAGTATTACCAAGCCATGAATTTCTAGGTGGCTGCGCTATGCGAATCTTTGATTTGTATAGATATAGATAGAGAATACGCTGCCAGGCTACTACTGCTTCTTCTGCCATCACTCTCGTTAGTGTATAAACACGTTTCTGATCAAGAAATCGAACATCATTTACGATGCTATCATTGTGGGTTCGGGCGCTAGGGGAGGCATGGCCGGCTATGTGCTGGCGCACACTGAAACGCAAGCAGAGATTTTAAGAATGCCAAAAAGTGCCTGCTGCATTAAAAGAATATTCTTTCATTTAAAGAATAAATATGTATTCAAATAAAAAAATGTATTTGTGTATAACCTTCTTACAGCTATGCTACTAGGGCTTTTTGTTGTTCTTCTCTTTGTTTAGGTCTTCTCCTTAAAAACAGTACTTACAAGCGGCAGGCCGAGGATTTTCGCGCTTTGTATGAGGCGGCGCAGCGTAAGTTGCGAGAGGTGTATAATGCCTTGGAAGACGTTGCCACTGATGCTACTAAGGAGTTGGGCATAGCCACATTGTACTGTAAGTAGCAATGCCTGCAAGAGCAAACGAAGCTGCCTGCAATACAAAATGTACTCCTAGAAGCAGATGCTGCTACCTCTGAATCCGCGTACCTAGTACATCAAATAAACTGCATCTTGGAAGGCGCTGATTTAACTTATAACCGCAAGGTTGCACTTATTTAGGAAGTTAGAATCTAGTAGGGGCTAAAGAAAAGCCTGTTCACTTCCCGACTCAACCACCATAAAACGGGAATTGCTATGACGTCTGCTAACTAAACTAAGCGAAACGGAGCCGCTGCATGAGCTAAAACGGGTGCAGTAACTGCTTGTGTCCGAAATAGTGCCTAGGCACTAAAGCAAGCTGCTCATAATGCAGTGTTTTGCTGGTAGTTATTACCTAACAAGACAAAACCTGGATAAGCACAAATGAAGTGCAAATCTGCACAAGCAGACAAGACTGCCCCGTGTTATTCATTTGCCGACAAGTGTTTTCCAGCCTGGCCAGGGGTTGAAACCACTGCATGCCTATGGATAGGCAGTACCATCGGCGCCGCAACAGCAACCAGCCAGAGGGGCGTGAATAAAAAATCATCTGGTTTTAACTAGGGCGGCACGAGTGCAGATTTGCACAAATAATCAGCAGTAGAAAAAAGCCACCTGTTTGGTGGTAGAACACTCACTGAGGCCGCTGCGGCCTGTTGTAGGGGAGGAATAGGAGGCAAAAAGCAGTCATAAATACCGTCGGGGTGGAGGGATTTTTAAATGCAATTCATTTAGTCCTTCATTTTGAATTCATGTAGCGGTAGGTGTTTTGTGCGACCAAGCATTCAACACACCTATGCAGCCTCGGCATTTCTCCCCGATTTTACTTTCTCAGTTTTGGATTAGCACCAGCTCTTGCCGGGAGCTTAAACGGCTTGCTTGAGTTAAGCCAACTGCGCAGCGTGTACAGCTAAGAAGCCGACAACGCTGACCAGCCAATGAGTTTCGGGTACGCATTACGGTCGAATCGGCAACACATCAATTAACCGTCGAGCAGCCGGAGGTACCGCTTGGCGCAACCCTCAGACTTTCATAGTCCAGCGCACTACTCCCTTATCTCCTACTATCACCAGTCAAGTTTTTTATGAAAAGAAGATTTCTGATCATGCTCATGAGCTTCAGTGCCTTGTACGGCAATACAAGCTGCTCTAAGAGAGAAGAAGAAAAAGAAGAGGTAACCAAATTCTTAGTTACCAGCCCTTTACAAAAAGACACAACCATCACCAAGGAATACGTAGCTCAGATTCATTCCATCCAGCACATCGAGATGCGGGCGCTGGAAAGAGGTTATCTGCAGAAGATTTTTGTGGATGAAGGGCAGTCTGTTCAGAAAGGACAAATGATGTTTCAGATCATGCCGATGCTTTATCAGGCAGAGCTGAAAAAATCGGAGGCCGAAGCCAAGTTCGTGAACATCGAATACCAGAATACCAAGAAGCTGGCCGACAACAACGTAGTGTCGCCCAATGAACTGGCCCTGGCCCAAGCCAAGCTGGATAAAGCCCACGCCGAAGTGTCTCTGGCCCAGACGCACCTGCAATTCACCGCCATCAAAGCCCCGTTTAGTGGCATCATGGACCACTTCCAGGCCCGGCTAGGGAGCTTGGTCGATGAGGGCGACTTGCTGACCACTCTCTCCGATAACAGCAAAATGTGGGTGTACTACAACGTGCCGGAAGCGGAATACCTGTCTTATAAAAGCCACGCGCAGGCCGAAAACGTCATGAACGTTAACCTGCGGATGGCCAACAACGAAGTATTCGAACAACCCGGCATAGTGCAAACCATTGAGGCCGACTTCAACAACGAAACGGGCAACATTGCTTTCCGGGCTACTTTTCCTAACCCCAAAGGGCTGTTGCGCAACGGCGAAACCGGCAGCGTGCTGATGACGGTGCCGCTCAAGCACGCCCTGATTATTCCGCAAAAAGCCACGTTCGAAATCCTGGAGAAAAAATACGTCTTCGTAGTCGATAAAGGCAACGTGGTGCACCAACGGGAAATCGGTATTGCCTCTGAAATGCCCGACCTGTACGTCATCAAATCCGGCATCACCGCCAACGACCGGATTATGCTGGAGGGCCTGCGCAAGGTGAAGGATGGCGACAAGGTGACCTACGACTATAAGGCCCCGCAAGCTGTCATCTCGCACCTGAAAGTATACAGCGAGTAGCTTTTTTAGCAGTAAGCAAATAACACGTACCTGATAGCTTTCAACGAGCTATTAGCAGATAGTTATTGGCCAGCTGCTTTTTCCAGAACCCACGCTAACAGCCAAAAGCTAGTAGCTAAAAGCTGATAAAAAGTATGTTTAGTAAATTCATTCGCAGGCCGGTATTTGCCATTGTGATTTCGGTTGTCATCCTGCTCATGGGCGGGCTGGCCATCATGCAGCTGCCCACTTCACAGTTTCCCGAGATTTCGCCGCCCCTGGTTATGGTCAGCGCGTCGTATCCCGGTGCCAGCGCCAAGGTGCTCACCGAGTCGGTACTGATTCCGCTGGAACAGGCTGTGAACGGGGTGCCAGGCATGAAGTATATGACCTCCGACGCGGTAAGTGCCGGCGAGGCCAACATCCAGATTGTTTTCAACCTGGGCACCAACCCCGACCAGGCCGTAGTAAACGTGAACACCCGCATTGCGCAGGTGCTCAACCGCTTGCCGCTGCTGGTGCAGCGCGAGGGCGTGGTAGTGAACCGCGTGGTGCCTAACATGCTGATGTACGTGAACTTGTACTCCAAGGACAAGAACACCGACATGAAGTACCTATTCAACTTTGCCGGCGTAAACATGCTGCCCGAACTGCAGCGCCTGGGCGGTATTGGCCGGGCCAGCATTCTGGGTAGCCGGCAATACGCCATGCGCGTGTGGCTGAAGCCCGACCGGATGCGCGCCTACAACATCTCGGTTGATGATGTAATGAAAGCGCTGGACGAGCAGAGCGTAATTGGCTCGCCGGGCCGTATTGGCCGTTCCGACGGCAAGCAGGCGCAGTCGTTGGAGTACGTATTGAGCTACCAAGGCCGCTTCAACGACGTAGAGCAGTACAAGAACGTTATCCTCAAGGCCAACGCTAACGGCGAAAGCCTGCACCTGCGCGACGTAGCCAACGTGGAGCTGGGCTCGGAGTACTACGACATCTACTCCAACCTGAACCAGTACCCCTCGGCGGCTATCGTGCTGAAGCAGACCTACGGCTCGAACGCCTCGGACGTGATTAAAGAAGTGAAGGCCAAGCTGGAAGAGTTGAAGAAAACCAGCTTTCCGCCCGGCATGGACTACAAAATCACCTACGACGTGTCGAACTTCCTCGACGCCTCCATCGAGAACGTAATCCACACCCTGCGCGACGCCTTCATTCTGGTGGCTCTGGTGGTGTTCCTGTTCCTCGGCGACTGGCGCTCGACGCTGATTCCGGCCATTGCCGTGCCGGTGTCGTTGGTGGGCTCGTTTATGGCTATGCAGGCATTTGGGTTAACCATCAACATGATAACGCTCTTTGCCCTGGTGCTCTCAATTGGTATTGTGGTCGACAACGCCATTGTGGTGATTGAGGCCGTGCACGCCAAGATGGAGGAAGAGCACCTCTCACCCTACAATGCGGTGCGCAAAGTAGTGGGCGAAATCAGTGGGGCCATCATCGCCATTACCATCATGATGACGGCCGTGTTCATTCCGGTATCGTTCATGAGCGGCCCGGTGGGCATTTTCTACCGCCAGTTCTCGATTACTATGGCTACGGCCATCGTGATTTCGGGCCTCGTGGCCCTGACCTTGACGCCGGTGCTCTGCGCCATGATTCTGAAAAACAACCACGGCCAGCCCAAGAAGAAAACGCCTATTCAGCGCTTCTTCGACGCTTTCAACCGCGGGTTTGAAAAGCTGACCAACGCTTACACTGGCTTGCTGGAGAAGATTGTAGCCAACCGCCTTATCACCTTCGCCATGCTGCTGGCCTTCGGGCTGGGCATTTGGGCTATCACGGCCAAGCTGCCAGCCGGCTTCATTCCGAGCGAAGATCAGGGCTTGATTTACGCCATCGTACAGACGCCGCCCGGCACTACGCTGGAGCAGACCAACGCGGTTTCGCAGCGCCTGGCCGGCTTGGCCAAAGACATCCCCGGCATTGCCAACATCTCCTCTCTTGCCGGCTACGAGGTGCTTACCGAAGGCCGGGGTTCCAACGCCGGAACCTTGTTGCTTGACTTGAAGCCGTGGTCGGAGCGCAAGGAATCCATTGCCGACATCATCGGCAACCTCGAGAAGAAGGCGCACGAAATTCCGGGCGCGACCATCGAATTCTTCGAGCCACCAGCAGTACCGGGCTACGGCGCGGCGGGCGGTTTCCAGTTGCAATTGCTGGATAAAACCAACTCCGGCGACTACAAAGCCCTGGAAAAGGTGAACCAGGAGTTCATGGAGAAACTGAAAAAGCGCAAGGAGTTGGCGGGTCTGTTCACCTTCTTCTCAGCTAACTACCCGCAGTACGAGCTCAAGATTGACAACGAACTGGCCATGCAGAAAGGCGTGAGCATCGGCAATGCCATGAACACGCTCTCCATCATGGTAGGCTCGACCTACGAGCTGGGCTTCATCAAGTACCAGCGCTTTTTCAAGGTGTTCGTGCAGGCTTCGCCCGAATACCGCAAGCTGCCCGAGGACATTCTGAATATGTGGGCGAAAAACGACAAGGGCGAAATGGTGCCATTCTCAGCCTTCATGAAGATCGTGAAGACGCAGGGTGCCAACGAAATCAACCGCTACAACATGTACACTACGGCTTCCATCCGCGGTGGTGCCGCCGAGGGCTTTAGCAGTGGCGAGGCCATCAAGGCAGTGCAGGAAGTGGCCAAAGACCTGCCCCACGGCTACTCCATCGACTGGGGCGGCCTGTCGAAAGACGAAGTGGGCCGCGGCAACGAGTCGACCGTCATCTTCGTGATTGTACTCGTGTTTGTGTACCTGGTGCTGGCCGCGCAGTACGAAAGCTTCCTGCTCCCGCTGGCGGTAATCTTCTCGCTGGTTGCCGGGGTGTTCGGGTCGTTCCTGTTCATCAAAATGTTTGGCTTGGCCAACGACATTTACGCTCAGGTAGGACTGGTAATGCTTGTTGGCTTGCTAGGCAAAAACGCCGTACTGATTGTTGAATTCGCGGCCCTGAAACACGAAGAAGGCATGTCCGTCCGCGACGCGGCTATTGAAGGGGCTAAAGTGCGTTTCCGCCCGATTCTAATGACTTCGTTCGCCTTCATTGCCGGCCTGATTCCGCTGGTAGTGGCCACGGGCGCCGGTGCCATCGGCAACCGCACCATTGGTAGCTCGGCCCTCGGCGGGATGTTGTTTGGCACTGTGTTCGGCGTAATTATTATCCCCGGCTTGTATTACTTCTTCGGCACGCTGGCCGGCGACAACAAGCTGATTCGGGACGAAAACGAGTCCCCGGTATTCGAAGGCGTGGAGCCCCGTGTATTAATTGAAGAAACCGAGCCTTATGCTTAAGAGACGCCTTTATCAATGCTTGAGCGCTGCGGGCCTGTCGCTTGCCTTCGCGGCCTGCAAAATGCCGGAGTTGGTGGTGAAAAACGAGAGCCGCAACACGCCGGCCAGCTACTCCACTGCCAACGCCAAGGATACGGCCAGTACGGCAACGGTTCGGTGGAGACAATTTTTCACCGACCCTAACCTGATTGCCCTGATTGACACAGCCCTGCAAAACAATCAGGAGCTGAACATCGCCTTGCAGGAAATCCAGATTGCCCGCAACGAGGTTCAAATCAGAAAAGGCGAATACCTGCCTTTTGTAGGTTTGGGAGCTAAGGCCGAAGTCGAGCGTCCGGGGCGGTACACGCTTCAGGGCGCCACCGAGGAGAACATCAACATCCAGCCCGACAGACGCACGCCCGACCCGTTGCCGAACTATCAGATCGGAGCCGTGGCCAGCTGGGAAGTGGATATTTGGCACAAGCTGCGCAACGCCCGCGCCGCTGCCGCGAACCGGTACCTGGCAACGGTTGAAGGCCGGAACTTCACGGTCACCAACCTGATAACTGAAATTGCCAATTCGTACTATGAATTGCTGGCGCTTGATAACCAGTTGACCATCACCCGGCAAAACATCGAACTGCAAACCAACGCCCTGGAGCTGGTGAAGCTGCAAAAGGAGTCGGCCCGCGTGACGGAATTGGCGGTACAACGGTTTGAAGCACAGGTCCACAACACCCGAAGCCTGCAGTACAACATTCAGCAGCGCATAGTTGAAACCGAAAACCGGATCAACTTCCTAGTGGGCCGTTATCCGCGGCCGATAGTTCGCAACGCCGCGTCGTTCAACGACTTAGTGCCGACCGTTGTGCAGGTCGGAGTACCCGCGCAGCTGCTGCAAAACCGGCCGGACATCCGGCAGGCCGAGCAGCAACTGGCGGCTGCGAAGCTGGATGTGCGGGTGGCCAGGGCCAACTTCTATCCGGCGCTGCGCATCACCGGCACCGCAGGATTTGCGGCGTTCAAACCCGGCTTGGTATTCTCTACGCCCGAATCTATGCTGTATTCCCTGGCAGGTGATTTGGTGGCTCCTTTGGTTAACCGCAACGGCATAAAAGCCGTGTATGGCTCCGCCAACGCCGTGCAGACGCAGGCGGTGTACAACTACGAACGGACCGTGCTCAACGCCTACGTTGAGGTGGCGAATCAACTTGCCAATATCAATAACCTGGCGCTGAGCTACGACGAGAAAGCAAAGGCCGTGCAGGCCCTCAACCAGTCGAGCACCATTTCCAGCAGCCTCTTCCGCTCCGCCCGGGCCGACTATACGGAAGTGTTATTCACCCAGCGCGACGCCCTGGAATCGAAATTCGACTTGATTGAAACCAAGATGCAGCAACTGAACGCCACGATCAATGTATATCGGGCATTGGGTGGCGGCTGGCAGTAAATCAGAAGCGAATTGCGGGAGTAGTACTGTTGAAGGAAACTAGCTTCATAGCGCGCATCCTCGAATAGTAGCTTCACTATCCGGCAGCCACTAAATACCAAGCGCCCTGACTGCTCACAGTCAGGGCGCTTGGTATTATAGAAAGGCGGTTCGTTCTGCAACCTTCCCGTAAGTAAGGTGTGCCGATAGAAAGCCGTCGGCTGGTACGCTTAAAAGCCGTAGCGTAAACCCACCTGGAACTGGTACGGATTGCCCGAGGGTACCACTACCCCGGTGTTCGGGTTGACATTGTAGTTGTAGGTGCTGGCGGCGGCGTTGAAGCCCACTATCGAGTAGATATTTTGGCTGACCAGCGTTTCGGTTACGCCGTTTTTCTTGCCGAGAAAATTAGCGGCGTTAAACAGGTCACCCGACAGTTCGATATACTGTTTGCTGCCGAAGGTTTTGAAGCGTTTGGCCACGCGGATATCGAACTGGCCGTAAAAGTCGTTGACCCCGCCGTTGCGTTCCGCTACTTTCCCGATGCTTTCGCGCACGTACTTCTTCAGGCTCGGACTGGCACTAGGGTTGTCGAGGATGCCCTGAATAGCATTGCGAACGGGCTCGGGTACGCTCGGGTCGTTGGGGTCGAAGATGTAGGCCAGGTCATTGGAAGCCACGAAGTCGCCGTTTATGTTGCCGGCCGCCAGCAGCGAGTAGCGGGTTCCGCCGATGCCGGAGTAGCGCAAACCCATGCTTACCCCGTAGAAGGTAGGCAGTGTGCCGTACACCACCACTTTGCTGCGGAACTGGTTGTCGGAAGCCGTGAGCTGGCTTAGGTCGCGCGGGTCGTCTTTGACTGGTAAAAACAGCGTGGCCGAGTTAGCCACATTGCCGTTGTAGGAGGTGTTGTCGCGGCTGTCGTTGTAGGTGTAGCTGAACGACAGCTCGCCGTCCTGGAAATAGCGGTACGTCCCGTCCACGACCAGGGCGTACTGGTTGACTTTGCCGTCGCTGTTCAAGGCCAGCACGCGGCCTACCTGCTCGGTTTTGCGGCCTTTGGTCCAGTCGGCGGCGCCGTTGCTGGGGTTGATGGTGCTGGCCGGTACGTACACGCCCCGGTTGCCTTCGTTGCTGAGGCGGAAGTAGGGCTGGTCCACCATGTTGGCATCGGTGTACATGTAGTTGTTGCGGCCCAGGCTGGCGTAGGCGCTGAAACCCACGCGCAAGCGCTCGGTGATAAAGCGGTTGTAGGAGAAGTTGGCCTTGTACACCACCGGAATGCGCGCATCTTCCCGGTTGAGGTTAATGGTCGACAAGCGCTGCACGCCGGGCACGTTGAACAGCTCGGCACCCGGCGTCGAGGAAGGCTCGTTGCGGTAGCCAGGGAAGTTGGGGGTAGGCACCAGGTTCGGGCCCGTGGCGGCCCGGGTGATGTCCACCGAAGCCAGCTTGGTGCCGTCGAATACCATGTTGTTGATCATGGTGTAGTTCAGGATATCTGACCCGAAGATGCCGGCCCCGAAACGCACAATGTCTTTCTGTCTTTCGCCTACATCCCAGGTCAACTGAGCCCGCGGCTGCAGCTGCAAGGTGTTCAAGGCATGGTCGGTTTTCAAGCCTAGCTCATCGAACACCACTTGGTTGAAGTTGGGCTTGTTGAGGTAGGTGGTATAGTCGGCCCGGATGCCGGCCATTACTTCCAACCCCGGCGCTATGGGGGCCTGCATCTGGGCATAGAGCCCGGCATTGATGAAGTTCTGCTTCACGCTCGGGTCGGCTACCAGCGGAATTTCGCGGGCGTAGCGGTAGGGCGTCTGGTTGTTGAAGTTGTCGAGCCCGGTGAAGTAGAAGCGGCCGTTCACCTCGCTGCCGTACCGCGAGTTGAGGTGGCTGTACATCAGGTCGGTACCGAAGGTGAAGTTGATTTTGTTGGTGTTGTAGTACAGGTTGTTGGTGAGCTGCGAAACGTTGCTGAAGAAGTATTCCGGCGCGTAGCGCTGCCCGCCCAATTGTATGGACGTAAACACTGTTCTGTCGTTTACCGTGGAAGGAACCCGTTCCACGATGGCCCGCGGAATGGTGGCGTACCCCGCCGGCAGCTGGCTGCCCGAAATACTTTCCACCGACGCCGAAAGCTGTTGCAGCTTCAACTCGTTGGTGAGGCGCGGCGTCAGGGTTGAGCGCAACGAGGCCAGCGTACTGTTGCTCTTGTTGCGGCTGGTCCCGTACACTTCGTATAGGTTGATGGGCGTGTTGTCGCCGATGTTCTGGTTGTTCTTGTCGTAGATGTAGTTGTTGCTGACCGTCAGCAGGTTTTTGTCGTTGAGCTGAAAGTCTATCCGGGCGAAAATGGCATCGGTGTTTTCGCGCTTATCGAACGAGCCGAATTGCGGCGAACTGGCCACCCCATACTTGCCGCGGGCAATTTCCAGATACCGGTCCAGCGACGATTGTGTAACGCTCAGCCGCTGCTCGTCGGCCGGGCCCTGAATATCGGCAATCTGCAGCGGCCGGGCGTCGCGCTGGTGGTCATACGCCACAAAGAACTGCGCCTTGTCTTTGATAATGGGGCCGCCCAGCGAGAAGCCAGTCTGGTACGTAGAGAAAGGCACGTTGCGCTTGTTGCCCCGGATATCGTACGGCGACGACAACCAGTCGGCCCGCACAAACGAAAAGGCGCTGCCGCTGAAGGTGTTGGTGCCAGATTTGGTAGCCGTGTTGATGGTGCCGCCCCCGCTACGGCCGTAGGTTACATCGTACTGGTTGGTTACCACCTTGAATTCCCGGATGGCCTCAATAGAAATAGAATAAGGCGCCCCCGTACCCGCCGTACCGCCGAACGTGGCGTTTTTGGCGGTCATCCCATCAATTGTATAGTTGGTGGAGGTAGCCAGCTGCCCCGACAAATTGCCACCCCGGCTCAACGGTGAAAGGTCGATGAGGGAGGTGAAATTGCGGCCGTTTACGGGCAGCTTGCTGATGTTGGTGGCGTTGACGGCGGTGGAAGCGCCCAGGTTGGGGATGTTACTTTTCATGCTCGACCCGCTGACCACTACGTTGCCCAACTCGTTGGTTGAGGTTTGCAGCGCTACATCCAGGTGCAAAACGTCGCTCAGGTTGAGCGTGTAGCCGCTCCGGGTCTGGGTGCCGTAGCCAATAAACGACACGGTAATGCTGTATGGCCCCCCAAGCGGCAGCTGCCGGAAGGTGTACTCACCCTTGGGGTTGGTGCCCGTGTACGTGGTAAAACCTGTTCCTTCGTTGCGCACCTGAATGGTGGCGCCGGGAATGCCTTGCTTTTTCTCATCGGTAACCGTGCCGCTGATGCCGGCCTGCGAAGTCTGGGCCGAGAGTAGCACTGGCTGAAAGCAGAAAAGCGCAATTAGAAAGAGGCCTAGCAGTTTCTGTAGTTTTTGTACCATTTGCAGGATTCGTTGGATCTGCTGCAAAAGTAGAAGCACCTTATTACCCTAAAATCATACCTGCGTTACGAAAACGTCAATAATCTATATTGTAAAATCACAAAAACATAACTTGCTTTTCTGCCTGTTTAAGCGAATAAAAGGCGCACGACTCCGGTCGTGAATAGGCTACCGCCAAGCGTACCATTGGCTTGGTGCCGCCGACTAGCCCTAGTACTGCCAGAAGCACTCAAAGCTGGGCTTCAGTTAGCGCACCTCCTTGGGGCAATAGCAAGCCTCAGGTGCTTAGCCTATCGAATCGTAAATCACTACTTTCTCCCAGTAGGGCGCGTATTGGTTGCGAAAATCGTCGTGAATCGGGTGCTGCTGGTAGCTTTCCTCGTCCGCGGCACTAGCGAATAAGCACAGCCACGAATAGGTGTAGTTCCGCTCAATCACGTCGCGGGTGGTAAGGGCCGGCGTCCCGATATGCGCCATTTCGATGGAAGGAATACTCGTTAGCGTCTGCAGCCCTTCCAACAGTTTGGCTTTATCGGCGTCGCTGGCGCCGGCTTTGGTGTAAAAAAACACGTGGTGAACGAAGAGTTCTTTCGAGGAGGGTGCGTTCATAAGCTCAGTACAGTCTGTAGTAGGAAACGATCTGTTGGCAATATGAGTTAAATAAGTCAGGATTGTCTTGCCTTAGGATGAACTGGCTTGAAGGCCCAGACTTTGCTTGGCGCACAAGAGCTTATATGGGCTCGATCTTGCCATTGTTTGCTGCTCCGTCAACATATACCACCAGCGGCTTTTGGGTGTACGGATTGGTGATGATGCGCATATCCACCGCGAATACTTTTTGCAACAAATACTCGGTGAGTTCGAATGGGCTGGCAAGGGTGGCACAGATACGCCCTTTTTCAAGTAGTACCAGCCGGTCGGCGTAATTTATAGCGAGGTTGATGTCGTGCAGGATAGTAACTACAATCGCCTGCTGGCGGGCCAGCTGCCGGGCCCGTTGCAGCAGCTGATGCTGGTACCGGATGTCGAGGCTGGACACTGGCTCATCGAGCAGCAGCACCCGACTGCCCTGGGGGGGAGGCTCCCAGATTTGGGCCAGAACCCGGGCCATCTGTACTTTCTGGGCCTCGCCGCCGCTCAACGTGGAATAGTCGCGTTCCGCGAAGCTACTCATGCCCAGGTCGGCCAGCGCCTGTTGCGCAATGTGCTGGTCGTGCCGGGTGGGGCGGCGCTGGAAATGGGGATAGCGCCCCATCAGGACCACATCTTGCACGCTCAGCGGAAAAGCCAGGTGAATTTCCTGCGACAACACGGCCCGTTGCTGCGCCAACTGGGCGCTGGTGAAGCTGGACAGCAACTGACCATCGAGCAGTACCTGGCCGGTGCTAGCCGCATACAGGCCCGCCAGCAGGCGGAGCAGGGTGGTTTTGCCGGCCCCGTTGGCGCCTAGCAGCACCGTTACTTCTCCGGGCCGGCATTCCAGCGTGGCGTCGTGGAGCAGGGTGTTGCCCTCGATGGCGTAAGAAGCATGGTGCGCTTGCAGCATAATGGCTAGGCGTAGAAACCACCCCGGGCAGTTAGCTGCCGGTACCGGGACAGCAGCCACAAAAACACCGGGGCCCCGACAAAGGCCGTGAGTACCCCAATGGGCAACTCGGCGGGAGCAATGATGGTGCGGGCCACGGTATCGGAAATTATCATCAGAATAGCGCCTAACAGCCCGGAGCCGATAAGCAAGAGGCGGTTGTCGGAAAACCCCGCCAACCGCAGCAGGTGGGGCACCACCAGCCCAACAAACCCAATAACGCCCACCGTGGCCGTAGCCACGGCCACCAGCAGCGTGTTGAGCAGCAGAATCTGAGTTTGCAGGCGCCGCACATTGATGCCTAAGTACTGCGCTTCCGTCTCGCCCAGCTGCAACGCGTTCAGCGACTTGGCAAACCGCAAAGACACCCATCCACCTAACACCGTAACCAAGCCCACTAAGTAGAAGGAGGGCCAGTCGGCACTGGAAAAGCTGCCCAAGTTCCAGAAGGTAATAGAGCGGGCCTGGGGGTCGCGGGCAATGTAGGAGAGGAAACCTGTGCCGCCGGCCGCCAGCGCATTCACGGCAATGCCCGCCAGCAGCATAGAAGCCACCGTGACCCGGCCCTGGGTTGCCGATAGGCGGTACACCAGCGCCGTGGCCCCGAGCGCCCCCACGAAAGCCGCGGCCGGCAGCACCAGCGCACCGAGCACGGGCACGTTGGCCCAGCTGAGCGAGTTGCCAAGTACAAAAATTACCGCCGCTCCCAGCGCAGCGCCAGCCGAAGTGCCAATCAAGCCCGGCTCCACGATGGGGTTGCGAAACAGCGCCTGCATCAGAGTACCCGACATCGACAAGGCCGCCCCCACGCAGGCACAGAGCAGCACCCGCGGCAGCCGAATCTGAAAGAACACGCCCCGGTGCAGCACTGCTAGGGGGTCGGAAGATGGAGCCCCAAACCCAAAAGCCTCACTTACAAAGCCGCCCAGCTCCGGATACGTTAGCGACATGGCCCCTAGCCGGGCCGACAGCAGCAGCACGACAAGCAAGCACACGGTCAGCCCGCTGAAATACAGGCGCACGCGCCCAGCAGACAGAGTCACTACTGCGCGGGTTGCTGGTGAAGTAGCTTTTGCAGTGCTAGCACGTTCTGGCCGGTGCGCGGACCCAGGTACACCATGTCGTGCTCCTCGACGCGGTAGATGCGGTTGTTTTTGGCGGCCGGGGTAAGCGCTACTCCAGGTAGCTGCTTGAATTTGTCGAGCCCGCCTTGCCGGTCATAACCAAAATCAGTGGCTAGAATCACGTCGGGCTGCGCTTCGGCAATCAACTCGGGGCTGATCGGCTTCATTCCTTCGGCGGCGTTAAGCGAGTTGACCCCGCCGGCCCAGGCCACCATTTGCGTACCAATACTTTGCTGGCCCATGGCCAGATAAATATTCTTTTGCAGGCCGTAGTGAATAATTACCACCTTGGGATGGTCGGGGAATTGTTTGCCAATGGCGGCCGCCTTGGCCATGTCGGCGCTGAGTTGTTTGGCCAGCTCATCAGCCTGGGGGCGTTGCCCGAATTCGTCGCCGAGTTGCTGTAGCAGCCGGCAGGTTTCGGGAATCGTTTTGGACGGGGCAAACTCCTTGATAGGAATACCCACGCGCTGCACCTGGGTAATAACGGCCGCCGGGGCCACATTGCCATCGGAATACACCACGGTAGGTTTCAAGGAAATAATGCCTTCGGCGTTGAGCAGGCGGTGGTAGCCCACGGTAGGCAGCTGTTTAGCTGCCGCCGGGTAGGTGCTCGACAAGTCTACCCCAACAAGCCGGCTTTCCGCGCCCAGCGCAAAAATCATTTCCGTTAGCTGCTTGGATACTGACACGATGCGCTCCTGTTGCGGAGCGGTGCTGGGGGCCTCATTGTTGTTGAACCGGTTGCAGGCCATGGCCGCCAGCAGCAGGGTAGAGTATATTATTTTTTTCATGTAGAGAAGATTGCCTGGACGTAAGAAGTTGAAGCATCGAGTTAGCTAGGGCATAGTCTTGTTGGGCACGTGCCCTAGGTAGCCCGACACTTCAACTCTTGAATTAACGTTAGAAAGTGTAGCTCAGATTAGCTCCTGCGTACCAGTTGCGCGGCATACCGGGGTTGTAGAACGTGGGGCGCCCCGCCGGGGTGGCCTGGTTTAGGGCTACCGAAGCCACGTAACGCTTGTCGCCGATGTTGTCGAGGCCGCCAAAAACGTCATAGCCTAGGTGGCCGGCCAGCTTGTTGCGAATCCCGAGGCGGCTATTAAACAACCAGTAGGAGGGGGCGTAGCGGGCATTGTTGTCGCTCATCGGCGTCCGGTCGGTGTACTGGGAGGTTAGGTTGAGGTACACGCCGGGCTGGGTTTCCACATCGAGGCCCCCGGTAAACAGGTTTTTGAACGAGCCCGTGACCTGCTTGCCATGAAAGTCGTTGACGCCCAATTGATAGTTGTTGAACTCAGCGTCGGTGTAGGTGTAGCTTATGAAGGGCCGCACCTGGGTCAGCACGCCCGGCTTCGTAACATCCACGAGGTTGCCCGATAGCGCCAGCTCTACGCCCTGGTATTCTGACTTCCCGGAGTTCACAAAATAAGTGACCCGGTCGGCATTGGTTTGGGACACCAAGCCGTTTTTCACGTGCATCCGAAACAGCGTCACATCGTAGTTGAGGTGGTTGCCCAGGATGGTTCCGCGCGAGCCCACCTCCAGGTTGGTGTTGGTTTCCGGCGCAAGGTCCGGATTGATCGGCCCCGTCGACAACGAAATCTGGCTGCTGATGGGCGGCGAGAAGCCCGTGCTGTACTGGGCAAACACCGAGAACTGGTCGTTGAAAGCATGTAGCACGGCCACGCGGGGCGTGTACGTGGGCTTGAACTGCCGGTAGCCCGTCAAACTCAGCGCGGGCAAGGTTTTCGGAATCAGGTCCTGAATGTCGTACGACACCACGTTGTAGCTCACGCCCGCCGTAACGGTGGTGTGCTCGGTTACGGAAGCTTCTGCCTGGGCGAAGACGTTGGTTTGCGTTGCCCGTACCTCCTGGTCGGACGTGATGGCGCCGGACACACCGCCGGCCGAAATAGCGTACCGCTTGTTGTTGTCTTGGTTGGCCATGTACTCGGTGCCCACCACAAAACGAGTGCGCAGGTTGCCCAACTCGGGCGCATACGTAAACACGCTACGCACGCCACGCTTGCCGCGCTGGGTGTGGGCAAAGTTCGGCTCCACTGGGCTCAGCGAGTACGTGTTGGAAGTGAACAGCGTGGTGGTATTGGCGAAGTTCCGGGTGAAGCGGTACGTGTGCGTCAAACCTAACCGGGTGATTTCGGCATCAACGCCGATGTCCTTCTGCACATAGGCGGGCGCGGTCTTGGTGTAGCTGCTGAAAAAGTCGGTGCTGTCCAGCTCGCCGGCGTAGTTGTCGTGCTGGTTGGTGTAGGTGCCCAGTACGCTCAGCGTCTGCTTTTCACTCACGTAGAAGTCGCCGGCCACGGTTACGTAATCTTTGCGGCTGTTGGAGTGCGCGTCGCGGAAGCCGCGGGTTTCCTGGTGGCCATAGTTTACTAGCAGGTTCACCTTATCGGTACCAACGCCGATGCCGGTGTTGGTGCGCAGCAAGCCATATTTGCCCACGGTAGTACCTAGGTTGATGCTGGTGCCGGGGGTGGCTTTGCGGGTCTGGAACGATACTACTCCGCCCAGTGTAGCGCCGTAAATAGTGGAGGCCGGCCCTTTGATAACCTCGATCCGGCCCAGGGTGGTGTAGTCGAGGTCGTCGAGCGAAGCGGTGCCGTCAGCTTCCGACAGCGGAATGCCGTTTTGGTAGAGCTTGATGCCGCGGATGCTAAAGCGCCCGTAAGTGCTGCCAATGCCACGAATCACCAGGTTGGACTGCGAGGTGGCGCTGCGCACGTTCATGCGCACGCCCGGCACTTGGTTGAGGGTGTTTTGCAGGAAGATGGTGTTATTGCGCTGCAAGTCTTTCTCGGTTACTATGGTCAGGGCGGCCGGGGTTTCGAGTAGCTTACGCTCCGTGCCCGTGCCATAGCCAATTACCTGCACTTCGCTCAAACCCGTGTTGGAAGGCGCCAAGCTGACAACGAGCGGAACCGAAGGGTTTTTGAGGGTGACTTCCTGCGTGGCATACCCCAACGACTGCACGCGTACGACCCGAAATTCCTCGTCGGCAGTTAGTGAGAATCGTCCTTGAGCATCGGTGGCTACGGCCGTAATCTGCCCGGCAACTACAACCGCGGCACCTACCACTGGCTGGCGGGTTTGCTGATCCAGCACTGTACCGACAGCAGTGTATTGCGCCCAAGCGGGCATACGCACGAGCATCACTGCGAGTAGCAGAAACGTGGTAAAAAGAATTTTCATAGGTAAAAAAGAAAGACCTAAACGGTCAGAATAGTAAGCCCAGCTTCTGGTAGAAGAAGCGAAAAATGGCAAATCAAAAATGCACAGCTACCCTGTGCGGCTACATGCTTGGGCGTAATTACCCGAGCAAAAAGGCTAGGGGCCAGGGCGGTGGGAAAGGCACCATTGCTGCAAAGAAGGGCAGCAACGTAGCATACTCGGGGTACGCTTGTTTGCTTTCAGTGCCCCCGGCTGCGAGTGCAAAGCCACTCTCAGGCAACAAGTAGCTTAACTTAAATAAATAGGTGAACACCTTTTTTGCTGACTTGCGCGCCCCTGCGGCTGGGTGCGCGTATTCCTGAACGTGTTTGACGAGGCCGGCTAGCAGCTTTTCCTCGTCGTGGTCGTGCCAGCAGAAATAGGTGATAGAATCCGAGGTAGCGTGCTGCCTAAGCACATCGTAGAGCTGCCCGCGGTATAGGAATTCGTGCTCTTCCTGCCAATGCACTTGCGGTTCCGCCTGCTTCAACTGCCGTGCTACCACAATGCGTACCAATGATTCGTCGGGCAAGGCGGCATGGCGCATGCGCTCAGCGGCGCGCCGTAGCTGTTGCTGGTGCCACATAGCCACCGGGTACACCCCCACTAAGTTGTAGAGGAAGACGGTGAGTAGCAGAAAAGTAAGAAGGTATTTCAAGCGGCGTAGTTAACAGCTTAAAAGTAGATTAAAATCTTAGTTTAAAAACAATCAGATAAGCTGAAGCAGTGAAGCCACCAAGCGTATCGTAGCACACAATCTGTTTTTAACGAGCTACGCGGAGCACTGAGCACAAAGCCGGGTGTTGCCCTTGGTTTATGAAATCTGGAAACAGAAGCTAAGTTTAATGACTTGTAAGCGGGTTCAGCTACTACTTTCGTGCTTCTATTACCTGTTATTCATTTCCGTATGCTTCGTCCCATCATGTTTGTCGGCACGGCTTCCGACGTGGGCAAGAGCGTTATTACGGCTGGGTTTTGCCGGATTTTTCGGCAGGATGGCTTTCAGCCGGCCCCGTTCAAGGCCCAGAACATGTCGTTGAACAGCTACGCCACGCCTGAGGGCCTGGAAATCGGCCGGGCCCAGGCCATGCAGGCCGAAGCCGCCGGCGTGCCCTGCCACGTCGATATGAATCCGGTGTTGCTCAAGCCTACTTCCGACCAAACCTCGCAGGTAGTGCTCAATGGCCAACCCATCGGTACGCAGTCGGCCTACGAGTACTTCCGGGCAAACGACCGGCACGAGCTGTTCGTGGCCGCCACCCAGGCCTTTGACCGGCTGGCAGCGCGCTATTCGCCGGTGGTGCTGGAAGGCGCAGGCAGCATCTCGGAGCTGAATTTGAAGCAGCGCGACATCACCAATCTGCGCATGGCCCGCCACGCCGGCGCCGCCACCTATTTAATTGCCGATATCGACCGGGGCGGCATCTTCGGCAGCGTATACGGCACGTTGGCTTTACTGGAACCCGAGGAAAAAGCCTGCATCAAAGGCATCCTGATCAACAAGTTCCGGGGCGATGCCCGGCTGTTTGCCGACGGCCGTCAGCAGCTTGAGGACCTGACCGGCGTGCCCGTGGTGGGCGTGCTGCCGTACTTCCGCGACATTTTTCTGGAAGAAGAAGACTCGGTTGTCCTGGCCCGCAAACAACGTGGTGCTGGCCCCGCCGGCCGCGTGCAGGTGGCCGTGGTGCTGCTTGGCCGCATGTCCAACTTCACCGACTTCGACGTACTCGGCCACGACCCGCGCGTGCACCTGTTCTACACCCACGACGCCAGTGAAATAACCGAAGCGGATATCATTGTCCTGCCCGGCAGCAAAAATACCATCGACGACCTGATAACCCTGAAAAACAACGGCTTGGCCGCCGCCGTCGTGCAAGCGCACCGCGCTGGCAAAACGGTGGTGGGCATCTGCGGCGGCTACCAGATGCTGGGCCGCTCAGTGGAAGACCCCACGGGCGTAGAAAGCCAAGTAGCGGCCACTGCTGGCCTGGGTTTGCTGCCCGTGCGCACTGTGCTGCAAGGCAAGAAAACCACCGAGCAGCGCCGCTTCGCTTTCCGCGACCAGGCCACGGCCGACTGCCAGGGCTACGAAATCCACATGGGCACCACCACCGCCGACGGCCCCGCGCAGCCCGTAGCTATCCTCGCCGACGGTTCGCCCGATGGCTACTTTGCCGGGCCGCGCTGCTGGGGAACCTACCTGCACGGCATCCTCGACAACCCCACCGTGGTCGACCAGCTGCTGGCGCCTTATACCCAGGAGCAAGCCAAAGAGCCCTTCGATTTCGCCGTCTTCAAAGACGAGCAGTTCAACCGCCTGGCCACTCTGATCCGCGAAAACGTGGATATGCAGCAGATTTACGCCGCCTTGCAATCTTGATTCACCTTACCTCTGCCTTATGCTGCATGGCCACGGCGACGACGGCTACCGCCATTCCCACCCTATCGTAGCCGATTTCAGCACCAACGTCTGGTACGGAGGCGAGCCCGCCGGCTTGAAAGAGTACGTTTTCAGCCAGTGGGCTGCCGTCAACCGCTACCCCGAGGTGCTGGCCGAAAGCCTGGCTGCCCAGATAGCCGCCCACCACAGCCTAGCGCCAACACAGGTGCTGGTGAGCAGCGGCACCACCGAGAGCATCTACCTAATAGCGCAAACCTGGGCCGGGCAGCGCAGCACGGTGCTTTCACCCGCCTTCGCCGAGTACGAAGACGCCTGTCGCCAACACGGCCATCAGTTGCAGTTTTTAGCCTGGGAAGAGCTGCAGCCCGACATCCCGCTAAGCAGCGAGTTGCTGTTTGTTTGCAACCCCAACAACCCGACCGGCAGCGTGTTAGGTCCAGAAGTGTTGGCGGCTTTGCTGGCCGCAAACCCACGCACGGTGTTCGTGCTCGATGAGGCTTTTATCGAGTTTACAACCAGCATCTCAACGGCTGTTCACTTGCTGGATCAGTTTGATAATTTGCTGATTATGCGGTCTTCAACCAAGGCTTATGCAATTCCAGGTTTACGGCTTGGCTACATACTGGCCTCGGCGGCACTCATCAAGCAACTCACGCAGCACAAGGCCCCGTGGGCAGTAAATGCGCTGGCTGCAGCGGCCGGACGGTTCTTGTTTGAAAACTACGCGCAGGTGCAGCCCCCCATAACCCAGCTGCTGGCCGATAAAGCGGCATTGAGCGCTCAGCTAAGCGCAAACCCAGGTCTTGAAATTCTGCCGAGCCACACGCACTATTTCCTGGGCGTTACGCGGCGCGGCACGGCGGCTGAACTGAAGCGCTGGCTGCTAATCCACCACGGCTTGTTAATTCGGGATGCAGCGAACTTTCGAGGCCTGACCCCAGCCCATTTCCGCATTGGCACCCGCAGCCCGGCCGATAATCAACTTCTCGTAAACGCCCTCCAAGAATGGACCACCGCTTCGCCCGCCTAGCCGCCCCGCTGACGGCCGGCTACCTGCTCGACCTGCTGCTAGCTGACCCCGAGAACTGGCCCCATCCGGTGCGCACTTATGGGAAGCTGATTGCCGTTGGCGAGCAGCAGCTCAACCACGGCTCGTACCGCTTTGTGAAGGGAGCCATGTTGGCTGGAGGCCTAGTGGGGGGCACATTCTTCTTGTTCACGCTGCTCGATAAGGCTTGGGAGAAAGCACCGCCGGCCTTAGGAATAGCTATCAACAGCGCCTGGGTGTTTTACGGACTAGCCAACACCGGTTTAGTTCGCGAGGGCCAGGCCGTATTCGACGTGCTGGAGCGGGACGGCCTAGAAGCGGGCCGCCACCAGCTGGCCCGCATCGTGGGCCGCGACACCGCCCAGCTCGATGCCCAGCAAATCCGTACCGCCGTGCTTGAAAGCCTGGCCGAAAACCTCAGCGATGGGGTGGTGGCGCCTCTGTTCTACTACGCCCTGGCGGGCGTACCGGGCCTGATGGCCTACAAAATGGTAAACACCCTCGACTCGATGGTGGGTTACCGCAACCCCCGTTACGAGTTGTTCGGCAAGTTCGCTGCCCGCCTCGATGATGTGGTTAACCTCGTGCCGGCCCGTCTCACAGCCGGCCTGTTGGCCGCATTGGGTTGGAGCAAGCAAGGCTGGCGCTTTATCCTAGAGTATGGCCACCAGCACAAAAGTCCTAATGCTGGCTACCCCGAAGCGGCTTTAGCCGGCGTGCTCGACTGCCGCTTCGGCGGCCCCAACTACTACCATGGCCAACTGGTGCCCAAACCCTATATCGGCCACAATCCGCGCCAGTTAGCGTACGACGAAATCAGCCGCGTGGCCCGCCTCAATCACAGCGTATGCGCCGTAGTGGTAGCCGGTATTTTGGGGTTGTTTTGGTGGCAGCTTGGTCGAAGCAAGGCCGGAGCTTATTTGCTTGAATCAAGCAGCTGCGCTATAAAGGCGGAGTCTTCACCCCAATACAGGTGCATGTAGGAGGCCCATACGTTGCCGTGCCGGTACACTTGGACGGGTACCGGTACCCCTTTGGCATTGGTAACTTCTAGCGGCGCTGCCACAAGGCCATGGTCTTCGAGTCGAGAATAATGAAATTCGTGGCCTTTGACCTGTAAGCCGCTCCACGTCAAAGCGCGGTAGCCTAGCGTCATCTTGGCGTTTTCCATGGAGGTAGTGCCAGGCAGTACACCTGCCATAGGAAAGGACTCGCCTTGCGCAGTGACGATGGCGCGTCCCAGATACATCAGCCCACCGCATTCGGCGTAAGCTACTCCGCCTGCGGCACAGTATGCCGCTATGCTGGTACGCATGCTCGTGTTGGCGCTCAGTTCTGCTGCAAACAACTCGGGATAGCCACCGGGTAGATACAGAAAATCGGTGCCCGGCGGCAGTTGCTTGTCAGTTAAGGGACTGAAGTAAGTAAGCTCCCCAAATTGGCTAAGCGCCTGCAGGTTCTGATGGTAAGTGAATGTAAACGCTGCGTCGCGAGCCACCGCAATGCGCCGGTTTCCCGGCTTCAGCGCCACCGGCAAAACTGGCTCTGCTACTGGGGCCAGCGCACTGGTAACGGCCAGCAGCTGTTCAACGTCCACGGTGTCGGGCAGCGTCTCCGCCAAGGCCTCCACGATAGCTTCATATTGGATATCGGTGTCGATGGACAAGCCTAAGTGCCGCGAGGGTATGGCAAAGGCTGGGTTGTTGGGCAAGTAGCCCAGGGCAGTTACCCCTATATCCTCGCAGGCCTCGCGCAGAAAGTGGTAGTGTGAGGCAGTATCAACGAAGTTGAAGATGGCGCCGACCAAGCGAATACCGGGATAGAAGTTCTTGAACCCAAACAGCAGCGGAGCCACCGAGTAGGCCATGGCCCGGGCATTCACCACCAGAACGACCGAAATACCGAGCAACTCGGCCACGGCGGCGGCACTGCCTTGCATGCGGTCGGCCCCATCGAAGAGGCCCATAACGCCTTCCACCACGGCCACATCAGCGGCCGTGGTGTAGCGGGCATAAGTGGCCTGCGCGTGGGTGGCCGAGGCCATAAACAAATCCAGGTTGAGGCTGGGCCGGCCGGCGGCCTGGGTGTGGTGGTGGGTATCGAGGTAGTCGGGCCCGCACTTGAAGGGCTGCACTGTGAGTCCGCGCCAGGCCAGCACCCGCAGCAAGCCTAGCGTGAGGGTGGTTTTGCCGCTGCCGCTGCTCGGGGCTGCAATCAGAAACTGGGACTTTGCGGAGCTAGCTGCGGCATGTACTTCTGGCATTTCCATCAAACGAAGAATAACTAGGATTTACTGCTGCCCGGCTTGTAGCGAAGATCAGTTTGCAGGACTACTCATCCCAATACAGGCGGTCCATGATTGGTTGTTCTCAAGCCAGCTTCGCCTAACGCGTCGGTCTGTGAGGGCGGCTACGGCTGTTGCGGAGTGGAATCCTGCGCAATTTTACCGTTTAATTACGGCTTACGGCTCTGCTGCCAACCAGTGCCTTTGATTGCGCAGGTGGTTGCGGCCTACTGTTAAACTATGTTAAAAGATTAGTGCAGTGCCCCCCTCTGGTAGTTAAACACGCCTCAAAGAAGCTACTTGCTTGCTATGGCTTTACCTTTTACCCCTGTTGCCATCTTATTAGCTACGGCTTTAGCGGGCACCATTGTCTTTGCTCATGGCCAACAAGCGCCCGCCCGTCCCACCGGGGCTGTACCAGGAGTTGCTGCCCGCCTAGCCGTCTGACGGGTACGGTAACTACTAGCAGTACCAGCAAAGCCATCGCCTACGCTTCCGTAGTAGTCCTCACCGAGGCGGGCACCCCCGTAACTGGCAGCGTCTGCGGCGAAGATGGGCAGTTGGTGTTACCCGGCCTGGCACCGGGTCGCTATACCCTTCGCGTTAGTTTCCTGGGCTACCAGGACCTGGTGCGGTCAGCAATAGTGGTGCCCGCTGAGGGAGGTACTGTGGCCCTTGGTACGCTCCCGCTGCTGCCCGCTACGCAACAGCTAAGCGAAGTAGTGGTCACGGCCCGCAAACCCCTGATTGAAGAAAAGGTAGACCGCACCGTTTATAACGCGGACCAGGACCAGACCACTCGTGGAGGCGATGCCACGGACGTACTCAAACGCGTGCCCCAACTCAGCGTAGACCTCGATGGCAACGTTAGTGTACGGGGCAGTAGCAACATCAAGGTGCTGATTAACAATAAGCCTTCCACCATTACGGCCAACAGCATTGCCGATGGCCTGCGCCAGATTCCAGCCGACCAGATTAAAGCGGTGGAGGTTATCACGTCCCCATCGGCCAAATATGATGCCGAAGGCTCGGGTGGTATCATTAACATCATCACCAAAACGAACACGCTGCGCGGCGGGCAACTGAGTCTGGATGGCAGCGGGGCACCCGCTCGGGTACGCTGAACCTGAATGGGGGCTACCGCACCGGAAAGATGGGCTTCGCGCTCGGGGGCTTTGGCCGGGCGGGCTACAACACGCCGGGCAGCTTCGACAACGACCAGGTAACGACCAACCTGCCGACGGGCTTGCAAACTCACACTGCCCAGGCGGCGGGCACGCGCCAAAACCAGCTGTTTGGCCGCTACACCCTGGGCTGGGACTACGATCTGAACCCGCACCATTCGCTGGCGGCCTCCTTAGCTTATGGCACGCGCAACGCAACCACCTACCAGGATGCACTGGCCACCAGTATCACCCAACTGGCAACGGGGAGTACTGCCTCGTCGGTGCGCAACGTGAAGACGACCGATGAGTCGGGCACGGTAGATGCCAGCCTCAGCTACACGCATACCTATGCGCTGGCCCAACGCGAGTTGAGCGTGCTGGCACTATTCAGCCGCAACGACCGCACTTACAATTTCAATAACAACATCTACGCCGCCAGTGAGGTTAACGCCACTGGTACAGCAGGTAACACCAACCCGAGCGCCAACCAGGAAGTAACGGCCCAGGTGGACTACCAAACCCCAACAGGTAAAAATCAACTCCTGGAAGCGGGCGTGAAAGACATTGCGCGGACAGTGCGCAGCACCTACAGTTACTACGGCCAACTCGCTGGCACGCAAGCCGACAACTCCTTTCGCTACAACCAAAACGTAGCGTCGGCCTACGTGGCCTACACGGTGGCGCTGCCCAAAAACTTCACCCTGAAACCCGGTGTGCGCTATGAATACACCGGAATTACTGCCAATTACGGCACCGGCTCGGTCGGCGACATCCCTGATTACGGACTTCTGGTACCAAGTGTGAGTCTGCTCCACAAGCTTCGGAATGGTAATGCGCTGCGCCTGGCTTATAACCGCCGTATTCAGCGCCCCTCGCTGCAATTTCTGAACCCGAATCTACAAGCCGCCAACCCCCTGATTCAGACCCAGGGCAACCCCCTGCTGCGCCCCGAATACACCAACAACTATGACCTGGGGTACAGTACGCTGCTAAAGCAGGCCAACCTGAACGTCAGCGCGTTCGTGCGCACAACCAACGGTTCCATACAGTCGGTGCGCACCCCGCTTGGGGAGTTGAATTACCCTGGTGCGATACTGATTAGTTATGAGAACATCGGGCAAGAAAGTGCTTACGGGGGCAGCGTGTTTGCCAGCCTCAACTCTGGCGATAAGTTCAGTCTTACTGGTGGAATAGATACCTACTACGCCGTGCTGTGCAACAACGTGGCCGACCCCACTTATGCCGCTCGCAACGCGGGACTGGTAGTGGGCGGGCGGCTGTATGGGAGCTATGCCTTGCCCAAAAATTGGGGGTTACAAGTGTTCGGTTTCTACCGGGGGCAGCAGGTGCAGTTGCAAGGGTCGCAAAGCAGTTTTGCACTCTACAGCTTCAGCCTCAAGCACGACTTTGCCCAGAAGAAAGGCAGCTTGGGTTTGGGGGCGGAAAACTTCTTTTCGCCCCGCAATACAGTTCGCAGTGAGATTACGAGTCTGCTGCTTACCCAGCACAGTACCGCCGTGCAGCACCTGACGAGCTTCAAGGTGTACTTCAGCTACCGCATCGGCAAGCTAACCGCGGAGCCTCGTGCGCACAAAGGCGTGCAAAACAACGACTTGAAAACAGACGAGAATGGGGGAGGTAGCCAGGGTAGCGGCAGCACGCCCGAAGCTACCCGACCAACTGCTCCTAAAGCTCCGGCAACTTCACCCCCGGCTCCGGCTCCCACTAGTCCAGCTAGCAAATCGGTTGCGCCGGCTGAACCGCCACGTAGCTTACCTTCTACGCCGGTAGTGCCGCCGGGCATGACCTCGCCCGGCG